>CAYWGD010000006.1:0-117686 GCA_964457335.1 uncultured Enterobacteriaceae bacterium | reverse complement strand
GCCCGATGGCGCGGCGCCGGTCGCCCGGCGCCCGCCGCCGTGCGCGTCGGCGCGGCGCCGGCGCACGATGGCGGCGCGGCGCCGGCGCACGGCAACGGGCCGAAAAGCGAACCGGCGTCAGGCCGCCAGCAGCGCCGTGGCCGCGGGCCCGATCACCCGCGCGATCGTCTCCTCGGCGACCCGCGCGGCGGCCGTGGGCCCCAGGAGCCCGGCGCCCTCGGCGCCGTCGAGGCGGGTCATCCCGCCGACGGGCACCGGCGCGGCGAAGGCCGCGCGCACGGCCACGCGCACCTCGGCGCCGCCCGCGCGCACGGCCCACGCGACGATGGACCACGAGAGCACGGCGTGGCGCTCCTCGTCGGCGGCGACGGCCGCGAGCTCGTCGGCCCAGGCGGGGTCCTCCGCGGCCTCGGCGGCGGCGCGCACGATCCCGGCCGACACGGTCTCGCCGATGCAGCCCTCGCGGACCGCGTCGCGCGCGAGCGCGGCGAGGCCCCGCTGCACGTCGATCGCGGGCAGGGGCATCGGGCCGAAGGGCAGCGCCACGCCGGCGAGGCGCTCGGCGTGCGCGCGGGCCCGGCGCGCGTGGTCGACCTCGTCGGCCATGGCGGCGGCCACGCGGTCGACGAGGTCGAGCGGCGCGCCGTGGGCGAGGAGCTCGAGCTGGAGGCGCGCGAACGCCGCCACGGACGCGAGCTCCAAACGCGCGAGCCGCAGCCACGCGGCCGCCACGGGCTCCCCCACCTCGGGCGCCGCCGGGAGCACGGGGGCGCCTTCGTGGAGGAAGGGGCGGCCGACCTGGCACTCGCCGCCGGGCATCGTGTCGACCAGCAGCGTGTCGTAGCAGCAGGCGAGCGTGCCGTCCTGGAAGATGCGGTTCTCCCGGATGTCAGGCGCCTCGGTGGACAACATCTCGACGGGGTCGAGGTCGCACTGGTCGGGGCTCACGAGATCCTCGACGTTCACGTCCTCGGGCGCGGGACACTCCGTGGCGTCGGCCTCCATCGCCAGGCAGGCCTCGCCCTCCTCTGTGGGAGCGCAGCCGATGGTCGCGAGGATCGAGATCAACAGGGGGCTGCGCACGGCGTCTCCAGGCGTGGGAACATCATGCCCGGGCGGCGCGGGATCGGAAAGCGCGACCGCCGGCGTGCAGACGGTCACGACGGATCAGTCCGTCCCGACCTCGGCGCGGTCGGTGTTCGCGAGCCGCCACGCGAGCGCCGCGAGCTGGCCGACGCCCTCCGCGAGCGCGGTGGGGTCGATCTTGTCGACGGTGTCGGCCTCGGTGTGGTGGATGTCGAAGTAGCGCTCGTCGTCGGGGGAGAGCCCGATCACGAGCACGCCGCGCTCCCCGAGGGGGCCGATGTCCGCGCCGCCGCCGGGACCGAGCACGCGCAGGCCGGTCGGATCGAGCGCGGCGTTCAGCCAGTCGAGGTCGCCCGTGCGGCCGGAAGCGGTCCACCCGAGCGGGCGGCCGGCGCCGAGGTCGGACTCGACGGCGGCGACGTGGCGCTCCGTGCCGTGCGCGGCGTCGTAGGCCTCGCCGCCCGCGAGCCCGAACTCCTCGTTGGTGAAGAGCACCGCGCGGATCGTGCGCCGCGGCGTCACGCCGAGCGCGTTGAGGTGCCGCATGGCCTCGATCACGTGGACGACGCCGGCGCCGTCGTCCTGCGCGCCGGTGCCCACGTCCCAGGAGTCGATGTGCGCGCCGATGAGCACGATCTCGTCGGTTGCGCCGGGGAGCTCGGCGAGCACGTTCGCGCTCGGCGCGTCGGGCAGCCGCCGCGCGCCCATCGCGAGCTTCACGCGCACCTCGGTGCCGGCGGTGGTGAGCCGCGCGATGCGCTCGGCGTCCTCGACGGTGACCGACGCGGTCGGGATGGGCGGCACGTCCGGCGCGTACCGCATGCCGCCGGTGTGGGGCGTGTAGAGCGACCGCGTCGTCACCGAGCGGACGAGCGCGGCCACGGCCCCGTGCCGCGCGGCGCGGGTGGCGCCCTGCGAGCGGTAGGCGACCGCCGTGCCGTAGCGGAGGATCTGCGGGGTGCCGAGGTCCATCGGGCTGTCGTAGAGCACGATCTTGCCGGCCACCTGCGGGCCGAGCTCGTCGAAGGACTTCACCACCACGACGGGGGCCTCGATCCCGGCCGTGCCGACGGAGCCGCCGAGGCCGAGCATGGCGAGCTCCGCGGCGTAGGGCGCCGTCATGACGAGCGACTCCTCGCCACGGTCCCAGACCGGCACCGTCACGGGCTCCGTGCGCACGTCCTGGAGCCCGTCCTCGCGGAAGCGCTCCACGCTCCAGTCGATCGCCTGCTGGAGCGCGCGCGAGCCGGCCGGGCGGGGGCCGAAGCCGTCGCAGAGGGCGACGATGCGGCTCCAGGTCGTCGCCTCGTCCCGGCGCGCGGCGGCGAGGAGCCGCGTGACGACCGGATCCTCGGCGGCGCCGGGCGCGGTGAGCTCCACCGCGGCCACCGCGGCGCCGGTCGGGCCGGCGGGGCCGGCGGGCGCGCTCGCGGGGGCCGGGGGCCCTTCGCCTGTGGTGGGGCGCTCGCCGACGCGGCAGCCGAGGGTGGCGCAGGCGAGCAGCAGGGTGAAGACCACGGAGAGAGCGTACCCGATGGGGAGGGGGGAGGTGGTGGGCGCGCACTTTCCCCACACGCCCCGGCCCCGCCAGCACGCGGAGGTAGACGCTACAACCGGTGACTCGCGCGGAGGTCGGGGTGGCGCGCCCTACTCCGCGCCGCCGCAAGCCCTCCGTCGGCCACATCGCCCCGGGCTCCGAGGGGGCACGTCGGTCTGCCGCCCGCGCGGCAAACCGCCGCCCCCGCGCCTACTTCTTCGTCTTCTCCCCCTCGACTTCCTTCCCGGCCTCGACGAGCTCACGGACGCGCTCGCCGCCCTTGTGCCCGAGCTCCACGTAGCCCTCGTGCCCGAGCTCCTCCTTGCGAGCTTCGCCGCCCTTCTTGCCGCCGGCCTCGCCGCCCTTGTGGCCCATCTCCACGTAGCCCTCGTGGCCGAGCTCCTCCTTGCGCTTCTCGCCGCCGAGGCGGCCGGCCTCCTCGACCGTCATCGACCCCTTGCCGTGCTCTTTCTCCTTCGCCACGCGCACCTCCCTCGATCGACGGTAAGTGCGGGGTGCTCGGCGGGAAACACGCCCCGGGCACCGGAGCCGCCCACGTCCCTCCGGGGCACGGCGCCGACGCAGCGCGGAGCGGCTGCCCTGATCCAGGGTCGTCAGCCGCGCTCGTACTTCCAGTTCCGCGACTTGCGCTCGGCGATCTGCGCGACAGCCTGCTCGATGCGGCGGCGCTTCGTCTCCGCGGTCTTGGCCTCGACGATCCAGTCGGCGTAGTCGCGCTTGTGGCTCGGGGGGAAGGCGTCGAAGTTGGCGCGGGCCTCGGGGTGCCCGTCGAGCGCCGCCGTGAGCTCGGCGGGGATGGCGAGCGGCGGCTTGGGGTGCTTGACCGGGCGCGGGGCCTTGGTGCCGGACTCGTTGATGGCCACGGCCTTGGCGATCAGCGCGGCCAGCTCGGCGTCGGCGGGGAGGTCCGCGAGGGACGTGATCTTGCCGAAGCTCCCCATCCCCGGCGCCGAGCCCTCGATCACCTCGGAGCCGCGCCAGAAGCCGAACGAGCAGTGCTCCTTGAACGCCGCGAAGCTGCAGAGGACGCCCTTGTGCTCGAAGTGCGGCATGCCCCACTTCACGGTCTCGACCACGTCGGGGCAGGTGGCGTGCACGGCCGCGCGCAGGTGGCGGAGGATCGGCTGCGCGAAGGGCGCGGCGCGGTCGATGTAGGCGTCGATGCGGGGGTCGGTCGTGGGCATGCTCGGCTCCTCGCCGCCAGCTAACGGGGTGCTCCGTCCCGGCGCACCCCTGCGCCAAACCGGCGCAGCCCCGGGGGGGCGCCGCCAGGGAATCCGGACACTTGCGAGCGGCGCGCGGCTTGCTCCGTCGGAGGGCGCCCTTCGCCGCAGGAGCGCGGCGTGGGCGAGGAGGTCCGATGGAGGTCCGGTTCTGGGGCGTGCGCGGGAGCATCGCGGTGAGCGGCGCGGGGTACACCCGCGCGGGCGGCAACACCTCGTGCGTGGAGGTGCGGGCGGGCGGCGAGCGGCTGATCCTCGACGGGGGCACGGGGCTGCGGGCGCTGGGCGACGCGATGTTGCGCGACGGCGGGCCGCTGCGCGCGACCGTGCTCTTCAGCCACGTGCACTGGGACCACATCCAGGGCGTGCCGTTCTTCGGGCCGGCGTTCCACCCGGCGTCGGAGCTCTACCTGGTGGGCGCGACGCGCGACGGCGTGGACCTCCGCGACGCGCTCGCCCGGCAGATGGTCGCGCCGAGCTTCCCGGTGGGCCTCGACGCGCTGCGGGCGCGCGTCACGTGGCGGGCGGCGGTGGCGGGGGAGCCCTTCGAGGTCGGGCCGTTCCGCGTGACGGCGGCGGAGTCGAGCCACCCCAACGGCGTGCTCGCGTGGCGCGTGGAGGCCGACGGGCGCGCGGTCGTGTACGCGACGGACATCGAGCACGGCGGGGAGGTGGACCCGCGGCTGGTCGCGCTCGCGGAGGGCGCCGACCTGCTCGTGCACGACGCGCAGTACACCGACGAGGAGTACCTCTCGCGGCGCGGCTGGGGGCACTCCACGTGGTCGGAGGCGGTGACGGTCGCGGAGCGCGCGGCGGTGCGGCGGCTCGCCCTGTTCCACCACGATCCGCGTCGGGACGACGACGCGCTCGCCGTCATCGAGGACCGTGCCCGCGCGCGATTCGCGGCGACGTTCGCGGCGCGCGAGGGGGCCGCGACGGAGGCGGCGTGAGGGCGGCCCCGCCCCTGGCGACGGCGGGGGCGCCTTTGACCCCGACGGACGCCGGGCGCTACGCTGCCGGCCTGGTGCAGCGCGCGCTCGGAGGGACCGTGGACGTGGGGTGGATCGCGGAGCTCCGCGCGCGGCTCTTCGACCGGCGGGTGGACCTCGACGCGCTGCTCCGCGCCGTCGTCGACGAGGCGACGCGCCGGATGGGGGCCGACCGCGGCACGCTCTACCTGGTCGACCACGCTCGCGGGGAGCTCGTGAGCCGCGTGGCGCACCTCCCGGAGATCGCCGAGATCCGGCTCAAGATCGGCGAGGGCGTGGCCGGGCACGTCGCATCGACGGGCGCGGTGCTCAACGTGCCGCGGTCCGACGCGACCTTCGCCGAGCGCATCGACGCGATCACCGGCTACCGGACGCACAGCCTGCTCGCGGTGCCGATGCGCGAGGGCGACGTGGTGGTCGGGGTCCTGCAGCTCCTCAACAAGCCCGGCGCCTTCGATCTCGACGACGAGCGGCACCTCCGGGCGCTCGCGGCGCAGCTCGTCGAGCTCCTGGCCGCGACCAGCCTCCGCAGCCAGCTCCACCCCGGCTCGCCGCACGCGCTCGCGTTCCGCTTCAACCACATCGTGGGCGAGTCGCCCGCCATGCGGCGGGTGTACGACCGCACGGACCGCGCCGCGCGCACGGAGGCGACGGTGCTCGTGCGGGGGGAGAGCGGGACCGGGAAGGAGCTGATCGCGCGGGCGATCCACGACAACTCGGCGCGGCGGGAGGGCCCGTTCGTGAAGGTGGACTGCGCGGCGCTGCCCGAGTCGCTCGTGGAGAACGAGCTCTTCGGCCACGAGCGCGGCGCGTTCACGGGCGCGGACCGCCCCGCGGAGGGGAAGGTGCACGCGGCGCAGGGCGGCACGTTGTTCCTCGACGAGATCGGGGAGCTGCCGCTCGGCGTGCAGGGGAAGCTCCTGCGGCTCTTCCAGGACCGCAGCTTCGTGCGCGTGGGCGGCACGCGCGTGGAGCCCGCGAACGTGCGCATCGTGAGCGCGACGCACCGCGCGCTGGACGGCGCCGCGAGCTTCCGCCAGGACCTCTACTACCGCGTGCGCGTCGTGGAGATCGTGCTGCCGCCGCTGCGCGAGCGCGGCCACGACGACCTCGATCGGCTGGTCGACCACTTCCTGTTCGAGGCCGGGCGGCGGCACGGCCGGCCCGGGCTGCGGCTGTCCGCGGCGGCGCGCGCGAAGCTCCACGGCTGGCCCTGGCCGGGGAACGTGCGCGAGCTCGAGAACCGCGTGGAGGCGGCGGTGGTGCTGGCCGCCGGCGCCGTGGTCCAGGCCGAGGAGATCGAGCTCGACGGCGCGGGCGCGTTCGTGCCCACCGGTACGCTGGAGGAGGTCGAGCGGGCCTACGTCCGGCACGTGCTCGCGCGGTGCGGGGGCAACCAGTCCGAGGCCGCGCGCGTGCTCGGCATCGCGCGGAACACGCTGGCCCGGAAGCTGGGGGAGTAGGGGCGCGCTGGCCTCGCGCTTGCATGCCCCGTCGGCGAACCGGAGATCCCATGCTCGTCCTGCTGCTCGTCGCCTGCACCGACCTCCCGGAGGGCTGGGAAGACGCCGCTCCCATCGAGGACTTCAGCCAGAAGGCCTGCGACGGGAGCCCCTACGAGGAGTACGAGACGACCGTGACGGCGGCGCCCGAGGGCGACGCCACCCGCTTCGAGTGGGAGAACGCACACTTCCGCTGCGCCCAGGACGTGGAGGGCTTCTACCGCTTCGACGGGCCGCTCCTGCAGGTGCTCGTCCAGCCCGTGGACATGCACCCCTCGGTGGTGGCCGGGTGCGACTGCCTCTACAACATCGACTTCTCGGTCGAGGGCGCCGACGACGGCTGGGAGCTCTGGCGGCGCTGGGACGCGCTGAACGAGCCGAACGATCCCGTGCTGGTCGAGGCGTCGGAGTAGGCCGGCGCGCCGTCCTGCGCCTCGCCCCCCACGTGTCGCGGCCGGGCTAGCGGAGCTGCGCCAGGAGCGCGGGGTCGTCGGTGAAGATCCCGTCCACGCCGAGGGCGACGAGCGTTTCGAGCTCCGCGCGGTCGTTGACGGTCCACGGGTGGACCGCGAGCCCGAGCGTGTGGGCGCGCTCCACGAACGACTCGTCGATCAGGAGGGTCTCGCCCATGTACAGCGGACTCTGGAGGAAGCGCGCGGGGGGCACGTAGTCGTCGTCGTCGCCGTCCTCGACGAACAGGACCGTCTCGGGGAGGGAGAAGGCCGTCTGGAGGTCGGGCGCGGCGGCACGGAGGGCCGCGGACGTGGCGTCGTCGAAGGAGCCGCCGACCACGCGCGGGCGCCCTCCGTTCGCGTCGATGTCGGCGAGCACCGCGTCGACGATCGGAGGCTCGGTCTGCTTGATCTCGACGGAGAACGGGACGTCGGGGAAGGCCGCGAGCACCTCGGCCAGGGTCGGGACGACGAGCCCGGTCCCGCGGTAGGGATACGACCGGCCGTCGTCGGGGGTGAACCAGTACCCCGCGTCCAGCGCGCGGAGCGCCTCGAACGTCATGTCGCGGATCGCGCCGGTGCCGTCGGTGGTCCGGTCCACGGTGTCGTCGTGTATACACACCACCACGCCGTCGGAGGTGGCGTGCGTGTCGCACTCGAGCGCGTCGGCGCCCACGGCGATCGCGTTCTCGTAAGCGGCGAGCGTCTCCTCCGGCGCGAGGAGCCCGCCGCCGCGGTGCGCGATGTTCACGAGCCCGTGAACGTCCCAGGGGCCGGGCGCCTCCGCCGTGTCCGACGGAGCGGGGTCGGGGGCGGCGCAAGCGAGGAGGACGAGCATCGGGGGGATGCTACTCCGACGGCGTGGAGACCGGGCTGGCGGGCGCCTCGGCGACGCCACGCGGCGTCCAGCCGACGAGGCTCGCCGCGGGAAAGTGATGTAGACGTCCGGTCCGGATCCCGAGGCCGATGTCCGACGCCGCCTGGGAGCGCACGCTCCTCGCCCTCGAAGCCGCGCTCACGGAGAGCCCGATCGGCCGCGCGGGCATCGAGCTCACGTGGCGGCTCTCCGTCAGCGACGGCGCCGGGATCGAGGTCCTGCCGGCCCTCCACAAGCTCGGGAAGGGGGGGAAGCCCGGCGTGGGCACCGTCGTCAGCCGTCGTCGCCTGCTCATCGAGCACGCCGGAAAGCTCGCGGCCGAGGATGCCCGCATCGCGATGCTCCTGCCCGAGGACGGCGGCTTCGTGTCGCGCGCGGCCGTGGAGGCGCTGGTGGACCACCCCCGGCTGTTCCTCCAGGAGGCCCCCGATCGCCCCGTGCTCGTCGGTCGTGCCCCCGTGGGCCTCGTCGCGGAGCCGCGCGGCGGCGCCGTGCGCGTGACGGCGGGTCTCGACGGCTCCGCCTTCTCCGGGCCCTTCCTCGACCGCCTCCGTCGCTCGCGCGCCGAGGACGTGCTCTTCCTCTGGGACGGTCGCCGGCTGACGCTGCTCGACGTGAAGCCCGAGCTCCGGGCCATGCTGGCCGTGCTCAAGCGCGAGGGGGACGTTTTTCCCGTCGAGGCCCGCCAGCCGCTCCTGGCCTCGCTCGCCCGGTGGGCCGCGCACGTCCCCGTCGCGATGCCGCGGAGCGTGCTCGGGGAGGCCACGCCGCCCCTGTTCCTGCCGCTGCTCCGCCTGGAGGCCCAGCCCGGCGGCGCCGTGATCGTCGAGCTGCGCGTGCGGCCGCTGGCCGACAGCGCGTCGTTCGTGCCCGGCCAGGGCCCGCGCGACGTGCACGTGCGCCGCGGCGAGCAGGCCTTCCACGCCGTCCGCGATCTCCGGTGCGAGGAGCTCCACGCCGAGGCGCTGCTCGACGAGCTCCCCCTCGGAGACGCCGAGCGCTCCGAGGCGCCGTACACCTTCCGCTTTCCCGACGCCCACGGCGCGCTCGACCTGCTCGCCGCCTGCGCCGCGCGCCCCGAGCCGCCCGAGCTGGAGTGGGTCGGGCGACCGCTGCGCTCCCTCGGTCGCCACGGCGCCGGCGCCCTCCGCATCGTCCTCGACCAGCGGCGCGAGTGGTTCGGCGCGCTCGGAGAGCTGAACGTGGGGAGCGAGCGGGTGAAGCTGGCGGTGCTGCTCGACGCCGCGCGGCGTCGCGATCGCTACGTTGCCGTCGACGCGCACACCTACGTCGAGCTCGACGCCGCGTTGCGGCGGCTCCTCGAGGCGCTCGCGGATCACGCGCATCTCGGCCGCGCGGGTGTGGAGGTGGGTCCGGCGTCGGCGCCCGTGTTCGACGCGCTCCAGAAGAGCGGCGCCGCGCTGGAGGCCCACGAGCGCTGGCGCGCGCTCGTCGCCCGCGTGGAAGCCGCCGGGGCGCTCCGCCCGGTGCTGCCGGCGACGCTGCGCGCCGAGCTCCGCCCCTACCAGTCCGAGGGCTACGCCTGGCTCGTCCGGCTCGCCGCGTGGGGGGCCGGCGGGGTGCTCGCCGACGACATGGGGCTGGGCAAGACCGTCCAGTCGCTCGCGCTCCTGCTGGCGCGCGCGGAGCTCGGCCCCGCGCTGGTCGTGGCGCCCACGTCCGTCGCGTTCAACTGGCGCGACGAGGCCCGCCGCTTCGCGCCGTCGCTCCGCCTCGTGCTGTACGCCGACGCGCCCGACCGGGACCTCGCGCTCGCCGCGCTCGGGCCCGGCGACGTCCTCGTCGTGAGCTACGGGCTGCTGGTCCACGACGCCGAGCGCCTCTCCGCGCACCCGTTCGCCACCGCCGTGTACGACGAGGCGCAGAACCTCAAGAACGCGAACACCCGGCGCGCGCGCGCGGCCCGCGCGGTGAAGGCGGACGTGAAGGTGGCGCTGTCGGGCACCCCCATCGAGAACCACCTCGGCGAGCTCTGGAGCCTGTTCCACGTCGTCTTCCCCGCCCTGCTCGGCGGCTGGGAGGCCTTCCGCGCCCGCTACGCCCTCCCCATCGAGAAGAAGATCGACCCCGCCGCGGCCCCGGCGCTCGCCCGCGTCCTCGCGCCGTTCCTCCTCCGCCGCACGCGGGGGCAGGTCGAGACGGAGCTGCCGCCCCGCACGGAGGTGCGCGTGCCCGTCGTGCTCTCCAGCGCGGAGTGGACGCTCTACGAAGACGCCCGCCTCGCGACGCTCTCCGACATCGAGAGCCGCGCGTCGGTGTTGAAGGAGCAGGAGCGCCGCGTGGAGGTCCTCGCCGCGCTCACCCGCCTGCGGCTGCTCGTCTCGCACCCGCGCCTCTACGACCCGCGCTCCGAGCTCCCCTCGTCCAAGCTCGCCCGCGTGCTGGAGCTCCTCGACGAGCTGCTGGCCGAGGGCCAGCGCGCCCTGGTCTTCAGCCAGTTCACGTCGCACCTCGCGTTCGTGCGCGAGGCCCTCGACGCCCGCGGCGTGGCCTACCTGTACCTGGACGGACAGACGCCGCGCGCCGCGCGCGAACAGCGCGTGCGGGCCTTCCAGGAGGGCGCGGCCCCGCTGTTCCTGCTCTCGTTGAAGGCCGGCGGCGTGGGGCTGAACCTCACCGCGGCCTCCAGCGTCGTCCACCTCGACCCATGGTGGAACCCCGCCGCCGAGGACCAGGCCTCCGACCGCGCCCACCGCCGCGGCCAGACGCGGCCCGTCACCATCTACCGCATGGTGGCGCTCGGCACGATCGAGGACCAGATCCTCGCTTTGCACGCCGACAAGCGCGACCTCGTGGCCCGCGTCCTCGACGGCGGGGAGGAGGCCGGCCGCCTCTCGACCCCGGAGCTCGTGGGCCTCCTGTCCGAGCGGCTCGCCATCCCGCGCGAGGAGCTCCTGGACACGCGGAAGGTGGCGTTCCGGAAGTAGGGCGGCTCCGCTGGTAGACTTCCCGCATGTTCCTCGCGATCCTCGCCGCCTGCACCGACACGAAGCCCGAAGACGACTGCGCCACCATCGCGTGGTTCCACGACCGCGACGAGGACGGCTACGGCGACCCCGACTCGCCCGGGGACGGCTGCGCGCCGCCCACCGCGGCCGTCGGGAACGCCGACGACTGCGACGACGCCGATCCCGCGGTGAGCCCCGACGCCACGGAGACCTGCGACGGCGCCGACCAGGACTGCGACGGGGCGGTGGACGAGGGTGCGTTCGACGTCGGCTGGTACCCGGACGCCGACGGGGACGGCTACGGCACGGGTGACGTCCCCTCGATCTGCGGGGGAGCGGCGGGCGCCGCGCCCGTCGGCGGCGACTGCGACGACGCCGATGGGACCGTGCACCCCGCCGCGGAGGAGACCTGCGACGGCGTCGACCAGGACTGCGACGAGGCCATCGACGAGGACCCGATCGACGGCGTGACCTGGTACTCCGACGCCGACGAGGACGGCTTCGGAGCGGGGGACGCGACCACCTCGTGCACCCCGGACGCGGGCGGGGTGCTCGTGGGGGGCGACTGCGACGACGCCGACGACGAGGTGTACCCGGGGGCGGAGGAGATCTGCGACGGCGTCGACGAGGACTGCGACGGCGCGGTGGACGGCCCCTACGCGGTCCCGGGCGCCTGGCCCACGATCGAGGACGCGCTGGACGCCGCGCCGGACGGCGAGATGGTGTGCGTCGGGGCGGGCACCTGGTCCGAGACGCTGACGCTCTCCGGCAAGGCCGTGTCCCTGCAGGGGATGGGCTCCGACCTCACGGTCATCGACGGCGGCGGGGTCGGGCCGGTCGTCGAGGTGGATGGCTCGGCGTCGGGCAGCGCGCTCGCGGGCCTCACGATCACCGGCGGAGACGCCGACATGGGCGCCGGGCTCTTCGTCGGGGGCGCGGAGCTCTCGCTCGCCGACGTGCGGATCACCGGGAACCGGTGCGTGTCGGGCGGCTGCATCGGCGTCGGCGCCTACCTGAACGGCGCGACCGTGACGGCGCGCTCCTTGTCCGTGGACGACAACGAGCTCGCCTGCTCCGCCGACCTCCGCTGCTACGCCTCCGGCATCTACGCGCTCCGCACGACGCTGGAGGTCGACGACGGCGAGGCCTTCGAGAACGTCGCCACGAGCTCGTCCGTGATGCACGGCGGGGCGCTGTACGTGGCCAGCGACAGCGTCGTCCGCTGGCGGGGCGGCGCGATCTGGGGGAACACGATCGACGGCCCCGGCTCGGGCACCTACGCCTTCGGGGCGGCCGCGGGGGTGTACGACGGCGGGATCCTCGAGCTCTCCAACGTGCGGGTCGCGGACAACGTGGTGAGCGGCGACAACAACTGCGGCGGGGCGCTGTTCTTCCACACCTTCTCGACGGGCTCGCTCACCAACGTCGCCCTGACCGGCAACGAGGCGACCTGCAACCGCGCGCTGGGCGCGGGCGTGGCGATGTACAACCAGTCGACGTTCTCCGTCATGAACGGGGACATCGTCGGGAACGTCGGCTCGGGCACGGGCGGCGCCTTCTACTTCGAGGACAGCAGCTCGTCGGTGACGCTCACCAACACGAACGTGTCGAGCAACGACGCGGACGCGGGCGGCGTCGTGTACGCCTACTCGAGCCGCGACGTGCTCACCGCGCGCTACAGCAACTTCTACGACAACGGCGCCACGCCTTTCGAGGGGACCACCGAGCCCGCGCCCGGCGACGGCAACCTGGGTGTCGCCCCGCTGCACGCGGACACGTCGTCCCCGGACAGCATCGATTGGGACCTGGCATTGGATCCGTCGTCGCCGCTCATCGACGCCGGCGACCCGGCGATCCTCGATGCGGACGGGAGCAGGTCGGATGTCGGGGGGTATGGGGGGCCTGCCGGTTCATGGTGACAATAGCCGTAGGTGATCTTCACCCCGCCGGGTGAGAGGGTCACCTGCCGCAGCAGCTGCGCGAGCGCAGAGCGGCGCCGGTGCAGGCAGCGGGATTGTCCTACTGTACTGCTCGACGATCTGGCTCACGGCGTCGTTGTCGCACTGGACGGCGGCGGCGTCCTCGAGCTCCGTCACGCCGTAGTTGATGGGGTACACCTCGCGCTGGCCACCTGGCGCCTCGATGTCCGGGGCGCAGGCGGTGGCGAGGAGGAGGAGGGAGAAGATCGGTCGGTTCGGGGTCATGAGTGCCTCACAGCTCGGGTTGGCTCTCTACGATGAGGGCCTCCCACGTCCCGACGGCCTCCCGGTGTGTGGCAGCTCCGCATGTCCCGTTGTGTGGCAGGGGCGCGGAGCACGCCCGCGCGAGGGGGACCGGAAGGCGCCCGGCGCGCGCCGGGGCGGTGGGCCGAAGGCCGACGGGGAGCTCGGAGGCGCCGGGCGGTCGGCCGGCACGCGGCCGGCCGACCGAGGCCCCTGGGCCGAGCCTGGAGGGCACCCGGCCCCGCCTCCGGCGGGGACGCGCCCGAGGACGGGCGGTTGTGTTTGCTGACCCTTCGCAGTAGCCTAGCGTCGCCTGGAGAACGAACATGACGACCCCCGAGAACCGCACGGACTGGGCCTGGTTGGAGAATACTTACTGGTACGTCCTCCCCCCCGATCTCCCGGCCCCGCAGTTCGATCCCGACGACAACACGATCACGTGGCTCGTCGACCAGACCGTCTGGCACATCACCGGCTACCGGAACGGCTACCTCTGGGGTGTCACCTCGGCGCTGATGTACGACGCGGGGGAGATGCCGACGCGCGGGCCGCGCGCGCGACCCGGACAGCTCACCCTCCTCGGGACCGTCACCCCCGGTGGGCGGGTGCAGCTCACCTTCGTCTCCGCCCGGGGCTCCGGCTCCGTCACCTACGGCTTCGGGCAGATGGTGCGGTACCGGGGCGAGTGGGGGTTCGAGATGCAGATGTCCACCGAGCGCATGGGCGCGCGCGTCCTGCACTGGGCCACGATGGTGCAGACGCGAGAAGGGGCGGAGAGCTGGAACAAGCTGCCGGGGCTCGAGTACTCGGTGCCCGAGATGCTGGAAGGGGCCACCTACCCGTACGTCGAGCGCGGGTAGGGAGGGCGCCGGTGCCCCCGGGCCGTCCGGGCGGATCAGCTCGGACCAGACGGCGCGGGGTACGACGACCGGTCGACGGTCGCGTGCAACTCCTGGTTTCTGCCATGAAAAAGCGACGCCGACCCGATAGCGCCATGATCCGCGAAATTGTCACCCGTGTGCATGGGCGCGGCGACGACGAAGCCGCCGCTCGCCAAGGCCAGGGCCAGGTCGGCGTGGCTACCGGGGCCGCCGCCGTTTCCGTGCGAGATCACGACCAACGGCAGGTCACGTCCGGCGACGGGAGCGTCGGGTGCCACGGCATCACCACGAGGCCCAGCAGAGTCGTGGGCCGCGCTCTGGCCTCGGTCGGATACCACACGCTCACCGGGAGCGTCCCGCCGTCCGCACCTGTCACGTGCACGGTCCGGTACCCCACCGGCCGCTCGCCACCCTGCGCGGTCAGCATCGCGGTGCCCACGAGCCCGGAGACCAGGGCGAACAGCACGATGAGCATCCTCCGAATCCATTTCATGACGACACAGGGGTGAGGGTGGCGACCTCTTCGGGCTCCTGCCACAGGCGCGTGGCGAGCGTGGGTGACGCCGCTAGCGGCGCCGTCCAAAATCGACGGAGACGAGGAAGTCGACCCAGGTGTCGATCGCCCGCAGCGTGTCCGGCGCGGTGAGGCCCAACCTCCGCGCGAGCGCGTCGGCGCTGGCGGTGTCGTAGGTGTCGGTGGAGAGGAACGAGAGCGCCTCGGGTTCGACCCGCGTGAGCGCTCGCGGCAGCGCGGCGACGCGCCGTACGGGCAGCGGGAGCCAGGGCACGCGGTGCCTGCGAGGCGTGCCGCAGCACGCGCAAGCTGCCCTCGACGTTGGTGCTCCGCGCCTCTTCGACGGACATCCCGAAGGAGTACCGCCCGGCGAGGTGGAACACGTCGCGGACGCCCGCCACCGAGGTGGTGAGCCCGAGATCCTCCCGCGAGAGGTCGAGCTCGTCGAACACCAGGCGCCCGGCGTCTCCGCCGTGGCGCTCCGTCCAGGCGAGGTACTCCGCCGCCCGGGCGCGGACGCCCCGCAGCGGGACGAGCACGGTGTGGCCCCTCCGGGTGAGCAGGGGAACCAGCCAGCGGCCGAGGAGGCCGGTCGCGCCGGTCACGAGGGTGTCTGGGGATGCGTTCATGTCGGCCTTGATCCGGATTTATGCCGTGAATGTCGGTACGGGACGGCACCGGCGATGGCTGTGACCTCGGTGAGGAGGAAGCAGACGCCGGCCGCCAGGGGGTAGCCAGAGCTCGGACTCACGCGCGCCCGTGCTCGCCCACCTGGAGCACGACCTTCCCGCGCGCGCGCCGGCTCGCCATGTGCGCCACGGCCGCGCCGGCCTGCTCCAACGGGTAGACGCGATCGACGACCACGCGCACGGCGCCCGACTCGAGGAGCGCGGCAAGCGCCTCCAGGTTGGCGCGGACGGGCCGGTACTCGACGGTCCGCCAGTCCTTCGCCTTGAACAGCCCCGCGTAGGCCATCTGCGGGAGCGTGCCCAGCCACCGATTGTCGCCGACGCTGTTGGGGATGAACCGCCCGCCCGGCGCGAGGACCGCGGCGGAGGCGGCGGGCGGGTGGTTCATGACGTTGTCGAAGATCACGTCGTAGCGCGCCTCGCCCTTGGTGTAGTCCTCCTGCGTGTAGTCGATCACGTGATCGGCGCCGAGCGAGCGGACGAGCTCGACGTTGCGCGTGCTGCACACGCCGGTGACGACGGCGCCCATCGCCTTGGCGATCTGGACGGCGAAGGTGCCGAGCCCGCCGGACGCGCCGTTGATCAGCACGCGCGCGCCCGGGGCCAGCTCCGCCACGTCGCGGAGCGCCTGGAGCGTCGTCACCCCCGACATCACCGCGCCGGCCGCCTCCTCGAAGCTCGTGTTCGCCGGCTTCTTCGCGAGCTGGCCCGCCGGGACGACGGTGTACTCGCAGAAGGCCCCCTGCGCGCCCCGCGCGAAGCCGCTGGCGATCCAGACCGAGCCGAACACCTCGTCTCCGGGGGCGAAGTCGACGACGCCGGAGCCCACGGCCTCGACCACGCCCGCGACGTCGGAGCCGCGGACCGCCGAGACGGGGCCGGTCAGGCCCACGACCAACGGGCGCAGCACGTAGGGGACACCCAGGGTGCCGATGCAGTCCGGGGTGTTGACGGAGCTGGCGCGGACGCGCACCAGGACCTCGCCGGCGTTGGGCGTGGGACGCTCGAGCTCGCCGGCGACGAGGACCTGCTCGGGGGCGCCGTAGGTGGTCTGGAGGATGGCTTTCATGTTGGAGTCTCCTGTGGATCGAAACGTTGGTGAGGGGAACTGCTACCGGCCGTGTCCGTCACGGCGTCAGGGCGAGTGGAGCAGCGTGACCGTCGCCGCCGCCGTCGGCGCGACCCGCGCGGGCTTCGGGCGATGGGCGCGTCGGATCGCCCACTCCGCCACGAGCACGTTGATGATCCATCCCGCCCCCATCATCCCGGCCCGGGGAAGCCCGCCGGGCAGCTCGTCGTTCACGACGAGGAACCATGGAAGGTGCGTGAAGACCTGGGTGCCGGCTCCGAGCCCGATCGCGTAGGCGCGCGTCATCCACGCGCCGTGCGCGACGAAGTCGCGGCGTCCGATCGCGGCGATCCCGAGGAGCATCGCGAGAAGCATCGCCGCGCCGAAGACGAGCCGCTCCACGTACACGAGCGGGCCGTCGAACGCCGGCAACTGGTAGAAGTGCGCCATCCACAGGCCCGAGAGCGCGACGACGAGCCCCGCCGGTACGAGGAGCTTTCCCACCGCGCGGTGCCACCCGCGGAAGCGACGACGGAAGCCGGGCGAGAACTGGAGGGCGCCGAGGAGGCTGTACGGGACGGCCGCGAGGACATGGAGCACCACGGGGAGCGGCGAGGCGAGGAACCGCGCGTTCTCGGGCGTCACGTCAGCGCCCGAGGCGACCTCCGCGAGACGCACCGAGCCCGCGATCGCGGGGATGAGGCCGAGCGCGATGAGCCCGGCCGGGACCATCCAGTCCCCGATCACCGCGCGCACGCCACGGGAGCTTGATTCGATTGCCATGAGGGGCCTCTCCGAGATATTGTGTATCATGTACAGTGTATATGTCGTACACAGTTCAAAGTCCGCCGTCAAGGATCAATTCTCGGGAGATGCGATGGCCAGCCAGAAGCCGGAGAACGAACGCCCGAAGCGCCAGGCGCTCAAGCACGAAGACATCATGTCGGCCTCAGTCCGGGTGGACGCGGACCTGCGCCGCCGAAGCCAGCTCCTCTGGGAGGACCGCTCGGCGCCGACCCGGGGGCCGAAGCCGAGCGTCACCCCCGCCAACGTGGTGGAGGCGGCGATCGCGCTCGCCGACGCCGACGGGCTGCGCGCCGTGACCATGCAGGCGGTCGCCGCCAGGCTCGGGCTCACGACGATGGCGCTCTACCGGTACTTCCCCAGCAAGGAGGCGATCTACGACGCGATCGTGGACGCCGGGATGGGGCTCCCCCCTCCCAGGCGGGAGCCGCGCCCGGACTGGCGCACCGAGGTCATGGAGTGGGCCCGGGCCAGGCGCGCGATGCTCTGCGCCCGACCGTGGCTCGCCGAGCTCCCGTTCGTCGCGGCCCCGCACGGCCCGAACTGGCTGCTCTGGCTGGAGGCGCTCCTCGACGCGCTCGCGCGCACCGGCCTCCGGGCGCAGGACCTGGCCGAGATGCTCAGCATCGTCGACGGGTTCACGCGGGGCGCCTCGGACACCGCGGTCTCGCTCGCACGCGCGCACGCGCACGGCGTCTCCACCGAGGAGTGGGCCGCGGCGGTCGGGGCGGACCTCGGCCGCGCCATCGGCGATCCGCGCTTCCCCAACTGGGCCGCCCTCCTCACCGCCCCCGCCGAGGACTCCGCGCGCACCATGGAGCAGTCGTTCGACTTCTGCCTCGACCGTGTGCTCGACGGCATCGAGGCCTATCTGCGAGGGCCCGGCAGCCCTCGGGACGGATCGGACCGACCCCGCTGAAGGGGCCGGCTCCGATCGCCCTCCGCCACCGACGTCCGTCTCGGCTTGCCGTCGGTCCACGGCCGCCGGGAGGGGGGACCCAGAAGACGCCCGCACCGATGGGCTCGGCGATCAACGAGAGGGTGCGTTCGTCACAGCGCCAGCGTGAGCTGGGACTTGACGTAGACGTCGCGCACCTTCTCGTCGTCCCGGACGCCGAAGGGATGCGCCAGCACCTCGCGGACACCGACGTTGCTCTGCAGCTTGAGCGCGTGCCCGTGCAGGAACAGGTTGAGGCCAAGGGAGACGTCGTGCGTGTCGGCCTCTCCGTCGAGGGGCATCAGGAACGCGTAGCGTACGACCGGCTCGATCCGATCCGCGATGACGTAGCCGGCCTGGGTGTAGTGGCCGATGGCGTCGACCCGCCGATCGGACAGCTCCGCGCCGTCCTGCCCCGCGCTGACGTACACCGCCGACGTGAGCGCGAAGCCGTGGGCCTTGAACGCCACGTCCACGAGTCCAAGAGCGGGGAGCCCGGCGTCCTTCTCCAGGTCGACCACCACGGCGCCGCCGACGCCGAAGCGGGGCGCCCCGCCCTCGAGATCGCTCTCGGTGTACCCCTTCAGGCCGCCGGTCTTGCCGGCGACGCGCACCGCGACCACGGGGTGGACCGGATCGGGCTCGGCGCCGGGGATGCTCCCGCCGAAGAGGCCGACGGCGTACTCGAAGGGCTGGGTGTCGCCGTTGTGCACCATGAGCCCGATGTCGGAGTTGTCCCCGAAGGCGCTGACGGGCAGCGGGCGATCGATCATCGAGAGCTGGCTCGACGACGTGAGGAAGGACCTCGAGAACGGGCGCTTGAACTGCCCGGCGCGGACGGAGAGGGCGCCGGGGACGACGGTGTAGTCCAGGCTGGCGTAGAGGAGCTTCACGTCCTGCTTGCCGAAGTCGGCCACGAGCAGGTAGCGCAGATCCTCGTCGAACAGGGTCCCGGCCACCCCGGCGCGCGCGCGGTTGATCAGCAGGGCGCCGCTGCCCGGGGCGCCGTCGAGCCACTCGTGCGCGTGTTGGGCCTGGAGGAGCCCGACGAACCGGAGGCTGCTCTTCCCGTCGGGGCTGCGCAGCACGAACCCGCGGTCGTTGCTGGCGAGCACCGAGGGGGAGCCCTCCGGCGAGGAGGACGGTGCCTGCGCGACCGGTGCGGTCTCCGGAGCCGTGGGTTCGCCGGCGTTGGCCTCGGAGGCGAGGCCGAAGGTGAGGAGGAGGGGGAGGATCCGGGTGACAGGGTGGGTCGACGAAGGGGTGAGCATTGGTTCTCCAGGAGTTGTCGGGTTCGAGGAAGCGGACGGTCGGGTTGGGGGAGGGCCGGCGGGCGTCAGGCGGAGGTGCGCGCGGCGAGCGCGCGGCCCCCGAAGGCGACGCCGAGCGCGACGGTGATGAGGCCGGCGGCGAGCCCGAACGTGGCGCGCATGCCCGCGGCCACGTCTTCGGGGGTCGCCAGGGTGATGTCCCCGTGCCCCGAGGCGGCGGCGAACACCGCGCCCATGACGGAGGCGCCGGTGATGAGCCCGAGGTTGCGCGACAACGTCAGCATCCCGGACACGACGCCCCGCCGCGAGGGGCTCTGGTCCTTCAGGACGCCGGTGTTGTTGGCCGCCTGGAAGAGCGCGTAGCTGGCGGTGATGACGACGACGGGGGCAGCGTAGCCGAAAATGCCGAAGGTCTCGGGCGTCAGGGAGAGGCTCGAGGCGCCGACCGCGACCCCGACCAGGCCGGCCATGGTCGTGCGATCGGTGCCGAGGCGGTCCACCAGCCTGCCGGCCGGCACGCCGGTCAGCGCGGCGACGAGCGGGCCGACCGCCATCACCATGCCGACGGGCCCCGCCCCGAGCCCGAGCCCGCGGGAGAGGTAGAACGGCCCCACCACCAACGTCGCCATCAGCACGGTGGCGACGAGCATGCTCGTCGTGAAGCCCGCGCCGAGGGCAGGGTCCCGGAACATGCCGAGCTGGACCAGCGGCGACGCCACCCTCCGCTCGACGAGCACGAAGAGGCCGGCGCCGAGCGCGGCCGCGGCGAAGCACACCGCGTTGACGAGGCCGAAGTCGCCGCGCCCGAGCGTCACGGCGAGCGACCAGGCCGCCAGGGTCGAGGCCAGGAGCAGCGTGCCGACGTGGTCGAAGCCGACACGCTTGCGCGCGCTCTCAGTGCGATCGGAGGGGAGGAACCGGAGGACGAGGAGGAGCGCCAGGAGCCCCACGGGCACCTGGACGAAGAAGATGGCCTGCCAACCCAGGTGGGCGGTCAGCACGCCCCCGACGGAAGGGCCGAGCGCGGTGCCGATGGCCGACGTCGTCCCGAGCAGCCCCATGGCGCTCCCGGTGCGCTCCTTCGGGACGATGTCGGCGACGAACGCCAACGTGAGCGCCATCAGGACGGCCGCACCCACGCCTTGCACGGCGCGCGCGAGGATCAGGAGCCCGAGCGACGGGGCGAGGCCGCTTCCGGCCGCCGCCCCGACGAACAGGAGCAGCCCACCGACCAACAACCGCCGGCGGCCGTAGAGGTCGCCCAGGCGGCCCACGGTGACGATCGACGCCGTGACGCCGAGGAGGTACGTGAGGACCACCCACTGCACCGCCTGGAACGAGGCGCCGAACGCCTGTGCCAACGTCGGCAGCGCCACGTTCGCGATGCTCGTCCCGAGCGACGACATCAGCATGGAGAGCGCGAGGCCGCCGAGGGCCCACTTCGTGGACGGAGCAGCAACGTTTGTTTGGATCTTCGCTTCCACGTGGACGCCTCGTTTGTGTGCTTGGGAAGTACCCCCGGGCCACACATGGCGGAAGACGCACACGATGCACGTCATGCGTGCGTTTGACGCCATGTGTGGCCGCGCTACCCTGCACGGCATGGAAAGACCCGACCTCAACCTCCTGATCGCCCTCGACGTGCTGCTCGCGGAAGGGACGGTGGCCGGCGCCGCCCGGCGTCTGCGGCTCAGCCCCTCCGCGATGAGCCGCACGCTGGCGCGCTTGCGGGAGGCGACCGGTGATCCGCTGCTCGTGCGGGCCGGACGCGACATGGTCCCCTCGCCACGCGCGCTCGAGCTCCGCGAGCGCCTCGGCCAGCTCGTGCAGGACGCGGAGGCCGTCCTTCGTCCCGCCGAGCGTGTCCGCCTCGATCAGCTGGAGCGGACGTTCACCGTTCGGACCAGCGAGGGGTTCGTCGAGACCTTCGGGCCGGCGCTCATCGACCAGGTCAGGAAGGAGGCCCCTCGCGTCAGGCTGCGCTTCGTGCAGAAGCTCGACAAGGACAGCGCCCCGCTCCGCGAGGGGACGGTCGACATGGAGACGGGGGTGGTCGGGAAGCGCTCCGGGCCCGAGCTGCGCGCGCAGGCCCTGTTCCGGGACCGCTTCGTCGGCGTCGTGCGCATGGGGCACGCGCTCTGCCTGGGCGAGGTGACGGCCGCCCGGTTCGCCGCTTGTGAGCACGTCGGCGTGTCCCACAGCGGCGCCGACGCCGGGCCGGTCGAACGGGCCTCGGAGTCCGCCGGCGTCGCGCGAACGGTCACCGTCATCGTCGACGGCTTCTCGAGGGCCCTCGCGCTGGCGAGGGCCTCCGAGCTGGTCGCCGCGGTGCCCGACCGGCACACGCGCGGCCTGCAGGCGGGGATGCACCGCTTCTCCCTCCCGTTTCCCATGCCCGAGATCACGGTCTCGCTGCTCTGGCACCCGCGGATGGACGCCGACGTGGCCCACCGTTGGCTCCGCGGGTGCATCCGGGACGTTTGTGACAGCGAGCGGCCGGTCGGCTGACGCGCGAAGGCAGCTACCCGAGGCCGGCGTCGCCCGCCTGGGAGGTGGCGACGGCGGCGGCGTGCAGGGTGGCCGCGACGCGCACGCACTCGGCCAGCTCCTCCTTCGACATCCCCGCCGCCGTGACGACGCGCGCGTGCGCGCGCACGCAGAGCTCGCACCCGTTGATCGCGCTCACCGCGAGGCAGAAGAGCTCGAAGTCGATCTTCTCACCCCTGGGGCGGGCCGCGCGCTGCATCTGGAGGCGCGGCGGGATCTTGTCGATTTCCTCGTCCGCCATGAAGTGCCGAAACCGGAAGTAGACGTTGTTCAGGGCCATGACGGACGCCGCCGCGCGCGCGTCGTCGATCACGTCCTCGCTCACGCCGGCGGCGAACGCTTCCCGCTGGATCGCGGCGATCAGCGCGGGCTCCCGCGTCGCCACGGCCGACGCGATGGCGACGCCCCACAGCCGAGGCTGCGGCAGCTTCGAATCGGTGAGGACCCTTCGCACGTTGGTCGCGATGTCCTTGGAGTGCTCGGGAAAGGTCTGGAGAAGCGCGTCGATGGTGTCCATGTGTGTCACCTTGGTTGGATGTGTTTGGGGTGGAGAAACCGCGAGGTCAGCGCCGCTTGCCGCGTACGAGGCAGTCGATCGCGACCCGGATGCCGTCGTCGGTGGCCACGGGCCGCTCGACCCGCCCCGCCTTCTCGATGTCGAGCTCGCCACCGACCGCCGCCACCACCTGCTCGGCGGTGTAGAGCACCGCCGGATCGCGGGGGCCGCCGTGCCCGTGTGCCAGGTTCGTGGCGTCGTGTGCCACGAGGAGGAAGGTGCCACCCGGCGCCACCGCGCGCGCGGCCCGCGCCAGGATGGGGGCCAGCTCGGCCTGTGCCAACTGCAGGTACACCAGGGCCACGAGGTCGTAGCCGTGCGCCTGGGGCTCGTAGCTCCGGAGATCGGCGATCTCGAAGATGACGTTGTCGGCGACCTGCCGCGCCTCCGCGAGGCGCTTGCCCTTCACGGCGGCCACATCGGCGAAGTCCACGGCGCGTACGTGCCATCCCTGCTCCGCCAGCCACGCGGCGTTGCGCCCTTCGCCCGCCGCCAGATCCAAGGCGTTGCCCGGCGCCAGGCCGGCCACCTCGCTCACGAGGAACCGGTTGGGCTCCGCCGTCCAAACGAGGTCCTTCTGCGCGTAGCGCCTGTTCCAGTCTTCACGTTCCAAGTTTCACCCTCCACCTGCGCGGGATGCCAGGACTTCCCCTGTCGTATGCGTGTGCCGGAGTGGCCGGAAGGCGCGCGTCGCGCACTACACCCGTGCAGCGGACGCTCACCGCGCTCGCCGAGGCCGACGGCGACCAAACCAGCGCCGAGCGCGACCGGCGCCACGGTGGGCCGAACTACTCGCCCACTCGGCGAAGCGCTTCGGGCGCTGACTGAGCCGCCGGGTCCATGGCGGCCATGCGGGCCTACGCCCGGCGCGTCGCCGCCGCGGGCAGGTCGCGCCACCGTGCGAAGAGCGCCTCGTCCACCGTGTCCGCGCCCGCGAGAAACCGGTCCAGGTGGCCGAAGCTGTCGAGGCCCCAGAAGAGCTCCCCGTCCGCGAGCACCGTCGGCACACCGAACGCCCCCGCCGCGACCGTCGCCTCCGTCAGCACGCGCACCCGCGCCTTCGCCTCGGGCGCCTGGGCGCGCGCGACCGCGTCGGTGACGCCGACCTCCTCCGCCACGCCGCCGACCACGTCAGGGTCGGTGACGCCCCGTCCGCCCGCCCACGTCTCGCGGAAGAGGCGGTCGACCAGCGCGCGCCGCGCCGACGCGGGCATCTCCAGCGCCGTCACCCGCAGCGCGAGGAGCGGGTTGAACGGGTGCGCGGGCGGCGGCGCGAAGGGCACGCCGAGGCGGGCCGCGTGGCGCAGGCAGTCCCGGAACACGTAGAGGCGCTTGCTCGGGATCTCCGCGGGCCCCTTCTGCCCGTTGGCGTCGAGCAGCGCCGCGAGCAGGACCGGGCGGGGCTCGACCTCGCGGTCGTGGGCCGCGGCCAGCGCGTGGACGCGGTTCCAGGCGAGCCACGCATAGGGCGAGAGGTAGTCGAAGCAGAAGACGAGAGACGCGGGCATGCGTGCGGCGTATCCTCGCCTCGCGGGGAGGCGAGGGGGGCGAGGGGGGCGAACGAGGTGTGCCCGCGGGGAGCCCCGCGAGCCGGACCCCGCGGTGGCGGCGTGGAGCCCTGGACCGGAGCCGGTCCGCCGTTGCCGAGTTGCGGGTGGGGACGACAGATCGGGCACCGTGACCCGTCCACCCGGGTAGGAGTTCCGATGCCCCTCCGCGTCCTGGTGATCGACGACGAGCGGAACATCCGCCTCACGCTCCCCGCGCTCATCCAGTCGCTCGGGCACGAGGCGCAGGCCGTCGCGAGCGCGGTCGAGGCGGAAGCCGCGCTCCAGGCACGCTCCTTCGACCTCGCACTCCTGGACCTGAAGCTCGGCAACACCTCCGGGCTCGAGCTCCTGCCGCGACTGCTCGACCTCGCGCCCGGGCTCCAGGTGGTGCTCATGACGGCGTTCGCGAGCATCCCGACCGCGGTGGAGGCCATGCGCCGCGGGGCGCGGGACTACCTTCCGAAGCCGTTCGATCCCGAGCAGATCCGGATGCTCCTCGTGGAGGTGGCGCGCGAACGGGCGATGCTCCATCGCATCGCGGAGCTGGAGTACCGGCTCGCCGAGGTGCCCGAGGCGGACTTCACGACCGAGAGCCCGGCGATGCGCGCCGTGGTCGATCTCGCGCGCCGCGTGGCGACCGCCGACGCGCCCGTGCTGCTCCGGGGGGAGAGCGGCACCGGGAAGGGCGTCCTCGCCCGGTTCATCCACGCGCACAGCCCGCGCGCGGAAGGACCCTTCGCGGTGGTCAACTGCCCCACCCTCTCGGAGGAGCTGCTCGCCTCCGAGCTGTTCGGGCATGCGCGGGGCGCTTTCACGGGTGCCGTCCGGGACGCGCCCGGGCGTGTGGAGGCCGCGGAGGGCGGCACGTTGTTCCTCGACGAGATCGGGGAGATCTCCCCGGCGATCCAGGCGCGGCTGCTCCGTTTCCTCCAGGACCACCAGTACGAGCGCGTCGGCGAGTCCCGCACCCGGACCGCGAACGTGCGCATCGTCGCGGCGACGAACCGGGTGCTCGAGGCCGAGGTCGAGCGCGGCCGCTTCCGCCAGGATCTGCTGTACCGGCTCAACGTCATCGAGCTGACGCTCCCGCCCCTGCGCGACCGCAGGGAGGACATCCCGCGGCTCGCGACGGGCTACCTCGCGCACTTCGCGCGCACGCAGCGGCGGCCGGACCTGCGCTTCGCCCCCGAGGTGCTGCCACGGCTGGTCGCGCACGACTGGCCGGGCAACCTGCGCGAGCTCCGAAACGCCGTGGAGCGCGCGGTCATCCTCGCGACCGGGCCCGTCATCGACGCGACCACGCTGCCCGGCCCGCCCCAGGAAGGGCGCGTCCGGATCGGCGACGACGTCCCCGTCGAGGTGGTCGAGCGCGAGCACATCCTCCGGGTCCTCGCCCGCCACGGCCGACCCGAGGAGGCGGCGCGCATCCTCGGGATCGACCCCGCCACGCTCTGGCGCAAGCGCAAGCGGTGGGACGCGGGGTGATCCCGCAATCTGCAAGATCGGCGCGGGCGAGACTTTGCGCCGCGCAAGGTTACCGCGGCGAATAGGGGGAATAGAGACGGTTGAACCGTGCCGGGCGGATTGGCACGGTTGATGCGAAGGGGGCGCGGAGACACGTCATGCTACCCCTCCCCGCCTCCGCGGCGCTCGCGCCGCCGGTCAACCCCTGGGGCTCCGCGACCGCGCCAGGCGCGGCGCGCGTGAACCCCTCCGTCCCGCAGGTCGTCGCCGCCTTCGCCCGCTGGGCGAGCTCACGTCCGAAGAACGAGAGGGATGCCGAATGACCTTCGACCTCTGGCTCGGCGCCGTCGCGGCCGTCGGGCTGTCCGCCTACCTCGTCTACGCCCTCGTCTTCCCCGAGAGGTTCTGACATGACCGCCAACGGCTGGCTGCAGATCGGCATCTTCGCGGCGATCGTCGCCGCGCTGGCCGTGCCCGTCGGCACCTGGCTCCACCGCGTGATGGAAGGGGACCATCCGCCGGGAGGACGGTTGCTGGCAGGTTTCGAGCGGCTCTGCTACCGCGTCATCGGCGTCGACGCGACGCGGGAGATGGGGTTCCGCCAGTACGCCGGCGCGGTGCTGGTCTTCTCGATCGTGGGGCTCCTGTTCACGTTCGTCATCCTGCTGTTCCAGTCGAAGCTCCCGCTCAACCCGCAGGGCTTCGGCGACTTGTCGTGGCACCTCGCGCTCAACACCGCGACGAGCTTCACCACCAACACGAACTGGCAGAGCTACGGCGGCGAGTCCACGCTGTCCTACTTCTCGCAGGCGGTCGGACTCGTCTACCACAACTTCACCTCCGCGGGCGTCGGCATCGCGATCGCCGTGGCGATGGCGCGCGGGCTGACGCGTACGGATCGCGCGGGGACGTTGGGCAACTTCTGGCGTGATCTCGTGCGGGTGCACCTGTACGTGCTCATCCCGGTGTGTGTCGTCTACGCGCTCGTGATGGTGGCCGGCGGCATCCCGCAGACGTGGTCCGCCTACGTCGCCGCGAGGACGATGGAGGGGGCGGAGCAGACGATCGCGGTGGGACCCGTCGCCTCCCAGGTCGCCATCAAGATGCTCGGCACCAACGGGGGCGGCTTCTTCAACACGAACGCGGCGCACCCGTTCGAGAACCCGTCACCCTGGACCAACCTCGTCCAGATGCTCTCGATCTTCGCCATTCCCGCGGGCCTGGTGCACACGTACGGCCGCATGACGGGGAACGTGAGGAACGGCTTCGCGATCCTCGCCGCGATGTTCGCGATCTTCCTCGTCCTCACGGGCGTGGCCTACTCGTTCGAGGCCGACTGGCTCGACGGCGTCGGCAACTGGGAGGGCAAGGAGAGCCGCTTCGGCGTCGCCGCCTCCGCGCTCTTCGCCACCATCACGACGTCCGCCTCGTGCGGCGCCGTCAACGCGATGCACGACAGCTTCACGCCCATCGGCGGGATGGTCCCGCTGCTGAACATCCTCCTCGGCGAGGTCGTGTTCGGCGGCGTCGGGGCGGGGCTCTACGGCGTGCTCGTGATGGTCGTGATCTCGGTGTTCCTCGCCGGCTTGATGGTGGGTCGCACGCCGGAGCTGCTCGGCAAGAAGATCGAGTCGCGCGAGATGACGCTCGCGGCGATCTACATCCTCGTGTTCCCGGTGTTCATCCTGCTGCCGTCCGCGGCGGCGGCCGTGAGCGAGTGGGGCCTCGCGGGCCTCAACAACGCCGGGCCCCACGGGTGGAGCGAGATCCTCTACGCGTTCACGAGCGCCACGGGCAACAACGGCTCGGCCTTCGCGGGCCTGGCCGCCAACGCGCCCGGGTACGACACCCTGCTCGCGGTCTCGATGTTCTTCGGGCGCTTCGCGATGATCGTGCCGGCGCTCGCCATCGCGGGAAGCCTCGCGGCCAAGCGGGCCGTGGCCGCGGGGCCAGGCACCTTCCCGACCACCGGCCCGCTGTTCACCGCGCTGCTCGTGAGCGTCATCCTCATCGTCGGCGCGCTGACGTTCTTCCCCGCGCTCGCGTTGGGCCCCATCGCGGAGCACTTCTCGCTCGGGAGCACGTTCTGACATGTCCAGGCAGCCCCAGTCCATGTTCGCCGGCGAGCTGGTCCGCCCCGCGATCCGCGACGCCTTCCTCAAGCTCGACCCGCGCGTCCAGTACCGCAACCCGGTGATGTTCGTGACGCTCGTGGGCTCCGCGCTCACGGCCGTGCTCGCGGTGCGCGACCTCGTCACGGGCCGGCCGGCCGGCTTCACCGTCGCCGTCAGCGCCTGGCTCTGCTTCACCGTGCTCTTCGCCAACTTCGCCGAGGCCCTGGCCGAGGGGCGCGGCAAGGCGCAGGCCGCGACGCTCCGGAAGATGCGGTCGGAGGTGCAGGCGCGGCGCGTCGTCGACGGGAGGGAGGAGCTCGTCGCGGGCACCGCGTTGCGCAAGGGCGACCTCATCGTGTGCGAGGCCGGCGACCCCATCCCGGTCGACGGCGAGGTGGTCGAAGGGGTCGCCTCCGTCGACGAGTCGGCGGTCACGGGCGAGTCGGCGCCGGTCATCCGCGAGGCCGGCAGCGAGCGATCCGCGGTCACGGGCGGCACGCGGGTCCTCTCCGATCGTGTCGTGATCCGGGTCGCGTCAGACCCCGGGCAAGGGTTCCTCGACCGGATGATCGCGCTGGTCGAGGGGGCGGAGCGGCGCAAGACCCCCAACGAGCTGGCCCTGCACATCCTCCTCGTCGCGCTCACGCTGGTCTTCATGCTCGCCGTCGTGACGCTCATCCCGATCGCCCACCACGCGGGCGCCGAGGTGAGCGTCGCCGTGGCGGTGGCGCTGCTGGTCTGCCTCATCCCGACCACGATCGGCGGGCTCCTGTCGGCGATCGGCATCGCCGGCATGGACCGCCTCATCCGCAAGAACGTGCTGTCGATGTCGGGCCGGGCGGTCGAGGCCGCCGGCGACGTCGACACGCTGCTGCTCGACAAGACCGGGACGATCACGCTCGGGAATCGGCAGGCGACGGACTTCTTCCCCGCCCCGGGCGTCACCCGGGAAGAGCTCGCCGACGCGGCGCAGCTCGCGTCGCTCGCCGACGAGACGCCCGAGGGGCGCTCGATCGTCGTCCTCGCCAAGCAGCACGGCTTTCGGGCGCGCGAAGTCGATCCCGCCCACGTCCACTTCGTGCCGTTCACGGCGGCGACGCGGATGTCCGGCTGCAACTGGCACGGCCGAGAGATCCGCAAGGGCGCGGCGGACGCCGTGCGGAGGCACGTGCTCGCGCTCGGCGGCGGCGTCCCGGCGGCGGTGGACGACATGGTCAACCATATCGCCGACTTCGGCGGCACGCCGCTCGTCGTCGCCGACGACACGAAGATCCTCGGCGTGGTCAAGCTCTCCGACGTCGTGAAGGGCGGCATCCGCGAGCGCTTCGAGCGCTTCCGCGCGATGGGCATCCGCACCATCATGATCACCGGCGACAACCCGCGCACCGCTCAGGCGATCGCCAAGGAGGCCGGCGTCGACGACTTCATCGCCGAGGCCACCCCCGAGATGAAGCTCGCGCGTATCCGCGAGGAGCAGGCGAAAGGCCACATGGTGGCGATGACCGGCGACGGCACGAACGACGCGCCCGCGCTCGCGCAGGCGGACGTCGGCGTCGCGATGGGCACCGGCACGCAGGCCGCGCGCGAGGCCGGCAACATGGTGGACCTCGACAGCAACCCGACCAAGCTGCTCGAGGTCGTCGAGGTCGGCAAGCAGCTCCTGATGACGCGCGGCACGCTCACGACATTCTCCGTCGCGAACGACGTGTCGAAGTACTTCGCCATCATCCCGGCCCTGTTCGTGTCCACCTTCCCGGGCCTCGCCGCGCTGAACGTCATGGGGCTCGCAACGCCGCAGAGCGCCATCCTGTCGGCGGTGATCTTCAACGCGCTCATCATCGTCGTGTTGATCCCCCTCGCGCTGCGGGGGGTCGCCTACCGGCCCGTCGGCGCGTCGGCGCTGCTCCGCCGCAACGTGCTCGTCTACGGCGTCGGCGGCCTGGTCGCCCCCTTCCTGGGAATCAAGGCCATCGACCTGATCATCGTCACCCTGGGGCTTGCATGATCGTCGCCTCGCTCCGCGCCACGGCCCTGTTCGTGGCCCTCTGCGGCGTCGCCTACCCTGCGCTCGTCACCGGGGTCGCGCAGGTCGCCTTCCACGACGCCGCCAACGGGTCGCTCGTCCGAGGGGCCGATGGCCGGGTGATCGGCTCCGCGCTCATCGGGCAGGCGTTCTCGTCGCCGGGATACCTCCAGGGGCGGCCCTCCGCCGCTGGCTCGGGCTACGACGCCGCGTCGTCCTCGGGCTCGAACCTGGGCATGACGAGCAGGAAGCTCGCCGAACGGCGCGCCGCGGAGCTCGCGCGACTCCGCGCCGAGAACCCGGAGGCGACCGGCCCGGTCCCCGAGGCCCTGCTCGCCGCGTCGGCGTCCGGCCTCGACCCCCACCTGCCGCCCGACGCGGCGCGCTGGCAGCTCCCGCGCATCGCGAACGCCCGCGGCGTCGAGGTGTCCCGCGTGGAGGCCCTGCTCGACGAGTCGATCGAGGGCCGCGACCTCGGGGTGCTCGGCGAGCCGCGGGTGAACGTGCTGGAGTTCAACCTGGCGCTCGATCGGAGGCTCCCCGCCGCGCGATGAGGAAGGACGACGCCCCCCAGAAGCGCGCCGAGGACTTCCTCGCGCTCGTGCGCCGCGGACAGCGCGGGCGCGTCAAGGTCTACATCGGCTCGTCCGCCGGCGTCGGCAAGACGTACCGGATGCTGCAGGAGGCGCACCAGCTGAAGGCGCGGGGGGTCGACGTGGTCGTCGGCTTCGTCGAGACCCACGGCCGCGAGGAGACGGCTGCGCAGGTCGGGGACCTGGAGATCGTCCCCACGAAGAAGGTCCGCTACCACGACATCGACATCGACGAGATGGACCTCGACGCGATCCTCGCGCGCAAGCCCGCCGTCGTGCTCGTCGACGAGCTGCCGCACACCAACCCGCCCGGCTTCAAGAACCGCTGGCGCTACCAGGACGTCGACGACATCGCGGAGGCGGGGATCCACGTCATCTGCGCGATGAACGTGCAACACCTGCAGTCGCTCGGCGAGCTCGTCCAACGCGCGGCGGGCGTGCGTGTCCGGGAGACCGTGCCCGATGCCTTCCTCCGGGAGGCCGACCAGGTCGTGAACCTCGACCTCTCCGCCGAGGACCTCATCGAGCGGCTCAAGTCCGGGAAGATCTACCCGCGGGAGCGCGTGGAGCAGGCGCTCGCGTCCTTCTTCCGTCCCGAGAACATCGAGACCCTTCGCGAGCTCGCGCTGCGCGAGGTCGCGGAGGCGCTCGACCGCCGGCAGGTCTCGCGCGGGGAGCCCCACGGACACGGGAAGGTCATGGCGTGTATCGCCTCGCGGAGCCCGAACCCCGGCCGCATCGTCGAGCGGGCGGCGCGCATCGCGGGGCGCCTCAACACCCACTGGTACGTGGTCCACGTGAAGACCCCCGCCGAGTCCGGCCATCGACTGGACAGCGGGACCGAACGCCGCCTCCACGACACGCTCGAGCTCGCGCAGCGCATGGGCGCCGAGGTCGTGCAGCTGGAGAACGCCGACGTCGTCGCCGCCCTCCTCGAATTCGCGCGGGCCCACGGGGTGGAGCACATCCTCATGGGGGGCAGCCTGCGGACCCGTTGGCAGGAGCTCTGGCAGGAGGGGCCCCTGTTCCGGCTGATCCGGCTGGCAGGGGACATCGACGTGCAGGTGGTCCCGATGGGCGAGAAGAAGGAGCGCGCGTGAAGCTGCAGTACCGCATCCTCTTCGCGCAGCTGCCCGCGCTGGTGGTCGTCCTGCTCATGCTCGTGCTCGGCGGCGCCGCGGTGAAGCGCCTGGGGGAGTTGGGGCGGGACGTGCTGCGCGAGAACTACCGGTCCGTCGTCGCGGCCCAGCGCATGAAGGAGTCGATCGAGCGCCTCGACTCCGCGGCCCTCTTCCGCCTCGCGGACAGCGGAGAGCGCGCCGCCGCGCTCGTCGCCGAGCATCGCCCGGCGTTCGAGGCGGAGCTCCGGGTCCAGGAGGGGAACATCACGGAGCCCGGCGAGCAGGAGATCGTCACCTCCCTGCGCGCGGCGTGGACCACCTACGAGCACGTGTACGACCGCTTCCTCGCGGCTGAGCCGGCCGATGCCCGGTCCCTCTACTTCGAAGAGCTCCTGCCGGCGTTCCAGGTGGTGAAGACCGACGCCAACCGCGTGCTGGACCTCAACCAGGACGCGATGGTGCGGAAGAGCGAGGACGCCGCCGAACGTGCGGAGGCCGCGCGGCGCGCGTGGCTCCTCTGGTCCGTGGCGGGGCTCGGGGCGGCCGTCGGGCTCGGCGCGTTCGTGTCCCAACGGCTGACGGGGCCGCTCCGCGGGATGGCGGAGAGCGCCGAGCGGGTCGGGGAGGGGCACCTCGACGTCCGCCTGCCCCACACGCGCGTGGAGGAGCTCGACGCGCTCGCGACGGCGTTCAACACGATGGCGGAGCGGCTGCGCCTGTACCGTCGCGCCGCGGACAGCGAGCTCTCTCGGGCGCGCGAGGCCGCCCAGGCCGCCATCGAGAGCCTCGCCGACCCCGTCATCGTCCTCACGCTGAGGGGGGAGGTGCGGGCGTCCAACGGCGCCGCACGCCGCCTCCTCGGCATCGACCCGCGCAGCCGCAGGCTCGACCGCTGCGACCCCGACATCCTCGAGGCCGTCGACGCCGCGCGCGGCGTGGTCGTCGGCGAGGGACGCGCCGTCCTTCCCACCGACTTCTCGCGCGTCGTGATCACGAGCACCGCGGAGGGCGAACGCGCGTTCCTCCCGCACGCCACCCCCATCAACGACGCCGTCACCGGGGAGCTCGTCGGCGTCACGGTCCTCCTGCAGGACGTCACGCGGCTGCGGCGCCTCGACGAGCTGAAGGGGAACCTCGTGAACACGGTCGCGCACGAGCTGCGCACGCCGCTGACGTCGCTGGGGATGGCGCTGCACCTCGCCCTCGACGAGCGGGTGAGCGGGCCGCTGGACCCGAAGCTGCTCGAGCTGCTCGTGACGGCGCGAGAGGACGTGACGCGGCTCCGCGCGTTGGTGGAGGACCTGCTCGACCTCTCCCGCATCCAGGAGGGGCGGATCGTGCTGCGGAAGGAGCGCGTCCCCGTCCCCCTGATCCTCAGCGAGGTCGCGGAGGCCGTGCGGGCGGAGGCCGAGGCGCGTCGGGTCGAGATCCAGATCGAGGCGCCTCCCGAGATCGCGCCTGTCGAGGTCGATCGCTCCCGCCTGCAGGTTGCGCTGACGAACCTGGCGGTCAATGGCGTGCGCCACACGCCGGAAGGAACGACCGTGACCCTCCGCGCGAGGGGGGCCCTCGGGACCGTTCGGTTCGAGGTGGACGACGCCGGTCCGGGCGTCCCCCCCTCCGAACGCGAGCACATCTTCGAGCCGTTCGTGCGCGGGCAGGCGGAGGAGAGCGCGGGCGCCGGTCTCGGCCTGTACATTGCCCGCGAGGTCGCCCGCGCGCACGGGGGCCGCATCGGTGTCGGCGACGCGGAGTCGGGCGGCGCGCGGTTCTGGTTCGAGCTGCCGGCGTAGGCGCTGGAGCTGGCGGTCGACGCCGGCGCTCGTGAGGGCCGGACGATCAGTGGCAGCCGTCCGCGTCGAGGGTGAACGTCGCCCCGGCGCCCCAGTCGTCGGTGCACGGGTACACGTCCGTCGGCAGGTTCGTCGCCGCGCCGGCCCCGAGGTCGACCCCCGAGAAGTTGGCGGTGGCGCCGTCGGTGTAGAGGCCGCCGCCGGACCGGGTGGCGCTGTTCCGCAGGAGCCCGCCGCCGGACACATCCACGACGAACGACCCCATGCCGTAGATCGCGCCCCCGGTCCCGCCGAGGTTTCCGTCGAAGGTCGTGTCCTCGAAGGTGGCGGTCCCGGCATCCCCGAGGATGAACAGCCCGCCCCCACCGTGCGCCTCGTTCGCCGTGAACGTCGTGGTCGTGACGCGCACGTCCGCGTCGTCGGCCATGATCACCAGCGCGCCTCCGTACCCCAGGACGCCGCTCGACACGTTGCTCGTGAACGTGGAGTCCGTGATCGACACCGGCACGCTCGCCACGTACAGCATGGCCCCCGCCGCGCCCTCCATGCCGGCCGTGTTCGCGTCCATCGTCACGGTGTCCAGCGTGATGTCCCCTTGCTGGGCGCTCACGTAGGCGCCGCCGGCCGCGTACGCGGAGGCGTTGGCGTCGAAGGTGGAGGAGGCGAGGTGCACCGTCGCGAAGCGCCCCGACACGTACAGGCCGGCGCCGAGGGAGCCGTACGTGTCCGTCACCTCGTTCGCCGAGAAGGTGGCGCCGTCCGCGTCGACCGAGAGGTAGTCGGCCGAGACGTGCAGGCCGCCGCCGTTCAAGGCGCGGTTGCCGGAGAAGGTGCCCCCGTGTACGGCCACGCTCAGCATCGCGTCGAGGGAGGTGGAGGTCCCGGCGACGTAGCCGCCGCCGCCCTCCTCGGCGGAGTTGCCCGACACGGTCGTATCTTCGAAGGTGACGCTCGACACGGTTGGGTCCAACGTCCAGAGCGCCACGCCGCCGCCGGCCCGCTCGGCCGCGCTGTCCCGCACGACCGCCCTGCGAAACAGGAGCGTCGCGTTGTAGCCGTACACGGCGCCCCCCGCATCGCCCATCTCGGGCCAGGTGCTCGCGAGCCCGTTCGCGAGCGTGAGGTCCTCCACCGTGACGCGCGAGTAGGCCCACGCCACGAGCACCGGGTGCCGGCCCGCGCCGTCGAGCACGGTGTCGGTGGCGTCGCCGGACCACGCGCGCAGGGTGAGGTCGATCCCCAGCGCCGGGGCGATGGTCGCCTCGGTCTCCCAGGTGCCCGGACAGATCTCGATCACGTCGCCGTCCGTCGCGGCCTCGACGGCGTCCTGCAGGTTCTCGAAGGCCACGCCGTCGAGCAGGAAGGCGTCGGTGCCGCCGTGCCCGTCGCAGTCGGCGTCCACTCCGTCGCACGGCAGCTCCGGGGCGCCCGGGTACACGTCGGGGGCGTCGTCGTCACAGTCCGTGGCGGCGGGGTACCCGTCCCCATCGGCGTCGGCAGGACCGGTGTCGCCCGTGTCGCCCGGCTCGCCGGAGTCGACCGCGCTGTCGCCGCTGTCGGACGAGGCGGTGTCGGACGTACCGTGGGTGTCGCGGTCCGGGGAAGGGTCCCCCTTCTCGGGCGCCGCGCCACAGCCACCAACGAGCAGAAACGCGGCTACTCGGCTGATCAGGCGGAGGCGGGCGAGGTCCATGCCGGAGGATAGCATCGTATTGCCGGAGTGACGCGCCGCGGTCGCCGCCCTCCTCCTCGGGCTGGACGCGGATGGACGACATCCTCGACGGAAAGCCGAGTATGGTGGGAGCCACCGAGGTGCCCGTGGGCCGTCGCGTCTGGATCCTGGCCGTCTTTGCGCTCGTCGCCGGCCTCGTGGCCTGGGTCCTGGTCGGGCCGGGGGGCCGCTCGTCGATCGCCCCGGATCCGGCCGCGGCCCTCCCGCCCGCGCCTCCGGCGACGGCTGCGGACGCGAGCGCCGTACCAGCGCCGGCCGCGCCGGACGGGACGGCTCGGGTCCACGCACGTTCGCGGCGTGCCGCTCGCCCACCCGCGCGCGGCGCGGACTCCCCGTCGGTGGCGAGGGTCCGGGCGCTCGACGCCGAGCTGTTCGCGTTCGAGGAGCGCTCGCTCGAACGCGACCTGCCGGAAGGCGCGACCCAGGAGCAGGAGGACGCCGCGATGAAGGCCGCCCTCCAGGAGCACATCGCCGCGTTCGCGCGCATCGAGAAGGGCTACGTCGACGCGATGGAGGCGTCGGACGATCCACGGGCGAAGGTCCTCGCCCTCGTCTCCATCGGCGACCTGCGGGACGCGTTCGGGGCCGACCTGGAGGACGCGCCGATCCCGTCCTACCTGAGCGACAAGCAGGCCGCGGTCTACGCAGAGGCCCTCACGGACAAGGCCGAGGCCCAGTACCAGAACGCCCAGGACGCCTGGGACCAGGCGGCGGAGATCGCGCAGGGCCAGCCCGAGGACGAGGAGATCGCGTCGTTGCTGGCGGTGCGCCGCCCCGCCGGGCCGTGAGGGGGGTGCGGGCGGGTGAACGCACCAGGCCGGCCCTCGCGCGCTACTCCGGATCCACCCGCAGCTCGTGGAAGAAGCGGATGTTCTCCGCGAGCCGCGTGGCGGCGCCGAAGACCCCCGGCGCGCCGCGTCGCAGGGCGGCCACCTTGGCGTCGGCCGTGCCTTCCGGCCCCGGCAACAGGAGCTCCTCGTCCGCGCCCGCCAGGTCCTCGAGGTAGGCGTTCCGCAGGTGCGCCTTGTCCTGCGCCCAGCCCACGAAGGCCTCAGTGAAGTCGCGAACCGGCTCGCGGGTGAGCGACACGCTCGCGCTGTGCACGCGGACGGTGGCGATCCAGGCGCTGCCGGCGAGCTTCTCCGCGAGCGCGCGGCGCGCCGCGAGCTGCGCCTCGGAGGCGCCCTCGGGGCACGAGGCGAGGAGCGATTGGGCGGCGACGAGGCGCTCGCTGGACGTGATCGCCTTCCCCATGACGTCGTGGAGGCGTTCGAACGCCTCGGTGGCGAGCCCCGAGTAGCTCTGCTTCGCGACGAGATCGATCCGCCGGAGCTCGTCTCTCAGCAACACGAGCCAGGCCATGCCGAGCCCGATCACGTTGAGCCCGGTGGCGACCGCGCCGCCCGCGACCGTGCCGCCGATCGAGAGGCCCGCGTTCGCCAGGTCGATCGCGGCGTCGAGGCGCTCGTCGCGCGACTTGTCGCTGTCGGCGAGGACCGCGATCGCCCCGACGGCGGTGATGACGTCGAACACGGTCCCGATGACCTCGAGCTGCCGACCCAGCCGCGCCAGCTCGAGCGACTCGGTGCGCATCGTCATCGCCCGCTCGCGGATCTCCGGGCCGAAGTCCGTGCTCACGAACAGGTGTTCGGCCCGCTTCTCGAGGTGCCCGGCCGCGAACTCGGTGACCATCTTGAGGTTGCCGGTCATCGCCTGGGCGATGTCGTTCCAGGCGAGGGTCTCTTCCCACTGCTCGCTCGTCGTGAGCCGCCGCTTCTTCGCCTCGGCGTGGATCTCGCCGAGCGTCATCGCCGCGAGGTCGAGCTGGGCGAACGCGACCACGTTCGACCACGCGCCGAGCCGGGGCTCGTCGGCGATCGAGGAGGCGACGCCCGCCGCGGTGCCCGAGAGGTCGAGCATGGACCCCCAGACCTGGTCGCCGGCCTCCACCACCCCCTTGGCCATGGCGGCGACGTCCCGCGCCGTCGGCAGACCTCCCCGGGCGTCGTCGGCGGGGTTCTGGCCGGCGCCGGCCGTGAGCAGCATGGAGACCCGGGCGTCCATGGCGGCGAACACGTCGGCGTCGAACGTGTCGAACCCGCTGTGGCGGATCGCCGTCACGTGCGCGCCGAGCTCCGGGAACGCCGCGGACGGGGACTGGACGTAGACGCCGACGCTGTCGAGCACGTCCTCCACCGAGGGGGTCAACAACGACCAGGTGAGCTCGGCCTCGGAGAGGGCCTCCGCCGCCGCCGCCGCGTCGCGGACGTCGACCTCCTGGCCGGACGAGCCGTCGCATCCCGCCGTCACCGCGTGGACCTCGCAGAGGCGGGCGTGGAGCCGGTGCGCGTCGAACAGCGGCTCGGCGTGCTCCCGGAAGCGCGGTTGGTAGCTCACGTTGCGCTCGCGGGCGAAGCGGCCTTCCGCGATGTCGGACAGCACCCCGGCGAGGCCGGCGAGCGTGAGATCGGCGTCCCGCAGCCGCGTGCTCGCGTCCGGCGCGTCCGACACCGCCTCGAGCCCGTCGAGGAAGAGGCCCGAGAAGCGGGCGTTCGACACCCCGAGCGCGTCGCACAGGGACGTCACGATGTCGCGTGTCTTCGCGGGTGTGTGCGTGGAGTGGGCCACGCACGTGCCGAGCACGTACGCCTTCTTCCCGGCAGAGGCTCCGCTGAGGGAGCGCAGCGCCCAGAAGGCCTCCAGGCCCGACGCGGACGTGTTGAACGCGCTGCTCGCCTCGTAGGCGTCCATCAGGTCGTCGGCGACCACCTCGTCGACGCGCTCGAGCTCGGGGCTGCGCGGACGCGCCGTGCGGTCGAGCAGCGCCGGGGCGTCCGGGAGGTGATGACGGTCCGCGGCGGCCCCGTAAAGGTCGTCGAGCGCCCGCTCGTACCCGCGCGACGCCTCGTCGAGGCGATCGAGCAGGAGGTGCTCGTCCCCGGACTCGGCGGACACGCGCGCGAGGTTCCGCGCGACGGACGCGCGGCCGAGGTCCTGCTCCGCGCTCCTCACCGCGTGCTCGACCTGGTTCGCGTGCGACACGAAGCCCGAGGGGGATGGCTCCCGCACCGCCTCGAAGGCCGCCTCCGTCTCCGCGTCGGCCGCCTCGAGCGCGCAGGTGTCGCCCACAGCGTCCCAGGCCAGGTCCAGCATGTCGAGCTGGCGCGCCGACAGGCCGCTCGGGGTGCCGTTGAGCAGCTCGGCGAGGAAGGCGTTGCCGCGCCCGCCGCCGCCGTTCGCGGAGGACAGGAGGCGGGCGCGCGTCCGCTCCATCACGCCGTCCCAGGCCCCGCCCCCCTGGGCGAGCTCCCCGCGGAACGTGTTTCCGACGGCGTCACCCGACTGCTGCCGCGGCCACGCCTCGGAGCTCGCGCTGGCGCTGGACTTGCCGTGTTGCTTCCCGCAGCCCAAGAGGCACCTCCGGCGGGGTGAGGCCGTCGCGGCGGTGGACGACCCGCCGCCACGCTGCCCCGCGCTCGAGGCAGCGTAGGCCGCCCTCGCTCCCGCGAAGGTCCCGGTTCGTGGCAGCGTGTGCCAACTGGCTCCGCGGAACCGGCGTCACCGTGATCCGTCGGCCGCTCCGCGGACCGCACGCTCGACCTGCCACAAGAGCGGTGGGGCCAACAGCGTCGCCGCGATCGCGAGCCAGCCCAGGCGGGACATGCCGAGGACCGCGCCGTCGGGTGCCGTGTCGAGGAGCCCGGCGGACAGGCTCGCCCCCGCCGCGGCTGCGGCCTGGTGCACGGCGTTCTGCAGCGAGAGGAAGCGCGCTCGCTCGTCCGGGCCCGGCACCTGGGTGGTCAAGGCACGGATGGCGACGTTGCGGCTCGAGATGCTGACGAGCAACACCAGGAAGCCCAAGGTCACGGGGAGCGAGGGCTCGGCGCGGACCACGTAGGCGTGGGTGACGAGCACGAAGCCCACCAGCGCCGCCGTCCCGACCCGGAAGGCGCCATGGTGATCGACCAGCCGCCCGACGAGCCGCATCGTGAAGATGGAGAGCACGCCCCCCACGGCGTACACGCCCGGGAGCTGCTCCCGGGGGAAGTCGAGGTTGTTCTGGACGAACGCGGAGAGGTTGGGGGTCAGCAGGAAGGTCGCTCCGACGAGCAGAAAGACCAGGAGCCAGGCCCGCCACACCACCGGGCGGCGGAGCATGGGCCCGCTGTCGGCGCCGGGGCGGAGCCTCACGTGGTCGCGCATCGAGGGCAGGGCCACCAGGGCACCCGCGAGCAGGAGGGCGCCCGCTCCGCCCACGAGCAGGAAGGGGGCGCGCCACCCGAGCTGCCCCGCGGACCAGAGCCCGACGGGCACCCCCAGGATGGCTCCGAGCGCGTTGGCGCCCATCACCGCGCCCATCGCCCGTCCCCTCCGCTCGGGCGGGACGCGATCGGCGAGCACGGACTGGCCCAGCGAGGCGGCCACGCCGCCGAACGCGCCGCCCAGCATCCGGGCCGCGAGCAGCTCGACGAAGCTCCCCGCGGCGGCGCACGACAGGGTTGCCCCGACGAGGCCCGCGGTCGAGACGCCGAGCACCGTGCGCCGATCGAAGCGATCGAGGATCCCGGACGCAAGGGTGCAGGTGAGCGCGGCGGCGCCCGTGTAGGCGGCCGCGAGCCAGCCGAGGTCGGACGGAGCGATGCCCAGGGGACCCGCGAGGTCCGGCCCGAGGGGCATCACCATCATGAAGTCCACGACCTGGACGAACTGCAGGGCGCCGACGAGCCCGACGATCGCCCGCTCGGAGGAGGGCCGGTCCCGGGGTGTCACGCCCCGGCGCGCCGCGCGTCCGGGGTGGACGCGCGGCCCCGATGGCCCGGATCCACCAGGAACCGCTCCACGTAGGGTCGGAAGTCGGCCGTCACCCTGTCTTCGGAGAGCTCGAATTGCGCCAGGCTGTAGCGGTTGTGGCCGTGCTTGTGCTGCTTGTTCTCGGCGGAGAAGGCGCCGAGCGTGGCCGCGTGGGCGTCGGTGAACGGCAGACCGAAGTGGGCGTGGATGTCCCCGGCGACCCGCACGGGGTCCTTCACGAGGGCGCGGTAGTCGACGTGCAGCACGCGCGCCCCCGCCTGCGAGTCCGCGAAGCCCACCGCGCGAGAGGCGTACTCCGTCAGCCGCTCGCGGTTGTGCGCGACGGTCCGCCGCCAGTCGAGCCGGTCCGTCGAGAGGCCCTGCAGGGAGAGGATGAGCTTGCACTCGCTCGGCACGGCCTCGACGGGGTCGCGGTGGGTCTGGACGAGGAGGGCCTCCGGCAGCGCCTCGGCGAGGGCGGGGAGCCAGGCGAGGTGCTGAGGACACTTGAGCGTCAGTCGGCGACCGGGGAGCTGCCGCTGGTGGACGAGGAGGATCTTCCGGTAGAGCTGGTAGGCCTCGCGGAGGTCCTGGGAGAGCAGCCACTCCAGGTAGCCGTAGGTGGGCGCCGTGGCCCAGAAGATCATCGACCGCATGCCCACCCGCATGCCGAAGTTGCACTCGTCGGGCAGCTCCGGCCGCACGAAGTGGATGGCATCCAGGTCGTAGGTGCGGCTCGCAATCTTCCAGGCCTGGAACTTCACGGCAACGTCGAGCTTGCGCCAGTCCACCGGCCGGTGGGGCAACGGGTAGATGTGGCGGTAGAGCTCCACGCCGCCGGCGTCCTCCGGAGCGCTCAGGAGCCGGTGGAGGAAGGTGGTCCCCGACCGCGGGAGCCCCGTGACCACCATCGGCGGGATCAGCTCCGTCTGCTCGAGGGTGGGGTCGTCTCGGAAGGCCTGCTCCACGCGGAGCAGGGACACGAGCCCGGTCACGATGAGGTTCTGCTGGTTCATTCGTCCGAACCAATGCAGGTTGGCATCGTCGTTCAGGGAGCGGCACAGGACCTCCAGGGCCTGCCCCACGTGGGACGGCAAGCGGTCCGGCAGGCCGGCGGCCCGGCAGGCGGCCTGAACCAGGCGCTCCGGGGTGAGCACGGGCGACAGGACGCCGAACCGCTCGGCCAGTTGGTTCGGGAGGCGCAGGAAGGCCGGGAGGGACTGGAGGGGGAAGCCGATCTCGGTGGTCATCAGCGGGCTCCGACGTGCGGCATCAGCTCCCCGAAGCGCTGCTCACCGGCGCCCATGGACTGCTCGCGGAAGGGGTGGGGGTCGTCCAGCATCTCGGCGAAGAAGCTCGTCAGGGGGTGGTCCGCGAGCTCGATCTCGCCTCGGTCCTCCTCGTGCTCGTCCAGGGGCCCCTCGATCCGGATGGGCACGCGGAAGACGCTCTCGGCGTCCCGCGAGAAGCACTGGTACACGCGCGACGTGGGGGCGGGGCGGGTGCGGCCGACCCGCAGGCCGAGGAGCGCGCGTCCACCCTCCTCGACCACCGCCTCGACCTCGTCGTCCCGGCACGCGAACCGGATGTCCACGCAGGTCGGGTGCTCGGGGAGGCGCCAGCGCTCCGCCGCGTGCCGACGGGAAGCCGGCGTGGTCGTCGCGAGCGCGAGCGGGAAGAAGGCCGCGTCCGGCAGCGTCTCGCCCCGCGGCGCGAAAGGCGGGACCACCGCCGAGATCACCAGCTCGCCGTACCCGCCTACCTCGCTCTCGACGAAGTCGAAGAGGGTGACGGCGACCACCGACTGGCCGGGGTGGACCTCGACGGGCCACAACCCGCCCGGGAGGTGGCGCCGCAGGGCGGACGTGTCGGCGGAGAAGAAGCCACCGAGGGCCCGCCGGAAGCCGTAGCGCGTCACGAGACCACCTCGTGCCGGCGCAGCACCTCCCCGATGATCGCGGCGGCCTCGCGCAGCTCCGAGGGCTGGTGCGCGGCGGAGATCGAGACGCGGAAGCGGGACTGGTGCCGCTTGACCGCCGGGTAGCGCACCGGGTTGAGGTACACGCCCGACCGGGCGAGGTCCTTGGCGATGTCGAAGATGCGCCGGTCGTCGCGGATCAGGATCGGGATGACCTGGGAGGCCGAGGCCCCCACGTCCACGCCCTGCTCCACGAGGGCCGCGTGCATCACCCGAACGTTCTCCCAGAGCCGTGCGCGCAGCTCGGGCTCCGCCTGCGCGATGCGCAGCGCCTCGCGCAGGCCGCCGACGATCGGCGGCGCCAGCGCGCACGAGAAGATCTGCGACCGGGAGTAGGCCCGAAGGTAGTCGATCAGCGCCTGGCTGCCCGCCACGTACCCACCCATGCCGCCCAGGCTCTTCGACAGCGTGCCCAGGTGGATGTCGACGTCGTCCTCCACCCCGAAGTGCTCCACGAGGCCGCGCCCGTGCTCACCGAACACGAAGGCCGAGTGGGCCTCGTCCACCATCAGCCGCGCCCCAGATGCCCGGCACAGCTCGACCACGTCCGGCAGCGGCGCCACATCGCCGTCCATCGAGTACACACCCTCGACGACGACCAGCTTGCGACCCTTGGCCCGCGCGAGCTTCTGCGCGAGGCTGTCCATGTCGTTGTGGCGGAACAGCGAGAGCCTGGCCTGCGAGAGGAGCGCTCCGTCCATGATGCTGGCGTGCGCGAGGATGTCGGTGACGACGACGTCCTCGGGCCCCACCAGCGCGGCGATGGCCCCGACGTTGGCCGCGTAGCCGCTCGGGAAGAGCAGCGCGGCCTCCGCCCCCTTGAACGCGGCGAGCTCCTGGGAGAAGGCGTCGTGTACGTCGAGCAGCCCGCTGAGGTGTGGCGAGCCGGCGGCGCCGAGTCCCAACCGACCCAGGGTGCGTGCCGCCGCATCGAGGACCTCGGGCCGGTACGAGAGGCCGAGGTAGTTGTAGGAAGCGAGGTTGATCAGTGGCCGATCGAGGCCTTCCAACGTGATGCGCGTCTTCGGCGCGGAGGTGGCGCCCTGCTCGTAGAGCTCGTACCCGGCGGGGCGTGCGTCCGACAGCCAGCGGCGGAAGTGGTCGTGCACGTCGAACAGGTCGGTGCCGGTGGTACGCCGGAAATGGCTCAGGTCCTGCTCGTGCCAGCTGCGGCTCTCGTCCATCGGCGTCTCCTTTTGGCACGCCGCTGGTACCACCCCTGGCAACCATTGCCGATGACACGTGATTACACGAGGTTCGGCGTCGCCCCACGGGCGGGGCAGGTGTGTCACGATGCCCGAGGCCCCGCGATCCTCACCTGGCCCGCCCGTCGGGACCGCCGATCAGTACTGGTACATCGCGTACGTGTACGCCTCGATGGTGACGTTGCCGTCGGTGTCCGCCTCGGTGGTGACCGAGTAGTAGCGGGCGAACCGGCGGCCGCCGTAGCTCGTGTTGTACCCGCCGGTCCCGTAGGCGTAGATGTCCACCGGGTACTCGTACCCGCCCACCACCGGGAGCCCCGTGGCGTGGAAGGCCGGGGTGGGCTCGGCGAGCGCCCACTTGACGGTCCCGTCGCCCGCCAGCGCGTCGCAGATCGCGCCGGTGCCGGTGGAGCGGTCGCGGTCGACCGTCATCGTCCCCGAGAAGGCGAAGTCGCAGCCGAAGCACACGCTCCGGTCCTCGGCCGCCTCGACCGCCCACACGAGGTCGCACTCGTTCTCGCCGATGTGCGTGCCCCGCGTGGAGACGCGCGAGGTCCACTCGCCCTCGGCCGTCGGGAACGTCCCGTCCTGCTGCGCGAGCCACGCCGTGAACGTCTGCGAGGTCGTGTAGCCGGACCACTCGAGGATGCTGACGGTGGCGGCGCTCGCGTTCACGTCGTCGATGCCGTCGCTCACGGTCACGACGACGGCCCACTCCTCGCCGATGGTCGTCGCGGTCGCGGGGACGGTGTCGGTGTTGCCGACGTCCACGGCCTCGGCGCCGTCGCGGTACCACACGTAGGTGTAGGCGAGGTCGTCCCCGTCCGGGTCGGACGCGCTGACGCTCACCTGGAGCGGGGTGTCGTCCTTCGGGGTGGAGGGGGTGATGGTGGGCGTGTCGAGCGTCGGCGGGGTGTTGCCGACCGTCACGCTCGTCTCGACGAGGACCGGCGTGTTCAGGCCGTCGGTCACGGTCACGACCGCGCGCCACGTCTCGCCGCTGTCGACCTGGTTGCCGGGGATCGTGGTCTGGTCGGCATAGGAGACGGCCGCGGCCTCGTTCACGAACCAGTCGATCGTCTGGGTGAGGGTGTCGCCGTCGGGGTCGACGGCGGGGGCGTCGAACACGAGCTCCAGCGCCTGGTCGGGGGTCGGCGCGTCGGGGGCGATCCGGACGACCGGCGCGCTCGGCGCCGCGTTGCCGATCACGACGGTCGCGGTGGCGGCGTCGCCGTCGAGGCTCCCGTCGCTCGGCGTCACGATCACCTCCCACGACTGGCCGTCGACGGTCTCGGAGGCGGGCACGTCCTCGGACGTGAGGTCCTCGCGGACGGTCCCGTCCAGCCGCCACGTGTAGCGGTAGCTGACCTCGTCGCCATCGGGGTCGACCGCGGGCGTGAGGATCGTGACGGCGAGGTCCTGCGCGTCGGCCGGCGCGGCCGGCGTGATCGCGATCTCCGGCGCGGAGGGCGCGCCGTTTTCGTGGGCGGTGTCGGTGTCGCGGGGCGGGTTGGTGTCGTCGGTGTCGACGGGCTTGTCGGTCGCCGCCGGGCAGCCGGCGAGCAGGGCGAGAGCGAGGACGAGGGGAAAGCTACGCATCGGAGTCTCCAGCGGGACGGCGGCCGTAGAGGCAAGGATCGTGCCAGGGGTCCTCGCGAGCCCCGAACCGCGCGGTGGGACGGGCCGATGGGGGCCGTCGGGCCCCCCGCGGCCTCACCCCGCGATCCGACGCCGATGTCGCGCACCGCGCGAGGGCGACCGCGGCGTGTCGCGGCGTGGGGCACGAGGCCCGCGGTCGGGATCCATGCTGTAGACTCGCCGGGCCGGAGGGTCCGGGCTGGGCCACTCCCGCTCCCGGACGCCGATGAACGCGCTGACCCTCCCTCTCGTCCTCCTCGCCGGCTGCGCGAAGGAGGTCGTCGCCCCCGCCCCCCCCACGGACCCGGACGACGTACCGTTCACGTACACCGAGCTGCCGCTCACCGACTTCGTCGATCCGCTGGTGGGCACGGGGGGACCCGGGAACACCATCCCCGGAGCGCTGGTGCCGCACGGCATGGTCCGGGCGTCCCCGGACACCTACGCCGAGGCGGGGGTGGTGGACGCGTACCGCTACGAGGACACCCGGATGGACGGGTTCTCCCACACCCACCTCGAGGGGCCGGGCGCCTCCTTCAACGGGTACAGCCAGATCCTGCTGCTCCCCCAGTCCGGGGACCTCGTTGTCGATCCGGACGATCGCGCCGCGAGCTTCGACCACGCCACCGAGTCGGCCCGGCCCGGCTACTACGCGGTCACCGCGGGGGGCGTGGGGGTCGAGCTCACCGCGACCTCGCACGCCGCGGTGCACCGCTACACGTTCCCCGCGGGCGAGGCGCGCGTGCTGATCGACGTGGGGAGCAGCCTCGGCACGAGCATCGGCGGGGGGCTCGACATCCGCGGGTCGGAGATCACCGGGTACGGCGAGTACCTCGTCCACCCGCTCCTCTCGGCGCTGTACGACGACTTCGGCGACACCGCGCGGACGACGGTCTACTCGGCGATCACCGTCTCCGTCCCGCCGACGAGCCACGGCACCTTCCAGGACGGGGAGGACGCGGCGGAGGGCGCCGACGCGGTGTCGGGCGCCTGGAGCGGCGGGTGGGTCGGGTGGACGTTCGACGAGGAGACCACCGTCGAGGTGCACGTCGGCATCAGCTACATCTCCGTGGAGCAGGCGCGCGAGAACCTGGACACCGAGGTCGGCGACGCGGACTTCGACACCGTGGCGGAACGGGCGGAGGCCGAGTGGAACTACGTCCTCAACCGGGTCCAGATCGACGGGACGGACGAGCAGAAGCGGCTGTTCTACACGGCCCTGTACCGCTCGGCCTTCCAGCCCGCGGATCACACCGAGGCCGGCGGTCGCTACGCCGTACACGCCAGCGGGGACGCCGAGGTGCTCGACGCCGACGGGCTCCGGTTCATGACGGACGACTGGTGCCAGTGGGACTCGTTCCGGACCGTGCACCCCCTCGGCACGCTGTTCGAGCCCGAGCTCCGCGACGACATCGCGCGGAGCGCGCTGGTGGTCTACGAGCAGGGCGGCTGGCTGGACAAGTGCTCGTGGTCGGCGACCGGCTACTCGCGCGTGATGATCGCCAACCCCACCGTGCCCATCCTCGCGGACATGCTGGTCAAGGGGCTGGATCGCTTCGACACCGACCAGGCCTGGGCGGCGATCGACAAGGCCGGCAGCGAGGAGGTCGACGGCGTGCCGTACGGACTGTGCGGCTACGCGTCCCTCGGCACGCCGCCGGAGTACATCGAGCTCGGCTTCGTGCCCCAGGAGTGCGACCCGGCCCAATCGGCCTCGCTGACGTTGGAGCACGCGGTGGACGACGCGGCCGCCGCGCGCTTCGCGGCCGCGACCGGGCGCGACGACGCCGCCGCCCGCTACGCCGCGCGGGCAGAGTCCTGGCGGAACACCTTCGACACCTCCATCGGCTACGCGCGCCCGCGGAACGCCGACGGGTCGTGGGTCGAGCCCTTCTCCGCGGACGAATACTCCACCACCAGCGGGTTCTGCGAGGCGACGAGCTGGATCTACAGCTTCCACGTGCTGCACGACGTGCCCGGGATGGTGGAGGCGATGGGCGGGCACGACGCGTTCATCGGGCGGCTCGACAGCTTCTTCGACGACGGGCACTTCGACGTGTCCAACGAGCCGAGCTTCCACATCCCCTGGCTGTACGCGGTCGCCGGCGATCCGTCGGGCACCCAGCGTCGCGTGCGCGAGGCCCTGGAGTCGAGCTTCTCGCTCACGCCCGACGGCCTGCCCGGCAACGACGACGCGGGCGCCACCTCGGCGTGGGTGGTGCTGGCGGTCATGGGGCTCTACCAGGTCGACCCGAGCGACCCGGTGTGGACGATCACCACCCCCTCGGTGCCGCGCGCCGAGCTCCGGCTGCACCCCGGCTACTACGCGGGCGGGACCTTCGTGATCGAGACGGTCGGCGATCCGGTCACCCAGCCGTACATCGCCTCGGCCACGCTCGACGGCGCGGCGCTCGACCGCGCGTGGATCACCCACGAGGAGATCACCCGGGGCGGCACCTTGACTCTCACCTTGTCGGACGAGCCGACCGAGTGGGGGGGCTCCGGCGAACGGTGAGGTCGAAGGCCCGAGGCCCTCGGGTCGAGTTGCAGGGCGTCCTCGGCGAATCCGAATTCGACGGCACGAACCGGAGCGCCCGCCTTCCGCCGGCGGGGCAGACTTGCCCGATGACGCACGGAGAGAGGATGCACGCAGATCCGCGCTGGGCCGCCGTCGTCGCCCGCGATCGGGCGGCCGACGGCCAGTTCTTCTACTCGGTGGAGACGACGGGCGTGTATTGCCGCCCGTCGTGCCACGCCCGCACGCCCAACCCGAAGAACGTCCGGTTCCACGCGACCGCCGCGGAGGCCGTGCGCGCCGGGTTCCGTGCCTGCAAGCGGTGCCGCCCGGACGGCCCCTCCGTCGAGGAGGAGCACGCCGCGGTCGTGACGGCGGCCTGCCGGACGATCGAGCGCGCGCGGACGGCCCCGCCGACGTCGGAGCTGGCGCGCGCCGCCGGGTTGAGCCTCTCGCGCTTCCATCGCGTCTTCAAGGCGGTGACGGGCGTGACGCCGCGGGCGTACGCGGCGAGCCGCCGGGCGGAGCGCGTCCGGGAGCGCCTCGACGAGACCGCGTCGGTCACCGACGCCCTGTACGAGGCCGGCTTCGGCTCGAGCGGCCGCTTCTACGAGCGGACCGACGACATGCTCGGGATGACGCCGACCGCGTGGCGCTCCGGCGCGGCCGGGCAGGCGATCCGCTTCGCGGTGGGCCAGTGCTCGCTCGGCGCGGTCCTCGTCGCCCGGTCGGAGCGTGGTGTCTGCGCGATCTGGCTCGGCGACGACCCCGAGGTCCTCGTGCGCGAGCTGCAGGACCGGTTCTCGCGCGCGGAGCTCGTCGGCGGGGATGCCGAGTTCGAGGCCCTCGTCGCCCGGGTGGTCGGCTTCGTCGAGGACCCGCGTCTCGGCCTCGACCTGCCGTTCGACGTGCGCGGCACATCGTTCCAGCGGCGCGTGTGGGAGGCGCTCCGGCGCGTCCCCGCGGGCGAGAAGGTCAGCTACGCCGACGTCGCCCGCGCGCTCGGCGAGCCGAGAGCGGTCCGCGCGGTCGCGGGGGCCTGCGCCGCGAACCAGCTCGCGGTCGCCATCCCGTGCCACCGCGTGGTCCGCTCGGACGGTGGCCTCTCCGGCTACCGGTGGGGCGTGGAGCGCAAGCGCGCGCTCCTCGAACGCGAAGGAGGCTCCGGGTTGCCGCCCTCCCCCGGCGCGGCCGTCGCTGATTTCGCCGCGAGCGGCTAACGGAGCGCGATGGGTACCTCCGCCCGGCGTCACGACACCTCGGAGCTCCGCGGGCAGATCCGCGAGGCCGCGCTGCGGCTCTTCGCCCAGCACGGATACCCGGGCACGTCGATCCAGCAGGTGGCCGACGCGGTCGGCATCAGCAAGCAGCTGCTCCTCTACCACTACCCCTCGAAGGAGGCGCTCCGGCAGTCGGTGGTGGACGTGGTCACGTCCGCGTGGACGGAGCTCCTGCCGCGCCTGCTCGACGCGATCTCGACCTCCCGGGAGCGCACCGACCTCGCGTCGGACGAGCTCTACGCCTTCCTGGAGGAGCACGCAGACATCGCCCGGGTCGTCATGCTGGAGCTCGTGGGGGACACGGGCCCCCTCGGCGCGCGCATCGCCGGCGACGTGCGGCCCTGGATGCAGGTCGCGGCCGATTTCATCCGGATGCGCCAACGCGAGGGCGCGTTCGACGCGGAGGTCGATCCGGAGGCCTTCGTCGTGGGCATCGGCACCCTGCTGCTGGGCAGCATCGCGCTCCTCCACGTGAGCAGTGCGGACTGGCCGGCCGGCGCCCCCACCGACGAGTGGCGGCGGCGCCGTCTGCGCGAGGCGGTCCGGATGCTGAAGTCCAGCCTGCTGGTGCGCTGAGCGCGCTACCCCGCCGGCATCGGGTTGCAGTAGAGCGGGATGCGGGTCGGCCAGGCGAGCCCCGCCGTGGCGCACATCTCGTCCGGGTAGTTCAGCTCGGTGTCCTCCTCGTTGAACCACGAGCAGGTGGTCGTGAACACGTCCCCCGCCGCGACCGGGTGGCCGGGCATGTCCCAGCTCACGAGCGGCGGGGTGTCCCGGTACTCCGGGTCCCACTCCGGCACGTCGTAGAGCCGGGTGGTGCCCGTGGGGGTGGTGTGGTCCAGCGACAGCGCCGTCCCGCGCTGGTGCATGTGCCCGAAGGTCCAGAGCAGGTTCACGTCCTGGCTCCAGGTGCAGTCGAACGTGATGGTGCTCTCGCCGGGCGGCACGGGCATGTCGGTCACGCCGTGGCCCCACGCGGCGGCCCACACCTCCACCTCGTCCTCCGGCACGACCTCGAAGTTGACCACGTCCCGGACGAGGATCGGGTCCGGCGAGGCGTTGAGGTAGTGGGTCTGGATGACGAGCCGCGTGCCCTCGTCGAGCGCGGTCGCCATCCCGTCGGGGAGGTCGGCCACGGCGACGACGGCGCCGTTCTCGACGCGGTCGGCGTGCACGATGAACAGGGGCAGCCAGCCGCTCATCGTCGTGGGGTCGGAGCAGTCGAAGACCGAGCCGTCGGGGTACAGGTCGGGGTCGACCTCGCCGGTCCAGAACAGCAGGTGGTGGCCGTAGCCCTCCGCCTGGTAGGTCGCGATGTTGTTCACCCCGATGTCCACGCCGTCGTAGGTGTCGACGAAGCAGCGCGTGGAGTCCGTGCCCGCCGGGATGACGGCGTCGGGCAGCACCCACTGCAGGCCCCCCGCCGCGGGAACGGGGATCTCGAAGCGCAGGTCCACCGCGGGGGCGGCTCCGCCGGTGTCGAGGGGCGCCACCACGCAGGCAGGGAGGGCGAGGAAGATCAACGGACGCACGGGCACTCCGGGGCGAGGCGGTTCAAGGCATCAACATGTCGAGCAGGACGTCCGACGCGACGGCCTCGCCGCCCAGCACCTCGACGCGATGGTCGAACCCGGGCCGGGTGACGGGATCGCCCTGGTCCGGGCCGGTGCTCGGCCCGTTCTGGTCGGAGTCGAGGTAGCCGAGCACGTAGACCTTACCGATCGGCAAGGGACCGGTGGTGTAGAGCGGCTCGGTGAAGGACCCGTCGACGGCGAGGGCCAGCTCGACGGTGAACGTCTCGATCGCCACGGCCTCCTCGGTCACCCCCACGTCGGTGACGTCCTCCTCGTGGAAGATGCCCCCGTAGAAGATGCCGGTCGGCGGCTCGGTCATCACCGCCGCGTAGTCCTCGTCGATGCCGAAACGAAACGACGCGGTGCCCTCGGTCGGAGCCTCCTCCCGGGGCTCCTCCGGCGCGGTGTCGATCGTTTCGGGCGCGGGAGCGCAGGCCCCCAGGAGCAGCAGGGGCGCGAGGACGGGGCGGAACATGGGGCTCCGGTTCACCCTCCTGGTTTAGCCTGAGCTTACCAGATGGTAAAGAGATTCCGGGAGCCGGCCGTGATCTGGGGCGCCCGACGGCTACGGCGACCCGGACAGCACGCGATCTGAAGGGTTCACGCTCGCTTTCGCGGCGAGTGGACATCCACGGCGTCGAGCACGAGGGTCCATTGTCCCCGTGCACCCCACGGCGGGCCCTCGGGTGCTTGGTGACGAAACCGGGGCTCGTCATCCTTGACGGCGTAGTCCACGTGGGCGCCGCCGTCCGAGAGGGTGATCCGGTCGATCAGGCGGTCGAGGGCCTCGCGGCGTAGGTCGAGGGGCTTGTTCGTCCACGCCTGGAGGACGGCGGCGCGGAACCGCTCGGGATCGACCGTGTCGGCGCCGGGCAACTCGCGGCGCTGTGGCAGCGTGGCGAGCTTCAGCTGCGCGGCCTCGCGCTGCGCGAGGAGCGGGGCGTTCAGCGCCTTCGCGTCGGACGGGGCGAGGATGCCGTCGAGGACCTGCTGCCCGACGAGCCGGATCTTCCGGTCCAGCTCGGCGATGGTGGCCTCGACGGCGTCGCGTTGCTGCGACACGGTGTCGGGCGCCTCGGCGACGGCGAGGAGCGAGCGCTCCACGAGCCCGCGGACGTTCTCGGGCGTGAGCACCTCGCTCGCGATGTAGTCGAGGAGGCCCGGGTCCATCACGTCGACGCGGAGGCGGGTGTGTTCGCGCTCGGGGCCACGCAGCTGACCGGGCGCGCGGTGGACCGGTGGGGCTCGCTGCGCATCGGGGCGCTGGCCGTGATCGTCTTCGTGGTGGTGGTCGGAGGCCTCGTCGTCCGGGAGGGCGCGCTGCCGCTGACCCTGGGCTTCGTGCTGCTCCTGTGCAGCCTGCAGAGCCGAAACGTCACCGTGCGGGCGCTCTCCACACGTGTGCCTCGCCCGGAGGAGCGTGGCCGGTTCATGTCGCTCTTGTCGGCCGCCCAGCAGCTCGGGACGGCCGCCGGGGCGATCGGGTCTTCGGGGCTCCTGCGCGCGCGGAGCGACGGCCGCCTCGACGGCATGCCGGGCGTGGGAGCGCTGGCCCTGGTGCTGGCGCTGGCGACGCTGCCTCTGTTGGCCCTCGTGGACCGGGGGGCAGCGGACACGGGGGAGCGGCCACAGCCGACATGAAGGCGCTGGTCACCGCAGCCACCTTCCGCTTTCACGCTCGGCTTCGGGGCGCACGAATCTCATCCGCCCTGCCGACGACCTCCAATTGTCCCCACGGCGCGGCGAACGCGCGAAGTTCGAGGCGGCGTCGGGACGTGTGCCCGGCCCCGAACCTGGCCCCGACGACGCGATCCGGACGCTTGCAGGCCCGACGTCGAGGCGCCCTGAACCGGGGCACTCCGTCTTCGGGAAGCCCTCATCCCCCGAGCAGCTCCCACCCCGGACGCTCGACCACCGACGCGTAGCGCGGGCGGTTCCGGACGAGCCGCCACCCGAGGTCCGCGTCGGGCGCGAGGGCCGCCGCGCGGGTGGCCCATTCCCGGGCCCCGGTCTCGTCGCCGTCCGCGAGCGCGAGCTCCCCGAGCAGGGCGCCGGCCTCGAGCGTCGCGCGCCACTCCGACCCGTCCGCCCGGCCCACCTCCCAGCACGCGCGCAGGGAAGCCCGGGCCTCCTCCACGCGCCCGACGCGCATCAGCGCCTCCCCCCGCGCGACCTGGAGGCGGAACCAGCGCGGATCGCCGGCGATCGGCGGCGGCGCGGACAGGAGCGCCGCCACGGTGAGCGGATCGGAGCGGTGAGCGTGCGCCGAGGTCGCCCACGTCGCCGCGAAGAGCCTCGCGGCCGCGCGCGGTCCCCACGTGGCCGCCACCCGCTCGTTCAGAGAGGGGTCGAGCCGCGCGAGCCCGATGAAGAGCGGATCGTCCTCGGGCTCCCCCGCTGGGGGAGGCCCACCGTGCGCCGCCCAGGCGACGGCGGGGGCCGCGGCCGGCGCGGGCTCCGACACGACGGTGAACCCCCCGATCTCCAGCCGCCGTAGCAGCAGGACGGCGACCTGGCCGGGCAGCGCGTCCCAGCCCTGGCCCCCGGCCACGACGAGCTCCCACGCCTCGCCCGGGGCCGGCAAGGGCCCCGCCGTGCCGGTGGCGGAGACGGCCTGCCCGTCGGACGTGCCGAGCACGGCCACGACGGCGGGGTCGCCCGTGCCGCCCACGCGCAGGTCGAACGGGGTGACGACGCCGGGGTCGGCGACGCGCGCACGCGCGCCGCTCGGGCCCTCCACCGCGCGGAGGAGCGAGACCGTGGGGGACGGGTGGAGGAGGGGCCGCGCGTTGCGGAAGAGCACGCCGCCCGCCCCCTCTCCCTTCAACCGCAAGCCGACCCCCCGCGCGTCGGGCGCCCCCACGGGCCGCACCGCGATGTCGAGCGAGCTTCCCCACTCGGCGCGGAGCCAGTCGCCGGCGACGTGGATCCACGGCGCGGCGCCCGTGGTGCGCAAGCTCAGGCGGAGCACGGTCCGGACCGCCGACGGCACGGTCAGCCGAAGCTCGCCGTTCGCGAGGTCGTGGCGCACGGCCGCGGGGAGCAGCACCTGCAGCGCGGGGTCGAGGGTCCGCGCGAGATCCGCCCGCCAATCGGGCGTGAGCGGGGCGGCCAGGCGGGCGCGGACGGCCTCGGCCCGCGACGGCGCGACGATCGCCGCGGCGCCGGCCACGTCGTCGGCGAGCGCCGGGTCCGGGTGCTGGAGGGCGAGCGCGACGGCGTCTTCGAGCGCCGCTGCGGCACCCGTGCGTCGCGCCTCCTCGGCGCGGGCGGACGCGGCCGGCCCCCAGCGGCCCGCGCGCACCCACAGGCGGGCGGCCCGCGCGTGCTCGCCGCGCTGCTCCGCGAGCTCGGCCGCCTGCGCGTCGAGCGAGAGCCGCTGGAAGAGCCCGCTCACGTCGTCGCCGGGCTCCTCGGTCCACGCCGGCCAGGTCCGCGTGGGGAGCGTGTCGCCCGCGAGGTCGGACGCGCCGACGAGCCAGTGCCGCCGCTCGCGGGCCGGCATCCCGCGCTGCTCGAGCAAGAGCTCGTCGGCGGGATCCGGGTCGGCCTGGAGCACCTGCATGACGTGGAACCCCGGGAGGACGAACGCGCGGACGAGACTCCCATCCGGCGCCTGCCGCAGGACGGCGATCTCGGCGTTCTCCATGTTCAGCAGCACCTCCCGGACCCCGTCGCCGTCCAGGTCGGCGGCGTGCAGGGACCCGAACGTGCCGGAGGGCCAGGCCATCTCCTGCTCCGTCACGAGCGCGCCGGCCTCGACGCGGAGCGAGAGGAGCCGGCACGGCCCGCCGTACACGTCCTCGGTGCCGAACAAGAGCGCGCTCGGGTTCTCGTGGCTCACCGCCGCGAGGAGGCGCCCCTCCAGGACGAGCACGCCGCTCACGAACCCGGGGCGGATCTGCGTCACCGCGCTCCCGTCCGCCCGCTCGACGCGCAAGAGGAAGCCGTTGGGCGGACCGTAGCTGGACACGAGCTCGGCGACGCCGTCCCCGTCGAGGTCGCCGGCCGCGAGGCCGGTGACGTAGCTCTCCAGGAGCGGCGAAGGCCCGGTGGGAACCAGCTCCCCCTCGGTGAGCTCGACGAGGAGGCGGGGCCGGTCGGGCGCCGTGCCGACGATGCGCCCCTCGATCTCGGCCAGCTTCGAGAGGCCTGGGCCGAGCCGCGCGGCGCCCCCGGGCCCGAGCGCCCACAGGTCCGGTCCTCCCGTCGCCAGCACCCGCCCGTCGGAGAGGCGCGTGGTCGCGCGGACGTCGGGCGGGACGTGCCACCGCTCGCCGTCGCGAATCGGCACGAGCACGCCGGGCGTGCTGTCGATCCACTCGAGCCGCCCGTCGCCGTCGGTGTCCACCCCGCTGCGCACCGTGTTCGGGAAGGCGTGGACCTGCCCGAACGGCGCGAGGAGCACGGCGCGATCGGGCGGCAGGAGCGCGAGGGCGCGCGGGAGGTCGCCGGCGGCGAGCGCGACGTCCACGGCGGCCTCGCGTCGGAGGTCGGGGGGGAGCGCGACCGGCAGGTCGGCGCCCAGAAGGCGATCGAGCGCCGCCCAGCTGCGTGTCCGGCGGTAGGCGTCCACGAGCTGCGCGACCGCGCGGGCGCGCACGCCGGGGGCGGTGGTGGCCGCGAGCGCGCCGGCGATCGAGTCGAGCTCCGCGTCCGAGGCGAGCGACGCCCGCTGGAGCCCCGCGAGGTCGAGCCAGGCGTCCCCGAGCGCGGCCGTGTCGCGCCGGGCCGGGTCCTCGGCGAAGCGGCGCACCCACTGCTCCGCGCCGGCGGTGTCCCCCGCGTCCCAGAGCGCCACGAGGCGCTCCCGCGCGCCCGCCCACTCCCGCGCCGTGGCGGCCTCCCGCCGCGCCTCCGACCACCGGTACCCCACGACCGCGACGGCCAGGACCACCCCCACGCCCGTGGCGAGGGCGAGGAGCGACACCCGGAAGCGGGCCTGCTCGCGGGTCCGCCACAGCAGGGCCGAGGGACGCCAGCGCACGGACCGCCCGGCGAGCCAGCGCTCGAGGTCGTCGCCGAACGCCGCCACGGTCGCATAGCGGGACGCGGGGAGGGGAGACGCCGCGCGCGCGACGATCCAGCGGAGGTCCGCGTCCACGTGCTCGAGCGCCAGCGATCCGGTCGAGCGGCCGTCCCGCCGCCCGCCGAGGAGCTCGGCGAGCACGAGGCCGAGGGCATAGAGGTCGACGCGCCCCCACTCCGACACCTCCCCCGCGAGCTGCTCGGGCGGCATGAACCGCGGCGTCCCGACCGCGCGGCTGCCGACCGTGAGGCGCGACTCGGCCTCGGACATCACGACGCCGAAGTCCGCGAGGCGGGGCTCCCGTCCCCCTGCGAGCAGCACGTTGGAGGGCTTCACGTCCCGGTGGAACACCCCCCGGGCGTGCAGGCGGGCGAGCGTCCGGGCGAGGCGGACGACCCAGGCCACGCGCTCGCGGACGGGCGGCAGGGCGCCGGTGTCGAGGAGGCCCTGGAGCGACGGGCCGTCGACCAGCTCCATCGTGAGCCACCGCGCGCCGTCGTCGCTCTCTCCGTCCTCGAAGATCCGCACCACGCCCGGGTCGTCGAGGCCCCGGTGCACCGCGACCTCGCGGGCGAACCGGACCCGCTGGGCGTCGCTCGCCCAGCGCCCGGCGCGCAGCACCTTCAGCGCGACCCACGCGCCTCGCGCCTCGCTCCACGCGCGGAACACGACGCCGCTCCCGCCGGACCCGATCCGCCGGTCGACGCGGAGGCCCGGGAACCGCCCCCGGACCTCCTCCGGACCCTCATCCAGGGTCGCCGCGGCGTCGACGGGCTCGCGCTCCGTCACGGAGCCCCCGGGGAGCGGGCCACGCGCGGGGGCGATGGGCGTCGGGACACCCCGGCGAGCGTACCACGCGGCCCCAGGAGGGGACGCGGAGGAGCCCGGGGTGCGCATCCGCGGCGCGGAGGACACTTCGGCTATCCTTCGCGGGCCTCCCCATGCGCCCTTCCGGAGAGACCACCCTCGACGACCCCACCCACGCCGGCGCGCCCACGGACGCGCTCGGGCTGCGCGTGGTCGTCGCATGGCACCGCGACCCCGCGCGGATCGGCGCGTTCGTGTGGGTCCCCTGGGCCGACGCCGGGACGTCGATCGAGCTCTCCCGCCAGGAGCCCGTCTTCAGCGACGGCGCCCCGCTCGACGACCAGCACATCAGCCGCTCCCCGCTGCAGCTCCTCGCCACGCCCGCGGGGCTCGAGTGCTGGCCGATGCGCGCGGGGCTCCGCTTCGACGTGGACGGCGAGCCCGGCCGGGAGGGCGCGCCCGTGCCCACCGCGGCGCTTGCCCGCGGCGTCCGGATCGGGCTCGGCCGCGGCGCGCTCCTGCACGTGCGGCTCGGCCCCCGGCCCCGGCCCGGCATCCTCCCCGCGCTCGTCGGCGCGAGCGCCGAGCTGGAGGTGGTGGCGGAGGCGACGGTGGCCGCGGCGCGTTCGGATGCGTCCGTGCTCATCACGGGGGAGTCCGGGACCGGCAAGGAGCTCGTCGCCCGTGCCCTCCACGCCTGCGGGCCGCGCGTGGAGCAGCCGTTCGTGGCCGTGAACGCCGCGGCGCTCTCCGGCGTGGCCGGCCCGAGCCAGCTCTTCGGCCACGTCCGCGGCGCGTTCCCCGGCGCGGACGCCGACGCGCGGGGGTACTTCGGCGAGGCCGACGGGGGCACGCTGCTGCTCGACGAGGTGGTGGCCTGCCCGCGGGAGGTCCAGGCCCAGCTCCTGCGCGCCATCGAGACGGGAGAGGTGCAGCCCGTCGGCGGCCCGGCACGCCGTGTCGACGTGCGCATCGTGTCGGCGACCGACGCCGACCTCGCGCGCGCGTGCGCCGAGGGGGCCTTCCGGGCCCCGCTCTACCACCGGCTCGCGCACGTGACGGTCCACGTGCCCCCGCTCCGGGAGCGCCCGGTGGACGTGGCGGTGCAGGCGGTGTGCTTCGTGCGCGCGGAGCTCGCGCGCCGGGGGCGCGGGTGGCCGACGGGCGGCGACGCGTGGCTCGGGCGCGAGGTCGTCGAGGCGTTGATGGACGCCCCGTGGCCCGGAAACACCCGGGAGCTCCGCGTGGTCGTCGCCCGGATGGTCGAGCGCGACCTGGACCGGCCGGCCTGCGCCGTGCCGCGCCTCGCGCCGGTCGAGCCCCCGAGCGTCCCGGAGACCGCCCCGAGCCCCCCGCCGCCCGGCGAGGCCCGCCCGGACACCGGGGTCGCGCTCCGCTTCCACGTGAGCCGCGACGAGGAGCACGTCGAGCTGACCGTCACCTGGGGCGACCGCTCGTTCACCCTGCGGCCCCGCACCCATACCTACACGCTCCTCACCCTCGCCCGCGTGCGCGCCGCCGACGAGCAGGCCGGCGAGCTCCCGCCCGAGGAGCGGGGCTGGATCCACCGGGACGAGCTCTGCCGGCGGCTCCGCCTCGATCCGAACCTGCTGTTGACCCACCTCTTCCGCGCCCGCCGGCAGCTCGCCGACGCGGACGTGCCCGGCGCCGACCACCTGTTCGAGCGCCGCCTCGACGCGGGACAGCTCCGCCTCGGCCACGCCACCATCGCCATCGTCCAGCCGTGACGTGGGCCCGCACGGCGCTGCAAGGCGCTGCAACGGCATTGCAGCGCCCCCGCATGCGACGTTCGGCCCATGCTGTCCGCCCCGTCCGTCCCCTCCGCGCCCGCCATCGCCCGTCCGACGGCTTCGCTCCTCCCCGGGCCCCTCGCGGCCACCCTCTCCTTCAAGCGGCCCGCCGAGCTGACGGCCGGGGAGCGGGACGAGGCGTGGAGCCTCGCATGCACCTCGGTGAACACGAACCGCGCGTGGTTCTACGAGCAGCTCGCCCACTACGACGAGATCATCCTCTACCGTGACCGCGCGTCGGGGCGCCTCGTCGGCACGACCGGGCTCCGCGTCCTCGACCGCACGGTCGGCGGTCGGCCGGCCCGCATCCTCTACACGGGCACCGTCACCGTCGACCCCGCGTGGCGCGGCCGCGGGCTCGTCCCCTACGCCGGGGTCCACACGCTGATCCGCCGGGGGACGTTCGGGCGGCGCGCGCTGTACTGGCTCATGGAGACGGACAGCTGGCGGGCGTACGCGGTGGCCGTCGGCGCGCTGCCCCACGCCTGGCCGCGCCCCGACGACCGTGGCGACGCCGAGCTCTACGACCGCGTGTGCGCCGACGTGTTCGGCGAGGACTGGGATCCCGCGCGCCGGGTGTGCCGGCCGATCGCCGAGCGCCGCCTCCACCCGGACCTCGCCCGCATCCCGCCCGAGGTGCTGGCGAAGAACCCGCACGCCCGCGCGTACGCCGCCCTCAACCCCGGCCACGAGCAGGGGGACGCGCTCCCCGTGCTCACGAGCCTCGGGCTCGCGAGCGTGTGGACCTGCCTGCTGCGCGCCCTGGGCCAGCCGTTCCGGGCCACGCGGGAGCGGGCCCCGGGCGTGTGAGCTCACCCGCCCGCGGCGAGGTCCGCGCCCGGTCAGGGGGTGGACCTCGCGCCGGTCACCAGGGGCAGGTGGCGAGGGGGCCCTCGCAGTTCGTCGACGGCCCGTCGCAGTTGTCGGAGGTCCCGCCACCCCCGTCGATCGTGTCGACGTTGTTCCCTCCGTAGAGGTCGTCGTCGCCCCCCTCGCCGTCGAGGATGTCGTCGCCGTTCCCGCCGCAGAGCATGTCGTCCCCGTCCCAGCCGTCGATGACGTCGTTCCCGTCGTCGCCCTTCACGCGGTCGGCGCCGGCGTCCGTCTCCCCGCCGTGGATGACGTCATCCCCGTACCCGCCGTGGATCTCGTCGTTCCCGGTGCCGCCGTCGATCTCGTCGGCGTCGTCGCCGCCCCAGAGGACGTCGGCATCCTGCTCGCCCAGGATCAGGTCGACGCCCGCGTAGCCCCAGATGTAGTCGATGCCGGGGCCGCCCCAGAGCTCCTCCAGCGTCGAGGTGGTGTCGGCGCCGAAGATGTCGTCCGTGCCCTGGAGCGAGTACACGAACGCCGTCGCGCCCTCGAGGTTGTAGGTCGTGGCGCCGTCGACGTTCTGCAGGGCGATCGCGTCGTTCTGCGTGGTGCCGTACACGTAGAAGTAGCGCTGGGGCGGCGCCATCTCGCAGCAGAAGTTGTTGCCCTCCTCGTCGACGCCCCAGATCTCCCACTGGCCGCTGCCGGTGGTGCTGGTGATCGCGGTCAGGACGCCGTCGCCCGTACCCGGGTTCAGCTGGAGATCGCAGGTGAGGTCGAGGCCGCCGCCCGTGTAGTCGCAGATGTCGTTGGCGCCGCCGCCGTTGCACGCGGTGTACGGCCAGTAGACGCAGTCGTCGGCGTGGGCGTCGGGGACGAGCACGAGGGACGAGAGAAGGAGCGCGAGAGTCATGGCTTGTACCTCCGTTCGCGCCGTCAGGGCGCTCCTCGAGCGTACGCCCCTTCGAACGCATTTGGTGTCGCGACAGCCGTGCGCTCGTCGTGCGTTCTGAGGTCGTGACGTTTCATCGGGTAATTCCGTGCGGATCAACTCAGCCTCTCCCGCGGCATGGGGGCCGGATGGCGGCGCGGGCGCGCCCCCGGCCGGGGGCCGGGGTCGGTGCCCTGCGGGGTCGGCCCGGAGGGCCTCCGTCGGGCCGCCGCGCGCGGCCCGACCGGTGCGGGCCGGATGACGGGGGCGCGGCCTCCGGCCCCGGGCCGCGCCGCGCCCGCACCGCCCTCCGGTCCCCTCGCGCGGTCGCGGGGGTGAGCCCCGAACCCGAGTTGTGGTCGCTGGGCGCCCAGAGCTCGCGCTCATCCGAGACGGTCGGGGGGACCGGCGCGGGGGGACGCGGCAGGGGGGCCGGAGGGGGCCGCGGGCGCGCGAGGGCGATGGGCCGGAGGCCACCGCGGGATCGGGGGCCCGCGGCCGTCGGCCGGCGCAGGGCCGGCCGACCGAGGGCCTCCGGCCCGAGCCCGGAGGACACCCGACCCGGCCGTCTTCGGCCGGGGGCCGCCCGGATCGGTCACCGCCCGAACCGGGGGCCCCCGAACCGGTCACCGGGCCGGCGCCGCGGACGCCCGCTCCAACCAACGTTGGTCGAACAGCGCGAGGTGGGTGACGAGCATGCCCCAGGAGATGTCCTGGAGGCCGACCAGCAGCAGGAGCCCGGCGTGCATGCCGAGGATCGCGACCCAGAGCGCGGGGCGCAGGCCGCGGACGAGCGCGAGGGGCGCGGCGAGGAGCTCGAGCGCGACCACGCCCCAGGTTGCCACCGCGAGCACCGGGTCGGGGAGCGCCCCGACGGCGTGGGCGAGCGGGTTGTCGAGCGCGACGGGCCCGCGGAGCAAACGTGCCACGGCGGTGCCGTCGGCCCAACTCGGGCTCACGAGCTTGGTGTACCCGGAGAAGGAGTAACCGACGGTGTACACGACCCACAGGACGCCGAGGACGTCGCGGGGGAGGCGGTCCGCGAGGCCGAAGCGGGTGGCGAGCCGCCCCTCGCGGCGCGCACGCCAGCGATCGAGCGACCAGGGCGGATCCGGCCGGGCGAAGGCCTGGGCGAGCAGGAAGAAGCCGAGGTAGGGGAGGGACGGGTTGAGCGTGAGCATGTTGCGGTGCCAGAGCGCCGTGGCAGCCAACGCGAGCAGGACGCCGGCGGTGCGGGTCCAGAGCCCGGCGGCGAAGTCGAGGGACAAGCCGACGAGCCCGAGCACGAACAGTTGGATCATCCAGGGCGCGTCGAGGTGGTACAGTGGGGACAGCCCGAGCGGGACCGGGTTGTGCGCGGGGTCGGCGAGCATGCCGCGGTCGGAGTAGATGGTCGTCGCCCAGGGGAAGAGCCGCGCGTAGTGGACGGCGAGCTGCAGGCCGACGGCGATCCGCACCACGGCGAGCATCGGCGGGGCGGAGGGGCGGGCCCCGGTCCGCGGGGCGGGCAGCGTCAGGAGCACGAGACCTCCAGGTGGCGGGCGGGGCCGGGCAGGCCGGGCGCGGGGTGGGCGTCGATCGAGAGGCGGGCCGGCGGCACGTCGGGCGGGAGGCCGAGCGCCGGGCGGAAGGTCGGGTCGACGCACACGGCGTGGTGGAGCACGACCCGCACGGTCTCGTCGGGCATCCACGGGCCGTAGGCGACCGCGGCGCCGTACGCGTTGCGGAGCATGTACGGCCCGACGGGGTGGGCGGCGACGGCGGCGTCGAAGGACAGCGATCGGACGGTTCCGTCGGCGAGGGTGACGGTCACGACGCGCTCGTACGCCCAGGGCTCGACGCGGCCGGCCGGCTCGGTGGGCGCCGCGTCCCCGGGGGCGGGGTCGAGGCCGCAGAACACCTTGGGGAAGGGCGAGGCGAGCGTGAGCTTGCCGAGGCCGGCGACGGCGGGGCCGACGCGGGGCGCGAGCGGGGTGAGGAGCGTGCCGCCGACGCTGGCGAGCCCCACGAGCAGGAGCAGCGCGAGCCCGAGCTGGCGCGGGGTGGTGCGGCGGCGGGCGACCACGTCCTGGAACAGGAGCATGGCGCCGACCCGGGCCTCCTGGTCGGGCTCGAAGCCGCAGTCCTCGTCCATCGTGGCGGGGTTGTGGAAGGTGCCGAACAAGAGGTCCCAGAGCGGCAGGTCGCTGTAGTTGCAGGTGTGGCGCCCGCGGGCGTGGTGGACGCGGTGCATCTCGGGGCGCTGCACGAGGTACCCGAGCCAACGCGGCGTGCGGACGTTGGTGTGGTACACGAACTCGGCCCCGGCGGAGAGCACGGCGTACGCGACGGCGGCGCCGGGCGAGAGCCCGAACAGGGGGCCCGCGATGGCGCCGGAGAGGAGCGCGTTCGCCACCTGCTCGAGCGGGTGCTTGTAGAACGCCATCGCCACCTCGATGCGGGCTGGGCTGTGGTGGAGCTGGTGGAGCCCGAGCCAGAGCGCGCGGCTCTCGTGCCGGGCGCGGTGCCACACGTACCAGGCGAGCGTGGAGAGGAGGTAGACGGCGCCGCCGGCGACGGGGTCGGGCAGGCCATCGAGCGGCAGGAGCGGCCGGGTGATGCGCTCGCAGAGGGGGCCGACCGCGAGGACGAAGCCGAGCTGCAGGAGGTTCGCGACCAGGAGGCGGAGGGTCCAGCCGGGCACGGCGGGCAGGGGGCGGGCGGGGGCGAGCCGCTCCCAGGTGAGGAAGGCGGCGGCGAGGGCGGCGATCGGGACCATCGGACCTCCACCCGGAGCGTAGGGCGCGGGGGCGGGCGGAGGGAGATCGCGACAAGAGACAATGTCTGTAGGTGTCGCGATCACGACGGTACACCGTGCTATGGTCGAACAGACATTGTCCGTTGGAGCGCGCCCGTGTCCACCGAGCTCCTGACCGCCCGCTTCGGGGCCCTGTCCGCCCACGCCACGGTCACCCAGGCCGCGCTCCTCGCCGCGGACCTCTCCGGCGCCGAGGGCTTCCGGCCCACCGACGTGCGCTTCTTCTTCCTGCTGTTCACGAACTGGATGGAGGACGACCGCCTGCGCCCGGGGCTCGACGTGGACCTCACCCAGGTGCGGCGGGCCCTTGCGCGGCTCGTGCGGGAGGGCCGCGCCGTGACGCTCGGGAGCGGCCGCGCGCCGCGGTACCGGCTCCTGCCCGCGGGCGTGGTGGCGCTCGTCGAGGCGATCACGGACCCGAACGCGCCCCGCACCTTCGAGGAGGTGGTGTTCCTCGCGACGGCCGCGGCGAGCTACCGCGACGCCATCGCCGAGCGGGTGCGCGGCGAGCCCCGCTCGCCGGACCGCATCGTGCGTGCGCGGCTCGATCCCGTGCGGATCCTGCGGGCGGAGCGGCGGCGCCTGGCGGGCGCGGTGGCCGACCTGGAGGAGCGGGTGGCGTCGGGGCTCCGGATGGAGGCGGTCGCGCGGGCGGAGGAGGGGCTCGCGCCGGAGGCCCTGGCGCAGCGGCTGCGCGAGGTGGTGGGCGGGTACCAGCTCCACCCGATGCGGTCCCTCGAGGAGCTCGTGGCGCCGCTCCCGCCGGCGATGGCGCGGTTCGAGCTCGGGCCGGGCATGGGGCTGCGCGCGCGGGCGCTGTTCTCCCCGCTGATGGAGCAGCTCCGCGCCCGGGTGGCGATCCTGGAGCGGCTGGAGGACACGCTCCGGGGCGCCTGAGCGGGCCCCGGGCCGGCCCCCCTGGCCTTCCCGCCCCGCCGAACGGTGGAGACTCAGGTAGGCAGGGGGCAACATGGGGCTGGAGAGGGTCCGGCGCGGCCGCCGCGCGCCGAAGGGGACCGAAGCGCGCGCGCGGCGGGCGTCGTCGACGGGCGCGGGGCACCTCGCGCGGGTCTCGCCGCTGCTCGTCCTGGCGGGGTGCCTCCTGGACTCCGGGGCCTTCCCGGGGGGCGGCGAGGTCGGCCCCATCGAGGCCAACACCGTCGCGTGCGACTGCACGTTCGCCGAGTCGGGCTCCCGCGCGCTGCGCGTCCAGGCGAGCACCGACGACGCGGAGCAGGTCGGCGCCAGCATGGAGCTGCAGAGCCTCGATCTCGACCTCGGCGACGAGCACGTCGGCCTGCGCTTCGACACCTTCGGGCTCCCACCCGGGGCGGTCATCCAGAGCGCGTACGTGCAGTTCACCGCCGACGAGTCGCAGAGCGACCCGGCGGAGGTGTCGATCCGCGCGCAGGTTAGCGTGGACGCGCCCACGTTCTCGAGCGACGACGACGACATCACCGGGCGGTCCCCGCTGTCCGCCGCCACCGTGGACTGGTCGATCGACCCGTGGTCCTCGGGGGACGCCGGCGCGGCCCAGCGGACGCCCGACCTCGCGCCGCTCCTCCAGGAGCTCGTCGATCTCCAGGGGTGGAAGGCCGAGAGCCCGGTCGTGCTCATCTTCGCCGCCGATGCGGGGCTCCGGAACGCCGAGTCGTTCGACGGCGCCGCGGAGCTCGCCCCCGAGCTCGTGGTGACCTACGACACCGCGCTCTCGACGACGATCGAGACGTGCGCCTCGGATCGCGAGCGGGACGCCGACGGGTACCTCGTCGATCCGCAGGCGACGTGCGACACGCTCCAGGACACGCTCGCCGGGCTCAACGCCGCGTGCGGGCTGCCGCAGGCGGTCACCTGCGCGGTCGTGGACCAGGAGGATCCGAACGGGGAGGACATCCCCGACAGCTACCCCGACGAGGTCTGCGCGGAGCCGTGCGCCCCGAACGAGGTCGACGCGCCGGAGTGCACCGAGTACGACCCCGTCGGGCTCGCGGAGTGCCTGAACCTCGGGAATTCCCTCGCGACCTGCAAGCCCCTCTACGCGACCGCCACCCACGCGGGCGACGACACGCCGGTGTGTGTCGCGTCGGGCAGCCCGCTCGCCTTCGACGCGGTCGGCCGCCGCAGCCTGTGCGAGGTGGAGGGCACCGCCACGATCGTGGTGGGCGGCACCGAGCCGCGGCAGGACCCGACCGCCGAGGGCGTCGTGGAGCTCCTGGGCGGCCCGTGTCCGGACGGCGACTGCTACGTGCACCCCTCCTTCGTGCTCGACATGGAGCCCGTCACCTTCGAGGTGCTCTTCGCGAGCGATCCGACGTTCGAGGACCTCGGCCTCGCGGGGGCGGCGGACGAGGCGACGCAACTCGCCGACGGGCTCGCGCGCTTCGGCCCGGACGGCGTGCGCGGCACCGGCCGCGGCCGCAGCGGCCCCGACGGCCTCGCCATCCGCGCGTCGAACCCGGAGGTCGTGGTGTTCGAGGTCGACTGGACGGCCCGCCTCTGCGAGCTGACGGGCGCCCTCGCCGTCGGCGTCGGCGACGACGGCGTGTGCGCGAACGACGACACGATCCCGTGCCGCACGGACGACGACTGCGCCCGTGCGGGTGGCACCTGCGACCTCCCGGACGAGCTCGTGGAGATGAGCGCCGGCGTGACGTTGCGCGGAGAGCTCGTGAACCAGCCGCCCACCGCCGCCGCGGGCGCCGACCAGGTGGTGGAGTGCACCTCGCCCGACGGCGCCGCCTTCGTGCTCGACGGGCGCGGCAGCCGCGATCCCGACGGGGACCTGGCGGTGGCGAGCTGGCGCCTGGGCAGCCGCACGGGCCGCGCGATCAGCGACGACCTCCGCACGACGCAGGCGCTGGGCATCGGGGACACCCAGACCTACGTGCTCCGCGTGCTGGACACCTACGCGCAGCTCGACGAGGACCCGACGACCGTGTCCGCGGTGGACGCCACGCCCCCGACCATCGACTGCGGCGCGCCCGAGACGCTGCGGCCGCGCGACGCCGCCCAGACCTTCACGGCGCGGGCCACCGACACCTGCGACACGAGCGTGTCGCCCACCATCACCGACTTCGACTGTTGGACCATCAACGGGAGCGGGCGCCGGATCGACAAGCGGGGGGCGTGCAAGGTGTCCTTCACCGGCGGCGCGCTCACCGTGCACAACACGGGCGGCGTCGACACCCACATCGGCTGGACCGTCGAGGCGACCGACGACGCCGGCAACGAGGGGCGCGAGAGCTGCGAGGTCCTCGTCACCCGGTGAGGGCGGTCCGTGCGCGTGGGCTCGCGGCGCCCGCGCGCGACGGACGCGCGTTCGCGTATCCTCGGGCGCGTCCATCCCCCCCCTCTTCCTGCTTCCGAGCGCGGGGCGCTTCCATACCTACCGAGGGAAGCGGCCCACTTCTCAAGAAGCGTGGCGACCCAATGTTCGGATGCGCGCCCGCCAGGGTGCTACGAGCGAGCGCGAGGTAGGAAGAAACGGATGACTCTTGCTGACCTCGAACTCCGCGTGCGACAGATGCACGCCTCCCTTGCCGACCTGTCCACCGAGGACCTGAGCATGGTGGTGAGCCGAGCGGCGTGGAGCAGGATGGACGCTTCTCGATGAGCGTCACCCTTTCCGAAGGCGCGCCGGACACGGCGCTCGCCACGGGCTGCGAGGGCTTCGTCTACCACGTCGCGCGACTCAAGGACCACCCCGAAGCCTGGTGCAGAGGGCCGAGGCCATTCTGCGGGGACGCGGTCATCGACAGCATCGACGCGACGAAGGTCGTGCACGATCTCTGGAACGCGCAGGAGCCGCGAACGTGCACCGGGCGGTGTGGCTGTCGACCGGAGGCGGCGCCGGAATGCCCCTCCACAAACGGTATACTCGGTGCCCATGGGCTGGGACATCTTCTTCAGCTATCGGAGCGCCGACGCCGCGAGGGCAGCGACGCTCGTAGCCGCACTCGAAGCGGAGGGTCTGGGCGTCTGGCACGACGCGAGGGAGATCGACGACTTCGAGTCCATCCGGGCACGTATTCGCGAGGGGCTCGCGGCAAGTCGGGCGCTCGTGGCGCTCTGGAACGGGGATTATGCCCAGCGGCGCTACTGTCAGTGGGAGCTGACCGCTGCGTTCGTGGCCGCGTCAGCGATGGGCGATCCCGCCGAAAGAATCCTGGTGATCCACGGCAGCGGGGCGGACGACGTCCATCCCTTCGAGCTCCGGGACCGCCGGGCAGGATCCATCGACGACTGCGACGAGACGCTTGCACGTCGCATCGCTCGCCGCGTGGGTGGAATGACGGGCAACCTTGGGGCGGTCCAGGCCACGGAGCCGTCGATGGTTTGGTCCTGGAGGCCTCTCGGCTCCAATCGGTTCACTGGCCGCCTCCGAGAACTGTGGGCGGTCCATTCGGCTCTCCGCGGCCACCAAGCGGTGGCGATCACCGGAACGGGTCCGGGCCTTGCGCAGGTCCGTGGCCTCGGGGGGATCGGCAAGTCCCTGTTGGCCGAGGAGTACGCACTCCGGTTCTCGGCAGCTTGGCCCGGCGGGATTGTGTGGCTGCGTGCGGGCGGCGACGAGCCACTCACCGGGGTCGACCGCGCCACCCGGCAGGAGCGGATAGAGGCTGCCGCCGCCGAGGCGCTGTTCGATCTCGCGCTGCGTGCGGGGCTCGAGGTGAACGGCCTCCAACCCCGACAGGTACGGAGCCTCATCGGACGCGTGCTCGACGCCGCACCCGGCCCGGCCCTCTGGATCGTGGACGATCTGCCGGGTGACCTCGACCCGGCAGTGCGCCACGCGTGGTTGCCCCCGAGCGGGAGGGCGCGGGCGCTCATCACGACGCGGTGGCGCGGCGACGACGCCCTCGGAGAGCGGGTCGACCTCGACGTACTCGAACCGGAGGACGCGTACGCGCTGCTGACGAAGCGCTGGACCCCTCCGTCGGAAGCCGAGGCCGAGGCGGCACGTGAGTTGCTTGCCGCGATCGGTTGGCATCCCCTCGCGGTGGACGTGTGCGGCGCGGCGCTGCGGCGGGGGATGTCGTCGCGTCGCCTGTGCACGCGGCTCGGGGTTCCCGGCGAGGACGTGCTCGACCTCGCCTCGCAACTCGCCGATCAGCTCCCCAACGGACACGAGAGGAGCATCACCCGCACGCTGAAATGGAGCCTTGAAGGCCTCGACGAGGAAGGGTGGGATGTGTTGCGGCTCGTCGCCCTGCTGCTTTCGGCTCCGGTTCCCATCGCGTTCGTCCAGTCCGTACTCGGAGAAGACGCCGCCCTTCGCGGGATCGCTGCGGCCGAGGACCGCTCGCTTCTGTCGCGGGTGAGCGCCGACGCGGCGGGCGCTGCCGTGTCGATGCATGTGTTGGTCGGGCGCGTGGTTCGGCGTCTGGACGCCCGAGGAGAGCGCAACACGGAGCTGCGGTCGGCCGCGATCGACCGCGCGACGACCGCGCTCAGGGGCGCCAGGAACCCGCAGAACTGGGGACGCCTGGGTCGAATCGGAAGGTTGGCAGCCGTGCTCCTCGCGGACGGAATCGGAGGCCGGGAGGTTGATCTGGCCACCTGGCTCGGCATCTTCCACTACGAGCGAGGGGGGTACGAGGAAGCGCGACGGCTGTTGGAAAAGACGTGGGCAGAGGCGAACCATCTCCTCGGATCAGAGCATTTCAACACACTCGAGTGCCGGTCGATGCTTGCTCTGGTCCTCAAGCGGTCCGATCGGCCTTCCGAAGCGCGGGCGCACGAGGAGGCCATCTTCGAGGTTTATTCGCGAATCCTCGGCGTAGACGACGATCTCACGCTGTTCACCCGAGGCAACCTCGCCAACACACTCATGCAGCAAGGCGACCTCGATCGCGCGCGCGCGCTCCAGGAGGCGGCGCTCGCGATCTGGACCCGCGTGCGCGGCCCCGACCATCAGCACACGCTGACGTGCAGCGGCAACCTAGCGTTAACTCTCTCCAATCTAGGAGACTTGCCCGGAGCGCGTGCTCACCTGGAGCGGGTGGTCGACGTGGAAACCCGTCTCTTCGGCGCTGAGGACAGGCGGACCCTCATCTCCCGTGACAACCTCGCCCTCACGATTCGCAAACAGGGCGACCTCCCTGCCGCCCGCGTGCATCAGGAGGCCGTCCTCGAAGGGCTCATCCACGTTCTCGGGCGCGAGCATCCCGAGACGCTGCTCTGCCGCGCCCATCTCGCGCAGACGTTGCGGGAACAGGGGGAATTCGCGGCCGCTCGCGTCCACGAGGAGATGGTGCTGGAGGCACGGATTCGGCTCCGTGGACCTCAAAACTCGGAGACGATCACGACGCACGGACATCTCGGCCGGACCCTCTTCGCGCTGGGCGATCTGCAAGGTGCGCGCACGCAACAGGAGGCGGCCTTCGCCGGCTCGGTTCGGCTGTATGGTCGCGAGCACGAGACGACGCTGACCGCTGAGGAGAGGCTCGCGGACGTGCTGGAGGCCCAGCGGGAGTGGGCCGCAGCGCGCACGCATCGAGAGGCAGTCTTTCAGGCGCGGGCACGCACACACGGTCTGGAGCATCCTGACACATCGGCGAGTCGGGAGCGTCTCGCCGCCGCCCTCCAGGCAGAGGGGGAACTCATCTCCGCACACGCGCACCGACAGGGCCTGTTCGATTTGAATGTTCGGCGGCTCGGCGCCGAACACCCGGATACGCTCATCAGTCGGGCCTCGCTCGCTCTGCTGCTGAGAGCTGAAGGCGACCTTGCCGGCGCCCGCGCCCACCAGGAGGCCGTGCTAGAGGCTCGAACCCGCACTCTCGGGCCGGACCATCTCCACACGCTGCTCGCCCAAAACAACCTCGGGACATCGCTCCAGGAGCTGGGCGACTTCGCCGGTGCGCGAGCCCATCGGGGCGTGGTCTACGAGGCGCGGCTCCGCCTCCTCGGCGCCGACGATCCCGCGACTTTGCAGGCGCGGAGCAACCTCGCCCATACGATGCGATCGCAACGCGACCTTGCAGGAGCGCGGGCGCACGAGCAGGCCCTGGTCGAAGCGAGGACGCGCCTTCTAGGCCCCGACCATCACGATACGATCGAGAGTCTTGTGGGCCTCGCCGTTACCCTTCGGGACGAGGGCGATCACGCCGCCGCGTGCGCATGTCGGGAGACGGTCTGGCAGGCGCAAGGCCGGCGGTCGGGGCCCGAGCATCCTCTGACACTCGTGGCCCGCAGCAACTTCGCGCTCGGCCTGCGCGAACGGGGCGATCTCGCGGGCGCCCGGCTCCATGGGACGGAGGCGCTGGAGGCGTTGACCCGGATCGTTGGGCCGGAGCACCCGGATACGCTCACGGTGCGAGCCAACCTCGCACTCACGCTCCATGAACAGGGAAGTCCGTCGGAAGCGTGTGCTCACTGGCAGATTGTGTGGGAGGCCCGCAGCCGCGTGCTCGGCGCTGACTCCACCGAGGCGTTGGCCAGCCGCCGTAACCTCGCGACAGCGTTGCGGGCGTCGGGTGATCTCGTCGCGGCGCGCGTGCATCAGCAGGCGGTATGGGAGGCGATGGCACGGGTTCTCGGCGCCGAGCACGCCGAAACGATCGCCATTCGCGCGGAACTGGGTGACACACTCTATGAATTGGGTGACTTCGAGGCGGCTCAGGGCCACGAGGCCGCGGTCTTCCGTAACCGCGAGGTCGCGCTCGGGCCGGAGCATCCTGACACGCTGTCCAGCCGTGGCAACCTCGCGCTGACATTGAGAGCCCGGGCCCAATTTTCGGAGGCGCGGGCCCATCAGGCCGCGGTGCTGGCGGCGGAGATGCGTTTATTCGGCCTGGAAGCCACTCGAACACTGGCGAGCCGCCACAACCTCGCCGCGACGCTATACGACATGGGTGACCTCCAGGGCGCGCGCGCGGAGGCGGAGGCGACCCTCGCCGCCCGAAGCCGAGTTCTCGGCGTAGACCATCCGTCCACGCTCGTGACTCGGAGCCTTCTGGCCTGGACGCTCCACATCCTGGGCCACGGGTCGGAAGCGATCGAGCATCTACGGGCGGTGCTCCAGGTGGAGAGTCGCCATTTCGGGCCGGAACATCGCGAGACCCTCGTGACGCGCGGCAACCTCTCTAGCGTCCTGGCAGGCCAGGGCAGGCTCGCCGAGGCGCTGGCCGAGCAGAAAGCCGTGTTCGAGGCATGGATCCGGGTCGCGGGGCCGGAGCACCCCGACACGCTCATCGGTCGTGGGAACCTCGCGAAGACGTTGCGCGCGCTCGGCGATCTCGCCGGCGCGCGGACCCACGAGGAGGCGGTGGTCGCCGCCATGAGCCGGATCCACGGCGCGCGTCATCCGAGCACGCTCGTTGCCTGTGGCAACCTGGCGTCCACACTGGCGGCCCAAGGGGACCACCTCAGAGCGAGGGGGCTTCAGGAGGCGGTGCTCGCCGACCGCTGCGAGATGCTCGGCGCTGAACATCCGCACACGCTCACCGCGCGCGCCGATCTCGCCTCGACGCTTTGGCAGCTCGGGGAACGACGAGCGGCGCGATCCCACATGGAGATCGTGTGCGAAGGGCGCGCGCGGGTGCTCGGCCCCAAACATCCCCACACGCGCTCGAACGCGGCGACCTTGGCGAAGTGGGGGGTTGCTTGAATCGACTGGGATGACCCCGCGGCACCGGCGCGACCGATCAGCGCTCAGGCGCACGGGCGTGGGCGCGGCCCAAGTCTACACCTCCGACACGAAGCGGGCGCATTCACCGGGCACACCCCGCTGTAGAGCGCGTCCTACCTTGCTGACATCCGCCCCCTCGGCCCCCGCACCCCCTCCACCGCGCACCATCCCCGGTTTCGCGGGCAAGCCCCGCGGGGCGGGCCGCAGGGGGCCTGCTAGCCCTCGGACGCGAAACCGTGGCTCGTCGGTCTCGGACGCGCCCGCCCCGAAAGCGTGAGTGTGCTATTGGGGTGCCGTGCCTCCCTCCCTCGCTGCGTCCTTCCTCGCGCGCCTCGACCGCGCTCTCGATGCGGACGAGCCATGGATCTGGGTCCGCATGTGCGAGTGCGGGCCAATCATCGTCGTGAGCTTCCACCGTGGGTGAACCCGTGAGCGATCCCGTTCGAACCTGCCCGTACTGCGACAGGCCAGCGCGCTCCGTCCGGATCCCGACGCGCGTGAAGCGCGGGGATCGGCTGGTGACCGTCCGGCTGGAGACCTGGGAGTGCGCCGCAGACTGCCGGGCCGAGGACGGCGCCCGCCCGTTCGCGTTCAGCGACCAGGCGCAGGCCGCCCGAAACGAGGCCCGGATCCGCGCCGCTTGGCGCGAGGCCTTCGGGGAGGAGATCCCCGAGGCCAGGCGTCCGGGTCGAAAGCCCCAGGAGCCCCGGACCTGCACGGTCCAGGTCAAGCTGTCCGAGCGCGAACTTCGCGAGCTCGACCAGCTCCGCGGAGCTACGTCGAGGAGCGAGTACCTCCGCGCGCACGCGCTCTCGCCCCAGCGGCGGACGGGGTAGCGACTCACCGCCCGAGCATCCGAGCCCTCGGCCTCCTCACCCCCTCGCACCCCCACCATCCCCGGTTTCGCGGGCAAGCCCTCCACGGCGGGCCTGCCGGTTCCTGGTGAGCGAAAGCAAGGCGCGCAGGGGGTGAGCGATCGCCGAGGACGAGGCGCCCGCACGACACGGTGGTCAACCGGCCCCGCACCCCGTATGGTGAGGAGATGTTGTTCCTCCTGCTCGCCTGCCGAGCCCATGAAAAGCCGTCCGAGATCCCCGACTCCGGGGACACGGCCCCCCTCCCCGCCGACGACCTCGATGCCGACGGCTACCCGACGGACGAGGACTGCGACGACGCGCAGGCCGACGTCCACCCGGACGCGACCGAGACGTGCGACGAGCGGGACGAGGACTGCGACGGCGACATCGACGAGGGGACGCGGATCGCCTGCTACCCGGACGCCGACGGCGACGGGTACGGCGCGCCCGGCGAAGCCATCGAGGCCTGCGCGTGCGAAGCCGGCACCAGCAGGTCCGACGCCGACTGCGACGACGCCGACCCCGCGGTGTTCCCCTCCGCGGCCGAGACCTGCGACGAACGCGACAACGATTGCGACGGCTCCGTCGACGAGGGCCTGGACGCCGACGGCGACGGGTACACGGTGTGCGTCGGCGACTGCGACGATGCGGCGCCGGCCGTCAACCCGGGCGCCGTCGAGGTGTGCGGGGACGGCCTCGACAACGACTGCAGCGGCGACGCGGCCGGATGCGGCTGGGGCGGCTCCAGCACCACCGACGATGCGACGATGACCCTCACGGGGGACGCGATCAACGCCTACCTCGGGAGCGCGCTGTCCCTCGCGGGGGACGTCGACGGCGACGGGCGCGACGACCTCCTCGTCGGCGCGCGCCACGCGGGCTCCTGGACGTCACCGCCCGGCACGCTGTACGTCTTCCACGGCCCGATCGGGGCCGAGACCCTCGACACCGCCGACCACACGATCGTCGGCGACGTGACCGCGGGCGGGTTCGGGGGCGCGGTGGCCATCGTCGGGGACACCGACCTCGACGGCAAGGATGACGTCCTCGTGGGGGCCTCGCGGCGCCCCGACGGCTGGTCCACGTACGTGGGCGCCGCGTACTTCTTCCGGGGCGATCTCTCCGACACGACGGCCGACACCGCCGACGCGACCGTGACCTGCTCGGACGAGCTCGCGCAGTGCGGCATGGACGTCGCCGCGGCGGGGGACGTCGACGGGGACGGCGTGCCCGACGCGCTCGTGAGCTCGAGCGGCCGTGTCGGGGTGTTCCTCGGCGCCACCTTCGTCGGGACCGTCCCGCTCGCGGACGCCGATGTCGCCGTGACCTCGGACGAGCCCTCCACCGCCTTCGGCACGGCGATCGACGGCCTGGGCGACATCGACGGCGACGGCCTCGGCGACTGGGTGGCGACGGCGCACCTCGGCGCCGAGGGCTACGGCGCGGCCTACGTGTTCCTCGGGGGTGGGCCCAGCGACCTCGGCTCGTCGGAGGCCGACGCGATCATCGTGGGCGAGAACGCGGAGAGCCACTTCGGTTGCGACGTCGCCGCCCTCGGCGACACGAACGGGGACGGCCTCGGTGACTTCGTCGTGGGCGCGTACGACAACCGGGACGGCGGGATGCAGGCGGGCGCCGTCTACGTGTTCCTCGGCCTCCCGACAGCGAGCTCCGCCGCCCAGGCGGACGCCGATCTCACCGGCGCGCCCTACGACAGCGCCGGCATGGGCATGTCGCGCGTGGGGGACGCGGACGGCGACGGCCGCGACGACATGCTGGTGAGCGCGATGTCCGAGGGTGGCTACGGAGCCCACCGCGGGGCCGTGTACCTGTTCCGCGGGCCGATCCCGTCCGGCGCGCTCACCACGTCGGACGCGGCCTGGACCGGCGTGGGCGAGTACGACATCTTCGGGACCACCGTGTCGAGCGGAGATGCCGACGGGGACGGGTCACCGGAGCTCGTCGTCGGCTCCCCGCAGTACGCCACGGACGACATGGGCGGCGCCGGGGCCGTCTGGTACTTCCCCGACGCCGACTGACGGCCCGATCTTGCGGATGCGCGGGTCAGGTAGCGTCGTAAAGGCCTGGCTCCCACGCCCCATGCCGCCAGCGGCGCTCACCCCCTCGACACGAACGCCGCGAAGCCGGCCATGAACTCCGCGAGGAGCCGCCCGACCTTCTCGTCGACGAGCCGGCCCTCGGCATCGAAGGCCTGCCCGGCGCCGGAGACGTAGAGCTGCCGGCCCGCCCAGGTGCGCGTGCCGAGCGACCGGAGCACCGGCAGCCAGGCGGTCTGCGAGGAGCGCGTGCCGCCGGCGCCCGGCGTCGCGCCGATGATCGCCACTGGCTTGTCGCCGAACACGCGGGGGATGTCCTTGCCCGGGCGCGACAACCAGTCGATCGCGTTCTTGAAGACGCCCGGGATCGAGTGGTTGTACTCGGGGGTGACGAGGAGGAGGCCGTCCGCCGTGGCGATGCGCTCCTTCAGCTCCGTGACCGCGCCCGGCACACCTTCAGCGCTCTCCAGGTCGCCGTCGTAGAGCGGGATCCCCGCGATGGAGGCGATGTCCACCTCCGTGCCCGCGGGGGCGCACGCCGCGGCCGCGCGCAGGAGCGCCGCGTTGTACGACGCCTTCCGGAGGCTGCCCGCGAGACCGACGATCCGTGCCATGGTGCCCCTTGCGACCGGCGAAGCCTACCGCGCGGCAACCGCCGGAGCCCGTGACCGTCATCCGTCGAGCTGAGACCGTGCCGCCACCGAGGAACCGGGCGGGTGGTCGCGCCGGGACGCCACCACGTACGTGCTTGTGAGGTCGGGACGCACGGCGTCCCCGTCGAGCAGCCACGGGAGCTTCGTCGCCGAGCGCGCGGGGATGGTCACCCGCGACACGGGGGTGAACGTGCGGAAGACGTGATCCCACAGCGGGGAGGAGACGCCGTGGTTGCGCCGGGGATCGGCGAAGTGGTGGTGCAGGTGGTGCCGGCGGGCCCAACGTCCGTACGCGGTGCGGGGCGGCCACACGTGGATGGCCCGGTGGATCCCCTCGTAGGCCACCCAACCGCCCGCGACGCCGCTCGCGAACCCGACCCCGGGCCCCCACCCCAAGAGCGGCACGGCCACGAGCGCCACCGCGGCGAGGACCCCCGCCGCGAGGAGGAGCTTGCGGGCCATCGGGACGAACCAATCGACCCTGGCATGGTGCTCGAGATGTTCGCGCGCCAGGCCCGCGCCGAGCCTGCGCTCGTGGAACACGAACCGATGGAGCAGGTACTCCAGGAAGGTCCAGGTGAAGGCGCCAGCTGCGAGGGCGATCGACGTGGTCACGGGGTCCGTTTAGTCCCGTCGGACGGTTCCGGGGTGCCGGACGTCACATTTTCCTCCGGCGCTCCGTCATCCCGGGTGAACCCCACGCGAGGATGCCATGAACGAGAAACACGATCTCACGATGATGTACACGATGCACGACGCGCTCCGGCGGGAGCTCTCGAGCCTGGCCCGGGCGGCCGCCAGCGAGCGCGGCGTGTCGAGCGCCGCCGTGGGCTGGGAGCTCTTCGAGAAGGCGCTGCACGCGCACCACACGGTCGAGGACGAGGTCCTGTGGCCGGTGATGCGGGAGGCTGTCGCCGGCCGGGCGCGGGAGCTGGCCCTGCTCGACGCGATGCAGGCCGAGCACGCCGCCATCGACCCGCTGCTCGCCTCCATCGACGCGGCGTTGGCCGGGCGCGCGCCCCGGGAACGGCTCGTGGAGCTCGCGGAGGCCCTCGCCGCCGCGCTCACCGCGCACCTCGATCACGAGGAGCGGGACGTGCTGGCGCTCGTCGACGCGACGGTCACCGCGGCGCAGTGGCAGCGCTTCGGCGAGGCGCACAGCGCGCGCATCGGCCCCGACGCGCCGCGGATCCTCCCCTGGCTCCTGGACGGCGCCAGCCCGGAGAGGACGGCGTCCATCCTCGGCCGCCTCCCCGAACCGGTGCGGAGCGCCTACCAGGACGCCTGGTGGCCGGCGCACGCTGCGTTGGACCTCTGGGCCGGGCCCGCGTGAGCAGGCGCACCCGGGGGCGTCACGATGATGCGGCTCGAGTGTCAGGCGCCCCCGCCCCCGCAGGGCGCCCGGCCCCACCCGCCACGACCCCGCGCGTGAACCGCGCCCGCAGGTAGAACCCGAACGGGACGGACCGCACCCAGTCCCCCTCCTCGTCGAGCATCCAGGCGTAGTCGGCAGCGGTCGCTCCCTTGGGGCGCAGCTGGAGGACGGCGCCGAGGCCGCCGTGGATCCGGTGAAGCTCGCCGCCCGCGATCAGCTCGGAGAGCTGGAGCCAGTCCTCCGCGAGCGCGGCCTCCTCGGCGGGGTCGGGCACCCACAGCCGCGGCGTGCCGATCGTCCGCGCGCCGGGCGGCTCCCCCCGGTCGCCCGCGACGGGCACCCAGAGCACGTGCGCGAGCTTCCGGCGCACGCGGGACGTCTCCCAGCTCGCCTCGAAGGCGCCCTCGATCGGCGCCGTACACACGAACGTCGACTCGCGCGGGCACCCGTCCCGCCCGACGGGGATCGTCTTGAGCTCGACCCCGAGCGCCGCGAAGTCGGGCTCGGGGCTCGAGCCGCCCTCCGCGCCGAGCGCCGCCTCGACGAGCTGGCCCGCCCATCCCTTGGCCCGCCGCAGGTCGGCGGGCACCTGCGCGCCGAGCTCCGCGGCGAGGCGGGCGAGGGAGACGCCGGCCAGGGTGGCCGCGCGGGCCTCGAGCGCGGGAAGGGAGGTGGGCGGCGGCGCGCGGCGGAGCATGTGCGGGGAGCCTACCCGGTCGGCGAGCGGGCGTCGGAGGCTGCGGGGCGCCTACGCGAGCACCGCCAGGTCGACCGTCCGAAGCCGCTCCGGACCCGCGAACGCCTCGATCTCCACGATCCGCCCGCCCTCGACCCGGAACGCCAGCACCAGGAGGAGGTGCCCCCGCGGGGCCACGACCACGCCCGGCGCGCCGTTGACGAGCACGGCTCGCGCGGCCCGGGCGCCCCCGGCGATCGCCCGACGCGCCACGACCTCCGCGGCGCGGACGTCGGGGGGCGCGCCCGCGTACACGGCCTCGCGGTCGCCGCGGATCACGAGGTCCGGGTCGAGGAGCGCGAGGAGCCCGTCGAGATCGCCCCCACGCGCCGCAGCCAGGTAGGCGTCGACGATCTCCCGCTGGCGGTCGCGGTCCGCGTCGGCCGGCGGCTGCGCGCCGTGGACGCGGCGTCGCGCGCGGCTCGCGAGCTGCCGGGCCGCGGTCGGGGTCCGGTCCACGATGGGGGCGATCTCCTCGAAGGGCAGATCGAACAGGTCGTGCAGCACGAACGCGATCCGCTCCGCGGGAGGCAGCGTCTCGAGCACCACGAGCAGCGCGAGCCCGACGGAGTCGGCGAGGGCCATCTCCGCCTCGGCGTGGTCCCCGAGGTGGGCGACCGGCTCGGGGACGTCCTCGCCCACGAGCTCCTCGCGGCGCGACCGGCGCGACCGCAACATGTCGATGCACACCCGGGCGACGACGGTGGTGAGCCACCCCCGCACGTTCTGGACGCCGCGCGTGTCCGCGCGGCTCAGCCGCAGCCACGCCTCCTGGACGGCGTCCTCCGCTTCGCTCAAAGACCCGAGCATGCGGAAGGCGACCCCCTGGAGGTGGGCCTGGTCCGCCTTCACGCGCTCCGCCAGCCAGTCGTGCTCGCTCATCGCCGCCTCGCCTAGCATGACGGACGAGCCGGCCGCGATGTGACCGGCGCCTCCTCGTCACGTTCGCCGGGGCTCGTCCGTCAAGCGATCGAGACCCCGAACAAGGAGGATGTCTCATGCACGCTCGAATGAAGAACCCGGCCTTCGTCCTCCCCGAGGCGATGCAGGCCCTCGTCGCCCTGGGCAAGTCTGCCGAGGGCCGCGGCGTCCCCCCGCGCACGCTCGCCCTCGTGCACCTGCGCGCGAGCCAGATCAACGGCTGCAGCTTCTGCGTCGACCTCCACCCGCGCGAGCTCAAGAAGCTGGGCGAGACCGACGAGCGGATCTTCGCCGTCGCGGCGTGGCGGGAGGCGCCGTTCTTCACGGACGCGGAGCGCGCGGCCCTCGCGCTCACCGAGTCCGTCACCCGGCTGAGCGACCGTGCCGACCCGGTCCCCGACGACGTCTGGGCGGAAGCGGCCCGGCACTACGACGAGCAGGCGCTCGCGGCGCTGCTCGTCGGGATCGCCACCGTCAACGTGTGGAACCGGCTCAACGCCGCCACCCGGCAGCTCGCGCTGGGGGCCCGCTCGATCGTGATGGTGGCCGAGGCGCGCGGTTAGCCCTCCCGGGGCGGTGGGAGGCTCCTCCGCACGACGGGGGGGGCGTTGCGGGGGGGCGGAGCCCCCCTGCCCCAAGAAGAACGAGCCGCCGATGACGCCGGTGCGCCGCTCGGATTAGACGGCCGCACCCAGGAGTCCGCCCATGGAGCGCTTGCAGGACCTCTTCATCGGCATCGCGGGGATGATCGGCGCCGGCAAGAGCACGCTCGCCACCGCGCTCGGCCAGCACCTCGGCCTGCCGGTGTACTACGAGCCCGTCCAGGACAACGAGTACCTCGCCGACTTCTACCGGGACACCGCCCGCTACGCCTTCGCCACGCAGATCTACCTGTTGAACCGCCGCTTCCAGCAGCACCAGGAGATCATCTGGCGCGGCGGCGGCGGGGTGCAGGACCGCACCATCTACGAGGACGCGGTGTTCGCGCGCACGCTCGTGACCCTCGGGCTCATGGAGGACCGGGACTACCGCACCTACGTGAGCCTCTTCCGGCACATGTCGAACTTCATGTGCCGCCCCAACGTCATCGTGTACCTGGACGTGTCGCCCGAGCGGTCGCTCGAGCGCATCCGCGTGCGGCAGCGCGGGGTCGAGTCGGGTGTCACGCTCGAGTACCTCACGGCGCTCCACGGGGAGTACGAGAGCTTCCTGGCGGACGTGTCCCGCTCGGTGCCGGTGATCCGCATCGACTGGGACCAGTTCCGCAACGTGGAGGAGATGGCCGCGGTCATCGAGCGCGAGTACCTCGGCGGGAACTTCATCCGGAAGGTCTCCTGGTCCCCGACGCGCGGATGAGGGCGCTCGCGCTCCTCGCGCTGGCGGCCTGCAACGAGCCCGGCAAGGGCCCGCGGGACGACCTCGAGGTGCCCCCGCTCGTGCCGCTCCCGGTCGTGGTCGAGGACGGCGTGGGGTCCTACACGCTCGGCGGCGACACGGTCCTCGCGGCCTCGGGCGAGGGCGCGGAGGAGGTCGCGACGCTGCTCGCGGAGGCGCTCCGCCCCGCCACCGGCCTGCCGCTCCCGGTCGAGTCCGGCGACGCCGGCGGCGTGGTCCTGCGGATCGAGCCCGGCAGCGGGCTGCCCGCCGAGGCCTACGTGCTCGACGTGGAGGCGGACGGCGTCACGATCGTCGCGAAGGACGCGGCGGGGCTCTTCTACGGCGCGCAGACGCTCCGGCAGCTGCTGTCGCCGTGGAGCTACGCGGACACCGAGCAGGACGTGGCCTGGGCGATCCCGGTCGTGCACGTCGAGGACGCGCCGCGCTTCGCCTGGCGCGGCTTCATGCTCGACGTGGCGCGGCACTTCTTCACGGTGGACGAGGTCGAGCGCCAGGTCGACCTGATGGCCGCCCACAAGCTCAACCGCCTGCACCTGCACCTCACGGACGACCAGGGCTGGCGCATCGAGATCACGTCCTGGCCCGACCTGACGGCGATCGGCGGCGCCACGGAGGTCGACGGCGGGGCGGGCGGCTTCTACACGCAGGCCGAGTACGCGGCGCTCGTGGCGTACGCGGCGGCGCGCCACGTGACCGTGGTGCCGGAGATCGACTTCCCGGGGCACGCGAACGCGGCGCTCGCGTCGTACGCCGAGCTCAACGAGAGCGGCGAGCGCGCCGACGCCTACACCGGCCCCGGCGTGATCTCCACGCCGCTCTGGCTCGACGGGCCGGCGACGTACGGGTTCGTGGCCGACGTGTGGAGCGAGGTGGCCGCGCTCACGCCCGGGGAGTGGCTGCACGTGGGCGGCGACGAGGCCGTCGGCATCGACGACGAGGCCTACGAGGACTTCGTCCTGTTCCTCCAGGAGACGGTCGCCGCCGAGGGCAAGACGATGCTCGGCTGGGACGAGATCGGCGGGGTGCCGCTCGAGCCGCCGTTCGCGGCCCAGCACTGGTACGACGAGCGGCGGGCGCGGTCCGCCGTGGAGCTCGGCGGGCAGCTGATCGCGAGCCCGGCGGAGCACGCCTACCTCGACATGGTGCACGACAGCCGCGCCGAGTTCGGCCAGACGTGGGCGGGCCCCGTGAACGTCGAGGCCGCGTACGCCTGGGAGCCCGTCCCGAGCGGCGTGGACGAGGACGACGTGCTCGGCGTCGAAGGCGCGCTCTGGACGGAGTACGTCGACAGCGTGGAGCGCCTCGATCTCATGGCCTGGCCCCGGCTCGCGGCGCTCGCGGAGCTCTCCTGGTCGCCCGACGACCAGACCACCTGGCCGACCTTCGAGGACCGGCTCGAGTGGCACGGGGCGCGGCTCGAGGTCATGGGCGTGGGCTACTACCGCTCGCCCGAGGTCCACTGGGTGCGCGCGGAGAGCGTGGAGTGAGCCCCCGCGCCACGTGGTGGCTCGCGCTCGCGTCGTACGTCGTGATCGCAATCCTGTTCGTCGGGCCCACGAACCTGCTCGATCCGATGCAGGTCGCGGGGCAGGGCATCGACCTGCCGGGCACGATCTGGATCCACTGGTGGGTGCGGACGACGGTGGAGTCGCTCTCGCTGCCGATCACGTCGGACCTGCTCTTCTACCCGGACGGCAAGAACTTCTTCGCCGACACCGGCGCCAACTACGTCGACGCCTGGCTGGGCGTGCCGCTCCAGTGGGCCTTCGGGGTGCCGGGCTTCCTCGACCCGCTCTCCGTCGTGATCCTGGTGGGGAACTCCCTCGCCTTCTGCGCGCTCGCCCGCGACTTCACCGGCGGGAAGTGGGGCCCGGCCTGGGCGGCCACGATCGCTTTTTCGCTCAACCCCTACCTCTTGCGCCAGCTCGGCGAGGGGCGGCCCACGCAGGCGCTCCTGTGGTTCGTGATCCTGGCGGTGCGCTACGCGCTCCGGCTCCGGACGGGCACCACGCGCGACGCCGCGCTCTTCGGCCTGCACACCGCGCTCGCGGCCCTCACCTACTGGTTCAACGCCTACTTTATCGCGTTCGGGCTCCTGCCGCTCGCGCTGGTCGAGCTCGCCCGCGCGCCGAAGGTGGTGGCGCCGCGGCTCGCCGTCGCGGTGGCGGTGACGCTCGGCATCACCGCGCCGTTCCTGCTCGGCATCGCCGCCGAGATCGAGGCGGGCTCGGTCCGGCGGCTCCAGTACACCAACTGGGGCGACGGGCCCGCGGCGGCCGGGAACCGCTGGACCACCGTGGCCGGCGACCTCGGCGCCGCGACCTGGCTCGCCGCCATCGGGCTCGCGCTGGCCGCGTGGCGCCGCTCGTGGGCGCTCCTGCTCGGCGTCGGGCTCAGCGTCGCGGTCGCCGTGGGCGCCCAGCTCGACATCACCGAGCCCGCCACGAAGAACTGGCTCTTCATCTTCCTCTGGGACCACCTCCCGCTCCTGCCGCGGCTCGGCTTCCCGGACCGCGCCACGTCGCTGACGTTCCTCCTGCTCTCGCTCGGGGCGGCGGCCGGGCTCGCGCGCCTCGACGTCGTGTGGGTGCCGCTCTTCGCGATCGTGGCGGTCGGGGAGTGCTTGTGGAGCGGGCTCCTCCCGCTGCCGCACACCGGCTACTACCCGAGCGAGTGTGCGGAGCACGTCCGCGACGACGCGGGGCCCGTCATCGTGCTCCCGCTCGGTACGAGCGAGACGGCGATGGTCACGCAGACGCAGCACGGGCAGCCGATGTTCGGCGGGATGGGCGAGCGCGAGCCCGACCTCCGGCCGGACGGCTACGACCGGCGCATCCGCAACAGCTTCCTGATCATGCTCGGCGCCACGCTCTCGGAGAAGCACCCGCCGATCGGCTACACGCGCGCCGACCGCGAGGAGATCAGCCAGCTCTACCGGTGGGCTTGGTTCGACCGGAAGTTCGTGCCGCCGAGCTGGACGACCGCCGGCTACAACGGCGACTCCGTGCTGGCGCACATGGAGAAGGAGCTCGGCCCGCCCGCGTTCGCCACCGAGAAGTGCGTGCTGTTCGACCTCCGGAAGCCGATCCCCGCGGGCGCCCCGGGCCTCGACCCGAGCGCGAAGCGCGCCACCGACGAGCTCGTCCGGCTCGGCATCTCGAACGTCGACGCCGCCGCGCACCACGCGACGGGCGAGAGCCGCCCCGCCGCGGGGCCCGCGACGCCCGGCGCGATCGGGGTGCCCCAACGCGCCGCGGGCGGGCCGGACGTGCAGCCGGCCGTGCCGGCGGTGCCGGCGGTGCCGGCGGAGTGAGTCAGCGGAGCGCCAGTCGCTCCGCCACCGTCGGGTCCGCCGCGAACGTGGACAAGACCGCCTCCCCCAGCTGCGCGTGCCCCTCCGCGTCCGGGTGGATGTCGTCCGTGAAGCGCCGCCCCCGCGCGGGGTGCGCCGCGAACCAGGCCGGGCCGTCCACCAGCGGCGCGCCCGCGGCGGCGGCGACGGCGCGCATCGTGTCGCGATACTGCTGGTCGGACGCCGGCAGTCCGGTGGTGGCGTCGAGCGGGTGGGGGAGCAGCAGGAAGGTGGGCAGCGCGCCCGCGGCGCGGATCGCCGCGACCATCGCCTCCAGGTTCGCGCGGTACTCGTCCACGGGCACGCGGTAGGTCGGCACCTCCGGCACGGTCAGGCGCCGGGGCGGCCCGCCGGGGGCCGACGGGACGAGGTGCGACCAGCCGACCTCGTTGCCGGTCCGCTTCTCGGGAAAGAACGCGCCGTGCACGGTCGAGCGGAGCCGCCGGGCGAGCGCGGAGTGGCGCGACACCGCCGAGAGCGGGGCCACGAGCGGCTGCCAGGGGCCGTAGGCCGCCGCGAGCTCCTCGGCCCAGGCCCGGTCCGAGATCGCCGACCCGAACGAGTCGCTCCACAGGTTCCCGATCACGACCACGTCGGGCTCCACGGCGGCCGCGACGCGGTCGAAGAGCCGGCGGGACTGGAACGTGGAGTAGCCGGGCACCCCGCCGATCACGGCCTCGACGGGCGGCGCGGGGCGCGCGGCGGCGATGCGGGTCGCGAGCACCGAGCTGAACACCTCGTGGAGGCGCACGCCGTGGCCGTAGATCGAGGAGTCGCCCAGCGTGAGGATCCGCAGCCCGTCGGCGTCGGAGAGCTCGTCGCCGCGGAGCCCGAGCGAGTTGACGCGGTACTCGCGGCCGAGGTGCGGCTCGTTGCGCAGGCCCCACATCAGGTCGGCGTCGAAGTCCATCTGGACGTGCGGATCCTCGGTCGCGGGGTCCGTGCGCCGGCAGAGGATCTCGAGGAACGCCAGGAACATCACGAGGGTGAGCGCCGACCACGAGGCCTTGCGGAGCGTCTCGCGCATCAGGGCTCGCTCGGGGGCATACACGTCCTCGCTCCGCGCGTTCTACCGCGGGGCGGATGGGCGGGGCACTACGGCGCCGCCGGACCCCGCGCGGTTACGTCGCGCCCGCGTGCCCTCCTCGCCCCCGAGCCCCCCTCCCCGGAACAAGGCCGTCCCGCGCTGGATCGACGCCGCCGTGCTCCTCGTGCTGGGCGCGATCCTGGCGCTGCTCTCCGCCGCGGGCCGCGTCCCCACCGGCGACGGCCCGCACCTCGCCGCGATGACGATGGAGCTCGCCGACGGCCTCCGCGCCGGCGACGTGGGCGCCGCCCTCCACACCTGGGCCACGCGCGTCACCCCCCAGCCGCCGCTCGGCTACCTCCCGGGCGTCGCCGCCAGCCTGCTCGTCGGCGATCGCTGGCTCGCCATGCTCCTCGCCGGCGCGTTCGCGCTGTGGCTCTGCTGGGACGCGCTGAAGCGCCTCGCCGACGGCGTGCCCTGGGCCCCCGCGCTGGTGCTCGTCGCGAGCCCGCTCGTGTGGCTCTACGTCGAGCAGTACGGCTGGGACCTCCTCACCGCCGCCGCCACGCTCCAGGCCGTCTCCTGGCTCCACCGCTCCCGCGGCCTGCGCGACCCGCGCGCCGCCGTCGCCTTCGGCCTCTGGATGGGGGCCGGCTTCCTCACCAAGTACACCTTCCCGATGTTCCTCTGGCTGCCGTGCCTCTGGGCCGGGCTCGGCATCCTCCGCGGCCCCGACCGCGGCGCGCGCCTCCGCGTCCTCGGCCGGGCGCTCCTCGCGTTTGCCGCGCTCGTCGGCCCCTGGCTCGCGCTCAACGGCCCCGCGCTCGCCGCCTACCTCGACCGCTCCGTCGGCACCGGCGCCGTCGCCGCCGTCGAGGCGTCGCGCGCGGGCGCCAACCGCTTCTCGGCCGACTCGCTGTCGCTCTACCCGCTCGCGCTCAAGGACGCGCTTGGGTGGCCGGGGCTCGTCGTCCTGGGGGCGGTCGGGATGGCGGGGTTCTTCTTTTCTTGGGGCGGGGGGGGCTCCCCCCGCAACGCCCCCCCCGTGGCGCAGGGTTCTCCGGCTGCGGCCCGACCTGTCCCGGCGTCCGGCCCCGGCGCCCTGTTGCCCCTCCTCGCCGCCCTCGGCGGCCTCGCCGTGCTCTCGACGCTCGAGCAGTCGCAGGACCGCTACGCGCTGCCCGCGCTCGTCGCGCTCGCGGCCCTGGCGCTCCCGATCGCGCGGCTCCCGTGGGGGCAGGAGATCTTCGTGGGGGTGTTCGGTGTCCAGCTCGTCGGGACGATCGCGACGTTCAGGCCCGGCGCGCCGACCTACGACCCGCGCTTCGACCACGGCCTCGCGAGCGCCGCCGAGATGTCATGGCCGGTGACGCGGAGCTACCTCCCGACGAGCGTGGACCTCGCCGCGTGGCGTGTCGACGAGGCGCTCACGCGCCTGTCGAACTTCGCGAGCGGCGCGCCCGCCGCGCTCGTGCTGCCCGACGAGCCCTGGCTCCCCGAGCCGGGGATCTACCTGCTCCGGGCGCGGCAGCTCGCGCTCCCGGTGGAGCTGCGGGTCCTCCGCCCGCGCGGCGCGAGCCCGCCGCGGGAGGGCTGGCCGGGACCGGAGGTCCGGGCCGCGTACGTCGTGTGGACGCCCGGTCGCGACGTCGCGACCGAGGCGTGGATGGCGGGACAGGCCCGCGCGCCACTGGCGGAGCTCGATCTGCCCGGGAGCACGAGCGGCGTCGTGCTGCGATAGGAGCCAGGAACGAGGCGGGTTCCTGGAGGTCGGATGTCGTGAGTGGCGAACGAGCGCGACCCCGGCCGTTGTATCCTTCAAAACATTTTATTTCAGCGCGCAGTTGATCGTCGACGCTGGCCCCTGGGCTCCACTATGGTTGGCCCATGTTGTTGCTCCTGCTGGCCTGCGCCATCGACCCGAAGCCCGACGACTCCGGCAACCCCGCCGACACCGCGGATTCCGCCACCGACACCGACACCGCCGAGCCCGTCGACGTCGACGCCGACGACGACGGTTGGACCGTCGAGGCCGGCGACTGCGACGACAACGACCCCGGCCGCTTCCCCGGCAACCCCGAGGTGTGCGACGGCGGCGACCAGAACTGCGACGACATCGCGGACGAGGGCTTCGGCGACGGCGACGAAGACGGCACGCCGGACTGCCTCGACGTCGAAGAGTGCGACGGCCTCGACAACGACGGCGACGGCGGGTTCGACGAGGACTTCACCGACACCGACGGCGACGGCTGGGCCGACTGCGTCGAGGTCGAGGACTGCGACGGCGTCGACAACGACGGCGACACCGAGGTGGACGAGGGCTTCGACGGCGACGCCGACGGCTTCGCCTCCTGCTTCGACTGCAACGACGCCGACGACACCGTGTACCCGGGCGCCCCGGAGCCCGGCGACGGCCGCGATCACGACTGCGACGGGCTGGTGGACGACGATGCCTGGGCGGCGGGCGACCTCGCGATCGTCGAGGTGATGGTCAACCCGCAGGACCTCGGCGATCCCGACGGCGAGTGGATCGAGATCGTGAACACCTCCGGCCGCGCGCTCCCGCTCGACGGCGTGTCGGTGTGGAGCGGCACCGAGGAGTACGTCCTCGACGCGGGCCGCACCCTGGACGTGGGGGAGCGCCTCGTCATCGGCGGCTCCGCGAAGGACTGGATCGACGTCGTGTGGGAGGGCGTCTCCCTCGGCAACGGCGCCGACGCGGTCGAGCTCTACGCCGGCGCGGTGCGCCTCGACGGGCTCGCCTGGGACGACGGCATCACCCTGCCGGACGTCGCGGGCGCCTCGCTCTCGCTCGACCCCTGGTACGGGAGCGCCCAGGACAACGACGTGCTCGACCGCTGGTGCGCCTCCACCCTGCCGTGGGGCGGCCCCGGCACCGACGCCGGCACCCCGGGCGCCTCCAACGAGCCCTGCACGACGATCGACCACGACTTCGACGGGCTCTCCGTCGACGGCGGCGACTGCGACGACGACGACAACCTCGTGTACCCGGGCGCGCCCGACGCCTGGTACGACGGCATCGACTCCGACTGCGACACCTGGAGCGACTACGACGCCGACCGCGACGGCTACGACTCCGACGCCTACAGCGGCGACGACTGCGACGACGCGGCGGCCGGCACCAACCCGGGCGCCACCGAGGTGTGCGACGCGGCCGACACCGACGAGGACTGCGACGGCGGCGCGGACGACGCCGACGACGCGCCCACCTCGACCTCCACGCGCTACTACGACGCGGACGGGGACGGCTACGGCGACGCCGACGTGTCCGCGGAGTACTGCGACCCGCCGACCGAGTGGGTGGCCTCCGACGAGGACTGCGAGGACGCGCTCCCCGACGTGAACCCCGACGCCGTCGAGGTGTGCGGCAACGGCGTGGACGACGACTGCGACGGGACCACGAACGGCTGCGGGCCCGGCGGGCAGGTGGACATCCCCGACGCCGGCACGGCGCTCCTCGGCGAGTCCGCGGACGACGAGGCGGGCCTCGGGCTCGACTACGCCGGCGACGTGGACGCCGACGGCATCGTCGACATCGCGGTGGGGGCCTTCGGGAGCGACCGCGGGGCGAGCGGTGGCGGCGCCCTCTACCTCATCGTCGGCGAGGTCACCGGGGAGATCTCCCTGTCCGACGCCGACCTCATCCTGACGGGCGAGAGCGCGAACGACCAGGCGGGCGCCGAGGTCGACGGCATCGGCGACTTCGACGGCGACGGCGTGCCCGACCTCCTCGTGGGCGCGGGCGGCGACGACGACGGCGGCGTGAACGCGGGCGCGGCCTACGTCGTGTCGGGCGCGCTCCGCGGCGAGTCCACCCTCGCGGACGCGACGGTGAAGCTCATCGGCGAGAACGCGAACGACGCGGCCGGCACCGAGAACGTGGGCCTGGGCGACCTCGACGGCGACGGCTTCACCGACATCGCGGTCGGCGTGCTCGAGGGCGACGCGGGCGGCACCGGCTCCGGCGTCGTGTACCTCGTGGACGGCGGGCTCTCCGGCTCGGTGGACCTCTCCGCCGCCGACGGCAAGCTCGTCGGCGAGGACCGCGAGGACGACGCGGGCGCCACGCTCGCGCTCGCGGGCGACATCGACGGCGACGGCGTCTCCGACCTGCTCGTGGGCGCGCCCTACGACGACGACGGCGGCTCCGACGCGGGCGCGGTGTACCTCGTGTACCTGCCCGTGACCGGCACCCTCGATCTCTCGGCCGCGGACGCCAAGATCACCGGCGAGCGCACGCAGAGCTACCTCTCGACGGTGGCGGGCCCCGGCGACCTCGACGGCGACGGCCGCGAGGACATCGCGGTCGGCTCGACCGAGTCCGCCCGGCGCGGCATGGCGTACGTCTTCACCACGGTGCCGAGCGGCAGCGTGGGCGCGTCCACCGCGGACGTGCAGATCATGGGCGCGGAGACCGACGACGCCGCGGCCGTGGGGCTCGCCGGCGCGGGCGACATGGACGGCGACGGCGTGCCGGAGCTCCTCATCGGCGCGAACGGCGTGGACGACGGCCAGACCGAGGGCGGCGCCGTCTACCTCTGGCCGGGCCTGCTCACCGCCGGCAGCTACGACCTCGCCGACGCGGAGACCGCGTGGTGGGGCGCCGCGCGCGGCGACGAGATCGGCGCGATCCTCGCCGGCGGCGTGGACCACGACGGCGACGGCTACGACGACGCGCTCGTCGGCGCCCGCTCCGACGACACGACCGACGACGCCGCCGGCGCCGCCTACCTCGTGTTCGGCGGGGTCGGCTGGTAGTCTCACCAGCACGCCAGGCGGGGGGCGTTGCGGGGGGCTCGCCCCCCGCCCCAAGAGGAGCCCCCCGAGCTACGCCCCGGCCCACCCCAAGGCGCCCAGGACGCCCCGCGCGTCCTCCGCGAAACCCGGGGACGCCCACGCCGCCAGCCCGTACGGCGGGGTGTCGAGGCGGCCGAGCGCGACGAGGCCCGGCGGCGGCGCGGGCCAGTCGACCGGGCCGCGCTTGTCGTACGCGAAGGCCAGGACGACGGCGTCCTGATCGGGGCGGCGCCAGGCGTCGAGCAGCCGCGCCACGACGGGCCAGTAGCCGCGCGGGTGGTCGAAGGGGTCCACGTGCACGAGCAGCGGCGCGGGCGGGCCCGGCGGCAGGGCGGCCAGGGCGGCGGCGTCGTCGACGAGGGCGTCCACGGTGAGGCCCTCCTCGGCGAGCGAGGCCGCGAGCGCGGCGCGGGTGGGGCCGTGGGCCTCCGCGAGCAGCAGGTGGGTGGGCGCGCCCAGGGTGTCGGCGACGAGGCCCGCCGAGCAGCGGTAGAGCCTTTGCGCGACCCAGGGCTCCTCGCGCGCGACGTAGGCGGCGGCGGCGCTCGGGATCGTGGCGACGCGGGCGCGCCAGCCCGCGGGGTCGGGCAGCGGCGCCACGAGGCGGAAGGTGTGGGTCTCGACGTGGCGGACGAGCCCGGCGTCCCTGCGACGGAGAAGCTCCGCGAGGGCCACGAGCGCGGCGTGCTTCACGATGTCGCCGACGTTGCCGACGTTGCGATCCTGGATGTTCGAGTCCATCCGTCGCGCGTAGCTGGCCCACGCGCGCGGAGCGAGGAGAGCTGCGCACGGACGCTGGCACGCTTCCTGCTTTCCCTGTTGGCGCACCCTGGAGACCCTGTGCGCTACCTTCCGCTGTTCCTGCTCCTCGCCGCCTGCCCCGAGACCCCGGACGACTCCTGCTTCGAGGAGGGCGGCGACACCGTCACCCTGAAGGTGACCCTCGACGCCGACACCGACGTGGGCGACGCCGCGTTCGACATCGTGGTGGAGGACTGCATGACGGACACCGTGACCGCGTCCGCCGGCGACGGCGAGACCGTGGAGATCACGCCGCCGTCGGCCGGCGAGCTGACCATCCGCGTGAGCGGCGACTGGGGCGACGCCGACACCGCCGGCGCCGGCGGGAGCTGCACCGGCACCGCCCAGGTGAACCCCGAGGAGGGCGAGGTGACCGAGGTCACGGTCAGCCTCGCCTGCGAGACACTGGACTGAAACTGGCCGTCCGGGCCTCGGGGTGTACGTTCTCTGGCCCCCCGAGGCCCAGATGGAAGCCAGGGACGCGCTCGCGGGCGCGGCTGACGGCCCGTTCGAGCGCATCGTCCACCACCTCGTCGTCGCGGGCGGGCTCCTGCCCCAGGGGGTCGCGCCCGACGGGATCGTCGGGGTCCTCCCGGGCAGCGGGCGGCTGGTGGCCGTGATCCGCGCGCGGCCGGAGGCGCTCGACGAGGTCGCCCGGCTCGCCCGGGGAGCGGGGACCGTCGGCGCCGAGATCGCGCTGGTCGGGGGCGACGCCGCGCTCGGCGACGCCCTCGGGGACGCCCTCCCCGGGTTCGCGCCCGTGTCGGCCTGGCACGTCCCGGACGACGGCCCGCCCCGCCGGGTCGCGGGCGCCCTGGAGGCCCGCCTGGAGGCCTTCCTGGAGCCCCCGGACGCGCCCCCCGACTGGGACCGCTTCTGGACCGTCGCCGAGGCGCGCGTGGCCGAGGCCGAGGCCGAGCTCCGGGCCTTCCAGAAGGCGCTCGCCGGGCGGCCGCCCCGGGCCACGCAGGCCCTCGTGGCGGCGATCGTCGCGATCTACGTGGTCGGGATCGCCTGGGGCGCGCCGAAGGACCTCGTCGCGCTCCTGCGGATGGGCGCGTTCGAGCGCTCGCTCGTGCTCGACGGGGAGGTCTGGCGGCTCCTGTCGTCCACGCTCCTGCACGGGAGCGTGATGCACCTCGGCTTCAACGCCTACGTGCTCTGGGCGATCGGCTCGACGCTGGAGCGGCTCGTCGGCAGTTCGCGCTTCCTCGTGTTGTACGTGGCGTCGGGCCTCGGCGGGGGGCTCTTGAGCCTCGCGTTCATGGACGGCGTGGGCGTGGGCGCGTCCGGGGCGATCTGGGGGCTGATGACGGCGCAGCTCGCGCTCGTGTGGCGGCCGATCGGGCTCGTGCCCGAGCCGCTGCGGGCGCCCATGCGCAGCGGGTCGCTCCAGACCCTCGTGATGAACGTGCTGATCTCGTTCATGCCCGGGATCGGCTGGTCCGCGCACTTCGGGGGCGGCCTCGTCGGCGCCGGGCTCGCCTTCGGCGGCGCGCTCACCCACGGGCTCCCGCGCTGGGCGGAGGAGCGCCGGCCGCCGCCGGACCGGGTGCCCGTCGCGATGCGGGTGGGCGCGTGGGTCGCGGTCGGGCTCCTCGTCGCCTCGTTCCTCGCGGCGCTGGCCACGGGCCGGCCCTGGGAGAGCTGAGCGGCTGACGGCTACTTCGCGGTGCGGGCGGAGCACTCCACCTGCACACCCTCGCGATCCTTGACCCGGAGCCCCTCGAAGGTGTGCGTGACCACCTTGGGCTCCTTCGGATCGAGCATGGCGTACTCCTCGCCCGTCACGACCGTGCCGTCCGCGAGCGCGAGCCGGTAGCTCACCGTGGCCGGGGTGGGCTTCCCGCTCGTGTTCTTGACTGGGCAGCTCACCTTGGCGCCCGCCGCGAAGAGCGAGGCCTCCTCGAGCTTCGCGGGGCCGGCCTCGAAGGGCGACAAGAGCCCGCAGGCCGCGAGCAGGGCGAGGGGGGCGATGCCGAGCAGCTGGACGCGCATGCGACCCCTGTATCGGGGAGAGACCGCCCCTGTCGCAGGTTGTCGCACTCGGACGCGGCCGTTCGCCATCGGTGGCGGGTCGGCCGGGTTCGGGCGATAGATCCGGCCCCTCGTCGAGGCCCCGATGCGCGCGCTCCTCCTCCTCCTCCTCCTCGGCGCCTGCTCCCAGGGCGGCGAAGAGCCGGCTCCCGACGAGGAGAAGTCCGAAGCGGCGCCCGATCCGCGCACCCTCGTGGAGGTGGGCGTCGTCACCCGCGGGACCGTTGGCGACCACATCGGCGCGTCCGCGATCGTCGAGTCGGAAGCGCAAGCTTCCCTCGTGCCCGAGACCCAGGGCGTCGTCACGGGGATCTACGCCGAGGAGGGAGACACCGTCACGAAGGGGCAGCTCCTCGCGATGGTCGCGAGCCCCACGCTCGACGCCGCGTACCAGCGCGCCACCGCCGAGCTGGAGCGCGCCCAGGCGGACGCCGCCACGGCGGAGCGGCTCTTCGCGCAGGGCGCCGTCTCCAAGAGCGAGGTGGACACGGCGCTCCGGGCGCTCGAGGCCGCGAAGACCGCGCACGTCGAGGCGAGCCGCACGCGGGGCTTCACCCGGCTCGAGAGCCCCATCGACGGCACGGTCGCCACGCGCGCGCTCCGCTACGGCGAGCTCGCGGCCGGCCAGCCGGCCTTCACGATCGTCGACCTCTCCCGCCTCCGCGTGGTCGTGAGCCTGCCGGAGCGCGACCTCGCGCGCGTGCGCGCCGGCCTCCCCGCGAAGCTCACGAGCGCCTACGACGCGAACGTGACCGGCACCGGCGCCGTGGAGCGCGTGGCCCCGGTCGTGGACGCCGCGAGCGGCACCTTCCGCGTCACGGTGCGCCTCGACGTGCCCGCCGAGGGCGCCCTGCCCCTGCGCCCCGGCCAGTTCGCGAGCGTGAAGGTCGAGGTCGACCGCCACACGGACGTGCTCGTCGTGCCCCGCCGCGCGCTCGTGTGGGAGGAGGGCAAGGCCTACGTCTACCAGGTGGTGGAGACGACGAAGGAGGAGGAGGAGAAGCTCGCCGGCGGCGACAAGAAGGAGGAGAAGGAGGAGAAGAAGGGCTTCTCGTTCTCGTTCGGGGGCAAGGACGAGGAGGAGGAGAAGGCGCCCGAGCTCCCCGGCCCCTGGCGCAAGGCGAAGCGCGTCGAGGTCGAGGTCGGCTACGAGGACGGCGAGCTCGCCGAGATCCTGAAGGGGCTCGACGAGGGCGCCACGGTCGTCACGGTGGGCAACCAGGCGCTGCGCGACGGCGCCCGCGTGCGGCTCCCCGGCGATCCGACGGTCGCCGACAAGGGCGAGGAGAAGGACGAGAAGAAGGCGGACGACGCCAAGTCCGAGGCCGGATGAGCGCCGACGAGACGCCGGCCGGCGGCGCGCCGGCCCCCAGCGGCTCGCCGATCTACCGCTGGATCGTCGAGCACCCCGTCGCCGTGTGGATGATCACCATCGCGGCGGTGGTGTTCGGGCTCGTGAGCTACGCCCAGCTGCCGCTCAACCTGATGCCGGACATCAGCTACCCGACGCTGACCGTGCGCACGGAGTACCCGGGCGCGGCGCCCGAGGAGGTCGAGGCGCAGGTGAGTCGGCCGCTCGAAGAGGCGCTCTCGACCGTCGAGGGGCTCGTCGAGATCGAGAGCCGGAGCCGCGCGGGCATCTCCGACGTGGTGCTCGAGTTCGACTGGGACACCGTCATGAACGGCGCCTCCCAGGACGTTCGCGAGCGGCTGCAGACCACCTTCCTCCCCGACGGCGCGGGCCGCCCGCTCATCCTCCGCTACGACCCCTCGCTCGACCCCATCCTCCGCATCGCGATCTCCGGCTCCACCGATCTGTTGTCGCTGCGCGAGTACGCCGACCGCGAGCTCAAGCGGAACCTCGAGGCGCTCGACGGCGTGGCCGCGGTGACCGTGCGCGGCGGGCTCGAGCGGCTCGTGCTCGTGGAGCCGCGCGAGGACTGGCTCGCGGCGCGCGGCGTCACGCTCGCGCAGCTCTCGGCGCTGCTCACGGCCGAGAACGTGAACGTGGCCGGCGGCATCGTCCGCGAGGGCGAGAACGAGTACCTCATCCGCACGCTCAACGAGTTCTCGACGCTCGACGAGGTGCGGGCGCTCGCGGTCGTGCGCGCCGACGGGGTGCGGGTGCCGGTCGGCGAGATCGCGGTGGTCTCCGAGGGGTCGGCGGACCCGGAGGTGGTGGCGGAGCTCGACGGCGTCCCCGCCGTGGAGCTCGAGGTCTACAAGGAGGCCGACGCCAACATCGTGACCGTCGCGCGCGGCGTGAAGGCCTCGCTCGAGGGCGGGCAGCTCCCCGAGGGCTACACCTACGCGGTCCTCGACGACCAGGCGCGCTTCATCGAGGCCTCGCTCTCGAACCTCTTCGACGACGCGGTGCTCGGCGGCATCCTCGCCATCCTCGTCACCTTCGTGTTCCTGCGCGACTGGGTGACGACGGGCATCATCTCGACCGCGATCCCCATCTCGCTCGTCTGCACCTTCGCCGTGATGTACCTCGGCGACATCTCGCTCAACCTGATGTCGCTCGGCGGCATCTCGCTCGGCGTGAGCATGGTCATCGACTCGGGCACGGTCGTGCTCGAGAGCATCCAGAACCACCTGGAGCGCGGGAAGTCGCGTTTGCAGGCGGCGATCGACGGGACCTCCGAGGTCGCCACCGCCGTGTTCGCGTCCGTGCTCACGAGCATGGCGGTGTTCTTCCCGATCGTGTTCGTCGAGGGCATCGCCGGGCAGATCTTCCGCGACCTCGCGCTCACCGTCGTGTTCTCGCTCGCCGCGAGCCTCGTGGTGGCGCTGGTCTTCATCCCGATGCTGGCCGCACGCCAGCTCACGATCGCGCCCCCGCCCGCGCGCTTGCGGGATGTGCCCGCCTCCGGGCCCCGCGGCGCGCTCGCCACCCTGCGGGAGAAGCGCCGCTGGTGGGCCTGGCCGTGGGCGCTGGGCCGCTTTCTGGTCGAGCTCGGGCTCTCGGTGATGGCCGCGAGCTTCGCCATGCTCTCCGCGCTCGCCGCCCGCCTCGGCTTCACCGTGCTCGCGTTCGTGTTCGGGCTCTTCAACCGCGTGTCGCTCTGGTTCGCGGACGTGTTCCTGGCCGTGTACGGGCGCGTCGAGGCCCACTTCGCGCGCTGGCTCGACGCCGCGCTCCGGCGCCCCTTCCTCGTGCTCTTTCTGGGCGGCGCCACCTTCGTCGTGGGCCTCTCGCTCTTCGGGAGCGCGGGCGCCGAGCTCGTCCCCACGGTGCACCAGGGCCGCTTCACCATCGAGGCCGCGCTCCCCGTCGGGACGCCGCTCGAGAAGACGGTGGCGGTCGTGGAGCAGGTCGAGCGCGAGATCCGCGGCACCGACGGCATCGCGAGCCTCTACACCGTGATCGGGACCGAGCGCCGCGCCGACAGCAAGCCCGACGAAGGCGAGAACACGGCGCGCATCCTCGTCGAGATGACGCCCGGCGGCGATCTCGAGGCCCGCGAGGCCGTGCTCATGGCGGCGCTCCGGGCAAAGCTCGAGACCTTCCCGCGGCTCGACACGCGCTTCCGCCGCCCCGCGCTGTTCAGCTTCCGCACGCCCGTCGAGGTGGTGCTCCACGGCCACGACCTCGACACGTTGCGGGCCGCCTCCGACGCGGGCCTCGGCGCGCTGGGGACCGTGCCCGGGCTGACCGACCTGCGGAGCTCGCTCACGCGCGGCTACCCCGAGGTGCGGGTGCGCTACGACCGCGAGCGGCTCGACGCGCTCGGGCTCGGCGTCGGCGAGGTGGCGAACGCCGTGCGCGCGAAGGTCCAGGGTGAGCGCGCGACGCGGCTCTCCCGCGGCGAGCGCCGCGTCGACCTGCTCGTCCGCCTCGACGAGGCCGACCGCGACTCCATCGACGCGCTCGGCGCCATCAACGTGAACCCCAAGCTCTCCCCGCCCATCCGGCTCGACGCGGTCGCGAACGTGGAGGAGGGCGAGGGCCCCTCGGAGATCCGCCGCATCGACCAGCAGCGCGCCGTGGTGCTCTCCGCGAACCTCGCGGGCTTCGACCTGTCGGGGGCCGGCGAGGCCGTCGAGCGGGCGCTGTCCCGCGCGTCGCTGCCCGCGGGCGTGGAGTTCGAGATCGGCGGCCAGAACCGCGAGCTCGAGCGCTCCATGGGCTCCTTGCAGCTCGCGCTCGCCCTCGCGGTGTTCCTCGTCTACGTCATCATGGCGAGCACGTTCGAGAGCGTGCGCGACCCCTTCGTGATCCTCTTCTCCGTGCCGCTCGCGCTCGTGGGCGTCTCGGCCGGGTTGTGGCTCACCGACACGCCCGTGAGCGTGGTCGTGTTCATCGGCCTCATCGTGCTGGCGGGCGTCGTCGTCGCGAACGCAATCGTGCTCGTGGACGCCGCGAACCGCCTGCGCGAGGAGGGCCGCCCGCTCCAGGACGCGATCCGCGAGGCGGCGGCCATCCGCCTGCGGCCCATCCTCATCACCGCGCTCAACTCCGTGCTCGGCCTGGCGCCGCTCGCGCTCGGCTTCGGCGAGGGCGCCGAGATCCAGCGCCCCCTCGCCATCACCGTCATCTTCGGGCTCGCGAGCTCCACCTTCCTGACGCTCGTGGTCGTGCCGGTGGTCTACCGGCTCGTGACCGGCCGTCGCGCGACCGAGACGCCGGCGCCGGAGCCGGAGGTTCGCGTGGCGTTGGAGTAGGTGGATCTTGGGGCGGGGGGCCCCGAACGAGCCTGTGACGAATTCCCCCGACGGTCGATCCCGCTCCTCAATCCCAGTCGAAGTCCCCGCCGCCGCCGTACTCGCTCGGCAACGTGCGCGGACGCACTCCGCTGGTGGTGAAGAACATCCAGTCCTCGGTGAGCCCGCCGAAGATCAGGGCCCCGCCGGACGCGGCCCCGACCACGCCGAGGGTGCCGGCGCAGAGGAGCGGGGCGGCCTGCTCGACGGGGTCGTCCGAGGGCGTGCACGTGGCCTCGACGGCGACGACGGTGGTGACCGTGCCGGTGAACGGGTTCCAGCCGACCGGGAGCACCGCGATCTCCGCGTCGCGGACGGCATGGCAGCGCTGCTCGGTCGTGCAGACGTGGTCCACGACGAAGGCGTCGGCCCGCACGGCGTCGCGGATCGCCGCCTCGTCCACGTCGGGCCAGAGCCCGAAGGTGGGGATGCGGCCACAGCAGCAGCCCGCGCAAGACACGAGGAGGATCGTGGTACAGCCGATGGTCGGGCGCATCGTCGCTCTCTACCGCGGGGGCGTCCGGTTGCCCGCGCCCGTCCCGACGTCTAAGCTCCGCGCCTCCCCGGAGCCCCGGTGCTGCCGCTCCTCGCGTCGTTGGCCGCCTTCCCCGCGCTCGCCCAGGCCGCGCCTGCCCCTGGAGCCGAGGCGGCGCCGCCCCCCGCGTCGTCGCCCGCCCCGGCGGCCACGCCCGCCCCGGCGGCCACGCCCGCCCCCGCGCCCGCCGCGAAGCCGGCCGTGCCCCGCTTCGCACGCACCGCCGTCGGCGACTGCGGCTGCGCGCTCTACGCGCCCCCGGGGCTCACGTTCGGGGCGCCGAAGCCGAGCGAGGACGGCTCGTCCGTCTGGACCGGCGAGACGACGGTGGACGGCTGGACCTTCGGCGCGGTCGTGGTGCGCTTCGCCGCGCCGATGGACGCGACGCCGGAGGTGCTCGAGGAGCTCCTCGTCTCGTACATGGGCTTCTTGAAGGGCCAGCTGTCGATCACGAAGGCGGCCGGCGTCGGCCGTGGCCACTCGCACGCGGAGACGCCCGGGGCCCGCGGCGTCATCGACTACTGGGAGGACGAGGACGGGGACAGCTGGGCCGTGAAGGGCTGGGTGGACAAGGACCGCCTCGCGGTGCTGTTCCTGTACGGGCGGGGCGCGTACCCGTACTTCAACGCCCAGCAGCTGTACCTGGACGGCTTCCGCTTCCCCTAGGCGAACGCGCCGGCGAACGTGGTAGGCTCACGACGGGCGCCCGCGGCCGCGCCCACGGGAGCACCCATGATCACCCGGAACCGCCCCCCGCGCCGGAAGCTCGCCACGGGCACGGCGGGACCCGCGGAGACCGACGGTCTCCTCGAGGATCCGCTCGTCGACGCGCTCGACCCGGGGCCCGGCGTCGCGCAGGCCTTGATCTCGGTGGGGAACTTCCAGACCGCCACGACGACCCGGCGCTTCGGGTTGAGCTGGGGCCTCGAGCGCCCGCGCGCGTCCATCGCCGCAGTCGACACGGCCCTCGGCAACGTGCACGCCGCGTTGCCCATCGACCGTCGCGCGCGGCTGGAGGACCTCCTCCGCGCCATCAACACCTACCTGGGCGGCAAGACCGACGACGTCGACAACCCGCGCCTCCGGCCCGTGCTCGCGCTGCAGGACGAGGTGCTCGGCGAGCTCCGGAACAACGGGCGGGCGGTCGCGCTCGCGAACACCGCCGACTGGGCCGGCCACGACGCGCTCGTGGCGGCGGAGACGGACCTCGGGCAGCTCAAGATCCTGGTGGCGCAGCGCTTCGGCCTCGACCCCGCCAACATCGGCGCCCTCCCGGTGGGGCAGCGCACCGCGGGCGGCGCGGCCGTGCAGAACGCGCGGGACTGGACGGTGGCCGGGCTCAAGCGGGCCTACGACGTGCTCAAGGGGCTGCCGGCGACGCACACCGAGGCAAACACGGCCTTCGCGCACTTCCTCCGCTACGAGCAGCTGGGCGGCGGCTGGTTCCGCGACAGCGAGAACAAGGTGGCCATCGGCACGCCCGCCAACGATCAGCACCTCGGCGCCACGCACGGCGCGACCGGCGACCAGCGGGCGGGCAAGCGGGCGATCGACTGGACGATCCGCCACGAGATCGGGCACGCCGTGTTCAAGGGGAACGTCGCCGCGTCGACCTACACCGGGGCGGCGAACGGGCTCGGCGGCGGCTGGAACACCGACGAGGTGGAGGTCGTCCGCGAGGTGCTCGTCGGCGCCGGCGGCATCATGAGCACCATCCTCGCGGCGGTCTCCGTGCCCACGCAGACGCAGATCCTCCAGCTCGTCGCGGGCATGGGCGCCCCGATCGACCAGTTCCACGCGAACCTGATCGCCAACCGGAACAACAACGACGGGAACGCCCCGCCCCAGGTGACCTGGCAGAACGTCATGCTCGACCCCGCCTGGGCGCTCCTGGGGGGAAACCTGGACGACACCTGGCAGAACGGCACCCTCCACCAGCTCGGCGGCCGCTGCTTCGTGCGGTCGAACGACCGGGGCCTCGCGAGCTTCGACCCCGCCGCGTTCGGGCGCAAGGTGTCGAACTACCAGTTCCGCTCCGAGAGCGAGTGGTTCGCGGAGGCCTACTCCGCGTACTTCGAGCCGTCCGGGGCGCCGGGCGCGCTCCTCACCGCGGCCGGCGACCTGAACACCGGCGCGCTCATCTCGACGTTGTAGGCGCCGGGCTCAGGATCCGCCGCGCGTCCACGAAGGGGCCGGCGCCCAGGGCGTCGCGGAGCCCGGGATGGTCGTCGAGGTGCCGGCGGCCGCGCTCGATCCAGTCGAGCGGCACGTCGAGGCGCAGGTCGGTGTCCGGGACCTCGAAGCGCAGCGTGGTCGCGGACGCGGCGACGAGGCGCGGCGGCGCCTCGATCGGGAACGGGGCCTCCGCGGCGATCACGAGGGAGAGCGCGGCCAGCTCGACGTCGTCGAGCCCGGCGTCGAGGCAGGCGAGCTTCTCGCGCAGGCCGTCGACGCCGAAGAGCGCGCGGACGGTGAACCCGGCGGCGAGCGAACGCGCCGTTGCCGAGCTGTGCGGGCCGACCATGTAGGCGGCGAACGCCTCGGCGATGTGGGCCTCGTGCGCCCACCACTCCGCCGCGTCCCCGACGCGGAGCACCTCGAAGAACTGCTTGCGATCGAAGTCGATCCACACGAACGGCGCGTCGATCGTCACGAGCGCCCCGCAGTGGGGGCAGGGGAAGCGGTGGAAGCGCCCGGCGAGCGCGTCCTCGCGCAGCGCGGGGGACCGGTTCGGGTTCACGCTGCTCGCCACCGGGGCCACGGTCGCCTGCCCGCAGCTCCCGCACACGACGCTCTTCGGTTCGATGGTCGACATCAACGCCTCGCGATGGGTGGCCCGGGGAACGGACGGATGATCGGGCCACCTCGCCATCGACGTAACGCGGCCGGCGGACCCCGCCCGGGCGCCCGGGGCCGCGGAACGGTCCGCGACGCGGATCTCCACACGGTGTGTCGTCCCGGTCGTTCCGCCCGACCCGGTGTCCCCGCTACCACAGTGCAACCCAACCGAGCGACCGATCACGGTTTCTGCGACGATCCGCGGCGCTGAGGGGCGGCCTACATTTCGTTGAAAGATCGGTTTGTTGGGCATTTCGAGCGGTGCTCGGCGCCGCCGTCCGCGGCTATGCTCACGACGCCCCCGACAGCAGGGGTGTCACCAATCCGGCGGCGTGCGCCCCGACCGCCGGGCTGCCATCGATCCAAACCGGGGCTCGGAGTGTGTCCATGATCCGCCTGTCCATCGCCGCCCTCGCCCTCGGCCTCGCGACCCCCGCCGTCGCCGGCACCACCACCTACGCGCAGCGCGGCTCCTACGTGAGCGCGAGCTGGTCCTCCTACGGCGGCTGCGAGTCGCAGTACGTCTCGGCCTCGGCCTTCGAGAACACGACCCGCTCGGACGGCGCCCCCACGTCGGCCACCACCACCTACGTCTACGTGGGCTCGTACAACTACTGCACGGGCTCCTTCTCCTACTACACCGGGTCGCTCGACGACGCGACGATCAGCATCCAGGGCTCCTCCGCCACGCTCTCGGGCAGCGGCCAGCTCTACGACTACTACACCGGCGCCTCGATGGCGGTGACCGTGTCCGCCACCGCGGACGACAGCGCCGGGACGTACCAGGGCATCAGCATGAACCAGTCGTCGACGCCGGTGCAGCACTGGGTGTACCGCTACGTCGGGAGCTCGAGCTTCGGCGCGGCCACGCTCACGGTGAACGGCACCACGTACTCCTCGGTGACCGGCGGCAGCTTCGGCACGAGCAACACGGGCACGCTCACCATCACGGAGTAGGGCGCCGCGGTCGACCGGGCTACGCTCGCGTCGATGTGGCTCCTCCTCGCATGCACCGCGTCCGGTCCGCCCACGGGGCCGGACGCGCCGCGTGACACCGGTGACACCGCCGGCGTCCCCCACACGGGTGACACCTCGGATGACACGGAGTCCGCCGACACCACCGAGTCGACAGACTCCGCCGACGACTCCGCGCCCGACACGTCCGACACGTCCGACACCGGCGGCGCCCCCGCCGCGGGGCCGTGCGCCACCTACGCGCCGGCCGTGGCGGTCGGCGAGGTGGCCGACCCGGCGCTGAACGAGCTCTCCGGCCTGGCGGTGAGCCAGCTCAACCCGGGCATCCTCTGGACGCACGAGGACTCGGGCGGCGCGCCCGAGCTCTACGCGCTCGACACCACCGGCGCGACCGTGGCGACGCTCCAGCTGGAAGGGGTCGAGAACGAAGACTGGGAGGATCTCGCCATCGGGCCCTGCGGCGACGCCTGGTGCCTGGTCGTGGGGGACATCGGCACGCTCGGCACGAGCCGCTCGGAGTTCGCGCTCCTCGTCGTCGAGGAGCCGCTCCTGGACGGCACCGCGACGCTCTCGGCCACGCCCGAGGTGCGGCCGTTCACCTACCCGGGCGACCCCGAGGACGCCGAGGCCCTCGTGCTCGAGGCCGACGGCACGGCCGTCATCGTGACGAAGCGCGAGAACGCCACCGCCGGCGTGTACCGGCTCCCGGCGGGCGCCACCGTGCTCGAGTGGGTGTCGGAGATCGCGACGGGCGCCTACGGCGAGGACCTCGCCGCGCGGGTCACCGCCGCCGACCTCTGGCACGACCCCGCGCGCCTGCTCGTGCGCACGTACTTCCACCTCTACGAGTTCGACGTGGCCGACCTCGCGGCGCCCATCGGCCCCACGACGCTCGACTACGCCTTCGAGCTCCAGGGCGAGGCGGTGGCCTACGATCCGCTCCAGGGCGGGTTCTGGCAGGTGTCGGAGGGCGTCGGTCCGGCGCTGAACTACACGGGGTGCGCGCCGTAGGGTTCCGCGGCCGCCCGCTCAGTCGAGCGGCACGAAGTGCAGCGGCACGTGCTCGCCCTCGCTGAGCGTGAGGTAGCCGGCGCCGTCGCGGGTGAAGCCGAGCGCCTCTCCCTGCGGCTCGTCGGGCGCGCCCAGGTCGCAGGGCTCGCCGGCGAAGGCCTCGGCGACCGAGAACGCCTGGTCCCGCCGCCACGCCCAGGCGTGCGAGTAGGTGCGGATGGCGATGCGGTCGCCGAGCGGGCTGATGTCGCCGCCGGTGGTGGCCCCGCTGCCGGGGAGCGGATCCTCGCCGAACACGAGGTCCGCGACGTGATCGAGCGTGCTGGTGACGCCGTCCACGTGGGGCGCCGGCTTGCGGTACACGGACGTGCTGCCCTCGTAGTCCTTGGTCACGACGTAGAGGTCCCCGGTGACGGGGTCGTGCATGAGCGTCTCGGCGTTGTGCGCGCCGTCCGGGTAGAGCAGCGTCATCTGGGTGAACGTCGTGAGCTCGGCGGTGACCGGCACGTCGGCGAGCGCGATGCTGGGCTCCGGGACGACCAGCACGGTGATGTCGTCGCGGCTCTCGCCGTTGTCGCCGAAGTCGCCCACGTAGATGGCGGGGGCGCCCAACGTCTCGTCCCACCCGAGCGACATGTCCTCCCAGTCCCGGTTGTCGGTCACGACGGTGAACTCGCCGAGGTGGCCGCCGGACTCGGAGAGCGCGAAGAGCCGCGCGGTGTCGCTCGAGTCGTTGTGGGTCCACACGACGCCGGGGTTGAGCGCGCTGTGGCCGACCCCGGACGCCTCGACGATCTCGTCGGACTCGACCTCGCCCCACGTCTCGACCGCGCCGGGCGTCGGGCAGGCGGCCGGGAGGATCTCGACCTCGGTCGTGGTGGACTCGGTGTCCCCCGCGCCGTCGACGACCGTGAGCGTGACCGTGTACGTGCCCGACGCGAGGTAGAGGTGGGTCGGCGCGCGCTCCTCGCTCGTCTCGCCGTCGCCGAAGTCCCAGGAGGCGGACGCGAGGCCCGCGGGGACGCAGGTGGTGTCGACCGCGAACGCGAGCGGGTCCGCCACGCCGAAGCGCGCCGCGGCGACGACGATGGCGGGCTCGAGCCCGTCGCAGGGCGGCACGATGCCCGTGTACCAGAGGGGCTGGTGCGCCTCCTCGCCGAGCGTGTAGTAGCCGGCGCCGTCGGCCGAGAACGCGATCGCCTCGCCGCGGGGCTCCTCCGCGACGGCCAGCGGGCAGGGCTCGCCGGCCCACGCCGCGTCGATCCCCGCGGTGCGGTCGCGCCGCCATGCCCACGCGGTGTCGGCGGTGCGGATGGCCAGGAGATCGCCGAGCGGGCTGATGGCGCCGCCGGTGGGCGTCGCGCCACCTTCGAGGCCCCCGACGCCGAAGGTGAACCCCGCGACGCGCTCGACGAGCACGACGCTGTCCGGGGAGAACGGCGCGGCGGCCCGGTAGATCCCGGTCGCGTCGGCCTCGTTGGCGGCGAGGTAGAGGTCGCCCGTGGCGGGGTCCCAGAGCAGCGTGTTGGCGTCGAGCGCCGCGGCGTCGGGGAACGCGAGCTCGAAGGACCACCAGTCGGTGATGGCCAGGTCCGCGGCCTCCGCGCCCACCGGCGGCTCCGGGACGACGTAGACGACGAGCGTGTCGCGCGTGGTGCCGTTGGAGCCGATGTCGCCGACGAAGAGCACCGGCGCGCCGTCGGCGTCCTCCCCGGCGGCGAGGTCCTCCCAATCTCCGTTGGGCGCCCCTTCGAGCAGAAACGTGCCACGGGAGGTGCCGTCCTGATCCAACACGAACAGCCGCGGGGTGTCACCCGAGTCGTTGTGGCTCCAGAGGAGCCCCCGGTTCGCGCGGCCCTCCGCGAGCCCCGAGGCCTCCACGAGCTCGTCGTGCGCGACGGTGCCGACGACGCGCGGCGCCTCGAGCTCCGGGCACGCGGCCGGCGCCACGTCGATCGTGGTGGAGGCCGTCAACGTGTCGACGCCGTCGGTCATGGAGAGGGAGACGGTGTAGGTCCCGGATCCGAGCCACGTGTGCTCCACGAGGGCGCCCTCGGCGGTCGCGCCGTCGCCGAAGTCCCAGGTGGACGCCCACTCGCCCCCGCACGCGGCGCTCGCGGTGAACGCGGCCGTGAGCGGGATCGCGCCCGAGGCGCGCTCGGCTTCGAGCACCGCGGCCTGCACGCAGCGCGTGGGCTCCGTCCCGCGCTCGGGGCGCGCGTCGTCCGCCTTGTCGGGGCCGTCGCACGCGGCGAGGAGGAGCAAGGCGGGCGCGCGGCGCATCGGGACTCCGAGGAGATCATCCTACCGTGACGACGGCGCGACGGGGAGGTCGAGAAGGCCGGCCTGATGCGCTTCTTCGAGGGGCCGGCCGCCAACCGGCTCACCGAGCGGGACCTGCTCAGCTGGCCTTGCGCGCGAGCCCGAACGCCTCGCGGTACGGAGCGAACCGCTCCCGGAGCGCCGCCTCGGACTGGCCGAACTCGTCGATGGCGTAGGGGTTCTCGCCGTACTTGCGCTGTCCGTTGGTCTGCGCGAAGCGCCCGAGCCGCTCGGCGAGGCGGTCGTCCCACGCGAGCCCGAAGTGGGCGTGGATGTCGCGCGCCGTGCCGACGGGATCCGCCACGAGGCGCCGGTAGTCGACGTCGAGGACCCGCCCTGCCGGCACCGGCCGCACCGCGGCCTCCGTGAGCGCCACCTGCCAGCGGGTGTTGGCCTCCACGACCGCGGGCACGTCGAGCCGGCCGCAGAGCACCGCGTGCATGTTGAGCGTGAGCTTGTGGTAGCTCGGGAGGGTCTCCAACGGATCGCGGTGGGTACGCACGACCATCGCGTCGGGCGCGGCCGCGAAGAGCGAGGGCAGGAAGCCCACGTGGAAGGGATCCGCGCACCATGTCGCGGATGTGCACCCAGCCGAGGAGGTGGAGGTCGGCGTCGCGCTCGAGCGACGCGACGTAGACCGCGAGGCCCTCCCGCCACGCGTCGTCCGCCCCGAAGTCGTCGCTGCCCGCCTCGCGGGCCGCCCACCCGATCAGCACCTCCGGGTCGAAGCGCCCGATGCCCGGCGCGAGGCGCCGCAGGCCCGCGCCGACGCGGTTGACCAGGTGGAGCAGCGGCGGGATGCGGGGGGTGAGCGAGAGCGACATCGGGCGGCGGTGTAACCGGGAGCGGGGCGGGAGCCGCCGACGTTCGCCCGGGCGCCGACGTCTCCGCGGCGGCCGCCGTCTTCGGCGGGCCGGCTGCCCGAACCCGGATTCAGCCCTGCGCCATGGCCGCCAGGAAACCGCGCAGGTCGTCGCCCACGTCGCCCAGACGCTTCGCGAGCCCGCGCACGCGCGCGTCCTCCCCGCCGGCGCGGTCGAGCGCGACGAGCAGCTCCGCGGCCGCGAGGCGCGTCTCCCCGCGTCGGAGGCGGAGCCTGGCCCAGTCGACGCGGTTGCCGACCTCCCAGCGCCGGTCGGGGAGCCTGGCTTGGATGGCGAGCGCGGCGGCCGCGTGGCCCTCGGCCTCGGCCGTGCGGCCCTGGAGGAGCGCCCACTGCCCGAGCTGGTGGAGCGCGAGGGCGCGCGTCACCTCGTCCTCGAGGTCGTCGCCGATGCGCTGGGCCTCGCGGAAGCGGCCGACGCAGGCCGCGTCGCCCTCCTCGAGCTCGACGGCGCCGAGGGTGATGAGGGTGAGCGCCGCGCCCCGCCGGTCGAAGTAGCGCCGCTGGAGCTCGAGCGCGCGGAGCAGGTGGTCGCGGGCAGCGCGCAGATCCCCGCGCTCGCGGGCCAACGCGCCGAGGTTGTGCCAGGCGCCGGCCGCGAACCCGATCTTGCCGTCGGCCTCGAGCAGCGCGGCGGCGCGGAGGAGCAGCGCTTCGGCGGCGGGCACGTCGCCGCGGCCGCGGGCGAGCCCGGCCAGCGTGGCGAGCGCCGCGACGACGTTGGGGCGGTCCCCGACGGCCTCGCACTCGGCGAGCACCTCGGTGGCGAGGTCCTGGGCCTCGGCGCGGCGGCCGACGGCCTGGAGCGCGGTGGCCCGGAGCGCGCGCGCCTTGCGCTGCTCGGCGGGGTCGGCCTCGGCGGGCACGCGGTCGAGCGCGCGGAGGCAGCCAGGGGCGTCTCCGAAGCGGAGGGCGAAGAGCGCCTCGGCGACGCGGCAGACGCCCTCGCCCACGGGGTCGGCGGAGGTGGCGGCGGCGAAGCGGCGGTGGCCTTCCCGCCACCACGACAGCGCGTCGAGGGCGCCCCGCATCGCGCGGCCGATCGTCGCGAAGGCCTCGGGATCGTCGGGGGTCCAGGCGGCGAGCGCGTCGTCCGCGAGGCGGCGCCAGGCGTCCAGCGCGGAGACGTGCTCGGAGAGCCAGAGCGCGGCGGCTACGCGGTCGGCCTCCTCGGCCACGTGCCGGCGGTGGGCGCGCTCCGCGGCGAGGTGCTCGGCGGCGTCGGCGGCGAGCTCCCCGGCGGCCAGCGCGCGGATGGGCGCCAGGAGCCGCCAGCGCTCCGGGCCCGCGCGCGTGACGAGCGAGCGGCGCGACAGGGCGTCCATGGCGCCGGGCGCGGCGTCGAGCGCGTCGAGGGCACGCGCGTCGAAGCCCCCGCGGAAGCAGGACAGCCGCAGCAGGAGCCGGCGGGCGGCGGGATCGAGGTGCGCGAAGCCGAAGTCGAAGGCGGCGTGGAGCGAGGCGTGGCGCCGCGGCCGGTCGCGCTCGCGGGCCTGGAGCGCGCGGACGTCGGTCTCGAGGCGGTGGAGGAGCTCCGCGGGGTCGCGGGCGTCGAGCAGCGCGGGGGCGGCGAGCTCGAGCGCGAGCGGGTGCCCGTCGAGCGCGCGGCAGAGCTGGACGAGCACGGGGTCGCGGACGAGCGGGGAGAGCGGGTCGAGGCGGCGGATCGTGTTGGCGACGAGGCGGACGGCGTCGCTCGGGCCGTCGCCCACGGGCAGGCCGGCGAGCGGGAAGCGCGCCTCCGCCACGAGCTCCAGCGGCTGGCGGGAGGTGCAGAGGACGCGGAGGCCGGGCGCCTCGCGGAGCCAGCCGGGCAGCACCGCGGCGAGGGGCTCCAGCACGTGCTCGGCGGTGTCGAGCACCAGGAGGAGCGCGCGGTCGCGGAGCCAGTGCGCGAGCGTGGCGGCGGGATCGGCGGCCTGGGGGGTGAGGCCGATGGCGGACGTGACCGCGGAGAGGAGCCCGGGCAGGTCCGCGACCGCGGCGAGGGACACCCACCACGTGCCGTGCGCGAAGCGGGGCGCGAGCGCCACGGCGGCGGCCTCGGCGAGGCGCGTCTTGCCGATGCCGCCGGGGCCGAGCACGGTGACGAGGCGGCCGTAGGGGTCGGAGAGCGCGTCCACGAGCGCGGCGAGCTCCTTCTCGCGGCCGACCATCGGCGTGTGGGATCCCGGCAGCGCGCCGAGGACCACGGGGGGCGGCGCGGAGAGGCGCGCGGCGAGGTCGCCCAGGGCGGGGCGGGGCCCGCGGCCGGTGTGGCGCTGCCAGCGGGCGACGGCGGCGTCGAAGTGCGCGTGGACGGCCGCGCGGTCGCCGCGGCGGCCGTGGAGGCGGAGGATCTCGAGGTCCGCGGCCTCGTTCAGCGGGTCGAGCGCGAGGATGCGCTCCGCCTGCTCCAGCGCGACGGCCACCTCGTCGCGCTCGGCGTGCCAGCGCAGGAGCACCTCGTGGGCGCGCACCATTCGGCCGCGAAGGTGCTCGCGCTCCTGGAGCTGCCACTCCTCGAACATCGGCGCGGCGCGGAGCAGGAGCCCGTCGAGGAAGGCGCCGGCGTACACGCGCGTGGCCTCGGTCAGCGACGCGACCCGCGCGGCGTTCGGCGGCCCGCCGAGGCCGTCCTGCAGGAGCGCGTCGACGCGCGTGCGGTCGCAGTCGAGCGTGGACACGTCGAGGCGGACGCCGGCGCGGGTGACGGCCAGCCGCTCGCCGAGGTCGCGCCGCAACGCGCTGAGCACGACGCGCAGGTTCGCGGCGGACTGCGCCTCTGTCGAGTCGCCCCAGAGCAGCGCGGCGAGGCTCGTGCGGGGGTGCTCGCGCGGCGCGACGCACAGGTACGCGAGCATCGCGTCGGCCTTGCGCGTGGGCCAGCCGCCGAGCGCGCGCCCGTCGAGCGTGAAGGAGCAACCGCCGAGGAGCCGGGCGACGAGGGGCATGTCGGCGGATCGAACTCCGCGCGGGGCCCGGACGCAAGGGGCGGGGGTGGAGAGGGGGCGCGGGGGCGCGTGGGGAGGGGGGCGTCGGGATCACGGGGCGAAGCTGGGGTGGCGCGAGGTCAGCCCGCCCGCTCCCACGTCAACGTCGCGACCCGCACCCGCCCCTCGATGACGTGGGGCTCGGTGGTCAGCCGGAGCACGTCCCGCAGGAGCTCCACGTGCCGCTCCTGCACCGTGCCGTTCCAGTTCGGGAAGAAGCTGAACGTGACGTGGTGGCGCACGCGCGCGCCGTCGAGCTCCCAGCGGCCCATGTACCCGGCGTAGCCGCCCACCGCGGCGGCCTGCTCCTCCGGCGAGCCGCGCAGGATGTCGCCGCTCGCGAAGGCCGGCCGGTCGGGCCGGCCCATGTGCACGGAGACGAAGCCGTCCGCGGTGTAGACGAGCCAGCCCTCCGGCGCGTTGCCGAAGGGGCGCTCCACGGTGGCGCCGTCGCGCGTCTCGAGCGACCGGAGCCGCCACACCCCCGGGAGCAGGGCGGCGAGGCGCGGCTTGGCGTCCGTCCAGGTCGGGGGCCAGTTGGAGTCCAGCTCAGTTCGCATCGTTCCTCCCTTCCAGGTGCGCGAGCTCGGCGCGCAGGATCCGGCCCACCTCGGCGAGCGCATCGCCGCGGACGAGCGAGTAGTGGTCGGCGTCCACCCACGCCTCGCGCCCCTCGGACCAGCCCACGGGCACCCCGTGGCGGCGGGACGCGCACACGCGCAGGGTGTCGCCGCGACGTGGGGGCGGCGACCAGCCCGCCACGCGCCGCGCGGACGCCGCGAGGCCCTGCCGCCAGAGGTCGAAGCGCGGGCTCGGGTCGCCCGGCCACGCCACCGCGGCCCAGGCCCGCGCGAGCGGCTCCAGGTTCGCGGGCATCGTCACGCCGGGGCCGTAGGTGTCGAGGAGCACGACGAGCGGCGCCTCTCCGCGGGCCGCCTCCACGCGCGCGGCGGCCTCCCACGCGATCACGCCGCCGAGGGACCACCCGGCGAGCGCCACCGGCCCGCTGAACACCGCGCCCACGGCGGCCGCGAGCGCCACGCCCCAGGGCGCGATCGACGCGCCGTCGCCCGCCTCCAACGCCCACGAGCGCGCGAGCCAGACCGGCCGGTCCCCGAGGTCGAGCGCGTCCCAGCCCTCGGCCGGCACGCCGCCGGGGTGGACGAGCACCAGGGGGAGCCCGCGGCCGTCGCGGAGGCGCTCCAGGCGCAGGTCGGGGAGCGCGAGGGAGGGGCGGGGGGGCTCGGTCGTCGGGGTGGGGCGGGCCTCGGGGGCGGTCGTGGCGAGCGCGCCGTTCGCGGCTCGGGGCGGCGGGCCGATCCGCGCGCGCAGGGCCTGGAGCGGGAAGGACCGGAGCGCGGTCGCGGGGACCTCCGGCACGGCCGCGGCGAGCACGAGCGCGCCGAGGGAGTCGAGCCCGAGGTCGCCCAGCGGCACGTCGGGGGCCTCCAGCGCGGCCGGGAGCAGCTCCGCGAGGAGCGCGTCGAGCGTGGCGGGCGCGCGGCCGGCCGGGGCGGCCGGGGACGCGGCGCCGTGCGTGGTCCCGGCGTGCGCCGCGCCGGCCGTCCACGCCTCGCCGCCCCACGCCGGGATCGGCAGGTCGATCACCCGCCGGCCGGTCCCGTCGGGCAGCACGCCGCCGGGGCTGTCCCCCTCGGCGAGCAGGCCGGCACGCAGCTCGTCGACGGTCGCCGCCACGACCGCGCGCCGCGCGGGCAGCCGCCGGCGACGGAGCGCCGTCCACGCCACGTCGGCCACGTCGAGCTCCGCGCGCCCTTCGAGCGCGGCGGCCCAGCGATCACACAACGACCGCAGCGCGCCGGGCGTGCGGGCGGAGAGCTCCACGCGCCAGCGGGTGCGTTCGGGGCGCGCCCGCGCTGCCCTCCGGCCCCCGTCGCGCGGTGGCGTCGCGGGGGGTTGGCGTCTTGAGGGTGTCAGGAACTGATCATTGACACCTACGGTCGCTGGAGGGGTTCGCGCTGGAGGTGTCAGGAACTGATCATTGACACCTGCGGTCGCTGGAGGGGTTCGCGCTGGAGGTGTCAGCGCCGGAGGTGTCAGGAACTGATCATTGACACCTACGCCGTCGTCCGGCCCCACGACCACGTGGGCCACGGTGCCGGTGAGGCCGATGGCGCTCACCGCGCCGAGGCCGCCCGCGGGCCAGGGCTCGTGCCCCGTGGGGACCCGGTGGCCCCACGCCGCGACCTCGGGGTGGAGGCGCGTCACCGACGGCTGCGCCGGGAGCCGGCCCGCACGCATCGCGATGAGCAGCCGCGCGAGCCCGACCACACCCGCCGCGGGCTCCAGGTGGCCGAAGCTCGCCTTCGCGGAGCCGACCGCGACGCCGCCGTACACGCGTCCGAGGGCGGCGGCCTCGATGGGGTCGCCGAGGCGCGTGCCGGTGCCGTGCGCCTCGACGTACACGACGCCGCGGGGGTCCACGCCGCCGAGCGCGGCGCGCATCACGCGCTCCTGCGCGGCGGGGTCGGGCGCGGTGAAGCCGCCGCCGCCGCCGCCGTGGCCCGTCGCGCTCCCCACGAGGACGCCCCACACCGAGAGGCCGAGCGCGCGCGCCCGGGAGCGCCGCGTGAGCACCACGAAGGCGCCGCCCTCGCCGCGCACGAAGCCGTCGGCGTCGGCGTCGAAGGGGCGCGCGCGGCCGGTGGGCGAGAGCGCGCCCGTCGCGGCGACGAGCGCGGTGCCGTGCGGCGTCCCGAGCACCTGCACGCCGCCGGCGAGCGCCTGCTCGCACTCGCCGCGCCGCACGCTCGCCGCCGCGAGGTGGATCGCCACGAGCGAGGACGCGCACGCCGCGTCGACGCCCATCGTGGGCCCCTCGAGCCCGAGCGCGTAGGCCACCCGGCCGGCGATCGCGGCGTCCACGCGCCCGGTGAGCGCCTGGGGATCGACCTCCTCCCCGACCGCGCGCGGCTCGCCGCCCGAGACGCCGACGAACACGGCGGTGGCGCGCGCGTCGGGCGCGAGGCCGCTGCGCTCCAACGCCTCCCACGCGAGCTCCAACGCGAGGCCCTGGCGCGGGTCGAGACGCGCGGCCTCCCGCCGGGCGACCCCGAACGCGGCGGCGTCGAAGCGGAGCGCGTCGGGGAGCCACCCGGCCACGCCGCCGACCCGCCCCGGCGGTGGGCCCCCGATCGCCACGAACGGCGCGCGGACCCCGCGCGCGAGGGCTTCGACGTCGGGCGCGCCGGGCAGGCGCGCGGCGAGGCCGACGATCACGATGGGGTCGGCGTCGTCGGGGCCGCCCGCAGCGCGAGCGGCCGGCGCAGGGCCCGTCGGGGGGCCGACGGGCTCGGCGCCCTCGTCCCCGCCTCCGGCAACGTGAGCAGGGGTCGGCGATCCACGGGCCGCGACGGCGCCGCCGGGGCCGTCCGGCACGAGCCCCTCCGGTCCGAAGCGCCGCGGCTCGAAGGGGTAGGGCGGCGCGGGGGCGGCGGGGCCGCCGTCGTCGGGGAGCACGTCCGCGCCGCGCTCGAACAGCGCGACGACGGCCGCGGCGAGCCCGTCCGGCTCGGCGACGCCGCGCGGGAGGCTGGGGAGCGCCTGGGCCCCGACGGAGCGCGCGTGCTTGCAGAGCGTGTCGCCCGGGCCGATCTCCACCCACACGTCGGCGCTCGCGGCGAGCATCGCCTGGCGGAAGCGCACGGTGCCACGGAGCTGCGCGGCCCAGTAGGCCGGGGCGGGCGCCGCGTCGACGAGGGCCGCGCGCGCGGTGCTGACCCAGGGAACGCGCGGCTGCGCCGACGGGATCCCCTCGATGGCGGCGACGAAGCCGGGCACGCAGGGGTCCTGGAGGCGGCTGTGGAAGGCGTGCGACGTGCGGAGCCGGGTGAACGGCACGAACGCGTCCTCCAGGCGCTCCTCGAGGGCAGCGATCGCGTCGTCCGGGCCGGCCACGACCACCTGCCGGGGGCCGTTCTCGACGGCCACGTCGAGCGGGAGGCCGTCGAGGAAGGGGTGCACGTCCTCGCGCGGCGCGACCACGGCGAGCATGCTCCCGCCGGGCGGCAGCGCCCCCATCGCGGCGGCGCGCGCGGCCACGATGCGCGCCGCGTCGGGGAGCGTCAGCGCGCCCGCGACGGCCGCGGCGGCGAGCTCGCCGATCGAGTGCCCGACCACCACGGACGGCCGGAGCCCGCGGGCGGCCCACGTGGCCGCGAGCGCCCACTGGAGCGCGAAGAGCGCGGGCTGGGCGAGCCGGGTGTCGCGGAGGTCGCCGCCGTCGAAGCAGAGCGCGGCCACGTCGACGCCCAGCGGCGCGAACGCGGCGGCGGCAAGGTCGAAGGCCGCGCGGAAGGCGGGGTCCGCGGCGTACAACCCGCGGCCCATGCCGGGCTCCTGCGCGCCCTGGCCGGTGAAGAGGAACCCGACCGTGGGCGGCCGGGCGACCGGGGCCGCGGCGGCGCGGGGTCGACGGAGCCCCGTGACGAGCTCCTCCGCGGTGCGGCCGGCCACGGCGACCCGCCACGGCCACGTGTCGCGCCGCGCGGCGGCGCGGCAGAGCCCGGCGACGTCGGCGTCCTCGGCGGAGAGCGCGGCGGACCACCGCTCGATCGCGGTCGCGAGGGCGGTCGGGGTGGCGGCGGAGAGGCCGACGAGGTGGGGGGTGGCGTCTTCGGCCGGGTGGGCGCCCCGCGTCGGACGGAACGTCTCGAGCTCGGACGTCCCGCCGGGGGGTCCCGGGGGGGCCTCGCCCCCCCGGGCGGGGCGTTGCGGGGCAGAGCCCCGCCCCAAGAAAACCCCCTCGGAAAGAACGCCCCGGCGCGTGGAAGCGGCCTCGAGGACCAGGTGGCCGACGGTGCCGCTCATGCCGAAGGTGCCGACCGCGACGAGCGGCCGCTCCGGGGTGGCGCGGCCGAGCGCGGAGAGGAGGCCGACGAAGCCGGCCGCGGCTTCGAGGTGCCCGACGACGGCCTTCGCGGAGCCGATCGGCGCGTCGGGGTAGACCGACCGGAGCGCGGCCCACTCGACCGCGTCGGCGGCGGGGGCGCCGGTGCCGTGGGCCTCGACCCAGCCGAGGTCGGTCGGTGCCACGCCCGCCTCGGCGAGCGCGGTGCGCGCCGCGTCGGCGAGCACGTCGGCGGAGGGGACGCCGCCCAGCAGCGCCGCGCCGGCCTGGACGACCGCGCTGCCGCGGATCCACGCGCGGGTGCGGGCCGGGCGGCCGTCGCGCTCGATCACGAGCACGCCGGCGCCCTCGCCGCGGACGGAGCCGGGCGAGTCCGGGTCGAAGGGCAGGGGTGGCTCGCCGTCGGACTCGACGCCCATCGCGGCGAGCATCCGGCCGCCTTCCGGCGCGAGGACGACCTGCACGGCGCCGACGATGGCGCGGTCGAGCTCCCCGGAGGCGACGGCGCGCGCGGCGGCGTCGACGGCGACGAGCGCGGCGGCGCAGCCCGCGTCCACGACCACGGCGGGGCCGCGCAGATCGAGGTGCGCGGCGATGCGGCCGGCGGCCTGCCCCGCGGCGACCCCGAGGACCGAGTAGGCGTCGACGTGCCCGGCCCGCACCGCGGTGCGCCAGAGCCAGTCCTGCGAGCCCATCGCGACCCACACGCCCGTGCGGCTGCCGGCGAGCGCGCGGCGGGAGAGGCCCGCGTCGTCGACGGCTTCGCGCGCGCAGGTGAGCAGCAGGCGGTGCTGCGGGTCCATGCGCGCGGCCTCGTAGGGGGCGAGGCCGAAGGGCGCGGGGTCGAAGGCGCAGGGGTCGTCGAGCCAGGCGCCGTAGGCGGGCTCGCCCCAGCGGTCGACCCGGCGGAAGGCGGGCGCGCCGCGGAGGCGGGCGAACGCGGCGTCGACGGTGTCCGCGCCGGGGAGGCGGCAGGCGAGGCCGGTGATCCGGACGGGGGCGCGGTCCGGGCCCAGGCGGGCCGGACCGGGCGCGGCCGTGGGTGTCAATTCGCAGTTCCTGACACCGGGGGCGCTCGGGGCTACGGTGCCTGGAGGTGTCAGGAACTGATCATTGACACCTACGCCCGGCCCGGGCGCCGCCGTAGGTGTCAATTCGCAGTTCCTGACACCGGGGGCGCTCGGGGCCACGGTCCCCGGAGGTGACCCCGGAGGTGTCAGGAACTGATCATTGACACCTACGCCCGGCCCGGGCGCCGCCGTAGGTGTCAATTCGCAGTTCCTGACACCGGGGGTGACACCCGGGGCGCCACCCGGGGCCGGCCCGGGCGCCGCCGTAGGTGTCAATTCGCAATTCCTGACACCCTCTGGATCGACGTGGCGCACGCTCACTCCCGGGCGAGGACGACGGCGGCGTTGATGCCGCCGAAGCCGAAGGCGTTCTTCAGCACGACGGGGAGGTCGGCGGGGCGACTCTCCCGGGGGAGATCGAAGGCCGCAAGGGCGGGGTCGACCTCGACGAGGTTGCGGTTGCCGTGCACGCGGCCGGCCCGCATCTGCACGACCGTCGCGACGGTCTCCAGCACCGCGGCGGCCTGGAGGGCGTGGCCGAGCATCGACTTGGTCGCGTTGATGGGGATGCGCAGCGCGTGGTCGCCGAGCACTTCGCGCACCGCTTCGAGCTCGCTCCGGTCGCCGAGCGGGGTGCTCGTGCCGTGCGCGTTCACGTAGGTGATCGCCTCGGGGGCGACGCCGGCGTCGGCCAGCGCGAGGCGGATGGCGCGCGCCTGCCCGGCACGGTCGGGGCGGCTGTGGCGGCACGCCGAGGAGGTGAGGGCGCCCCCTCTCAACACCGCCTGGATGGTGGCGCCCCGGGCGCGGGCGTCGTCCGCGCGCTCGAGCACGAGCGCGGCGGCGCCCTCGGCGGGCACGAAGCCGTTGCGGGCCACGTCGAAGGGGCGGCTCTTGCCCTCGGGGTCGTCGGGGCCCGTCGCGACGGCCTCCATCATCACGAGGCCCTGGAGCACGACGGGGTCGAGGTCGCTGGCCACGCCGGTGACGAGCACGCGGTCGGCGAGCCCCGCGCGCAGCCAGGTCATCGCCTGCAGGATGGCGGCGTTGCCGCTCGCGCAGGCGGCGCCGACCGTGAGGATCGGGCCCTGGATGCCGAACAGCTCCGACACCGCCGAGAGGGGGTCGGTGTCGAACATGTAGAGCCCGAACAGCGGGTCGATGAACTCGGGCTCCTCGGCGAAACGCGCCGTGTTCTCGTAGGCGTAGGTCGGGTTCACGTTGTGGGCGGACATGACGTGGCCGAAACGGGTCGGGTCCACGTCCTCGGCCGCCTCCGCCATCGCCTGGAGCGCCGCCGCCGCGACGAGCTGCGCGCCGAGCGGGCTCCCACGGAAGGACTTCTGGGCCCGGACGCGGAGGTCGCCGGGGACCTCGTGGGCGTCGAGCCACGCCTTGAGCGTGAAGCCCCGCATGTCGCCGCCGACGCGGGACTCGACGCGCGGGTCCATGTCGCGCCAGGGCCCGTAGCCGCAGCGGCCCTCGAACAGGGCCTCGGCGAAGCGCGGGACGTCCTCGCCGAGGCGGCACGCGACGCCCATCCCCGTGATCGCGATCCCGCGGGTCATGGCTACGCGGCCCCGGCGCTGGCGGCGGCGACGTGGGCGTGCAGGATGTCCGCCAGCTCGCCGATGCTCTTCGCCTTGTTGAGCTCGGTGCGCTTCACCTTCACGCGCAGGTCCTGCATCGTGCGGAACACGAGCTCCACGATGCGCAGCGAGTCGGCGCCGTAGTCCGCGATGAGCGACTTGTCGGGCGCGATCGGGGTGTCCTCGTCGATGTCGAGGACGATGCGGATGTTCTTCTCGAGGATGGCGGCGACTTCGGTGCGGTCCATCGGGGTCTCCTTCGGGTCTGGGGGGCGCGCCCCCGGTTGGGGTCAGTAGCGATCGGCGATGGCCGCCCGGATGTCCGGGCGGGAGAGGAGGGCGTCGTGCATGGCGGTCTCCTCGGGGATGACCGCCTCGAGCGCGTTGCGACGGCGGCCGGCAAGCGTCGCCTTGAGCGCCCAGCTGGTGGCGACGGGCACCTCGGCGGCGGCCTCGGCCCAGTCCAGCGCGGCGGGGAGCACCTCGGCGGCCGGGAGGACCGCCGGGCTCGTGCCCGCGTCGAGCGGCAGCTCGCGGCCGAGGCGGAGCCGGCCGTCGAACATCATCCGGCGGGCGTAGGGCTCGCCGAAGGCCTCGGCGAGCACGCTGGTGGCGCCCATCGCGGGGGTGAAGCCGAGCGCGGTGAAGTTCGCGCCGTAGAGCCGCTCGGCGGCGAGCCAGGCCACGTCGCACCAGAGCCCGAGGAGCAGCCCGCCGCCGACGGCGTGGCCCTCCATCGCGGCCACGGTGAGCTGCGGGATCTCGAGCACGCGGCGCGGGACCTCGAAGACGTAGCGGGTGACACGCTCGCCGTCGTCCGCGACGAGCAGCGTGTCGCGCGCCGCGCCGGCGTTGAACCACTCGGGCGTGCCGCGGAGCACGACCACGGAGAGGTCCGTGCGCGCGCGCAGCGCCTCCACGGTCGCGGCCCAGCGCGGGATGCTGTGGGCGCCGAGGTGCTTGTCGGCGCCGATCTCGAGGATCGCGACGCCGGGGGCGTGCTCGGTGAGGGGGAACGCGATCGCGGGGGTCTCGGGGGTCTCGGGGGTCTCGGGGGTCTCGGGGGTCATGCGTCGTCCAGCCACGGAGGCGCGCCGTCCACCCAGCGGCGGACGCGCGCGGCGGTGGGGTCGCTGGTGAGGAGCTCGCCGAACCAGGCCTTCGCGGCCGGCGGGTAGTCGGGCGGCGGGCCGAAGTGCTCGGCGGTGAGCGCGCGGATCGCGGCGATGCTGCGCGGGTCCATGCGCTCGAGCCGCGCGAGGGTCGACGCGACGGCCTTCTCCGGGGTCGCGGACACGATGTCGACGAGGCCGAGGCGGCGGGCCTCCTCGGCGTCGACGCTCTCCCCGGTGAGCGCGAGGCGGCGGGCCGCGGCGACGCCGACGCGGCGCACCACGTAGGGGAGGATCGTGGCCGGGAGCAGCCCGAGGAGCGCCTCGGGGAGGCCGAAGCTCGCCGTGGGCGCGGCGATCACCACGTCGGCCACGGCCGCCAGCCCGCACCCGCCGCCCAGGGCCTCGCCGTCCACGCGCGCGACCACGGGCCCGGGCCGGCGGTCCAGCTCGGCGAGGAGCCGCGCGAACAGCTCCGCGCCGACCTCCTCGCCCTTGACCGCCCGCTCGAGGTCGAGCCCGCGGCAGAAGCAGCGGGGCTCGCCCACGAGCACGATCGGCCGGGTGGGGTTCGCGCGGAGCACGTGCAGGTTGCAGGCGAGCGCCTCGGGGTCGAGCGCGCCGCCGAAGGGAAGGTACAGGGCGGACATCTCAGGCTCCCACGTAGTGGCGGCGGTAGCGGTCGATGTGCGTGAGCACGAGGCGCCCGGTCCCGGCGTAGGCCTCCTCGAACAGGGGCGCCCACTCCGGCGCCGGCGGCACGTGCGGCCCCTCCACCTCGCGGCCGAAGCGCCCCTCGGTCGCGATGCCGAGCGCGTCGAAGGTGGCGACGTCGACCGGGCGACGCGCCTTCAGGTGCGCGTCGATGCCGCGGGCGCGGACCCGCTGCGACGCGCCGGGCTGGACCACGCCGGTCCAGAGCTCCGCGCAGGCCCCGGAGCCGTAGGCGAACATCCCCAGGCGCGCGCCGCCCGGCACGTCGTTGTGCGCGAGGAGCCCCGCGAGCGAGGCGTACAGGCTCCCGCCGTAGATGTTCCCGAGCTCGCGGTTGTAGCCGAGCGACGGCGCCACCATCCGCTCGAAGCGCGCCGCCACCTCGTTGCCGAACACGCCCTCGCTCGCGAGCACGACCTGGTGCACCTGCTGGAGCAGCGACAACAGCGGCGCGTGGTAGAGCAGGAAGTCGAGGTCGTCCGTGGACTTGCCGGTGGCCTCGCGCCAGCGGTCGAACGCGGCCTCGGCGAGGTCCAGGTAGGCGTAGAGCGAGAGCACCGGGTCGCCCCACTCGAAGGTGGCGCTCGGGCGGGCCACGTCCCACACGTCCATCGCGGCGGGGAAGCCCTCGGGGTCGAACGCGACGAGGCGCGGGTCCTCGCGGAGCAAGAGCGCGACGGCGCCGCAGCCGCCGTTGAGCTCGGAGGGGTCGTCCGGGTGGCGGCGGGCCTCGTCGGTGGTGATGACGAGCGCGGTCCGCCCGGAGCCCCGGCGCGCGCGCAGCCAGTCGAGCGCGGTGTGGAGCGCCGCGGTGCCGCCGTAGCAGGCGTGCTTGACCTCGAAATTGCGGCAGTCGGCCGGGAGGTTCAGGGCGCCGTGCACCCAGGAGCTGATCGGCTTCCCGAAGTCGACCGCGCTCTCGGTCCCCACCACGAGGAGCCCGACCTTCGACGTGTCGAGCGGCCGCGCCGCGTTCACCGCGAGCGTGACGGCGTCCTCCCAGGGCGGGAGGACCGTGCGGCGGTGGAAGCCGATGTTCTGCCAGTCGCTCTCCTCCACGTTCCGCCGCACGCCGAGCAGCGCGCGGAAGTCGAGGGCGAGCGCGCTCGCGTAGAGGGAGAGATCGTCGATGCCGACCGACATGGGAGCCTCCGGGCACTCCCAGGGTCACACCCCCCCGCTCAGGAACCGCTCAGGCCAACATTTTCCCGGGTAGACGTCTGAGCGGAGGCCGCGATGGAGATCGACGAGGTGTGGGACCTGGCCCTGGGTTTCCCGCAGGTGACCGAGGAGCCGCACTTCGACTTCACGTCCTTCCGCGTGCGTGGGAAGATCTTCGCCACCGTGCCGCCGGATCGGCAGTTCTTGCACGTGTTCGTCGACGACGCGGCCATCGACGCGGCGGTCGCGACGAGCCCGGCGGTCGCGGAGCTCTGGTGGGGCAAGAAGCGCTGCGGCGTGCGCGTGACCGTCGCCGGCGCGGACCGCGAGCAGGTGGCGGCGCTGCTCGCGGAGGCGTGGCGGAAGAAGGCGCCGAAGCGGTTGTCCGCCGGCTGATGGGCGTGCCCCCCACGCGCGGCGTGGCCGCCGCGCGTGGGGGTCGGTCCCCTGCGGGGCTCGCGGCGGAGCCGCTCGGCTGGCGCGGCCCGGTCGACCTGTCGGGTGCACGCGGAAGGGCCGGGGCCGCGCCGAGCCGGCCGGCGGAGCCGGCCGCCCGCT
>CAYWGD010000005.1:0-126910 GCA_964457335.1 uncultured Enterobacteriaceae bacterium | reverse complement strand
GAGCGCCACGGCCGCCGCCCCCGCCGCCGGCCCCGCCCGCCGGTTCGCGAACGGCCCCGCTCCCGCCCCCGCACCCGCGCCCGCCCCCGGCGGCGCCGCGGGCCCCGGGGGCGCGGCCGTCGACGCCGGGGACGCGCGCTTCCACGTCGGCGACACGGTCTGGATCACGGTCGACGGCGACCGCCGCCCCGGCGTGGTCGTCGCGGTGAAGGAGCCCGCCGCCGCCGACCCGGGCGCCGACCCTACGGCCGCGCCGAAGGCGACCACCACCGGCGGCGCCAACGCCGCCCCGTCGAAGCCCGCGGGGCCCCCGGCCGCGCCCGCCGCCCCGGCGCCGGGAGGCGCCCAGCCGGGCGCGAAGGGTGCCCCCAAGGCTCCCGCGCAGGACCCCGCGCAAGGCCCGGCGCAGGAACCCGCCGCCGAGGACCGGCACGACTACGAGGTGCTCCCCATCGGGGCGTCCGCGCCCGTCACGGTGCAGGCGAAGGCGCTGCTCGCGCTCGCGGCCGCCGAGCTGCCGCCCTCGAAGAAGCTCGAGCCCGGCGCCACGGTGTGGGTCGTCGGCAAGGACGGCGGGCCCCGGCAGGGCTTCCTCCTCTCCGCGGTCGGCGACCGGCAGACCGTGCTCTTCCTCGACGGCACGCGCGAGGAGCACACGAAGTCCGCGCTCTCGCTGGGCAAGGCCCCCTCCGCGGCGCAGGGGTTCGTCGATCCGTCGAAGCCGGGGGGCGTTGCGGGGGGGCACCCCCCGCCCCAAGAAAAGAAGGCTTCCGACCACGCCCCGGCCGCTCCCCAGGCCGGCCTCGCCCCCAAGGACGCCCCGCCCGCCGCGCAGCCCGCCGCGCCCGACACGGCGGAGCTCGAAGCGAAGCAGGAGCAGCTCCAGGACGAGATGGCCTCCATCGAGGCGGAGCTCGGCCGTGGGGCGGACGCGCTGGCCCGCAACGAGGCGGCCGCCGCGCGCGCCACCGCCGACCTCGAGGAGAACCAGGAGCGCCTCGCCCGCCGCCGCAAGAAGCTGGAGCGCGACGCCGTCCTCGCGCAGAAGTACGGCCGGAAGGTCACGCCGCCCGACAAGGACGCGCAGGTGCGCGCGCTCCTCCGGAAGGCCGACGAGCTCGACGCCGAGCGCAAGAAGCTCGGGAAGGAGCGCGACGAGATCGGGAAGGCCGGCGAGGAGCTGCGCGCGAAGCAGGCGGAGAAGGAGAAAGAGCTCCAGGCCGTGCAGGCCGAGCTGCAGGCCGCCGCCGCGAAGGCCCGCGCCGCCAGCGCCGGGGCCGGGGGCGCGCCCGCCGGGCCGACGCGCGAGGTCGACGTCGCCGCCACGTCGAAGAACCTGCTGGCCGCGCTCCAGGTCAAGAAGGGGCCCGAGGAGAAGAAGAAGAAGGACGCGGACAAGGCGGTCGCGGACCTGGAGAGGACGATCGCGACGGCCCAGGGGCAACTCGACACCGCCAAGGCGCGGCTCGGGACGCTGGCGGGCGAGCTCGAGACCGCGAACGCGGCGCTCGGCTCGGCCACCTCGCGCCTCGCGCAGCGGAAGGCCCAGCTCGCCGAGGAGGCGAAGGCCACGACGGACGGGAAGGCCGCGCCCACGCCCAGCTCCGACGCCACGTGCAAGCAGCTCACGAGCGAGGTCGCGGGGCTCCGCTCGAAGGTCGGGAAGCTCCAGGCCGAGAAGAAGCGGCTCCAGGAGCAGGAGAAGAAGGCCACGGCCGACATCGCGGCGGCCAAGGTCGACCTGGAGAAGGCGAAGAAGAAGGCCGAGGAGGCCACCAAGAAGCTCACCGAGCTCGAGACCGCCCTCACCGAGCTCGCCGCCCCGACCGGGGCCGCCCACTACCAGATGATCGCCGACAATTTCAAGGTCGCGGTCAAGGTCGTGTACCTGCCGCCGGGCATGACGCTCGACGACGACGGGACGCCCATCAAGGTCGAGGAGAAGAAGAAGAAGGACGACGAGAAGCTCGCGAAGGCCGAGGAGCTGAAGAAGCTCGAGGCCGAGGACGCGAAGAAGGAGGCCGAGGCCAAGGCGAAAGACGACGCCGACAAGGCCGCCGCCGACAAGAAGGCCCAGGACGAGAAAGACGCGAAGCTCACCGAGGAGGAGAAGAAGGCCAAGGCGGAGAAGGAGGAGGCGGACAAGGAGGACGCCGTCGTCACCGCCGTGAGCGCGATGAAGGACCTCGGCCCCGAGGAGCGGAAGGCCGAGCTGGAGCGCCTCCAGAAGCTCCACAAGAAGTCCGCCGCCGAGCTCCAAGCGATGTACGACACGACGGTCGCCGCCGCCGCGGAGAAGCTGAAGGACCACAAGGGCACGATCACCAAGGAGATGGCGGAGAAGGCGGGGGTCTCCAAGGCCGACCTCGACGTGCTCCTGGCCGACCGCCGCCGCAAGGAGCTCGAGGCGAAGGCCGCGAAGATCTTCGGCGTGCCGGGCCCCGAGGCCGTCGACAAGCTCCACGCCGTCGGCAAGGACCGCGGCCTGAAGCCGGCGCAGATGCTGGCCCACCTCGCGCACGCGCCCGCCGGGTCCCTCCCGCCCGAGCTGAAGGACGCCGCGAAGAGGGCCGCCGCCGAAGAAGCCGCGCGTGTGGCCGCGCTGCCCGAGGCCGAGCGGAAGGCGGCCGAGGAGGCGGCGGTCAAGGCGAAGGCCGACGCCGAGAAGACCGAGAAGAAGCTCCAGAACAACAAGGAGGTCGCCGCGGCGCTCGGGTGCGACCCGAAGGACGCCGAGGCCTACATCCAGAGCCTGAAGGACAAGACCGGCGTCGACGACCAGGCCGCGGCGGACATCCTCAAGAAGAAGGGCGTCGCCACCCCGGGCAGCAAGACCCTCCCGAAGGAGGCGCTCTCCAAGCGTTTGGCGGAGATCCACGCGCTCCCGGAGAAGGATCGCGCCGCCGCGCTCCAGAAGCTCGCCGCCGACACCGGCGACCCCCAGGTGCTCCTCGGCGCCACGCTCACCGTGGAGGCCGACGCCTCCGGCGTGCTGAAGGGGCCCGTCGCGAGCGAGGCGCTGAACAAGCAGCTCGCGTCGATCGACAAGCTCCCGAAGGACCAGCAGTGGTCCGCGATGGTGAAGCTCGCGCAGGTCTCGGGCGTGAGCCCGAACGACCTCGCCAAGGCGCGGAAGAACTACGACAAGAAGAACGACGTCGTCGGGAGCGTCGCGAAGATCTCGACCGACCCGCTGCTCACGCAGGGTCAGAAGGACGAGAAGATCGCGGCGCTCGCCGAGCGCTACAAGACCGACCCGGCGAAGCTGAAGAAGCTCTACGGCGACGCCCTCGCCAAGACCGAGGAGGACCTGAAGGTCGCGGCCAGGAACCCGACCGTCGCCGAGAAGCTGAAGACGCTCGAGACGCTCAAGCCCGAGGAGAAGCAGAAGTTCCTCGAGCAGATCGCCGCCGACACGGGCATCCCCGCCGCCGCGCTGATGCGGACGGAGGCCGCGAAGGACTTCAACAAGGCGAAGGAGAAGTGGGGGAAGCAGCTCGGGAAGGACCCGGACGCCGCCGCCGACCTCCTCGCGGTGCAGGCGAAGCAGCGCGGGCTGACGCCGGACCAGCTCATCCAGCACATCCGCGACTGCCCGAAGGACAAGCTCCCGGCGGACCTCGCCGCGCTCAAGCCGAACATCGCCGCCGCCGACCGCAAGGACCCCGCCAACAAGGACCGCGAGGAGCTCCGGGAGAAGGCCGGCCTCGGCGCCGACGAGACGTTCGAGAAGCTGGAGACGGACCCCGCGAAGATCGCGGATCTGGAGAGCAAGGACCCCGTCGCGTACGCCAAGGCGAAGAAGGAGTACGACGCCTACTGCGCGAAGCGCGACGCGCTGCTCGACGAGCTGAACAGCACGAACGTGAGCGACGAGGAGGCGCTGAAGCGCCTGAGCGAGATGTCGCCGAAGGAGCGGGCCGCGCTCCTGGCCCAGGTGCCGCCGGTCGTCGACGAGGAGGGCGACCCGATCCTCGCGTCCTTTGCCGCCGGCGTCGACATGGACGACGACGAGGGGAAGGCGGCCAAGGCGCTCTTCGACCAGGCGGAGGCCTACAAGACCGGCGCCGAGAAGTACGCCGGCAAGGACAACGCCGCGGCGGCGCAGGCGGCGGTCGCGCTCGAAGCCCGGGTGGCCGCGGAGACGCGGGCGGCCAAGGCGTTCGGGATGGAGGACTCGGTCGAGGCGGGCGCGCATCTCAAGGCGCTGGCCGGCAAGTACGGGAAGTCCCCCGAGGAGGTGCTCCGGTACCTGGAGACGCAGGGCAAGGACCCGAAGCAGGCGCTCAGGGAGGTCTATGGGGACAAGGCCGCGGGCGCCGAGACGAACCTCGCGGTCAAGGCCCAGCTCGCGCGCATCCAGGCGCTCCCCGCCGAGGAGCGCGACGCCGCCATGGAGCGCTTCATGGACCTCTCCGGGCTCACCCCCGCGGAGGTGCACGCCCAGAAGAAGGCCATCACCCGCGAGGAGGACCTCGTCGCGAAGGTGCACGGCCTCTCTCAGCTCCCCGCCGACGAGAAGAAGAAGGCGATGGAGGCGCTCGCCGCCGCGCAGAAGCCGGCGAAGTCGGTCGCGGAGCTGGAGCAGCTGTACGCGGCCTCGCTCGCCGAGGTGGAGAAGCGCCTGCCGCCGACGGCGGTGCTGGTGGCCGCGAACAGCTCGTTCGAGCCCGCCGACCTCCAGAAGCAGGTGGACGAGCTCGCCCGGCAGACCGGCCTCCCGAAGGCGGACATCCTCCGGCTCGTCGAGGCGCGCCGCGGCCAGCAGCTCGAGAAGGACGCCGCGAAGCTCTTCGCGGGCAGCGGGATGTCGATCGAGGACGTCCGGGCGCGCGCGTACGAGCGCGACATGTCGCCCGAGGCCTTCGTCGACTTCCTCGCGCGCTCCCCCGCGAGCGCGCTGGACCCCGAGCTCCAGAAGCTCAAGGCCTCGCTCGATCGCAACGGCTACGTCGCGAAGCTCTCCTCCGCCGAGCGCGCCGAGGCCGTCAAGAACGGCTTTTGCGCGGACCCGGACAGCGCCGAGTACCAGCGCAAGAAGGGCGAGCTGTGGAACCAGCTCACGACCACGCACGACGACGACAAGCTGCTCGCCGCGTTCCGGGCGATGACGCCGGCCGAGCGCAAGCTCTTCGTGGACCAGTGGGAGGCCGAGCGCGCGCGGGCGCTCGAGGAGGGGAAGGAGGTCCCCGAGGACCTCGAGACCGCGTTCCGGTCGGCGCTGCAACTCGGCGACGAGACCGAGGGCGTCGCGCTGCTCGCGGAGGCGAAGGCCTTCGACGAGAAGCGTGCGATCGCGTCGCTCATGGGCGTGGACCCGAAGGACCCGACCTACGTCGCCAGGCGCGAGGCGCTCACGACGGAGCTCGCCAAGGGCGAGGACGCCGACGAGGACGACGTCAAGGAGATGCTGAAGGGCATGACGCCCGCCGAGCGCGCCGCGTTCCTCCGCGAGTACGCGGAGCTGCGGACGAACCTCGACGCCGAGGTGAAGACGGGGAACGCCGAGAAGGACCAGGCGAAGCTCCCGCCGGACCTGCGCGCGCTGCTCGAGGGCGACGAGGAGGCCCAGGGCTGGCTCAAGGACGCGACCCTGCTCGCCGGGTCGAAGGTCGCGACCGAGGCCCAGAAGAAGGCGGAGAAGGTCGAGGAGACGGTGCGGATCGGCAAGGAGGCCGCCGCGCTGCTCTCGAAGGACGGGCCGCCGATCGACGCCCGCGCCGCGTTCCAGCTCGTCGACAAGATGGGGAAGGACCGCGGGATGTCCCCCGCGAACGTGCTCCGCTTCCTGAAGGGCGAGCCGCTCGTCGACGACACGGACACCCGCTCCGAGTACGTCAAGCGCCACACCGCGGCGATCAAGAAGGCCTACAACCCCGATCGCGCCGACCCGCCGTCCTCCACCGCCACGGTCGGCAAGGACGGGCAGCCGCTGCCCACGCGCGTCGGCGGCCACACGCTGAACGAGGGGAAGGTCGAGGAGAAGCGGAAGGTCCTCGAGCAGGTGGCGGCGGGCGCGGTGGAGAAGAGCCCGGTGGAGCTGGCGGAGCTCGTGGCCGGCTGCAACCCGCGCGAGCTCGCCGAGCTGAACGAGCAGATGAACGGGCGGCTGAAGCCCATCCTGGAGCAGGCCACGGAGGAGGGCTCCCCCGAGCGCGCGGAGATCGCCGGGGCGCTCCGGAAGATGGACGGGTTCAAGGCGGACCAGCACCACCACCAGCTCGTGGTGGACGCCAAGGCGAACGACCCCGACGCCAACGCCGACACGAGCACCCCCGAGGGTTTTGCCCGCAAGCTCGCGTGGTGCAAGAACCTCCCGCCCGACATGCGGCTCCGCGAGCTCGAGAAGCTCCGCACCGCGGGCGCCACGCCGGACGGGAAGCCGATGTCCGCGCGCGACGTCATGGCGGCCTACCTGGAGGGGCCGCAGGGCATCACCGAGGGCGGCGTGCTCACCCCCGCGGTGATGGAGCAGCTCGCCTCCTACGAGAAGCTCCCCGCCCACGAGCGCGACGCCGCCGTGGCGGCCCTCGCCGACCTGGTCGGGCGCTCGCCGCAGGACCTCCAGGACGCCGAGAAGCGCTCCACCAGGGAGCTCGGCGTCGCGACGAAGCTCCAGGAGATCCGCCAGCTCCCGGCCGACGAGCAGCAGGCGAAGATCCTCGCGCTCTCGGAGGAGAGCGGCCTCTCCCTGAACGACCTCGACGACCTGCACGCCCGCGCGGAGGAGGCCGGGCTCCTCGTGGTGGGGCCGAAGCCGGTGGCGCCGGACGTGGCGAAGCGCATCGAGGCCATCGAGCGCATCGACGACCCCGCGAAGCGCAAGGCCGCGCTGGCCGCGCTGCAGGGCGAGACCGGGCTCTCCACCGACGACCTCGTGGCGCACGTGGAGGGCGTGCTGGAGCGCGACCGCAAGGCGCGCGGCGAGATGGAGCGCGTGCACCAGGGGAGCAACGCCCTGGGCGACAAGCTCCGCGAGGGCGACGAGGAGAAGATCGTCAAGCACATCAAGGGCTTCGCGGGGCGCCCCGAGGAGCTGAAGAAGATCCTCGACGTGTACGGCTACGAGAAGCTCCGCGGCCAGCTCCTCGACGAGTTCGGCGACGACGACGACTTCAAGGACCTCATGGTCATCGTCGACCAGGCGAAGGCCTTCGAGGCGGCGCCGGAGCTGCCCTCGTCGGTCGACCCTGTTTGGTCCCGCGAGCTCGTCCGCATCAACCGCCTCCCGCCCGCCGAGCGCGACGCGCAGCTCGAGGCGCTGAAGGCGCGCTTCTCCCCGTCGGAGTTCGACGCGCTCTCCCGCCACGCCGCGCACGGCCAGAAGGTGTTCGAGGCGCAGCTCGCCGCGAAGGTGAAGCTCCTCGAGTCCGAGACGGGCAGCACCTACGTCGCCGACGACCGCGTGCGGGAGGTGCTCGCCGACGCCGATCCCACCCTGCTCGCCGAGCTCCAGCGCACCCAGCCCGGGCTGATGAAGGACGTGCTGGACGGCCTCGACGACAACGCCAAGGCCGACCTCCAGCAGCGCCTCGCCTCCGCCGCCGAGGTCGTGAACCTCCCCGTCGCCCAGCGCGCCGCCGCCGAGCAGAAGTCGCGCGTCGCCCACAAGGCCGCGGAGCTCCGCAAGGAGTTCGACGCCACGTTCTACAGCGACGACGACCGCATCAAGGAGCTGCTCCGCGACTGCACGCCCGAGGAGCTCAAGGAGCTCGACAAGCAGTTCGACGGGAAGCTCCAGGCCCACATCGACGAGGCCACCGGCCCCTCCTGGCTCGGCACGCTCGCCATGGGCGCCGCGCTCGTCGTCACGGGGCCGATGCTCGGGCCGCTCCTGCTCATCGGCTCCGGCATCGGCCTGCTCGGCTCCCAGAACGCCTCCGCCGGCGACGCCGAGCTCCTCGGCATCAAGGCCCGCCTCCGCGACGCGAAGGTCGACCCGAAGACCGGCTTTCCGGTCGACGGGAAGAAGGTGGCCGACAGCCTGGAGATCCTCGACCGCGAGCTCGGCTCCGCGGTGTGGACGAACGACGCGGCCGTGATCGGCGCGATGAAGGACCTCAACCCGAAGGAGCTCGCCGAGGTCAAGCAGAAGTACGAGGCGGCCCACGGCGCGGGCAGCTTCGAGGAGAAGCTCCGGGCCGGGCTCTCGGGCGACGACCTCGCGCTCGCCGTCGGGCAGCTCCGGCAGGCCGAGGACGACCTCTCCGGGATCGACCGCGGCAAGCTGATGAAGGATCAGTGCCGGCAGCTCGCGATCCAGGACCGCCTGCGCGAGCTCCGGCGCGACCCCGCCCACCGCGGCAAGCCCGACGGGGACCTCTACGCGATCATCGCGAACGAGTCCGAGACCATCGAGGAGAAGACGAAGGACCGGGTCAAGAAGATCCGCGCCTCCGCCGACGCGCTCTACAAGGCGATCGACGGCTGGGGGGACGACGTCGAGGCGATGACCGGGGCGCTCGTCGGGCTCACGCCCGAGGAGGCCGAGCTCGTCAAGGTCGAGTACCGCCGGCACTACGGCAAGGACCTCGACATCCAGATGACCGAGGACCTCGGCTGGTGGGACGACGAGGCGGCCGCGACCGCCAAGAAGCTCATGAGCAAGGAGGGGCGGCTCGAGGGCCTGAAGGAGGTCCTCCTCTCGAAGAGCGAGAAGTCCTGGACGGAGGACGAGGACTTCCTCTACCGCACGCTCGAGGGGCTCTCGACCGAGGAGCGGACCAAGCTCGTGACCGGGCCCGGCGGGCCCGAGCTCCTGCGCCGCATCAAGGCCGACCTCGGGGAGAACGAGCGGCGGATGATCGACGCGCTCACCGAGGTCGACCCGAAGACGGGCCTCGTCGAGCCGAACCCCGCGCACGTGGCCGCCGTGCGCATGAAGATGAACCTCCACGGCTCCGGCGACTGGTGGGACTTCAGCGCCGCGGGGACCAAGGAGGAGGAGCTCGTCGCCGAGCTCGACAAGCTCTCGCCCGAGCAGGTGCGCGAGGCGATGGCGTACTACGACGCCCACCTCGCGGACGGCGGCACCTTCGTGGCCGACCTCCGCGGCGACTTCGGTACGACCGGGAGCGACGCGCGGGCCTGGGAGATCATCGACGCGGAGCTCCGCGGGGACAAGGTCGGCGCCGACGTGCACCGCCTGAAGTGGGCGGCGCAGAACGAGAACGACTCCGGCTACGGCATCCTCGTCGGCGCGATGATGCTCAACCCCTTCGGCTGGGTGGGCCTCGCCGTGCTCGCGGGGATGAAGGCCGCGAACGTCAAGGTCCCGGCCTGGGAGTCGACCGACGAGGACCTGCTGGAGAAGACGCTCACCGCCGGCAAGGAGGGCCGCGGCGGTCGCGACGCCGCCCACCTGAAGAAGGTGATGGACCGCTTCAACGCCACCTTTGGCCAGAAGGGCGGCGAGTACGAGGTCGGCGGCGGCCAGAGCGCCTTCCAGAAGTTGCTGGGCGAGGAGACCGAGGGCGTCGAGCGGGCCTACTTCGAGCAGCTCGGCGAGCGCGGCGAGGCCGACGACGAGCTCACGCTGCTCTACGCGATGGAGGGCGCGGGCACCAACGAGGAGAAGGCTAAGAAGGTCCTCGAGAAGCTCTACACGATGACGCCGTCGCAGCGGGCGGCGTTCACGGCGAAGTTCGACGCGCTCGCCACGCAGATGACCGGCAGCGTGGAGCCGCTCGAGGAGTGGATCGAGGACGACTTCGGTGGCGCCGAGAAGTTCGAGCTGAAGCTGCTCCTGCGCGGCAAGCCGACGACCCCGCAGGACTACCTCGAGATCGCGCGGATGCGGTACGAGTTCGAGCGCGGCGGGCTCGGCAACACGATCGGCAACGTCTTCATGGACGGCCTCGAAGCGCTCGGGGCGCACTCCGCCAGCTCCCAGCTCGCGCGCGACACGGCCGCGATCGAGAACCTGTTCGACGAGAAGGGCCAGCTGAAGGCTGGCCAGGCCAGCATCGAGCGGCTCGAGGAGCTCGCCGGCTGGCAGGAGGCCGACGCCAAGACCTACGCAGCGGTGCGCGACACCGTCGCCGACACCGCCAGCAACGTCATCATGGTGGTCGGCGGCGTGGTGCTCGCGGTGGTGCCGGGCACGCAGGGCCTCTCGGCGGCCATCTGGACCGCGTTCTTCCTCGCGCTCGCCGCCGCGGGCACCAAGGCCGCGCTCAAGGGCAGCCACTACTCCGCGGAAGAGGCGGGGATGGACCTCGCCCAGGCCGCCGTCGCCGCGCTCACCGCGGGGCTCGGGAACGCGCTCCAGGCCGCGAAGGGCGTGACGCAGACCTTCATCCAGAAGCTCTTGAAGAAGGCGCTCGAAGGCGCCGTCGAGAGCCTGCTCAACGCGGGGCTCTCGTCCGAGCAGGCGTTCGCCGCCGGGGACTTCGCCGCGTTCCAGCACATCCTGAAGGAGACCGTGCTCGGCACCATCAAGAAGATGGCGATGCACGTGGTCGGCGAGGGCCTCGGGGCGACGAAGTGGGGCAAGCGCCTCAACGACATCGAGTCGGGCAACCCGATGGCGAAGTCCGGCTTCGCCGAGCACCTCGCGCTCAAGTACGCGGACAACGTGCTCAAGGCCGCCGCGGGCCAGGTGCTCGACGCGAAGCAGTGGGAGCAGTGGGCGAACGCCAAGGGTGTCGACAAGAAGCTCTTCAAGACGCTGTTCGTCGACACCGCCGTCGACGCGCTCGGGAACGTCGCGCTCTCCCGCACCAAGGTGATCCAGCAGATGAAGCTGGATCACAAGCGGAAGGAGCTCGGCGAGTACGAGGGCGAGGTCAAGCGGCTGCAGGCCGAGATCGCGGGGGAGAACGACCCGAACGCCCGCGCGCGGCTCGCCGCCGCCCTCGCGGTGCAGGAGAAGGGCCTCGCCGAGACGCGCCAGGAGCTCGACGGGCTCGAGCAGGACCACGCCGCGCTCCTCCAGGAGGAGCGGCGCCTCCGCGAGAAGGCCGAGGCGGAGGCGGCGGCGCGGCGGGCCGCCAAGGCCGAGCTGGACGCGAAGATCGCGGGCGGGACGAAGCTCCCGGACGGCGTGTCCGACGAGGAGATCGAGCGCATCCACCAGACGACGGCGGGCGTGGAGAAGGTCGCGGACGCCAAGGTCGAGGCGGTCGAGGCGAAGCGCGTCGCGGCGGAGGCCGTGCTCGAGGGGGACGAGGGCGCCACCACGCGCGAGAAGGTGGCGGACGAGCCGATCGAGCTCTTGGGGCAGGGGGGGCAGAGCCCCCCCCGCAACGCCCCCCCCGACGTGGCGGAGGAGGATCCCGCGCCGGCGTCCAAGCCCGCGGTGGACGGCGACGAGGCCCATGGCACGCGCATGGCCACCATCGGGGACATGGTCGACGTCGTGGCGGCCGGGACCGCCGCGGCCAAGGCGAAGGTCGACGCCGAGCTGGCGGAGCTCGCGAAGCAGGGCGGCACCGCCGCGATCGTCCAGCGTGTGGCCGCGGTCGAGGACCCCCACGAGCAGGCGCGCCTGCTCGGGCTCGTGGCCGCCTACGGCGCGATCATGCGGAAGAACCCGCGCGAGATGACCGACGCGGAGAAGGACGTGGTGCTGCTCGCCCACGCCGAGCTCCACCTGGGCATGCGCGACGCGACGACCATGCGGAAGGTCATCCCCGTCGACCAGGTGATGGACGTGATCGACGGGACCCGGTCGCTGCACGTCGGCGGCTCCGTCGGCGACGCGCGGAACACCGCCGGGCTGAAGCCCGACGAGGTGATCTCGGTGCTCGGCCTCGACTACGCCGATGGCAAGGGGCTCACGCCGTACCTGCGGGACGACGGCAAGGGCGGCTTCCGCCCGATCGACGAGCTCTTCTTCATGGACATGCCGATCACCCCGCAGATGCGGGACCAGGCGAAGATCCCGCTCGACTCCGCGCTCGCGGAGCACGCCGAGGCGTCCACCGACCCGCGGATCCGCGCGCTCGTCGACGACGGCCGCATCCTCACCGGAGACTGGCAGGACGTGCGCCTGAACGCCGACGGGACGCGCGACACGTCGAACCCGTACACCGGCACCGGCGGCACGGCGCCGTCGGATCGGCTGCCCGACGGCCCGGTGCGAATCAACCAGGAGCTCCAGATCCCGACCGACCGGAAGGCCGGGAACCACGGGGCGGAGCTCCCGCCGGGCACGGAGATGAAGATCCGCCGGCCGGACGGCACCGACGAGGTGGTCGCGCGCCTCGAGCCCGCGCCGGGCGGCGCGAAGTGGGTGATCAACCCCGCGCTGCCGGCCGACGTGGCCGCGAAGATCGCCAAGAACGTCGTGCCGGCCGTGATCGCGGCGACGCCGGCGCCGGCGCTGACACATGCGGGTGTGGATCTCGCCTCGCTCGTGCGCCTCGGCGGCACGGACGCGCTCGTCGAGCGGGTGAAGGCCATCGACGACCCGGCCGAGCAGGAGCGGGTGCTCGCCATCTTCGTCGACTACGGCAGGATCATCGCGAAGAGCCCGCGCGAGATGTCCGACGCCGAGAAGGACCTCGTGCTCACCGCGCACGCGGAGCTCGACATCGGCTTCGCGTCCGCGGAGACGATGCGCAAGGTCGTGCCGGTCGACGCGATCCCGAACATGCTCGACGGCACCTGGTCGCCGCACGTGTCCGGGTCGGTGGGCGACGCGCGGAACACGGAGGGGCTGCTCCCCGCCCAGATGGTGTCGGTGCTCGGCCTCGACTACCAGGACGGCCGCGGGCGCACGCCCTACCTGCAGGGTGACGACGCGACCGGCTTCACCCCCATCGACGAGCTCTTCTTCGTGGACATGCCGATCTCGCCGGAGCTCCGCGCGAAGGCGCAGATCCCGCTCGACAGCGCGCTGGCGGAGCGGGCGCAGGCGTCCACCGATCCGAAGATCCAGGCGCTCGTCCGCAACGGGCGCGTCCTCGCGGGCTCGCGCCAGGACACGCCGCTCAACGCGGACGGGACGAAGAACACCGACAACCCCTACACGGGCACCGGGGGGACCGCGCCGTCGCGGCGGCTGCCGGGCGCGGACGTGCGCCCCAACCAGGAGCTCAACATCCCGTCCGACCGGGCGAGCGGGAACCTGGGCGCGAACATCCCGCCCGGGAGCGAGATCAAGCTCCGCGGGCCAAGCGGCGCCGACGTGGTGGTCGCGCGCCTGGAGCTCGTCGCGGGCACGCCGACGTGGGTGGTGAACCCCGCGCTGCCGCCCGAGATCGCCGCGAAGGTGCAGAAGAACGTGGTGCCGGCCGTGACCGCCGGCGCGCCCGTGACGCCCGCGCCCGGCGCCGCGCCCGCCGTGACGCCCGCGGCTGCGCCCGCCGTGACGCCCGCGGCTGCGCCCGCCGTGACGCCCGCCGCTGCGCCCGCCGTGGCGCCGGCGCCGCTGACACACGCCGATGTGTCGACACACGCCGCCGTCTCGCCGACACACGCCGATGTGTCGACACACGCCGATGTGTCGGCGCCCGACTCCGCCGCGGCGGACGCGCGCTCCGTCGGCCACGCCGTCGCCGCCGACGTGGAAGCCGCCACCGATCGCCTGCACGCGGCGGCCCCCCGCGCGCCCATCGACGTGGACGACGTGCTCGGCGAGGCGTTCCACGCCCACCGCGCCGAGCTGGCCGCCCTCGCGGAGCCCGACGTGAACGACCCGGCCGGCGTGGCCGGCGCCCAGGCGCTCGACCACGTCACGCGCCTCACCGATCCCGCGCTCGCCCGCCGCGCGTACGGGCTCGTGGTGGCCGGCGACGCGCGGATGAACGAGGCGGTGGCGGCCGCGCTCGCCCGCGCCGAGGTCCGCCGGGCCACCGACCCCGACAGCGCCGACGCCGCGCTCGCCGAGGACCTGGGCCGCATCGGCCGCTTCCTCGACATCGGCGCCGGGCTGCCGATCGGCCGCCCGGACCCGGCGCGCGTGGAGGACGCCACCGCGGCGCTCCTCCGCGGCGAGCCGCTCGACGGCGCGCGCACCACGGCGCTCCTCGACGAGGCCGTGGCGGCGGCGCGCCAGCAGATCCTCGTGGATCACCAGGTCGTCGGCATCCAGTCGGGCACCGACACGGTGGCGCGCGGCGAGCACCTCGGTGGCTACTGCGGGCTCGCGCAGTTCCACGTCGCGAAGCGCCTCGCCGCGATCGGCGAGGGCGCGCCCGCGGCGCCGTCGGTCTTCCTCCACGAGGTGCCCGAGGAGCGGAAGTCCGGCGTGTTCCAGGGCGACTTCGCCCACTTCTTCACGGTGGTGCGGATGCCGGACGGCCGCCCCTACCTCGTCGACCCGACCTTCGGGCAGTTCCTCCTGCCGCCGGGCCGCGACGCGAGCGTGGCGGCGGGCCGCGTGGGCCGCGACCTCCTCGAGACCCCGAGCGGCGAGCGCGTCGCGACGGCGCTGGTGACCCGGGGCTACGTCGAGCTCACCGACGAGGTCGCGCGCGACTACGGCGCCGCCATCACCAACGGCCGGCGCACGGACCTGGCGGTCGACGACTTCGTCCAGGCCTCGCTGCACGACCCCAGGCGCCGACGCACCGAGGAGGTGCCCGACGACATCCGCGCCGCCTACGCGCAGCTCCCCGTCGTCGCCCACGACGGCTCGGGCGCGCCCGCGGCCGCCGGCGGCGCCGGGCACGACGGCCCCGGCCACGACGGCGCCGGTCACGACGGCCCCGGCGAGGACGGCCCCGGCCCCGGCCGCCCCGGCGGGCCCACCGACGACCCGTCCCGCCCGCCGCCCGGCGTCCCCACCGACGCCTGGGACAGCCACGCCGCCGAGGTCGCCCGTCGTTACGTGCGCGCCACGGACATCGACGCGCCCACGACCGCGAGCGACCTGGTGGCCGCCACCCGCTCCGCGCAGGTGATGGCGCACATCGCCCGCACCACCGACCCGGAGCTCGCGCGCGCGGCCTTCGAGCTCGCCCGGTCCGGGCACCCCCTCGTCGACGACCGCCTCGTCAGCCTCTTCCGCTACGCCGAGGCCGTCGGCGCCACCGACCTCGCGAAGGGCCGCGAGAAGCTCCGCGCCGGCCTCGACAGCCTCACGGCGGAGGCCCCCGTCCTCCTCGCCGTCTCGCCCCGACCGGCGGTCGCCCCGACCCCCGACACCACGGCCGACCCCTCCGACGCTGCCGGCGCTGCCGCGGTCGCGGCTCCACGGGCAGCGCCGGCGGACGAGGGCCAGGAGACCGGCGCGGCTCGGGCCGCCGACGTGAGCCCGGCCACCGACGCCCCCGAGGCAACCCCGGCGGCCGACGGCTCTCCCGCGACCGACGCCCTCCACACCCGCGCCGCCGACGTCGAGGCGCTCGCCGCCGCCGTGCCGAACCAGGGCATGGGCGTGGAGCCGCGCGATGCGTGGCGGATGGTCGACGACGTCGACTACGACGACCAGCCGATCAAGCGGAAGGAGGACCTCACCGAGACGCTGGGGAAGGGGACCTTCGCCGGCTCCAACGAGCAGACCGGCCTCGACGTGGAGAAGCTCCCCGTGCACCGGCTCCCCTCGGCCCGCGCCACGCTGCCCGACGGGACGCCCGTGCTGCTCGTGGGCGTCGGCGACTTCGCGGGGATGGAGGTCAAGCCCGGCGACCGCGCGCTCGTCGCGTCGCGCAACTACTCGAGCTGCGCCAGCATGAGCTGCAGCGGCACCAACGGCGACGGCCAGCTCCTCGTGCAGGCGCACTTCGCGGAGCATGCCCCCGAGCGCACCCAGCATGCGCAGGCACTCGCGTTCCTCCAGAACCTCCCGCGCGACCGCGCCTGGGAGATCTTCCTCCACGTCGACGGCTTCAACCGCCCCGAGGAAGGCGCCATCGACGTGGAGAAGCTCGCGGCGGCGTGCCCGTGGGTGAAGCTGCGCGTCGACCGCACCACGCGCCCCGGCGGCGAGGAGCGGCGCAACGTCTACACGACCCCCGAGGGCGTGATCGTCGAGCGCTTCGAGGGCGACTCCCAGGCGCCGGGCACCGTCGGCACGCTCACCTTCCATCCCTTCGGCGCCGACGAGGGCACGGTCGTGCCGCTCACGAAGGCACAGGCTTTCCGCGAGCGCCGCGGCGGCGACGCGGAGTTCCTCACCGAGCGCTTCCCGGGCGGCGTCGCCGACGACGAGCAGCTCGCCGCCTGGGACCGCGACCTCGATCGCTGGAACCCCGGGAAGAGCGGCCGCAACCAGGGGCTCGACCACGTCATCGCGTACGCGGAGGGCGCGGGCGGCGAAGGCAAGGTGAACCGCCTGCGGAAGCTCACCGAGCTCGTGGGCGAAGGCCCCTTCGACCACCGTGACCCCGGCGTGCTCGGGAAGGTGAACGACGCGCTCGATCGCGTCGTCGCCGCCGCCACGCTCACCCACGTGGACGGCGACAAGGTGATCACGTGGACGCCCGCCCTCACCGCGCCCGACCCGCCCCGGAAGGGGACCGACGGAATCCTCGTCATCCGCCACGGGGGACGGTACGCGACGTTCATGAACAGCGAGCTGCGCGGCTACGAGCGGATGATCCGGTCCAAGGAGAAGCCCGCCGAGGCGCCGAAGGGCACCGACACATGAGCCGTCTCACGCTGAAGACCGTCCGGCGCTGGCCGGAGAACGAGTACGAGGGGAGCGTCACCTTCGAGCTGCACGGCCAGGAGCTCGAGGCCCGCGTCGTGCTCGGCGAGGACGAGTGGGCGGCCTGGGTGCCCGGCTCCGTGGTGGAGGGCGAGGTCTTCCTGCACCGCTGGGGCGCCTCCGAGCGGCGGATCGCGCCGCCCGGCCTCACCCGCACCGGCACCGCCGCCTACACCGCCGCGGGCCGCGTGCTCGCCGTCACCGACGAGCACGTGGTCCTGGACGTCGGCTTCCCGCTCCCGGTCCGCCTCGACCCCGAGCCCGCCGCCGAGGGCGACCGGCTCGTGGTGCACGGCGAGCTCGAGCTGGCGCCCGCCTGAGCCCTACGCGGGCTCCGGCACGGTCTTCCCCGACAGCGCCGCCTGGAGCTTCGACTCCGCGTCCTGCGACAGCGAGGTCCGGAGCACGGTCCCCCCGTACTTCCCGAGCTCGGTCACGAACTTGTCGGGGGTGGCCTTCCGCACCAGGACGAAGATGGCCGAGCTCCCGGGCTGCAGCTGCTGCGCGAGCTGCTTCGCGAAGCGGTCGTCGATGCCGTAGTCGGTGAGCTTGCCCGCCAGCGCGCCGGTCGCCGCCCCCACCGCCATCCCCACGAGCGGGGCGAGGAACAACATCCCTACGAGTCCGCCCCACAACGCCCCGCCCGCCGCGCCCACGCCCGCCGTGTGCAGCGCCTGGTGGAGCCGCACCTTCCCCTGGGGCGACTTGGTGACGTACAGCATGTCCTCGGCGTCCAGCACGTGCTCGGTCTGGAGCCGTGCGAGCTCCTCGTACACCAGCTCCGCCTGCGTCTCGTTCGGGTAGCTCACCGCGATCAGGTCACTCATGCACCCTCCAGCCTGTACCGCTAGGCACGGCTTTGCTCGGCCGTCAGGGAGCAACTCCGGGTCACCCATCGCCGGGCCGAGGACGAGGAAGAGCACGGACGCGAGGCCACGTGCGGGTCGCCCCCCCGTCGAACGGGGTGCCTACGCTCGATCCTGGAGGGGAGTCGGATGGCGCGGACAGCTCCAACGCGGCGGGAGGTGATGGCCCTCGGCGCGACCGCGCTCGCGGTCTGCGCGCTCGGGGATCGGCGGGCGGTCGCGGGGCTCGGCGTCGACCCCGGCCTGGGAAGCGGCTCGGGGGGCCTCCCGCACGCCGAGGTGCCGTGGGCCACGGGGGGCACGGCGTCGATGTCGGGGGAGTACCCCGACCCCTTCGCGGCGCGCCGCGCGGCGGCGGTGTGCGCGCTCACGCCCGCGATGATGCGCGGGCCCTGCCACGGCGAGGCGGACGAGCGGCGGGACCTCTCGGAGGGGCAGGCGGGCCTCCCGGTCCGGCTCGCGCTGCGCGTGGTGGACGAGCGCTGCCAGCCCGTGCCCGGCGTGGTCGTGGACATCTGGCACGCGGGCCCCGACGGGCTCTACTCGGGCGCGGACGTCCCCGAGATGTGCACCCGGGGAGACGCCCGGATGATCGCCGGGCGGGCCTTCCGCGGCCGCCAGGTCACGAACGCCGACGGGCGTGTCGACTTCGACACCTGCTTCCCGGGCTGGTACCCGGGCCGCGCGGTCCACATCCACTTCCAGGTCCGGGCGGGCGCGAGCGAGGGCCGGGGCGAGCACGTCACCTCGCAGCTCTTCTTCGACGACGCGCTGAACGCGGACATCTACACGAAGCACCCGGACTACGCCGACCGCGGGCCGCCGGACACGAAGAACGCCGAGGACTTCCTCCTCGGCGGCGAGGACCCCGCGATCTACACGCTGTCGGCCGCCCGGCAGGAGGACGGCGCGCTGCTCGCGTGGAAGACGATCGGGGTGCGGCGGGGCTAGCTCACCGCCGCGTCTCGCGCATCCGCCCTGCGACCACCGCTCCGGACGCGAGCGTCACCGCCGCCACGAGCCACACCGCCGCGCTCACGCCGAAGGCGTCCGCGACCACGCCGGCGAGCACCGCGCCGAGCGCATAGCCGAGGTCCCGCCAGAGCCGGTAGGTGCCCATCGCGGACGCGCGCCAGGACGGGTGCGCCACGTCGCCGATCGACGCCAGGATCGTGGGGTAGACCATCGCCGTCCCGAGCCCGAGGAGCACCTGCCCGAGCGCGAAGGCCGGCACGGCGGACCCGCTCGCCACGACGGCGATGCCGAGCGCCTGCACCACCATCCCGCCCGCGACGAGCCACTTGCGGCCGATCTTGTCGGAGAGCGCGCCCGTCCCGAGCTGCGAGAGCCCCCAGACCGCCGGGTACAACGCGGCGAGCCACCCGATCTCGGCGAGCCCGAGGCCCGCGGCCGCGAACACGAGCGGGAAGAGCCCCCACGCCATGCCGTCGTTGAGGTTGTTGACCATGCCGGCCTGCGTGACGGACGAGAGGTCGCGATCGAACAGGGTCGTCCGCCAGAAGACCTCGCGCTGGGTCGGGAGCCCCCCCGGCGGGAGGTCTCCGGCGAGCGTGGCCTCGTGGCGCGCGTGGTGGAGCGTCTCGCGCACGACCAGCGTGGAGAGGCCGAGCCCGAGCGCCACGTAGGCGACGCCGAGGTAGAACGGCTCCGGGCGGAGCCCCCACCGCGCGGCGACCCAGCCCGTGGCGAGCGCGGACCCCGCCACCGCGAAGTAGCCGGCGAACTCGTTGAGCCCCATCGCGAGGCCGCGCTGCTTGGGCCCGGTGAGGTCCACCTTCATGATGACGGTCGTGGACCACGTGAGCCCCTGGCTCACGCCGAGGAGCACGTTCGCGACGAGCACCCAGGCCCAGGACGGCGCCCACATCAGGAGGAAGGGCACGGGCGCGGCCACGATCCAGCCGCCCACGAGCACCTTCTTGCGGCCCACCACGTCCGAGAGCCGGCCCGCGAGGTAGTTCGTGAGCGCCTTGCTGAGCCCGAAGGCGACGATGAAGGAGAGCACGGCGGTCTTCGCGGCGAGCCCGAACTGCTGCTCGGCGATGGAGGGGAGGATGCTCCGCTCCATCCCGACCATGGCGCCGACGAAGGCGTTCACGAGCACCAGCAGCGAGAACTGAACGACGTTCTCGCGGAGCCCGAGCGCGGGGGGCCTCGCGCCGACGGCCAGGCTCGCGCTCAAAGGCCCGCCTCGATCGGGAGGCCGGCCGCCCGCCAGTCCGCGACGCCCTCCTCGGCGTGTCGGGCGTCGAAGCCGGCGTCGCGCAGCATCCGCACGGCGTCGAGCGCGAGCACGCACCAGGGCCCGCGGCAGTAGGCGACCACGGCGCGGTCGCGCGGGAGCTCGTCGAGGCGCGCGGCCAGCTCGGCGAGCGGCACCGAGCGCGCCCCGGGGAAGTGCCCGGCGCGGAACTCCTCCGGGGCGCGCACGTCGAGGACCGTCACTTCCCGGCGGGCGGCCCGGGCCACCAGCTCCTCGCGCGGGACGGGCTCGAGCGACCCACGCTCCGCGTGGAACGCGCGCCGGACCTTCTCGATCTCGGCGAGCCGCGCCTCGCCCATGCGCCGGAGCGCCACGCCGAGGTCGGACACGTCCGCGTCAGCGAGCCGGTAGCGGACGTGTTGCCCGCGCTTGTCGGTCTCGACGAGGCGCGCGCCCTTGAGCACCTGCAGGTGCTGCGACGTGTTCGCGACGGTGGCGCCGACCTCCCGGGCGAGCTCCTCGACCGTGCGCGGGGCCTGCGCGAGCAGATCCAGGAGCTCGAGCCGCACGGGGCTCGCGAGGGCCTTCCCGACGCGCGCGAGGTGGCCGTAGACCGCGTCCTTGAGGGCGCGGCCGGTGGTGGGGGTGTCCAAGCGGGCCTCCGTATTCAAGTATTCTATTGAATACTATGTGACACGCAACCCCGGCTCGCCTTGATATCGGAGTCGTGTGACCACCCACACCCCTCCGGGCTTTTGCGCCGCACCGACGCGTTTCCTGTTCTTCACGGGCAAAGGCGGCGTCGGAAAGACCTCCCTCTCCACGGCCACGGCCGTCGCCCTGGCGGACGCGGGGCGCCGCGTGCTGCTCGTGAGCACCGACGCCGCGTCGAACCTCGACGAGATGCTCGGCGTCCCGCTCTCCAACCAGCCCGTGCCCGTGCCCGGGGTGCCGGGCTTGAGCGTCCTGAACATCGACCCGGACGCCGCCGCCGAGGCCTACCGGCAGCGCGTGCTCGCGCAGCTGGAGGGCGCGACCGACGCCGAGCGCGCCGAGGTGCACGAGCAGCTCTCGGGCGCCTGCACGACCGAGATCGCCGCCTTCGACGAGTTCGCCGCGCTCCTCGCGCGCGAGGGGCACAACGGCGGGTCCGCGTGGGACCACGTGATCTTCGACACGGCGCCGACGGGCCACACGTTGCGCCTCCTCAGCCTGCCGAAGCTCTGGAGCGGGTTCTTGGCGGGCAACGACCGCGGGGCGTCCTGCCTGGGCCCCCACTCCGGGCTGAAGATGCAGGAGTCGCGCTTCAACGCGGCGCTGGCGTCCCTCGCGGATCCGGCGCTCACGACCGTCGTGCTGGTCACCCGGCCCGACACCTCGCCGGTGCAGGAGGCCGCGCGTACCGCCGGCGAGCTGCGTGCGCTCGGCCTCACGAACCAGCGCCTCGTGATCAACGGCGTCTTTCACGCGGCGCGCCCCGACGACCCCGTCGCGGCGGCGATGGAGCGGCTCGGCCGCGAGAGCATCGCGCGGATGCCGGACGTGCTGGCGCGCCTCCCGCGCGACGAGGTCCCGCTGCGCGCCTTCGACACCGTGGGCATCCCGGCGCTGCGCGCGCTGCTCGTGGACGGGGCCGCGCCCCCCGCGCCGCCGGCCGCGGGCAGCGCGCACGCGCCCCTCTCCGCCGAGCCGCTCGACCGGCTCGCCGACGAGCTCGCCGCGATGGGCCACGGCCTCGTCATGGTCATGGGCAAGGGCGGCGTGGGCAAGACGACCATCGCCGCGGCGCTCGCCGTGGGCCTCGTCCAGCGTGGTCACAGCGTGCACCTCACGACGACCGACCCGGCCGCGCACGTGGCCGGCACGCTCGGCGGCAGCCTCGACGGGCTCACCGTGGGGCGCATCGACCCCAAGGCGGAGACGGAGGCCTACATCGACCGGATGATGGCCACGCGGGGCCGGAACCTCGACGAGGCCGGGCGCGCGCTGCTGCTGGAGGACCTCCAGTCGCCGTGCACCGAGGAGGTCGCCGTCTTCCACGCCTTCAGCCGCGTGGTGAACAAGGCGCGGAGCTCCTTCGTCGTGCTCGACACGGCGCCGACGGGCCACTCGCTCCTGCTCATGGACGCCACGGGCGCGTACCACCGCCAGATGACGCGCGGCGCCGCCAACGTCGCGAACATCGTCACGCCCCTGATGCGCCTCCAGGACGCGACGCTCACGCGCGTGCTGCTCGTGACCCTGCCCGAGGTCACCCCCGTGAGCCAGGCCGCCGCGCTGCAGGACGACCTGAGGCGGGCCCGGATCGAGCCGTGGGCGTGGGTCATCAACAAGAGCGTGGCGGCCACGGGCACGACCGACCCGCTGCTCCAGGCGCGCCTGGCCGGCGAGCAGCGGCAGATCGCGCGGATCGCCGACGGGCTCGCCGCGCGCACCTTCGTCCTCCCATGGCTCCCCGAGCCGCCGGTGGGGGTGGAGGCGCTGGGGGAGCTGGTCACGCCGCGGGGGTAGGGCGCCCTCGGGCGCCCGCGATCACGGCTTCCGCGCCTCGACGCTGGCCGAGAGCACGCTCGCGGCGGCCGGGTGCCCGGGCGCCCAGGACTCGACGAGCTCGCGGGAGCCGTCCTTCTCGCGGATCGTGACGTCGACGAAGCCGGCGTCGCGGAGCCAGCCCTCCACCTCCGCGACCGTGGCCGCGCCCGCGATGCAGCCCACGAGGAGGGCGAGGTCCGACTGGTGCTCGGGCGAGAGCGGCTGCCGCGCGAGCACGTCCGCGATGGCCACGCGGCCGCCGGGCCGCAGGACGCGGAACGCCTCGCGGTAGACCGCGGGCTTGTCGGGGGAGAGGTTCACGACGCAGTTCGAGATGACCACGTCGACGCTCGCGTCGGGGAGGGGGAGGTGCTCGATCTCGCCGAGGCGGAACTCCACGTTGCCGAGCCCGGTCTTCTTCGCGTTCTCCCGCGCGCGGGCGAGCATGTCCGGCGTCATGTCGACGCCGATCACCGAGCCGGTGGGGCCGACGGCGCGGGCGGCCAGGAAGCAGTCGAAGCCGGCGCCGCTGCCGAGGTCGAGCACGCGCTCGCCCGGCTTCAGCGCGGCGATGGCCTGCGGGTTGCCGCAGCCGAGGCCGAGGTTGGCGCCCTCGGGGGCCGCGGCGGCCTCCTCGGCAGAGTACCCGATCAGGCTCGCGTCGGTGGCGACGGCGGGAGAGCAGCAGGAGGGCGCGCAGCAGCTCGCGGGCGCGGGGCTCCCGCCCTCGCGGGCGATGGCGCCGTATCGCTCGCGGACGGTCTCGCGGACGGTGTCGGGGGACGTGGGCTTCATGTTCACTCCAGTGCCGGCGGGTGCGCGGCGTTCGGTCGTACGGACGGGAACGGCTGGAAAAAGATGCGGTCGGCGTCGACGCGACGAGGTGTCACGGGCCGCCCCCGGGGGCGCTCTCCTGGTCGAGCCGTGGCTCGTCGGTGTGCCGGCCCTCGACCGGCACCTGGAGGTGTATTATCGTACATCGACGATGAACGAAACCCCCACCGGTGCATGTTGTCCCCCGCCGACCGCCGAAGCGGACCTCCGCCCGGTCGATGGCCCCGCGTCCGACGAGGAGCTGGCCGCCCTCGCGAAGGCGCTCGGCCACCCCGCGCGCGTCCAGATCGTCCGGCTCCTCGTCCGCAAGTCGGGCTGCGTCTGCGGCGACATCGTCGACGAGCTGCCCCTGGCGCAGTCCACCGTGTCCCAGCACCTGAAGGTGCTGAAGGAGGCGGGGCTCATCCGGGGCGAGGTCGACGGGCCGCGGGTCTGCTACTGCATCGAGCCGACCACGCTGTTGCGCCTCAAGGCGCTGGTGGCGGGACTGTGAGCGCGCGCGCGGACGCCGGCATCGTCGCCAGGCTCTCCTTCCTCGACCGCTACCTCACGTTGTGGATCTTCCTGGCGATGGGGATCGGCGTCGCGATCGGCGCGCTCGCGCCCCAGGTCACCACCGCGCTCGACCGCATGAGCGTCGGCACCACCTCCATCCCCATCGCGATCGGCCTCGTCCTGATGATGTACCCGCCCTTCACCAAGGTCCGGTACGACCAGCTCGGCGAGGTGTTCCGCAACAAGCGCGTGCTCGCGCTCTCGCTCGTGCAGAACTGGATCGTGGGCCCGATCCTCATGTTCGGGCTCGCCGTCGTGTTCCTGCACGACAGGCCCGAGTACATGATCGGGCTCATCCTCATCGGGCTGGCGCGCTGCATCGCGATGGTGATCGTGTGGAACGACCTCGCGAAGGGGGACACCGAGTACTGCGCGGGGCTCGTCGCGTTCAACTCGATCTTCCAGGTGCTCTTCTTCTCGGTGTACGCCTGGTTCTTCGCCACGCTCCTGCCGGGCTGGCTCGGCCTCGAAGGCGCCGTCGTCGACATCACGATGGGGGAGATCGCGAAGAGCGTGGCGATCTACCTGGGGGTGCCGTTCGCGGCGGGCTTCCTCACGCGGAAGGTCCTCGTCTCCGCGAAGGGGCTCGACTGGTACCAGGCGCGCTTCGTCCCGCGCGTCGGCCCCGTCACGCTGGTCGCGCTGCTGTTCACCATCGTCGTGATGTTCTCGCTGAAGGGCGAGGCCATCGTGCAGCTGCCGCTCGACGTGGTGCGCATCGCCATCCCGCTGCTCGTCTACTTCGTGGTCATGTTCCTCGTGTCCTTCTTCATGAGCAAGAAGGTCGGCGCGAGCTACGGCCAGTCGGCGACGCTCTCGTTCACGGCGGCGTCGAACAACTTCGAGCTCGCCATCGCCGTGGCCGTCGCGACGTTCGGCATCCACAGCGGCGCGGCCTTCGCGGCGGTCATCGGCCCGCTCGTCGAGGTGCCGGTGCTGATCGGCCTCGTCAACGTCGCGCTCTGGCTCCAGCGCCGCTTCTTCCCCGCCACCCCCGTCGCCGTCGTCGCGCCGCCCTGCCGCGCGACCGAGGAGCGCTCGTGATCCACACGTCCGGCATCCTGTTCATGTGTGTCGCCAACTCCGCGCGGAGCCAGATGGCGGAGGGCTGGGCCCGCGCGCTCCTCGGCGACCGCGTGCGCGTGCAGAGCGCCGGGACGCGCCCCTCGCGCGTGAACCCCTACGCGATCGAGGTGATGGCGGAGGTCGGCGTGGACCTCGCCTCCCAGCACTCCAAGTCGGTCGACACCATCGATCCCGCCACCGTCGACACCGTCATCACGTTGTGCGCCGAGGAGGTGTGCCCGGTGTTCCTCGGGCGCGCGCGCCGGCTGCACTGGCCGATCCAGGACCCGGCGAGCGAGGACCCGGCGCTGTCACGCGAGGAGATGCTGGCGCGCTTCCGCACGGCGCGGGACCAGGTCCGCGGCCGCATGGAGGTCCTGGCGGCGCTGCTCGACGTGCCGGAGGCGGTGCTGCCCGAGGAGTTCCACGCCAGCGTGCGCGTGCGGGACCTACCGCGGAGCGCGCGCTTCTACGCCTGGCTCCTCGGCGTGTCACCCAAGGACTGGACGCACCGCTACGTCACGTTCGTGCACCCGGCGCTCCGGACCAACTTCGTGATCCTCGTCTCGGACGGCAAGGAGCTGCACCACGACACGCTCTACCACCTGGGGGTGGGCGTGGCGGACAAGGCCGCGGTCATCCGGGCCGGTGCCCTCGCGCGGGCGGCCGGGGTGACCGTGGTGAAGCCGCCGCGGACCACCTGGCGCGGCACGCCGCTCCACGAGCTCTGGCTCGAGGACCCGGACGGCAACCTCGTGGAGGTCTACGCGCGGCTGACCGACGAGGAGCTCGCCGGGAAGCCGGCCGACCTGGAGCCGACGCTGCTCGGGTGAGGGCGGCGCTACACCTTCTCGGGCACCCGCTTCGGCGACGGCTCCGTCGTCTTGCCGTCGAACTCCTCGTGCTCGCGGTCGGCGTCTTCCTTGGTGTGCCGGACGATGCCGTCGCGGTGCTCGGGCGGGCCGTAGAGCGTGTACAGCTTGAGCGGATCTTGGCCGACGTTCCGGACGTTGTGGCGCGCGCCCGCGGGGACGATCATCGCGTCGTCGGCCTTCACGCGGTGCCGGGCGCCGTCCAGGAGGAGCTCGCCCTCGCCGGCCTCCACGCGGAAGAACTGGTCGCGGTCGGCGTGCACCTCCTCGCCGATCTCGCCGCCGGGCGGGATCGCCATGAGCACGAGCTGGAGGTGGTTGCCGGTGTAGAGCACCCGCCGGAAGTCGTCGTTCTGTTCGGTCAGGCGCTCGATGTCGTCGACGAAACCCTTCATTGCTCGCCTCGTGGAGGAGGGGACCACTTCGGGAGGTAGGCACGCGGGCGTCGCCGGATAGCAGGCGTCATGCCCCTCGCGCCGCTGTTCGCGCTCGCGCTCGCGTCGCCCGGCCCGGTCGGCGTCGAGGCGGACGCCCCGGCGGGCGTCGAGGCCGCCCTGCTCGAGCCCCTCCCGGCGGGGACCACGCTGGAGCGGGTCGAGACGCACGCGGAGTACGTGCGCTACTACCTCCGCGCCGAGCGCGCCTTCGTGCTCGAGGTGACGCCCGACCGCGACGGCCAGCCGGTGGGCCCGGGGGGGGGCGCCGCCCTCGGGGGGCGGCGCGACCTCTGGGTGGACGCCGCTCGCTTCGTGGGGGCCCGGCTGCCCCGGGTGGTGGCGCAGGCCGGCGCCCGCCTCGCCGACCACCCGCCCACCTTCGCGCCCGAGAAGCCGCGCGGCGCCGAGGCCCGGGCCGACGATGCGCCGCCGTGGGAGCCCCTCCCGGAATGGCGGTGGCGCCCGCTGCACGCCGTCGTCGTGCCGTTCCTCGCGCTCCTCGCGTGGTTCTTGCCGCGCGACCGCGTGGCCGTCGCCGCGGGCCTCGGCGCGCTGGCCGTGCGCGCCGCCTTGTCCGCCCCCACCGTGCTCCTCGGCGGCGACGCCGCCTACGAGCGCCTCCTCCGCGCCCGCGGGCTCTGGGATCCCGACCCCTACTACGGCGAGACCTGGCCCGCGCTCCTCGGGCTCGCCTGGCGCGCGCTCGGGCGCCCCGACCACTTCGTCCACGCTGCGAACATCGGCTTCTCGGCGCTGACCGTCGCGTGGACCGTGGCGCTCGCGCGGCGGGCCGGGCTGTCCGGTCGGGGGGTGGCCGGCGCGGCCGTGCTCCTCGCGGCGCACCCGCTCGCCGTCGCCGTCGCCGGCATGGAGGACGTGTTCGTGCTCGTGGGCCTCCTCCAGGTGGTCGCCGTCGCGAGCGCGCTCGGGCCGCCCCGGGAGGCGTGGCTCTCCGCCCTCGCGATCGGGCTGGTCGCCCACCTCCGGCCGGAGCAGGGCGCGTTCGCGCTCGTCCCGCTCGGCGTGCTCGCATGGCGGCGGGCCTGGGCGCCGCTCGTGCTGGCGCTGGCGCTCTGCGGGTGGCGCTGGGCCGAAATCCTCGCGAGCGCGGGCGCCGTCGGCACCGGCGCGGGCATCCTCGGGTGGAGCCGATGGGCCGACCCGCGCTTCCTGGCCGACCTCGTGGCCGTGGGTCGCCACCACCCGGCCGTCCTCCTCGACCCGACGCGCAGCCCCCTGGCGCTCGCCGTGCTCGTCCTCCTCGGGGCCCTCGGGGCGCGGCGCGATCGGCGCCTCGCCGCCCCCCTCGCCGCCCTGTTGGTCCCGCTCCTCGTCGTCCTCCCGAAGACCACCCCCCTCGCCGATCCCGTCCGCTTCCAGCTCCCCGGCCTGGCGTTCGCCGCCGTGCTCGCCGGCGCCGCGCTCGCCCCGCTGGCCCGGCCCCGCCTCGTCGCGTGGGGCGCCGCCCTCGCGGCGAGCCTCTGGTTCGCGCGCGCGCCCCTCGACGGCCGGTGGGCGTGGGCCCACGAGTACACGTTCCTGCGTGCGCACCTGCGCGACATGCCCGACGACGCCCTCGTGTTGTACCGCCCGGATCAGGACCCCTTTCGCCAGTTCGGGCGCTGGGCGGACGCCGTCTCCCCCGGCCGGTGGCGCCCCCTCGGGAGCACCCCGGTGGTGGAGGGCGCGCTCTACTGGCGCGGCTTCGCGGACGCCGCCGCCGCGACGTGGCCGCCGATGCCGTGCGCGTTCGAGCCCCTCGCGGTCACGGCGGCCTCCTCCGCCACGGACGGGTGGGTCGTGCTGCCGCCCGGGCCCCTGGAGATCGGGCTCTACCGGGTGGGGGGGTGCGAGTAGGTCAGCCCTTCGGGAACCCGACCGTCTGCGCCAGGAGCACCTGCTGGTCGTGCTCGAGGCCGAGCGCGTCGGCGATGGCGGAGCGGTCGATCCACCCCCGGATGACCGTCGCGAGCCCTTCGCTCGCCGCGAAGAGGTACACGTTCTGCGTGATCGCGCCCGCCGCCGCCGAGGCGTACTTCTCCCGGTCGGCCACGGGGATCAGCGCCATGCGCGCGTGGTCGGCCACGTAGACGAAGTCGAGCGGGGCGTCGTCCACGAAGTCCTGGTAGCCGGTGACGCGGCGCAGGTCGGTCGCGGCCACCCGCTGTAGGGCGTGCGACGCGGCGTCGTAGAGGTAGGCGCCCTCGGGCAGGGCCACGTACAGGTCGATCTCCTGGGCGTCGATCGCGGACGGCGCCGTGCGGTGCCCGTCGGCGCGGTTGATGCCCCAGGCGGCCCACAAGAGGCTCGAGAGCAGGGGGAGCGGCAGCGGGTCGGACCGGAACTCGCGTATCGAGCGCCGCGCCGCCAGCGCCTGCATCAGCGGCATGCCGCCCTCCCGGCGGGGCGGCGGCAGCACGATCGCGCCCGGCCCCTCGCCGCGCGCCGGCTTCGGGCGGAGCCGCCCCATCATCCCCAGCGCCAGCTTCGTGACGGTGCTCATGGTGCCTCGGAGCGCCGTACCTCCCTTAGTCACCGCCCTACGCGGGCGGCATGGCGCGGGTCCGACGGCCGTACGCCGTCATCAGCGGCGTCACCGACAGCCCGTGCAGCCCGATGGAGAGGGCGACCACGGCGAGCGTGAGGCTGGTGAGCCGCTGGGCGAGCTCGACCGGGACCCCGTGTCCGATCGCGAAGCTGAGGTAGTACAGCGAGCCGATCCCGCGCACTCCGAACCACGCGATCATCGCGCGCTGCTCCAGGCTCGCGGGCGCGCGCAGCACGCCGACCGAGAGCGGCCGCAGGACCAGCACGAGCAGCAGCGCGAAGCCGATCGCCTCCCAGGCGAGGACCTGCTGCGCGAGGATGGCGCCCAGCAGGACGACGACCGCGACCTCCGACACGCGCTCGAGGCGCTCGTTGAAGCCGATGAGCCCGCGGAGCATGTAGGCGGGCGCGCACTCGCCCGGGGTGCCGTCGGCGGCGGGCTCGCACGCCTCCGTGCGCCGCTCGATGCTCCGCAACGCGAGGCCGGCCGCGAAGACCGCGAGGAAGCCGTAGGCCTCCAGCAGGAGGGCCGCGCCGTAGGCCAGGCAGATCACGCCCAGGCCGAGGAAGTCGTCGAGCCCGACGGACCCCGCGCGCTGCCGCCGGACCCGGAGCGCGAGGTGGCCCACGAGGACGCCCAGCGCCCACCCGACGCCGAGGCCCGCCGACACCGCCCACACGACGTCGAAGACGAGCCAGCGCCAGCCCAGGGCTCCCAGGTCGTGGAGCCCGAGCAGGCCGAGCCCCAGGAAGACGAACGGGAACGCCGTCCCGTCGTTGAGCCCGGCCTCGCCCGTGAGGCTGAAGCGCACGCGGTCGCGGTCGAGGGCGTGGGTCACCTGCACGTCGGAGGCGAGGACGGGGTCGGTCGGCGCCAGGATGCCCCCCAGGAGCACGGCCGCGCCCAGCGGCAGGCCCAGGGTCACGACGCCCACGACGGCGACGAGGCCCACCGTCAGCGCCATCGAGGCGGTCGCCAGGCGCACCGGGAGTCGCCACTCGCGATGCGACAGGGGGAGGCGCAGCTTCAGGCCCGCGGTGAACAGCGAGATGAGCACGGCGATCTCGGTGACCCGCTCCAACAGCGTGGCGTCACGGATGGGGTCGAGGCGGAGGAGGTCCGCGAACGGAGGGCCCAGCATCACCCCCGCCGCGAGGTAGAGGATGGCGGTGGTGAGGGGGAGGCGCTGGAGGAAGGAGCCCCCGATGCCCATGAGCAGGAAGAGCGCGCCGGCGATGAGGAACCACCTCTCCACGGGAACGGACCTCCTTCGTCCGGAACGCCACGACAGGGAGGCCGGGTGCTCCCCCAAAGCTGCGGCTCGAAGGGGCGGGGCCGCGTAAGGGCGCGTCAAACCTGGAGGCGGGGACGCTCCGGGTGGCGGCGGGACCTACGATCCCGCGAGGGAGGACGACCCAGATGCCCATCTTCGGAAACGACCCCGTCACGGTCCGGGTGAAGCCCGCCGACCTCGCCCGGTTCGACGACGCGGCCCTCGCGACGCTGGAGGACACCCGACACGCCTTGCTGCGTTGTCACTTCTCCGCGACCGACGCCCGGCTCGCCGCGCGGGCGGCTCGCGACGACTACGAGCGGATCGCGGCGCGGCGTGGCGGCGCGAAGGCCGACGTGAAGCTCGCGAAGGCCGAGCGGAGCTCCGCCCGTGCGCACACCGACGTGTCGGGCACCCAGGACGCCGAGCGCTCCGTCGCCGCGGCCCGCGGGGAGAAGGACCTCCTCGAGAAGCAGATCGCGTGGCTGCGCTCCGAGGTGGCGGCGGCGGAGGCTCGAGAGGAAGAGATGAACGCGGGCGCGTGGGCGGCGGAGGCGGACTACGAGCTCGCACGGGCGCGCCTGCTCGCCTCGGATCAGCCGCGCGGCGACGCCAACCTCCAGGCGTTCGTGAAGCAGGCCGAGGCCTGTCACAAGGCGTTGGAGAAGGCCCGCCATCGCGCGGTCCTGCTGAGGGCGGACGCCGACAAGCAGAAGAACGCCTGGGAGCAGGCCGCCGTGCTCGAGCCCGTGTGAGGCCTCCTCAGGCTCGGTCTGGCAGGCGGACGATGCCGAGGCCCGCGAGCACGCGGATGACCTGCCAGGTCGGATCGAGCTCGAAGCGGCGCGCCGCGAAGTCTGGCCGGGTCGGGCGCTGGTGGTGGTTGTTCTGGAGCAGCTCGCCGCCCGTGAGGAGGTCGACGGGCAGCGTGTTCCGCGAGTCGTCGGCGCGCGCGAAGTTCCGGTAGCCGTACCGGTGTCCGCACCAGTTCACGATCGCCCCGTGGACGGGACCCATCACGAAGTGGACGGGCAGGAGCACGAACAGCCAGGGGGTCGTCGCGAACTGGAGGTAGAAGAGCGTGTAGAGCCCGGCCCAGGCGAGGCTCACGCCGAGACCGTTCAGGCGCTCGTCGAGCAGCGGCCACTCCGGGCAATCGCCGGACAGGTGTGGCTCCGTCGGCAGCTTCCGCCGGCGGATGCGTTCGTAGACCTTCGCCGTGTTCCACATCATGGCGAACACGTTGCCGTGGTTGGCGGGGGCGTGGGGATCCCCCGGCGTGTCCGCGTAGGCGTGGTGCATCCGGTGCAGGATCGCGTAGGGGCGCGGCGCGATGTAGCTCGAGCCCTGGCTGACCCAGGTGCACAGGTGGAAGACGCGCTCCCAGCCCGGCGCGAGCGAGAACTGGCGGTGGGCGCCGTAGCGGTGGAGGAAGAAGCTCTGGAAGAAGAGGGAGAGCTGCCAGTGCGCGAGGAAGAACACGAGGCAAGCCACCATCGAGCACCCCCTCCAAGCGTGCCCACGCCCTTCGTCCGCTGCCGCGAGCGGGCGTCACGGTGGGTCACGGGGGCCCGGCACCTGAACGCGGGAACCCGGTCGTCCGCGCCTACCGGAGCGGCGAGGGCTCGGCCGCCTGGGCGGGTGGCATGGTCTCGAAGCGCACGGCCGGCAGCGTCGTGCGCCCCTCGAGCAGGGCGCGCGCGACGCGGTGGAGGCCGTCCATGACCGTGCCGTCCACGTTGAGGATGATGGGCCGCTCCACGTCGGCGGCCAGGACGCGCTTCAGGTGGCCGACCACGTTCCGGATCGTGGGCGCCTCGTCCACGTGGAACCAGCAGTTCTCGTCCACGCCCGGCAGGTCCGCCACCACGACCTCCCGGACCGGAAGGTCGGCGGCGAGCTGCCACAGGCGGCGGACGTCCCAGGTGTAGCGGACGCCGTCGATGTCGTTGCAGTGGATGAACCGCGGGGTCGAGGAGGACATGGGTGTGCGGCTATCCTCCGTGAGGAGCGGCCGCGTGAGCCGGCGTCACGTCGTGGGGTCGGTCTCGTCCTTCAGCAGCGACCGCATCTGCTGCCAGATCAGCCGGGCCGCGCGCTCGGGCGCGATGCGGGTGAGCACGTCCATCACGCGGGCGTCGTTGCCGACGAGCACGTGGTACTTGTCCTGCTCCATGCCGTGCAGGATCTGCTCGGCCGCCTCCGGCGCGGGGAGCATCGGGATGTGCGACGAGGCGGCGTCCCCGGGCTCCGCCGCGAACGTCACCCCGGAGTTCGCGGCGATGTCGGTGCCGACCGCCCCGGGGAACACGATGGTGACGCGCACGTCGGTCTCCATCAGCTCGGAGTGCAGGCCGTCGAAGAGCAGGTGGAGCGCGGCCTTGGACGCGCCGTAGGCGGTCTGCCCGGGCACCGGCACGAACCCGCCCATGCTCGACACGGCCACGAGGTGGGCCTCGGGGCGCTCGCGCAGGAGCGGCAGGAACGTCTTGGTGACGTAGAGCGGCCCGTAGAAGTTCACGTTCATCACGCGCTCGATCGCGTCGTAGGGCAGCTCGGCGATGGTCGAGAACGGCTGGATGATGCCGGCGACCAGGATGCACCCGTCGACGGCGCCGTGGTCCGCGATCACCGCCGCGGGCAGCGCCTCGACGGCCGCGCGATCCGTGAGGTCGAGCTCGTGGGTGGACAGGCGGTCCTTCGCCGCGCCGGCCTTCGCGACCGTCTCCGCGAGGCCCTTCGCGCTCACGTCGACGGCGGCGACGCGCGCGTTCCGCTCGAGCAGCTTCAGCACCACTTCGCGACCGATGCCGTTCCCGCCTCCGGTGACGACGAACACCTTGCCGGGGATGCGCATGGGGTTCCTCCAGGCGCTCCGACGTACCCGGGGGAGGGCCGGGCGACCACGGGCTCTACGGGTCCGCGACCGTGAAGGTCGCCGTGTGGAGGGCGCTCCAGGTGTCCCCGTCCAGCACTCGTGCGAGGACCCGGGTGGTCGAGGTGATCGGGACCGAGGCGAGGTCCTCTCCCGTGAGCGCGACGCTCGCGATCGCGCCCCCCGGCTCGCGCGGGTCCCCACCGTCGAGGCGGTAGTACACGGTGCCCAGGCCCGCGTTGGGCGTGTTGTCGATCTCGAGCGTGAAGCCGGAGGGGACGTCGCCTCCCTCCTGGTTGAACTGCGGGGGCTCGATGTCCGGGTAGAGCCCGGCCGCCCGGTACTGCCCGAGGACGTTGGCCGTGCGGTGGGGGAAGTAGTCCGCGAGCATCTGGTCGCGCGTCGGCGTCCAATGGTCGGCGGGTGTGTAGAGGTCCATGACCCCCGGGTCCGCGTCGGGGCGGTGGTACACGTCTCGGATGTAGTCGCCCCAACGCGCGGACTCGGCCGTGACCGCCAGCTCCAGCGGGTCCACCAGCTCGCGGAAGCGCGCGGTGGCGACGTCGGTCGAGAGCGCGCCGTCGTTGTACAGGTGGGCGTAGATCCGGTCGGCGTAGAGCATCCGGAATTCGTCGTTCTGCGAGAGCTGGTGGAACAGCCCCTGCGGGCTGCCGGCGAGGTCCACGGAGACGATGTCCCCGTCCACGCTCTTGAGCGAGGTGTCGGCGTCCCAGGCGATGAAGATGAACTTCGCCCCCTCGGCGCGGCGGCGCGCCGCGTACCAGTTGCGCTGCGGCCAGTCCGTGTTCTCGACCCAATGCATCAGGATGAGGTAGTCGATCAGGTTGGTGACATCGACCAACTGACAGAACGCCTCGTAGCCGCTCGCGCTCGAGACGTCGTTCGCCAGGGCCAACATCTCCTCGTACGCCACGAGGTCCCCCTCCGAGGCCTCGAGCACGCCGTTGACCATCGTGACGAGGTCCCAGTCGACGGACTCTCCGCCGAGGTAGTCGGCCAGGAAGTCGCCGTCGAGCCGCTCGGTGAGGTTGTAGATGCCCCAGTAGAGGCCGTTGACGTAGGTGTGCACCATGCGCCCGTGCGCCCCCGTGTTCCCCATCGCGAGCTGGGTGCGGCGGGCGAACTCGTCGCGCATGTACAGCGCGTGCTCGCGCTGGTAGGCGTTCCAGCTGATCCAGGAGTAGTTCGCGATGCTCCTGAGCACGAGCGTGTCGAAGGAGGCCACCGCGCCGGGCTCCGGGAACAGCCCGAGCTTCAGCCGATCGGGGCCGTACGCCGTCCTGAAATAGACGCGGAACCCCCGCTTGGGCGTCCAGGACGGCTTGCGGCTGGCCTGCCCGTGGATGCGGATCCCGACGTTGGCGGAGAACAAGGTCCCGTCCACCGGGTCGAACATCTCCACGCCGGCCGGGCGCTCCCACGCGTCGCCCACCTCGCTCGGGTTGTAGTAGATCCCCGTGGTCTCGTCGAAGAGGTTGGGGATGTCCGTGACGATGGAGACCGTCGGCAGGTCGAGGAAGGCGTCCTCGATGATCCCGCTGTAGCGCGGGTCTTCGACCACCTCGGGGTCCAGCTCGAAGTCGGCGGGGTAGGGGCCGAGCTCGTCGTCGGCCGCGAACCTCGAGGGGTAGCCGGGGGGCTCCTCCGGCTGCCGGATGACATCCCGGAGGAAGATGTAAGTGTGGGTGACGGCGGGCGTGCTCACGCCGCCGGGGCCCACCGCCATCGCGCGGAGCGGGGTGGTCGTCTCGATGAGGATGGGCCCCGTGTACGGGATGCCCGTCGTGGGCGTCGGGGTGCTCCCGTCCGTCGTGTAGTAGATGGTCGACAGGAGGCTCGTCAGCTCCACCGAGACGGGGGCGTCGAAGAAGCCGCGCTCGACGCTGAACGCCGGCGGCTCGACGTGGAAGGTGGGCCGCTCGAGGGGCGCACCCGGCGGCTCCCCACGCTCGTCGTCCGTTGGCGGTGGCGGGGCCGGCGGCCCCCCGGTGGGCGGGCTGGTGCTGCAGCCGATGCTCGTGGTGAGGACCGCGGCGACCGCGAAGCACGTGTAGATCGAGCTGCGCATAGTTCCCCCTGTCGGCACGAATGGCTTGGATCCTGCTCCGGCAGCGCAGGCAGACATCGAGAATCCTATTGTCCGCCGTGGTGAAGTCGAGGGGCGTCCCCGGATGCAGGCGTCACACGCCCCCCTTCGTCGTGGTCGGCCTCGCGCCGCGGCCGCCTCGCCGGGATAAGCCGGGCCGAACTCCAGGCGCACGGGCACCCCGCGGCTGAGCGACCCGCGCCTGCGCACGCGGGGGTTCCGCTCGGAGACAATGTTTGACCGCCGGGCCCGGAGAAAGGCAGGCAGCCAGGGGGTTCCCCGGGGCCTTTCGGCGCGCACGGAGGGGGTCGAGGTCGTCCCGGGCTGCTGGATGACTCCCGAGGTTGCAGCGAAATCGTTTGGGAGGCGAAGAGAGTTTTCGGAGCAGCGGGGTTGCAGCGCTCGCACACCGAGCGATACCCTGCCACCAAGACATGGAGAGCGTTGTGTGTTCCACCCTCTGGTGGCTGCTCGTGGCCGCCGGCTGCGCGGACGCGTCCGGTGCGGACGGCGAGCCTTCCGATTCCTGCTGCGTCGCGGATCCGAGGCAGGTCGACGCGGCGGACACGGCGGCTCGGGACGACACCGCGGCGGGAGGGGACACCGGCACCCCGGGGGGCCCCGGCACCGTCGACACCGCGGTCGCCGACGCGACCCTCCCGGGGGAGATCCTGGATCTCACCAACTGGAAGCTGACGCTGCCGATCGGGGAGACCGACGACCCAACGGAGATCGTGCAGCCCGAGCTCGGGACCTACACCATCGACCCGTACTTCCAGGTGGGGCCGGGAGGGGACGTCGTCGTGTTCCACGCCAACGCGGGGGGAGTCACGACAAGCGGCTCCCACTTCCCGCGCTCCGAGCTGCGGGAGATGACCGACGGAGGGGCGAACAAGGCGGCGTGGTCCACCACGTCCGGCGTCCACACCATGACCATCACCCAGGCCGTCACCCACCTCCCCGACGTGGTCCCCCACGTCGTCGCGGGGCAGATCCACGACGCCGAAGAATACGTGATGTTGGTCCGGCTCGACGGTGAGCGCTTGTGGGTGAAGAGCGGCGGGGAGGAGATGGGTGTGTTGGATCCCGCCTATGTGCTGGGGGACGAGTTCACCCTCCGGATCACCGCCGCGGACGGTCGGATCGACGTCTATTACAACGACCTCGTCACGCCCGCGGTGAGCCTGCCCTATGACACGACCGGGTGCTACTTCAAGGCCGGCTCCTACTCCCAATCCAACACGGAGTACGGCGACGCGCCGGAGGCGTACGCCGAGGTGCAGATCCGCGACCTCGTCGTGACACACGAATAGCTCGGGGCGGCCCGCTACTCGTGTGAAATGACGAGGCTGCGCACCCGGACCTCCGCGTAGGACTCCGGCGCGTCCCCATAGTCGGTGTTCGACTGGGAGTACGCCCCCGCCCTGAAATAGCACCCCGTGGTGTCGTAGGGGACGCTCACGGCCGGGTTGGCCAGGTCGTTGTAGTACACGTGGATCAGCCCGTCCGCGGCGGTGATGCGCAGGGTGAACTCCGTCCCGAGCACGTAGGCGGGATCCAACACACCCTCCTCGGACCCGTTGTTGCTCTTCACCCACAAGCGCTGACCGTCGAGGCGGACGAGCACGACGTACTCGTCCTCGTCGTGGATCTGGCCGGCGACGACGTGGGGCACGACGTCGGGGAGGTGCGTGATGGCCTGGGTGATCGTCATCGTGTGGCGACCGGAGGTCGTGGACCAGGAAGCCTTGGTGGACCCGTCGCTCGTCATCTCTCGGAGCTCGGATCGCGGGAACATGGAGCTGTCGGTGGTCACCCCGCCGGCGTGGGCCATGAACACCACGACGTCCCCGTTCCCGCCCACCTCGAAGTAGGGCTCGATCGTGTACGACGCCAGCTCGGACTGCACGATCTCGGTCGGCTCCCCGGGATCCCCGATCGGGAGCGTCAGCTTCCAGTTCGTCAGGTCGAGGATCTGGCTCGGCACGGACGCGACGGGGCCGCCCGTGTCGCCGACGGCCTCCGGCGGGTCGACGGCGGCGTCGGGTCGGACGGCGGGACGGACGACGGGCTCGCCGTGCGGATCAGCGGTGCAGGCGGCCCCGAACAGCAGCCACGAGAGGGCAGGATACATGACCTCCTCCAAGCCCGGCGGTCATCTCGTGTGGAGCGCGACCTGTACGTCGCCCGAGCCCGGCTGCCTCCCGCTCCTCTCGTTCATGGTCCCCTCCCACACCATGAGGGTGGCCGCTTCGGCGCCATCGCCAAGCTGTTCCCGGACTGACCGCGACTAGCCCGAGGCGCGCTCCCGGAAGAACGCCTCCGCCTCGGCGTCCGCCGGGTAGACGTGCTCCACGCGCACCTCGTCGAGCCCGACGTCGAGCGCGCCGCCGAAGGTGGTGACGGTGGACATCGTGCGCACGCGCCGGCCGCCGAACTCGAAGATCGGGCAGACGACGATCGCGCCGGAGACGAGGTCGAGCCTGGGCCGGGGCACGCCGCGCAGGTGGCCCTCCACGCGCTCGACCAGCGCGGTCAGCTCCTGCGGCAGGCCCGCGGCGCGCGCCTCGGAGCGCAGCCGCTCGAGCCCGTGCCACGCGACCTCCGGCCAGTTCACCATCGCCCCGCGGAGGGGGCCCGGGCCGAACAGGAGGTCCGTGAGGGCCTCCGCGGGGACCGGCGGCGCGACGCCGAAGAGCGCGCGCGCCGTCGCGTTGGCGTCGAGCAGGTTCCACCAGCGGTCGAGGACGAGGCAGGGGAACGGCTCGTGGACGGCGAGGATGCGGTCGAGGACGCGGCGATAGGGCGCGAGCCGGGTGTCGGTCGGCGTGGAGTGGGGGTAGACGGCCGGCAGGCCCGCGGCCTCCAGGAGCTGGTTGCGCTCGCGGAGGGGGAGCTCGAGCGCGTCGGCGAGGCGCAGCACCACGTCCTGGCCCGGCCGGGAGCGCCCGGTCTCGAGGAACGAGAGGTGACGGGGCGCCACCCCCGCGATCCGCGAGAGGTCGAACTGCGCGAGCCCACGGGTCGTGCGCCAGCGCCGGAGCAGCCGGCCGAAGGGGGAGTCCATGACCTTCCTTCCCGAAGAGGGAATGGTGTTCCTTACCTCCGCCGATACGACGGGTCCACCGAGGTGCTGGATGCCGGACATGAAGCTCGCGATCGAGATCAACGCCCCCGCGGACGCCGTGTGGGAGCTCGTGGGGACCCGCTTCGGGGAGCTCTCCACCTGGGCCAACCCCGTGCACGCGTCGAGGATGCTGGAGGCCGACCTGCGGCAGTGCCAGACCTCCCTCGGCACCGTGCACGAGCGGGTCCTCGCGTTCGACGACGCGGCGCGTACGCTCACCTACGAGGCGGTCGTCCGCCCGCCGTGGATGAAGCGTGGGGTCAACCGTTGGACCGTGACGCCCCTCGGCGCGCACCGCTGCCGGGTCGAGTCCGTCGCGACGATCGAGGTCCACGGGCGGGAGATGCTCCGGCTCGTCGGGCTGCTCCCTCGCCTCGTCCGGATGTCCCGGACGCTCGACGACCTGCGCGTCTACGCGGAGACGGGGGAGCCCTCGGCGAGGAAGCGCCGTGCGGGCCGGGAGGTGGCGGAGGGAGGCGGCGACGGGATCCACCCCGCCGCGTGGGGGCTCTGGGCCAACGCCGTGCTCTCCACGGTGACCGGCGGGGCGCTCGTCGTCGACCTCGCCGGGCTCGCCGGCCAGTTGGACCTGCCGGCGACCGTGACGCGGGCGGCTGGTGTCGGCCTGCTCGGCTTCGCGTTGCTCGTGGGCTGGGTCGCTCGGCGTGTGCGAACCGTGCACGTGCTCGCGATCTCGGCGGCCGATCTCGCCTGGGTGGCTGGCTCGGCGGCGTGGCTCGCGTACCGTCCCGACCTCGCCCCACTCGTCGGCGGCGCGGCGGTGGCGGTGCTCACGGTCGCGTCGGCGCAGCTCGCGGGGGCGTGGGTCGGGCGGCGCGGCGCCTGATCGGCGAGCCCGCGCATGTGCCTTTCCCACGAGCTGGCGATTCAGGCCTTCCGACACCGCGAACGTGTGGCGTCGGCGTCCTGCACGAGCACCTGTACGACGCCCAGGTCGGGGTGGTCGAGCGAGAAGGCCTCGAGGAGGGGCGCGCGTCGGCGACTCGAGCACGCGAGCGAGCGGCCCCTCGTCCACCACGCGCGCGCCGCGACGAGGCGCTCACTCCGCGGCCGGAGGGTCCGCGTACACGTAGTCGCTCGGCGCGGACGTGTGGCACCCGGTGCACATCTCGACCTCGCCGGCGGCGCCGACCGTGCCGTCGGGCGCGTAGGACGCCCAGAACCAGTCGCCCGCGTCCGGGTCGTACCCGGCGATCTTCTTCATCACCGTCAAGCCGGTGAGCGTGGTGCCGAGCTCGTCGTCGTAGGCCTCCTTCACGGAGACCGAGCCCTCGGGGGCCACGCCGGACCCGTCCCAGCCGGAGAGGGTGTCGTTCAAGAAGGTGACGACGTAGGCCCCGGAGTGGCTCCCGCTCAGCGTCGGCGTCTCGGACCAACCCTCGGGGAGGCTCCACCCGTCGTACCCGTCGATCTCGGCCCACAGGTCGGCGGCGAGCTCTTCGTCGGAGGGTTGGCCGGCGCAGGCGGCGAGCGAGAGGGCGAGGAGGGGGTGGACGAATCGCATGAGGACTCCGGGGTGCGGCGAGGATGCCGTGCCGCAGAGTCCCGTCACGTCCCGTGCCGTTACAGCTTTCAGGTCTCGCCGTCCGGCCCCGGTCCTCCGGTCGGCGAGCGTGCCTTCCAGTCGCGGAAGCGCGCGAGCAGCTCGTCGCGCACCTCGTCGGGCATCTCGGGCTCGGGGAGGCTCCCCAGCGCCTGCCGGGTCGCACGCAGCTGGTCGAGGTAGGTCCGGCAGGGGGCGCACATCCCCACGTGCATCCGGAACAGGGCCCGGTCCCAGAGGGACAGGCGCCCGTCGATGAATTCGTCCACCAGCTCGGTGAGCTCACGGCAGGTAAGCATCAGCTCCCTCCCAGGATGGGTTCGAGGGCGAGCCGGACCGCCGCGCGCGCACGGTGGAGCAGGACCCGCTGGTTGGCTTCGGAGATCTCCAGGAGCACGCGGGCCTCCTCGGACTCCACCCCCTCGATGTCTCGTAGCACGAGCACCGCGCGCTGCCGCGGGGGGAGCGCCTCGATGGCGACATCGATCTGGCGCCGGACCTCCGCGCGCTCGAGCATCGTCACGGCGCTCGTCTCAGCCCAACGGCGGGGTGGCTCGGCCCACATCCCCCGCGCGTCGAAGCGCGATGTCGGGACCGCCGTCCCGCCGTCCTCGGCCTCGTCGAACGCGGAGAAGGGGACGGTCCTCGCCTCCCGCGACGCCCGGGTCCTCGCGCGGTTGGCCAGGATCCGGAAGATCCAGGTCTTCAACGAGGAGCGGCGCTCGAACCGGTCGATACCCGTGACGACGGCCATCCACGTCTCCTGCACGATCTCCTCGGCGAGGGCGCGGTTGCTGGTGAAGGTGCGGGCGACGGCCAGCATGGCGCGCTGATGGCGACCGACGAGCTCGATGAACGCGCGCTCGTCGCCGGCGGCGAGCCGGTCGGCGAGGACGAGGTCTGGGGGCTGGGGCGTCATGGGCTCCCGTGTTGGGATGTCCGGCGGTCAGATGCGCGGGCGCGCAACGACAGTCCCCGTACCCCCGCGCCCGTTACACCAAAAAATCTGCGACCCGGCGCCGCGGCCCGCCGTAACGAGGCGGCCGGGCGCGGGACAACCGCATCGGAGCACCCGCCATGCCGCTCTCCCCGCGTCCTCGCCGCTCCCTCTTCGGCGCGCTCGGTGCGCTCGCCCTGCTCGGCTGCGGCACCACCGTCGCCGCGGTGCCGAGCCAGCCCTACGACCGCACCCATGCGCGCTGGGATCGCCTCCTCCACCGGTACGTCCACGACGGGGTGGTCGACTACACCGGGATCCGCGGCGCCGGACGCGACGAGCTCGACGCGTACCTCGGGGAGCTCTCGTCGGTCAGCTCGACGGCCTCGTGGGGGCGGGACGAGGCGCTGGCGTTCTGGCTCGACGCGTACAACGCCTGGACGGTGAAGCTGATCGTGGACCACCCCGGCGTCACGAGCATCAAGAAGGTCACCACCGTCGGCTCGCCCTGGAAGTTGTCGTTCATCCCCATGCGGGCGACGGGCGCGGAGTCGATCTCCCTCGACGACATCGAGCACGGCGTCATCCGGCCGAAGTTCGCGGACCCGCGCATCCACGTGGCCGTGGTCTGCGCGAGCATCAGCTGCCCCGCGCTCCGGAGCGAGGCGTACGTGGGCTCGAGGCTCGACGCTCAGCTCGACGACCAGGCGCGCGCCTTCCTCGCGGACACCACGCGAAACCAGGTCGACGCGGGCCGGAAGGTCCTCCGGATCTCCAGCATCTTCGACTGGTACGGCAAGGACTTCGAGGCGACGGGGGGCGTGCGCGCGTTCCTCGAGCGCCACGGCCCGCCGGCGATGGCACAGGGGGCCCGCGAGGGCTGGCCCATCGAGCACCTCGACTACGACTGGGGCCTCAACGGGCGCTGAAGCTGCCGATCTCCTCGCCCGACGCCACGCGGGTCCGGACGCTGGACCTCTGGAGCTACGGCGCCGTCCCGGCCAGGAACGCCTCGGTCTCCGCGGCGGCGTGGCCGCGGTCCTCGACGAGGGCCTCGGTGAGCCGGCGGAGGGCCTCGCGCCGCGTCGGCGAGGGGTCCCGTCCCGGAGCGCCTGGGTCAGGTCTCGGGCGAGAGGAGGGGGAGGGGGAGGGTGGACATGGAGCAGCTCCGGGGTTGTGCGGCTCCCGTCCGTCGAGGCGCCCTTCCGTTACGCGCCCCGTGCGGCGTAACGGAACGCTCGGTACGGGGACCATCCCCGCATCGACGAGGCCCCCATGGAAGACCCGACGCTCGACGTTCACGCCGCCGTGACCACCCGCTACGCCGCAGCCGCGCAGGCGCGCGAAGAGAGCCTGTGCTGCCCGGTGCTCTACAACCCCGCTCTCCTCGCCGTGATCCCCGAGGACGTGATCGCCCGGGACTACGGCTGCGGCGACCCCGCGCGGTACGTCCGCGAAGGCGAGGCCGTGCTCGACCTCGGCTCGGGGGGAGGGAAGGCCTGCTTCATGGCGGCCCAGGTCGTCGGGCCCACCGGGCGGGTGATCGGCGTGGACATGAACGACGCGATGTTGTCCCTCGCGCGGGGCGCCGCGCCGATCGTGGCCGAGCGTATCGGGTACGCGAACGTCGAGTTCCGGCGGGGGCGCATCGAGGACCTGGCCCTCGACGTCGACGCGCTCGACACGTTCCTCGCGGAGCACCCCGTCCGGGGCGCCGCCGACCTCCCCGCGCTCGACGCGGCGATGGCTCGCATCCGCAAGGAGAGGCCGCTCATCCCGGACGCCTCGATGGACGTGGTCGTGTCCAACTGTGTGCTCAACCTCGTCCAGCTGGGCGCCAAGAAGGCCCTGTTCGCCGAGATCCACCGCGTGTTGCGCCGGGGCGGGCGCGCGGTGATCTCGGACATCACCTCCGACGAGGACGTGCCGGCGCGACTGCAGGCCGATCCGGAGCTCTGGAGCGGCTGCGTGTCGGGCGCTCTCCGCGAGGACCTCTTCCTGAAGGCGTTCGAAGATGCCGGGTTCTACGGCGTGCGCATCCTCGAGCGCGCGGCCGAGCCGTGGCGGACGGTGGAGGGGATCGAGTTCCGCTCCGTCACCGTCGAGGCGTTCAAGGGCAAGGAGGGGCCCTGTGTCGACCGGAAGCAGGCGGTCATCTACAAGGGGCCGTTCCGCGAGGTCGTGGACGACGACGGGCACACGCTCCGCCGCGGGGTGCGGACGGCGGTGTGCGAGAAGACTTTCGAGATCCTCACGCGCGAGCCGTACCGCGACCACGTGGAGGCGGTGCACCCGCTCGTGCTCCCGCCGCTCGAGGAGAGCCGCCCCTTCCCGTGCACGGCCGGCGCGCTCCTCCGGCACCCGCGGGAGACGAAGGGCGAGGACTACGCGCTCACGACGGACGGGGCCGCGTGCGGGCCGGATGGGGCGTGCTGCTGATGACCGCCCCCCTCTCGCGCTCGCCTTTCGACGCCACGCTCGCCGAGCACGGGCTCGGGGTGCTCCGCGCCCAGCGCGTGACCTCGCTCCAGGTGAACGTCGGCAAGCGGTGCAACCTCGCCTGCAACCACTGCCACGTGGATGCCGGGCCCAAGCGGACCGAGACGATGACCGCCGACACGGCGGAGCGCATCCTCGCGCTCCTCGAAGCGGCGCCCGAGGTGCACACGCTCGACCTCACGGGCGGCGCACCCGAGCTCAACCCCAACTTCCGCCGCCTCGTCACCGCGGCGCGAGCGATGGGGCGGCGCGTCATCGACCGGTGCAACCTCACGATCCTCTTCGAGCCCGGCATGGAGGATCTCGCCGAGCTCCTCGCCGCCAACGACGTCGAGATCGTCGCCAGCCTCCCGTGTCACAGCGCCGCCAACGTCGAGAAGCAGCGCGGGCGCGGCGTGTTCGATCGCAGCATCGAGGCGCTCCGGCGCCTGGGCGCGCTCGGCTACGGCGACGGCGTCTCGGGCCGGATCCTCGACCTCGTCTACAACCCCGGCGGGGCCTTCCTTCCTCCCGCGCAGGCCGGGCTCGAGGCACGCTACCGGGCGGAGCTCGCCGCCTTCGGGGTGCGCTTCGACCACCTGCTGACCATCACCAACATGCCCATCCGCCGCTTCGCGGACGCGCTCGCACGCGCCGGAAAGGCCGAGGCGTACATGCGGCTGCTGGCCGAGAGCTTCAACCCCGCCACCGTCCCCGGGCTCATGTGTCGGAGCCAGGTCAGCGTGGGGTGGGACGGCCGGCTCTACGACTGCGACTTCAACCAGGTGCTCGAGCTCCCGGTCGGCGGCGGCCCGCTTACCATCTGGGACATCGACCGGCTGGAGGCGCTCGAGCACCGCCCCGTCACCACGGCACGCCACTGCTACGGCTGCACCGCGGGCTCCGGGTCGAGCTGCTCCGGCGCGCTCGCGTGACCGCGAGGACCGCCGTCGCGCCGGACGACGCGTACAACCGCGCGCTCGTCGAGCACGTGCACCCCCCTGGTTGGACGAGCCCGACTCCGGCCGAGCGCCACGACCTCGTCGTCCTCGGGGGCGGCACTGCGGGGCTCGTGTCCGCCATGGGGGCGGCGGGCCTCGGCGCCCGGGTGGCGCTCGTCGAGCGGCACCTCCTCGGCGGGGACTGCCTCAACACCGGCTGCGTGCCGTCGAAGGTGTTGATCGCGGCGGCGCGCGCCGTCGCGGATGCGCGGCGGGTTGGCGCCCTGGGGGTGGCGGCCGACGTGCGGGTGGACTTCGGGGCGGTCATGGAGCGGCTGCGTCGGGTCCGCGCCGAGATGGCCCCCCACGACGGGGCGCGCCGCCCCACGGTCGAGGCCGGACGGCAGGGGCTGCTCACGCTCACCGTCCCGCTCCACGACGTCGATCGGGCCCTGCTCGAAGGGGACACGCGCGGGTTCGCCCGCATGCACGTGCACCCCGGCACCGGGCGGATCCTGGGCGCCACGCTCGTGGGCAAGAACGCCGGCGACACGATCGGCCCCGCCGTGCTCGCGATGACGACGGGGGTGCGCGCCGCCGGGCTCGCGCGGTCCATCGCGCCGTACCCCACGCGGGGGGAGGTGTGGAAGCGGCTCGGGGACGCCTGGATGCGCACCCGGCTCACCGACCGGGTGAGGCGCCTGGTCGGGCTGTGGCTTCGGTGGATGCGGTAGGAGCGATAGGCGATGCCCACGGCGGCCCTGGCTCGCGACGGTCCACTCGCCACCGGGAGGTCCGCGCCCTCCTCCGGAGGCCCCGACCTCCTCTACGGCGCGCGCTTCGCGGGGACGATGGATGCGCGGCGTGCGTCGCGGTCAACGAGACGCTCACGAAGCACGCCGGCCCTGGGCGACGAGCCGCGGGCGGCGTTGGAGCGATATCGGGCGGACGAGGGCGAGGGTGAGCGCTCGTTGCCGTCCTCGGGGCCGAGTGGACCTTCGCCCGCGCTCGACCGGGCGTGGTTCACGCGGGCGCCGATGCCTTTGCTCGGCCGACCGCGTCGAGCAGCAGCTTCGCGGCCACTGCCGCCCCATCGGTGCGGATGGTGCGGGCCACGGCGCTCGCTCGTGCGCGGACCTCGGGTGTGAGGGCCTTCTCGAGCGCGGCTGACAGGGACGCTGGGGTCGGGGTCGGCCCGTCGTGTGCCGTGCCGATGCCCAGCTCGGCCACCCGGCCGGCCCAGTATGGCTGGTCCCCAATCTGGGGTACCACCACCTGAGGAGCGCCGGCCCTGGCGGCCGTCGTCGTGGTGCCCGCGCCGCCGTGGTGCACGACGGCGGCCACCCGACCGAACAGGGCCTGCTGGTTGACCTCACCAACGGCAAAGCAGTCGTCCCGGTCGTCGATCAGGGCCAGGTCGGCCCAGCCGCGGGCGACGAGCGCGCGCCGGCCCTGCGCGCGGATGGCCTCGATCGCCACTCGGGCGAAGTCCATCGGGGCGCGCATGCTGCCGAAACCGGCGTACACCGGTGGTGGACCCGCGTCCAGGAACGCCTCCAACGCGGCCGGGAGTGGGCGTTCGTCCGGCAGGATCCACGCGCCGGTCTGCATGACGTCCAGGTCCGCCGGCTCGCGCCAGGGGGCCAGGGTCGGGTCCGCCGCCAGCAAGGGGTGGCCGGTGAAGGCGTACTCGTAGACGTTGTCGACCGGTGGAAGGCCTATCGACGCCCGGCGGGTGTTGAGCGCCGCACCGAACAGCACGTTCGCGCTCTGGGCGTTGAGGTCCCACAGCACCCGGTTGTCGGTCACGCCCGGTGGGAACGGCCGACCCGGAAGCGGCGTCGGCGCGTGGTGCGGCGATGGCAGAAAGCTGGGACAGTACGCAGCCGCCACGAACCGGATGCCGAGCTTCTCGGCTACCGACCGCGCGCTGACCGCGACCGGCAGGAGGCCGGACGCCACGAGCACATCAGCTCCCTCGGCCGCCCTGGCGACCGTGTCGAAGTACGCGGCCATCAACTCGCCCGCGATCCGGGGCACGTCCGCCGCCGATGGCCGCGTCGCCCCGTGCACCAGCGTGCGCACCGGCTGGCCTGCCAGCACCAGGGGCACGCGGACCTCGGCCACCCGCTCCTCGCAGTCCGGCGGCGCGCACATCCGAACCTCCGCGCCGAGCTCACGCAACCGCACCGCGAGTCCCAACAGCGGTTCGACGCCCCCGCGCGAGTCATACGTCAACAACAACACCCGCATTTCGCGACTCCCTCGTCTGTGGGTCCTGCCTTGATCATGCGGCCGGACCCGGGGCTTGCCGCAAGCCCTTCCTGCGGCGTGAGAGGAGCAGCTAACCGGGTTTTCCCTCATCATCCGCTGTTTGCGGACAACCTCGCGAAGCGGCGGACGCGTGCCTCCAGGAGGTCCGTGATCGAGATGGCGGGCGGCGAGCGCGGGGAGGTCCGCCGGCGAGGGCGCCGCGGCGCCCTCCGCGAGGGTGGCCCCGAGGGTGGGGGCCGGCCATCGGAGCTCGGCCGCCTCGGCGCCGGGGGATAGACGGCGGAGATGGCGATCCGGTCGACGATCACGCCGCCGCTGACCCGAGCAGCCGTCGTGGCGCTCATCCTGGCCGCGGCGTGCGGCCACCCCGAGCGGAGCGACGTGACGCAGCCCGAGCCCGTCCTCGTTCAGGAACCCGCGGCGGAGGAGGCGACGGTGCCGGACCCGCGCGAGATCGTCGAGCCGATGCCCCACAACCGGATCTACGTCACGGCTGCCGGCACCAAGGCCCGGGAGCTCGTGTCCGTCGATCGCACGGGGCAGGTGTCGCGGGTCAGGAGCCTCCCCGGGAGCCGGGTGGGCGAATTCTGCGGGTACGAGCGCTGCGTGGCGCCGCTCCTCGTGGACACCCTGCGCTCCCGCGTGGCGTGGATCCGCGCGGAAGGGGCATCCGCCGTCCTGGTGGTCTCCGAGGGCATCCGGGTGTCAGAGCTCGGCCCCGCCGCCGCGTCGGGGGCCATCGGCCTCGTGGGCGATCGATGGGCCTGGACCACCCCGGACGGTGGCGTCGTCCTCCAGGACGGGTCGAGGGTCGACCTGCCCGAGCACACGACGTTCGTCGGCACCGACGCCGGGGGCAACCCGTGCGCGGCCAGCATCGGCGCGCGTCCGGAGCGCGGCGGCGGGGTGCGCCTGTACTGCCGGCGCGCGGAGGGTTGGATCGAGCAGCCGCGGTGGGCGGCCTCGGGGTTTCACGCTTTCGCGGGGCTCGTCGCCGGCGGCGCCGCGAGCTGGTGGTCCGGCAACTTCAAGTACGACTGCGGCCTCCGCGCGTGCGGGCGGGTCGTGCCCATCGACGGCGTCGGCTCCGCGTGGCCGACGGCCGGGGTCGCCCATGCTGGCAACCAGGCCATCGGGGGTGGACGCGCCGCGGACGGTCCGCCCCGAGAGGGCGAAAAGCAGATCTCCCTGTCGGGGGTCCCGCTGGCCATTCGTTCCGGCCCCACCGAGGAAGCACCCACCGGGCCGGCCGACCTCGACTCGTGGACCCCGATCGCGATGTCGCCGGACGGGTCGCTTCTCCTCGCGGGACGGCTCGGCTCCGACCGACTCAGTGTCCTCGCCGTGGGCGAGGTGGTCGCGCGCGCCGCCGGCACGCAACACACGCCGATCCACGCCATCCCCCTCTCCGATCGGCTCGAGGACGTCGAGGCCGTCGACTGGCGGTGAGCGGGTGATCGCGATGCTGTCGAAGTCGGAGCTGGCGCGGCTCGACGCGGCGCGAGGCGGACGCTGTGGGTCGGAAGCGGACGCCCGCACCTACGGCACCGGAAAGTAAAAGATCCCGAAGCTCCCCCCGTAGTACCCGCTCGGGGACCACCCGGGCATGCCATATACGAGGTCACCTAGCCCGTCGTCGTCGAGGTCACCGATGGCGAGCGCTGTTCCGGTGGCCTCCACGCCGCTGCCGACGATCCAGACGTCGGCATCGGCAAGATCCTGCTGGCCGGAGAAGGGCCCCTGCTGCACCATCACGAGGCCTCCACTGGCAGCGGCCGATGGCGCGCCCACCGCCACATCAGCAACGCTGTCGCCGTCCACGTCCCCAACCGCCAGGGCTTGGCCGGCGTACTCTTGGCTGCCGTCATGCGCGAGCACTGCGGTTGCGTCCTCCGTCGTGATCGTGCCTGCGATTGGCGACAGGAAGAGATAGATGGCGCCACCGTTGGTCGCGAGCGTGTCGTCGTAGGGCGCTGAGATTGCGAGGTCGACGGCTCCGTCCCCGTCCACGTCGCCGAACGCCAGTCCATAAAGTCCCAGGTACACGGGGCCGGATGCCTCCTGGATGCAGGCGCCCGCGTCCGCCATCGTGCTACCCGAGGGTGTGTCCCCCGCCAGCACGTACACGGTCGAGTTCGCGGCCGTGTCGTACGCGCTGGCCGCCAGGTCGGAGATGCCGTCGCCGTCGGGGTCGCCGATGGCCAGTGTGTACCCAACCCCGTAGTCTGCGGGGCCCGCCGTCAGGGCGGAGTCAGGGGTCGCGAAGTCGACGGTGCCGCTCAGTGGGCCTTGGAAGAGGTGGAGGACGCCACGCCCGCCGCTCGACCCGTTCGCCGCGATCGCGAGGTCGTCCTGGGTGTCGCCGTCTAGGTCACCGACAACGACGACATGACCGGCGTTGTCGGCGAGGCTCGCGGCCTGGACCGTGGCCGCCGCGGAGGACAGCGGGAGGGAGGCCGTAGGCATGCCAGACGGCAGCACGTACGCCGCCCCGAACGCCCCGCAGGAGCCGGGCGCCCCGATCACGAGGTCGGGAGCGAGGTCGCCGTCCAGGTCGCCCACCGCGAGGCTGGTGCCCGCGGCGGAGCACGTCGCCCCGCCGACCGATCCCGTGAGAACGCCGGCGGAAGTGCGGATCGACTCGTAGACGTACACGCCCCCGAGCGGGCTGGTGGTGCTGCTCGCCCCCGCGTAGGGCGAGCCGACGATCAGCTCGGAGGCACCGTCGTCGTCGAGGTCGGTGACGAGCGGGGCGTAGCCGCCGAGTCCCTCGAAGTACCCTCCGCCGCCCAGCGTCGTGTCGGGGCTGGTCGCGGCGATGGTCGCCCAGCCCCCAGTGCCGTCCTCCAACGCCCCAGCCGCACGGCACTCTGGATCGGACACGTCCACGGCGCCGTCTCCGTCGTTGTCGAGACCGTCGTTGCACTCCAGAGCAGCGTCCAGCCCGCCTTCGTCGTCGTCGCTCGAATCGGCGCAGCCCGGGTCGTCGAGATCGACCCAGCCGTCGGCGTCGTCGTCCGTCCCGTCCTCACAGGCTGCCGGGCACCCGTCGTCGGCTCCGGAGCAGTCCTGATCGACACCGTCGCAAGTGTCGACCGCGCCTGGGTACACCGTGCCGTCGCTGTCATCACAGTCGGTCGCGTCGGCCGCTGCGCCCCCTGGGAGCTCACACGCCACGACCGTCGCGGAGAGGTCACCGAAGCCGTCCCCGTCGGCGTCCACGGGCCACGCCGAGCCCGCCACGGAGGGATCCTCGTCGTCCACGAGCCCGTCGCAGTCGTTGTCAACGTCGTCGCACGTTTCGGTGGCATCCGGGGAGATCGCGGCGTCGAGATCGTCGCAGTCGTCGCCGTCGAGCAGGTGGTCGATGGCGAGGTCCTCGTCGCGGTCGACGATCGACAGGGCGTAGCTCGCCCCTTCCGGGGCCTCGCCGACCGTGTGGAGCAGGCCGGCCCAGGTCACGATCCACGACAAGGCCGCGGAGCCGACGTCGGCCCACCGGAGCGGCGTCAAGCTGTGGGCCGCCCCGAAGACGGAAGGGAGATCGAGGCCTCCCGCGCCGGCGCACTCCCAGAGCTCGTCGCGAACCAGGAGCGCGGCCAGGAGCTCCTGAAACGCGGTCCATGCCTCGTCGACCCGCCCCTCCGACAGCTGTGCTTCGACGTTCACCAGGTCGTCCAGCAGCGGCACGGAGACGGTCAGCATCCCGCTGCAGTCCGCGAGGCGGTCGTTGGGCACCAGATCGGCCACTCCCACGACCACCTCGACGAACGGCAAGATCCCCTGCGTCAGCACCGTGGCGACAGCCGGAAGCGCCTCGCGATCGCCGGCCTCCGTGCCCGCCCCATGTCCGGGACCGGCGATGAACACCCGACCGGTCCGATAGGGGAGCAGCGCGCCGGCGCCAGTGTAGTCCCACGTGCGCTCCGGCGCTTCGTCGACGCTGTCCAGGAGCTCTTCCCAGTGATCCTCGTAGATCTGCAGGACGTCTGTCCCCGAGGGGTCGACGACGCCAGAGAGGCCCGCGTCCAGGCCCAGGAGCACCAGGTCCCACACGAGCTCGACGGGTCCGGGGAGCGCGTACTCCCGTGCCGGGATGAGGCCGAGCCACTCGCTGTCGCCGTCGTCGACGACGTTCGTGTTGGTGTCGTCGGGGTCGAGGTACAGGGAGACCCAGCGAAAGCCGTTGTTCGTGGCCCGGATGCTGGCCGAGGCGTAGCGCCAGGACTCCCCTTCGAGGGCCACATCGACGTCGGCCGTGTCCGCGCCTGCTCCGGCGAACAACCCGTTATTCGTGTATGTGACCGCGCTCGGCGGGTCCCCCGCGACGGCCTCGGCGTACGCCGGGCGCATGCGTGCCTCGGGCGGGAGGGCCTCCATCAGGGTGTCGGTCACGGCCGCGACGTGCGCGAGGACCTCGACCGGCGGATCGCCGAGGCCGGCGGGATCCGCGGCCAGCGCGGCCTCGAGCGCGTCGCGCGCCGCGGCGGCCTGCGCGGGATCCTCCGCGCCGTGGAACAGGCCCAGCAACGGTCCCGCCACGAGCGGATCGGAGGTGACGAGCCCGGGGGTCAGAAACCAGAGGGCCGCGATCGTGCCGTCGTGGTCGATTGTCACCTCGCCCGGCCCGAGGAGGCGCGCTGACAACGGGATCGCCCGGAGTGCGATTATGTTTCCGTCCGCGTCGCGCACTCGGAGGAGCGATGTTGCATCGCGGTTCACGGTCAGACGGAACGACCCGTCCACGTCCACGGCAGCGCTGCCAGCCAGGCCCGCGTCGACCACCAGGGAGGTTGGATCGGCCGCAGCCGCGCCGAGATCGAGCCGCCCCACGAGTAGCGTCGTATCTACTTCCAGCGTCCGGTCGCCCAGGCTCCACACGGCGGTCCCTGGGTCGGCCCAGCCGTCGCAGTCGTCATCGAGACCATTCTCCCCGACCTCGACGCCGGCAGGGTTCGCCTCCGTGTGAGAGTCGTCACAGTCCTCGGCTTCCGTAACGTAGCCCGGCACCTCTTCACACACGGTGTCGATGGGAGCGTTCGGGTCGCCGTAGCCATCCCCGTCGGCATCGCTGTACAGGCGGCGGCTGCCTTCGTCCACGAGCCCGTCGCAGTCCTCATCCACCGCGCCGTCGCACACCTCCTCCGCGTCCGGCCGGCGCGCCGCGTCGGCATCGTCGCAGTCCTCGCCCGACGGGCCTCCCGCCCAGCCGTCGCCGTCCACGTCGACGAGATCAAGGCCGTCGCAGTCCTGGTCCACGCCGTCGTAGGGCACCTCGCTCGCTGCCACGCAGCCGGCCGGCTCCTGCTTGGGGAGGGAGGCGGGGTCCCCACAGGCGGCCCCGAGAAGAAGTAGGTTTGAAAGGCGGATCATGGGCGCCCCGCTCCCGCCATGGTAGCACGGCAGCGCTGGCCGGTGCGCGCGGAAGCCGAGACCGAGCCGGGTTGCGCGAACGGTCCCAGGTTGCGACGCCGTACGGCAAGCTTGGCCGATCGTCTGAACCAGGCAACAAAACACGTACCCGCCCGGCTCGCTCTGACGCCGCCGTCCCGCATTGCCGCGGGCGGGCGTGGAGCGCATCCGTGTCCCGCACCTTCCGAAACCGCCACACGGTCCCTCACAGCTACGAGGTCCGCGACGGCGGACGCCTGTACCGCCGCGGCGCGAGCCGCCCTCTCGTCGACGAGCTCCGGCACGTCTCCCTCGCGCCGTGGCCCCGCCCATTCCGGCGCTACTACCTTCAGTGCGAGAGCGCGCCGGCCCGCCGTGGGGTGATCGTCGCGCAACTCCTGCTCCTCGCGATCGCGTGGGCCGGGACCGACGTGCGGCCTCCCCTCGCGATGCTCTCACCTTCCTGGGTGGGCTGGCCGTGTTCGACTTGTTCGAGCGTCGGAGGCCGGTCCGACCCCCTCCGGTATGGACCGGCCAAGCCCTTCCAAAGCACGCTCGAGAGGGCCTCCAGCAGACGGAGGCTCGATTCGCTGACGCGGCGCGCGTCGACCGCGGAAACCGCACCTCATGGCAAGGGCCCTCCATTACCGGCCGCCGGGGGCGCCCACCGCGACCGTCAGTGCCGCGCCAATGCCGACGGCCAGCCCGACGAGGATCCCCCGCACCACGATCCGCCACCCCCGCCGAATCGTCTCCCCCCGAAGCTCCCCACCCCCATCGCCCAACCGGTAGTGCCCCGGCTTCTCGAGCGCCACGCCGAGCATCCCCGCCATCGCCGCCATTGGCCACCCGGCGTTCGGGCTCTCCGTCTTCCCGGCGTCCCGTCGCATCACCCGCCACCCAGCCCTCACGTCCGCCCCGGAGAGCGCCCCGCCCACCAGCAGGAGCAGGGCCGTCAGGCGCGCGGGTACCAGGTTGAGCAGGTCGTCCAGCCGGGCGGCCCCCTTCCCGAGCCACTCGTACTTCCCGTGGTACCCGATCATCGCGTCCATCGTGTTCGACGCCCGGTAGAACAACACGCCCGGCAGCCCGGCGACGGCGTACCAGAACAGAGGCGCCACGATGCTGTCCGACGCGTTCTCCGCGACGGACTCCGTCGCCCCGGCGACGAGCTCGGGGACCTCGAGACGGGACGGGTCACGGCTGCACAGGCTCCGAAGACCCTCCCGCGCCCCGGCGAGGTCGCCTGCGTCGACCGCATCCGCGACGACCTCACCCGCCTTCCCGAGCGCACGCATCGCGAAGCATGCCTTGAGCAGGAAAGCGCCCACGACGACGTCGACGACCGGCACCACCGACACGCCCCAGCCGAGCGCCCCGTAGAGCGACGGGATCGCGACAGCCATGCCGAGGCCGTAGAGGAGGCTGGGCAAATCAAGCGCGGACCTCCCGGTGGCGGGAGGTCCGTCGCGAGCCAGGACCGACGCCGGCGCCCACCCCTCGACGGCCCGGATCGTGTTTCCCATCCACACGACGGGGTGCCACCGGTTCGGGTACTCGCCCAGGAACCGCTCGATGCCGAGCGCGAGGATCAGGACGAGCAGGCGCATGCCAACGCCTCCACGAGCCGCGCGTTCTCCTCGGGCGTCCGCACCGCCACACGGAGGTGCCGCTCGTCCAGCCCCGTGAAGTTCGACGCGTCGCGGACGAGCACGCCGTGCTCCCGCAGCATCCGCGCCCGCAGCTCGGGCCCCCGTGGCTCCGGCAGCGCGAGCAGCAGGAAGTTCGCGGCCCCGCGGACTTCCCCGAACGCGGCGAGCTCCCGTGCGAGCGCCGTCCGCCAGTCGTCGAGCGGCACCCGCCGCGGCCAGTCCCAGGCCTCCAGGCAGGCGAGACCAGCAGCGAGGGCCGCCGCGTTGACCGTCCACGTCGGCACGAGCCGCGGATCCACCCGAGTCGCCCATCCGAGCCGTAGCCCCGGGATCCCGAACGTCTTCGTGAGGCTCGTGACGACCATGACGCCGTCGAGGCCGACGCAGCTCGGCGCATCGCTGAACCCGAGGAACGACTCGTCGACGACGACCCGCACTCCGGGCCGCCGGAGCGCGGCGACCTCTTCGACGGTGGGAAGGTGCCCGTCCGGATTGTTGGGCCGACCCACGACGATCGCGTCGCCGGGCTCGGCGCCGTCCCCGTGCCGCACTTCCGCAGGCCAGGCCGCCTCCGCGTAGCCCAGGTAGGACGGCGCCCGGACCCAGACGCGCCGGCAGTCCGCGACCGCTGCGCGCAGGAGCTCCGTCGCGCCATTCCCCAGCACGACCTCGGCACCGACCCGCTCGGAGAGGCGCCACCGCAGCGGCTCCCCGTTCGGCGAGGGGTAGCGATGCGCCGTGTCGATCGCGGCCCGCGCGGCGGCGAGCACGCCCGGCGGAGCGCCCCACGGGTGGATGTTCGCGGAGAAGTCGAGCACGCCCGCCGGGTCGCGCCCCACCTCGGCGGCCGCGCGTCCGACATCACCGCCGTGGACGGGACGCGTCGCCGCGCGCAGGTGCCGCACCGCGCCCGAGGACCGCTCCCACTCCACGTACACGATCCCCGTCTCGGGCCCCACGTGCCCGAACCGCCGCTCCCCCCCGACGAACACGGCACTCTCCCCGTCGCCGAAGTCCAGCCCGTCGCGCTCCTGGCCGGTGCGGTTGCAGACGAGCAGCGGCAGGCCCGTCTCCGCGGAGCGCCGCGCCCAGCACTCGCCGGGGCCGTGCGGCTCCGGGGGCCATGCCGCGGGCGAGAGCAGGATCTCGGCCCCCGCCGCCGCGAGCGCCCCCGCCACGCGTTCGGTGTAGGCGTCCGCGCACAGCATCAGGCCCACACGGACGCCGTCGACGACGACCGGCGCGGCCGCCTCCGCCTTGCTGGCCCACGCCTCGGCGCCGAAAGCCGTCTGAACCTTCCGGTGCACGGCGAGCGTCCTGCCGACGCGCGGCCCCTCGGACTCAGCGCCAAGGGCAAAGACCGCGATGTGCAGCCGACGGGTCGCCGGGTCGCGCTCAGGGTGCGAAAGGAAGAGCACGATCCCGAGCTCCGCCGCGAGGTCCGCCAGGCGCGCGACCGACGGATCGGCGTCCGCCGCCACGATCCACTCCGTGCCGAGCGTGGGGGTGAAGTCGTACCCCGTGAGGCACAGCTCGGGGGTCACGACCCACCGCGCCCCCTCGGCAGCGGCGGCACGCGCGGCCGCCTCCGCGCGCGCGGTGTTCCCGGCGAGGTCCCCGAGCACGGGGGCGAGGTGCAGGAGCGCGATTCGAACTCGGTCCGGAGGTCGGGTGCTCATCTTCGGGCTCCACGACCGCGCGGCCCACGAGGGACGAGCGGCCGGCGAGAGGGCGGGGGCACCGTGGACGCGTCGACCCGGCGCCGGGGCACGCTCGTCCGTTCCTCCGGCAAGGTTTCCCGGCTCGCGGCCTCCATTCCCGCCGCCTTCCCAGGAAAACCCAGTGGCGTGTGGCGGGACCTGACCGCTCACGGTGGCGGGCCCGCGCTGGAGTCTCGCCAGCTTCCCGTTGACCGAAGTGAGGTGGCCGTCCTCTACCGCGGCGGTCCGCGTCGTCAAGCGGGGGGAGCGTCGAAGGAGGGGCGCCAGACGGCGTCCTGCCCGTGCGACCGCCCGGTGGCGCCCGCGGCTGGCGCCGCGGCCGTCGTCGGTGCCCTGGAGGCGCGCCGCCCTCCGGAGCGGCGATACAGCGGTGATACATCGTCATGTATCACCCGCCCCTCCGGGCGATGACGATGGCGGCGCCGTCTTCGGCGCCGGCGACTGAGACGGTCGAACCGGCACTCCCGCCGGACGGTCGCCCCGCTCCCGGCCCACCACCACCCGCCCGACCGCTTGCATCCCCGCCGCCCCCGCGGTAGCCTTCCGACGCAACCTCTGGTCGACGGGAAGCCGGTGAGAACCCGGCGCAGGCCCGCTACCGTGATGGGTCATGCCTCGCCACTCCGTCCTCGCGACGGATGCCACTGGGTGAAAACCTGGGAAGGCGGCGGGGATAAAGGCCCTAAGCCGGGAGACCCCGACGGGAGGTGGGCGCAACCTTCCCCGGTGTCGGGATGACCGCGTCCGCCGCTCCAGTCGTCCCCTCGCGCTCCGGGGGGGCTTCTGGTCCCTCGGACGCGCCTTCCCGCGCGCCCCCGATCCGCGGCGGTCCATGTCTCCCGTTTCCGGGGCCTCCACGAGGCTCCCCTGGACCGCACCCGCCCCGACGGCCGACCGCTCCGCACCGGCTACACGACCGGCGCGAACGCCTGCGCGGCGGCATGCGCGGCGACGCGCGTGCTCGTCGGGCTGGGCCTCGAGCCGTGGGAGGGGCCGCTCCCCGAGCTGACAGCGGATCGGTACGACACCCTCGCGGGCTCCGTGTTGGTCACGCTCCCGAACGGCGAGGTGGTGCGCTTCCCCGTCCGGGTGGCCGAGCGCCGCGCGGGCGCCGCCTGGGCCTCGGTGATCAAGGACGGCGGCGACGACCCCGACTGCACGCACCGGGCCGAGCACTGGGCCGAGGTCCGCCTCCGCGACGACGGCGTGGTCGAGCTCCACGGCGGGCGAGGCGTCGGCACCGTCACAAAGCCGGGCCTCGGCCTGGAAGTCGGCGGCCCGGCGATCAACCCGGTGCCCCGCCAGAACATCACCGAGGAGGTCGCGAAGCTGGCCCCCCGCGGCGCTGACGTGACGATCGGCATCACCGACGGCGAGGAGCTGTCCAAGAAGACGCTCAACGCCCGGCTCGGGATCGTCGGCGGGCTGTCGGTCCTCGGCACCACCGGGATCGTCCACCCGTACTCGACGGCGGCGTTCCGGGCGTCGGTCGCCCAGGGCATCGACGTGGCCCGGAACCTCGGCGCGGAGCACGTCGTGCTCACGACGGGCGGTCGCTCGGAGCGCTTCGCGATGGAGCTCTTGCCGGAGCTCCCCGAGCCCGCGTTCGTCCAGATGGGCGACTTCTGCGGCTACGCACTCAACCATGCCGCCAGCGTCGGGATGCGGCGCGCCACGATCGTCGGGATGATCGGCAAGCTCTCGAAGATGGCGGACGGGCGCACGATGACGCACGCCGCCGGCTCCGAGGTGAACACCGGCCTGCTCGCCGAGGTCGCTCGCGGGGTCGGCGCCGACCCGGCCCTCTGCGAAGCCATCGCCGCGGCGAACACCGGCCGCCACGTCCAGGAGCTCGTCGCCGCGGCGGGGCTGCCCGGCTTCTTCGACGCCCTCTGCGAGCGCGTGTCCGTCGTGCTCTCCGCCCACGTCAAGGCGCCCCCCGGCGGGTCGGGTGGCGCCGCCGATCCCCTTTGCATCGACGTGTTCCTCGTCGACTTCACCGGCCCCGCGCTCGGGAGGTACGCGCCATGACCGATCTCCGGCAGATGACCGCGCTCGGGCGCGCCATCGAGGACGACAGCTTCGCGATCATCGACCGGGAGGTCGGACCCCACGACCACTCCAAGGCCGAGTGGGAGGTCGTGCGCCGCGTCATCCATGCGACCGCGGACTTCGAGTTCAAGTGGACGACCCGCTTCGGCAACGACGCGGTCGCGAGCGGGTGCGAGGCCCTGAAGCGGGGCGCCCCCATCGTCGTGGACGTGAAGATGATCCGCGTCGGGCTCTCCGTCCCGCGGCTCCGGTCGTTCGGCTGCGAGGTTCACGACTTCATCGACGACGCCGGCGTCATCGCGCGGGCCAAGGAGGCGGGGACCACGCGCGCGGTCGAGGCGATGCGCGAGGCGCGGCCGCTCCTGCACGGCGGCGTCGTCGCCATCGGGAACGCTCCCACCGCGCTCCTCGAGATCGTCCGGCTCCATCGCGAGGAGGGCATCACGCCCGCGCTCGTCCTCGGCATGCCCGTCGGCTTCGTGAACGCGGCGGAGTCCAAGGAGCTGCTGATGACGACGGCCATCCCGTTCGTCGTCACGCGCGGGCGCAAGGGCGGCTCCACGATCACCGTAGCCGCGCTGCACGCGCTCATGAACGTCGCCACGGGAGACCTCCGATGATCGCGGTGGTCGGCATCGGCGTGGGGGGCGACCTCCCTCCCCGCTCCCGCGAGGTCGTCCGTTCCGCGGAGGTGCTCTTCGGCGGCGCGCGCCAGCTCGCGCTGTTCCCGGACGTGGGCGACGAGCGCATCGACATCGTCGGCCGCATGGGCGAGCTCGAGACCATGCTGGCGGAGCGCGCGGACCGCCGCTGCGTCGTGCTCGCGTCCGGCGACCCACTCTTCTACGGCATCGGTACTACCGTCCTCCGGCACTTCCCGGACGCCGAAATTCTCACGGCGCCCTCCTCGGTGGCGGAGGCGTTCGCGCGCGTGCGGCTCACCTCGAACGACGCCGAGGTGATCTCGATCCACGGCCGGCCGATGGCGGACATCGGCGCCGCGCTGGACCGCTCCGGCAAGGTCGCGGTGCTGACCGGCGGCGAGAACACGGCGGCCGCGGTGGGCCGCCTCCTCGGCGCTCGCGAAGGCATCGCGCACGTGTGCGAGTGCCTCGGCACCGCTGACGAGTGCGTCCGCACCGTTCCCATCGCCGAGCTCGCCACGATCGAGGCCCGCGAGCCGAACGTGGTCCTGCTCCTCGCCCCGAGACACGCACGCCCCGCCATTCCGCACACGCCCGACGACGACTTCGAGAAGAAGATGCCCAGGAAGGGCCTCATCACGAAGCGCGAGGTCCGCACGCTCTCGCTCGCCGCGCTGGGGATCCGGCCCGGCGACGTGTGCTGGGACATCGGGGCCGGCTCGGGCGCCGTCGCGATCGAGATGGCGATGCTCGGAGCCTCGAAGGTATTCGCCGTCGAGAAGAACGAGGACGGCTGCGCGATCGTGCGCCAGAACGTCGGGGCGTTCGGCACCCCGCATGTCGAGGTCGTGCACGCGAAGGCGCCGGACGGGCTCGACGCGCTCCCGGACCCCGACCGCGTCTTCGTCGGCGGCTCCGGCGGGAACATGGGCGAGCTCGTCGCTGGCATCCTCGCGCGCTGCCGCGGGAAGGTCGTCGTGAACGTCGCGACGATCGAGAACCTCGCGGAGTGCGTCGCCGCCTTGAAGACCGCGGGTGCCACGTGGTCGGTCACCCAGGTGGCGATCGCGCGCTCGTCGCCCATCCTCGACCTCACGCGCTTCGAGGCGCTCAACCCCGTGTGGATCGTGGAGGTGTCCCGATGAACGGCCGGTTCTATGGGCTCGGCGTCGGCCCCGGCGCGCCCGACCTCCTCACGCTGCGCGCGCACCGCATCCTCACGACGATCCCGGTCGTCGTGTACCCGGCGTGCAAGCCGGGCGCGTCGTCGTACGCCTGGCGCATCGTCCGCGAGCACGTCCCCGAGCAGACGCGGCGGCTCGCGCAGGTCTTCCCGATGTCGCGGGACTGGGCCTCGCTCATCCCCGTGTGGCGGGAGAACGCCCGCGAGATCGCCGCCGAGCTGCGCGCCGGCAACGACGTGGCCTTCATCACCGAGGGCGACCCGATGTTGTTCAGCACGTTCCTCCACGTGTGGGAGCTGCTCCGCGAGGTCGCGCCCGAGGTGGAGGTCGAGATCGTCCCGGGCGTGTCGAGCATGTGCGCCGCCGCGGGCCTGACCGGCATCCCGCTCGGGCAGGGCGACCAGCGCATCGCCGTCATCCCCGCCACCTGGCACGAGGACGCGCTCCGCGACGCGCTCACACAGTGGGACGTCGTCGTGCTGATGAAGGTCGCGCGGGTGCTCCCGAAGGTGATCGACCTGCTCGAGGAGCTCGGCCGCTACGAGTCCGCCGCGCTCGTCTCGCGCGGGTCGTCCGAGCAGCAGATCGTCACCCGCGACCTCGAGAAGTTCCGCGACCGGCGCCTCAACTACCTCACGACCGTGATCGTCGGCCGCCCGCTGGGCTTCGTCGAGGGACTGGTGGCGGACACCGAGGCCGAAGACGAGACCCCCGCGACCGCTTGCGGCATCGGCGACGGCGTGTGCGCCGCGAAGGAGACGGCGTAATGGAGCCCGGAAAGGTGTTCTTCGTAGGCTGCGGCCCCGGCGATCCGCAGCTGATCACGGTCAAGGGCAGGCGGCTCCTCGACGCGGCCGACTACGTCCTGTTCACGGGCTCGCTCGTGCCCGAGATGTTGTTCGCGGGCATCCGGGCGACCGTCGAGGACAGCAAAGGCATCGACCTCGACGAGATGGAGCGCCGGCTCGTCACGCACGCGAAGGCCGGCGAGCGCGTCGTCCGCGCCCACACCGGCGACCCGACCGTCTACGGCGCGATCCACGAGCAGATCGTCCGCCTCGAGAAGGCGGGCGTGCCCTGGGAGGTGGTGCCGGGCGTGACCTCAGCGTTCGCCGCCGCCGCCGCACTGGGCGCCGAGCTCACCATCCCCGAGCTGACGCAGACCGTGATCCTCACCCGCGTCGAGGGCCGCACCCCGATGCCCGAAGGCGAGAAGCTCGCGGACCTCGCCGGGCACGGCACCCTCTGCCTGTACCTGTCCGCGACGCTGACCGACAAGCTCGCCCGTGAGCTCGTGGCCGCCGGCCTCCCCGAGAGCACGCCCGTCGCCATCGTCCAGTACGCCTCGATGCCCGACCAGCGCATCCTCCGGGGCACGCTCGAGACCATCGCCGGACAGGTCCGCGAGGCCCGGATGCGCGACCAGGCCATGATCCTCGTGGGACCCGCGCTCGATCCCGAGCTGAAGCACAAGGGCGGCCACGAGAGCCGCCTGTACGCCGCCGACTTCTCCCACCGCTTCCGCCGGGCCACCACGCCCGCCTCGGAGACCCCATGAAAGGCAAGCTCCTGCTCGTGGGCTTCGGCCCGGGCGCCGACGAACACCTCACCTTCCGAGCCCGCGACGCCATCGGCGAGGCGCAGGTGGTCATCGGCTACAACACCTACATCAAGCTGATCGAGGACCTCCTCGAGGGGAAGGAGGTCCACCGCAAGGGCATGAGCGAGGAGCTCGACCGCGTGCACCTCGCCTACGACATGGCGCGCGCGGGCCGCATCGTGGCGCTCGTGTCCTCCGGCGACGCGGGCGTCTACGGCATGGCGGGGCCTACCCTCGAGGTGCTCGCCGAGCGCGGCTGGAAGGGAGACGAGGACCCCGAGGTGGAGGTCGAGGTCGTCCCTGGCGTCACGGCGGTCAACGGCGTCGCCTCGCTCGTCGGGGCCCCGCTGACCCACGACTTCTGCACCATCTCGCTGTCCGACCTGCTCACGCCGTGGCCGGTCATCGAGCGGCGCATCAAGGCCGCCGCCGAGGGCGACTTCGTCGTCGCGCTCTACAACCCGCAGTCGAAGCGCCGCGACTGGCAGCTCGCGGCGACGCGCGACGTGCTGCTCGTCCATCGGCTGCCGACGACGCCCGTCGCGATCGTGAAGAGCGCCTACCGGGAGCGCCAGAACGTCGTGCTGACCGACCTCGCCCACATGTGCGAGCACGAGGTGGGGATGCTGACCACCATCCTCGTCGGCAACTCGAACACCTACGTCGCGGCGGGAAAGATGATCACGCCGCGCGGGTACACCAACAAGTACGACCTCGCGACGACCGAGGTGAAGCCCGGTCAGAAGCCGCTCCGCTCGCTCGTCCTCGACGACGCGGGCAAGCCGGTCGGGAGGGGTGAGGCATGAGCCTCACCAGCGGCCTCGACGACATCGCAGTCCTGTCGGTCACCCGGCAGGGCGTCACGCTCGCGCGTCGGCTGGAGGCGGCGCTGCCCGCGCGCCTGACGGTCTACGTGACCGAGAAGTACGCCGAGGACGCGCCCGCCCACTACGTCCGCTTCAAGGACAAGATGCAGCCGATCGTCGACGCGGCGTGGACGAAGCACGAGGCGCTCGTCTTCATCGGCGCGGCGGGCATCGCCGTCCGAATGATCGCGCCGCACGTGGTCGACAAGCGCTTCGACCCCGGCGTCGTCGTGATGGACATCCAGGGGAAGTTCGCCATCGCGCTCTGCTCCGGGCACCTCGGCGGCGCGAACGAGCTCGCCCGGCTCATCGGCGACGCCGTCGGCGCCATCCCCGTCGTGACCACGGGCACGGACGTCAACGAGACGCTCGCCCCCGACGTGCTCGCCAAGCAGCTCGGCGCGGACGTGGAGAACTGGGACGCGCTCAAGGTCGTGAGCGGCGCGCTCGTGGACGGGAAGCGGGTGGGCGTGCTCGCGGATGTATCGGTCGATGTATCGATGTATCAGTCGAAGAACGTCCACCTCACCGACTCGCTCGACGGCTTCGACGCCGGCGTGGGCCTGACACATCGGCTGATACATACCGATACACCGACGATCTGGCTGCGCCCGCGCACGCTCGTCGTCGGGATCGGCTGCAACAGCGGCACGCCCGAGGAGGAGATCGCCCGGGAGGTCGACGCCGTCCTCGGCGAGGCCGGCCTCGCGCCCCGCTCGATCCGCGAGCTCGCCACGATCGAGCTCAAGAAGGACGAGCCGGGCCTCGTCGCCTACGCCTTGGCGCGGGGCCTCCCGCTGCGCTGGTTCAGCGCGGAGACCATCAACCAGGAGGCCCCGCCCTTCCAGCGTTCCGAAACGGTGTTCCGCCACGTCGGGGCCTACGGGGTCTCCGAGCCCGCCGCGATGTTGGGGGCCGGCGCCACGACGTGCCTCGTGCCGAAGCAAAAGCGCGGGAACGTCACCATTGCCGTCGCGTTGGCTCCCTCTGGGCAGCCGCTTCGGACGCCGGAGGCGTCGCGGAGCCAGCGGCCCGAGCACTGCGAGGGACCCGCGCGGCAAGCGCGGGAGCTGGCGCAGCCCGCCCCCGGAGCCGAGCGCAAAGCGAGGCGTGAGGGGGCTGCGGAGGCGTCGCTGCCCGGAGGGGCGTCGGTGGCTCCGGTGGCGGTGCGCTCATGAAGCCGCCGAACCCCCGCATGCGCAAGGTCGCCGAAAACAAGGAGCGCGTCGGGCTCCTGCTCGTCCACACGGGCGACGGGAAGGGCAAGACCACGTCCGCGTTCGGCGTAGCGTTGCGCGCCGCCGGCCAGGACATGCGCGTCCACGTCGTGCAGTTCATCAAGGGCTCGCGCGAGGCGGGCGAGGTCACCGCGCTGAAGCGGCTCGGCGTCCCGGTCGAGCGCGCCGGCGAGGGCTTCACCTGGGAGGTCCGCTCCGACGAGCGCCAGCGCGAGCTGGCCGCCTACGGCCTGGAGCGCGCGAAGGCCGCTGTCGCCGGCGGCCTCGACGTACTCGTGCTCGACGAGGTGAACATCGCGCTGTCGAAGGGATTCCTCCCCGTGGACGAGTTCCTCGCCTGGCTCGGCTCGCTCCCCGACGAGCTCCATGTGCTCTGTACCGGCCGGGGCGCGCCCGAGGCGCTCGTCGAGGCCGCCGACCTCGTGACCGAGCACAAGCTCCTGAAGCACCCGTTCGAGCGGGGCATCCGCGCCCAGCGGGGGGTCGAGTTCTGATGCAGGAGCTGCTCGATCTGCTCGACGCCGGCGGCCTCTCGCTCGCGGCCGCCGCCACCCGCCTCGGGCTCACCGAGGGGCAGGCGCTCGGCGCGCTCGTGGCCGCGGGCCGAACGGTGCGGGTCGACGGCAAGGAGGCCCTCGCCGCGGTGCGCGCGTGGGGCCGCATCCGGGTGATTCTGCGCGCGGGCGGCTCCGTGGCGGAGGTCATGAGCGACCTCGGAGCGGCGCGGGAGCGTGGCCACTGGCTCAACGACGAGGACGACCGCGTCCACCTGCACCTCGACACCTCCGAGCTCGCCGGCGCCTTCGTCACCGCGAAGGCAGGCCACGCGACCGGGCGCACGGTGCGGATGGTCGCGTTCGTCGACGGGAAGGACGAGGTGCTCTTCAAGGTCATGGTGCCGAAGGAGCGCGCCGACCTCGTCGGCCCGTTCAACGAGCTGCGGGGGAAGGCGTGATCCCCACCCTCGTCATCGCCGCGCCCGCCTCGGGCGAGGGCAAGACCACGGTGGTCTGCGCGATCGCCGCGGCCCTCCGTACGCGCGGGCTCGACGTGCGGCTGTTCAAGGCGGGCCCCGACTACCTCGACCCGAGCTGGCACCGCCTCGTGAGTGGGCGGCCCTCGCGGAACCTCGACGGGTGGATGACCGGACGGGAGGGCGTCGCCACGAGCTTCGCCCGGGGCGCCCGTGGCGGCGACATCGCGCTGATCGAGGGCGTCATGGGGCTCTTCGACGGGCGCTCGCCGACCTCGCTCGAGGGTTCGGCAGCCGAACTGGCGACGTGGCTCGGGGCGCCGGTGCTCGCTGTGGTCGACGCGTCGGGCATGGCGCGCACGGCCGCCGCCGTCGTGCACGGGCTCGCGACCTACCGGCCCGAGGTGCGCGTCGCGGGCGTGGTCTTCAACCGCGCACCCCACGGGAAGCTGCTGCGCGAGGCGATGGCAGGCTTCGCGATGCTCGGCGCGCTGCCTGTCCGCGCGGACCTCGCCGTGCCCGAACGACACCTCGGGCTCGTGTCGGCCGAGGTGGCCGGCCGGCCCGCGTGGGTCGAGGCGCTGGCAGCGTGGGCGACCGAGCACCTCGACCTCGACGGCATCCTCGCGCTGGCCCAGCACGTGCCCGTCGGCGACGTGCCCGTCGCGCAGGCCCCCACGGTCCGCATCGGCATCGCCCGCGACCCCGCCTTCCACTTCTACTACGACGACAATCTGGACCTCCTCCGAGAGGCCGGCGCCGAGCTCGTCGAGTTCTCGCCGCTCACCGACACGGCCCTCCCCGAGGTGGACGGGCTCTACCTGGGCGGCGGCTACCCCGAGGCGCACGCCGACGCGCTCGTCGCCAACACGGCGATGCGCGCGGCCATCCGCGCGTTCGAAGGGCCGATCTACGCGGAGTGCGGCGGCTTCATGTTCCTCGGCGAGGCGCTGGACGACCGCCCGATGTGCGGCGTGCTCCCGACGCGCACCCGGATGGGCGCCCGCCTGCGCGCGCTCGGCTACCGCGAGGTGGTCACGACGGCGGACACGCTCCTCGGCCCCGCGGGAACGACCTTCCGTGGCCACGAGTTCCGGTACTCCGAGCTTGCTGATACACGCGATGTGTCACCGGTGTATCAGACTACCGGCCGGGCCGGCGCCGGCGTGGAAGGCTGGACCTGCGGGCGCGTCCTCGGCAGCTACGTGCACGCCCACTTCGGCAGCAACCCGTCCCTCGCGACGAACCTGGTGGCCGCATGCCGCGCGCGCTGATGGTCCAGGGCACGGCCAGCGGGGTCGGGAAGTCCTGGCTCTGCACGGCGCTCTGCCGGCTCGCGGCCCGCCGCGGGATCGCGGTCGCGCCCTTCAAGGCGCAGAACATGAGCAACAACGCCGCCCCGGCACGCACGGGCGACGGCGGCTGGGGCGAGATCGGGCGCGCGCAGCACGTGCAGGCGCTCGCGTGTGGGCGCGAGCCGCACGTGGACATGAACCCCGTCCTGCTGAAGCCGATGAGCGACCGCGGGAGCGAGGTCATCGTCGCCGGGCGGTCGGTCGGGGCGATGCCCGCGCGCGAATACCGGGCCCGGCGCGCCGAGTGGTGGGAGGCCGTCACGGCGGCCTACGCGCGCCTCGACGCCGACCTCGTCGTGATCGAGGGCGCCGGCTCCCCCGCGGAGGTCAACCTCCGCGCCGGCGACATGGTGAACATGGCGATGGCGCACCACGCCGACGCCGCGGTGCTCCTCGCCGGGGACATCGACCGCGGCGGGGTCTTCGCGGCCCTCTACGGGACGCTCGCGCTGCTCGACGACCGCGACCGCGCGCGGGTGAAGGGCCTCGTCATCAACCGCTTCCGCGGCGACCCCGCGATCCTCACGCCGGGGCTCGCCCCCCTCGCCGAGCGCACCGGCGTGCCCGTCCTCGGGGTCGTCCCGATGCGCCGCGACATCGCCATCGACGAGGAGGACAGCCTCGGCATCGCGTCGACCTCCGGGGAGGTCGACGTCTGTGTCCTGCGGTTGCCGACGGTGTCGAACTTCACGGACCTCGGCGCGCTCGCCCGCGAGCCAGGCGTGGGCGTTCGCTACGAGGACCGCCCCGAGCGCGTCGGGAACCCCGACCTGCTGGTGCTCCCCGGCTCGCGCGACACCGTCGCGGACATGGGCTGGCTGCGCGAGCGCGGCCTCGATCGCGTGGTCCGCGCGCTCGCAAACCGTACGCCCGTGCTCGGGCTCTGCGGCGGCTACCAGATGCTCGGCCGCCGCCTCGGTGACGCGGAAGGGTTGGGGCTGCTACCGGTCGTGACCGACTACGCCGGGGACAAGCTCGTCCGGCCCACGGGCGGCGAGACCACCGGGCGCTGGCTCCTCCCCGCCGGGCTCCGCGTCGAGGGCTACGAGATCCATCTCGGTCGCACGGCTGCGGACGCGCCGCTGGTCGGCGACGACGGGAGCGTCCGTGGGCTCACCGCCGGGACGTACTTCCACGGGCTCCTCGACTCACCAGCGGTGCGCCGCGCGCTGATCGGCGTGCTGCGCGAGCGTCGCGGGCTCGATCCGGTGCCGCCCTCCAAGGAGGCCGATCGGCTCGCGGCGTTCGACGCCGCCGCGGACCTTCTGGAGGCCCACGTGGACCTCCGGGGGCTGCTGTGACGCGCGCGCTTGCCCTCATCGGCCACGGCTCCCGCAAGGGTGACGGCAACGCCGAGGTCCACGCGCTCGCCACCCGGCTTCCCGGCGACGTGACCGTGGGCTTCATCGAGCTCGCTACGCCCTCCGCCGAGACGGCGCTCGACCAGGCCGCCGCGCTCGCGGACGAGGTCGTCGCGGTGCCCGCCGTCCTCCTCGCCGCCGCGCACGCGAAGAACGACGTGCCGCTCGCGGTGGCGCGCGCGCGCTTGCGCCACCCCGGCGTGCGGTTCTTCACCGCGCGCCCCCTCGGCGTGCACCCCGGCATGGTCCGGGCCCTCGCCGACCGCTTCGCCGAGGTCGCCCCGACGGAGGAGCCCGATCGCACGGCCGTCCTCCTCGTGGGGCGCGGCTCCTCCGACCCCGACGCCAATGGCGACCTCCACAAGCTCGCGCGCCTGTTCACCGAGCGGCGCGGGCTCCTCGAGGTCGGCGTCGCTTACGTCGGTGTCACCACACCGAACGTCGAAGACGGTTTCCGCGCGCTCCTCGCCCGCCGGCCCCGCGCGATTGTCGTCCTGCCGTACCTCCTCTACCCGGGCGTCCTCGCCGATCGGCTCCGCGCCCAGATGGCCGAGCTCGCCGCGCTGCACCCGCGGCTCACGCTCACGGTCGCCGACCCGGTGGGTACCCACCCCGCGATCGTCGACGTGCTGCTCGAGCGCGTCGACGAGGCCGTCGCGGGCACTGGGGGCATGGCCTGCGACGCCTGCAAGTACCGCGTGCCGCTGGAGGGCTTCGCGCAGGACCTCGGCGGGGCGCAGGCGCTGCGGAAGGCGAAGGCGCACTTCGAGCTCCCGACCGACACCCCCACGCACAGCCACGTACCTCCCAAGCGACACGTGCTCGTCTGCGTCAACCGCGACTGCGCCGACCGAGGCGCGCTCGCGGTCCTCAACGGGCTGCGCGCGCGCCTCCGCGAGGCCGGCATGGAGCGAACCGTCCGCACGACGCGCGTGATGTGCATGGGGCGCTGCGGCGAGGGGCCGGCCGTCGCCGTGTACCCCGACGGCGTCTGGTACCGGCGCGTCACCACGGAGGACGTGCCCGAGCTCTTCACCTCCCACCTGGTCGAGGACCGGCCCGTCGGCCGGCTCGTCGACCTCCTCCTCGGATGACCTGAATGGCCTGCCACGAGATCGCCGCCCTCCGCATCGCCCTCCACCACGTCCTCGGCTCGCGCCCCGACGCCGAGCTGACCCACGAGCTTGCCGAGCTGGGCACCGTCTGCGAGACGGATGGCCCCCTGCGTCGCCTGACCGAGGCGCGGGACTTCGCGGGAATGCGGCGCGCCCTCGAGGCGGCCGCCCACGATCTCGAAGCTCGCGTCGCCGAGATGCCCGCCGACCACCCGACGCTCGGCTACCACCGCGCGCTCGTCGTGACCGTGCGCGGCGTGCTCCGCGACGTCGAGCGTTTGTCCGCGCTGGTCGAGCGCTTCTACCTCGACATCGAGGACACCCACGACCTCCTCCACGAGGTGTTCCCGGGCTCCGACGATGCCTGAGATCAAGACAGCCACCGTCGTCTCGGTGGAGGCGCTTCCGGGCTTCTTCACGCTCGTCGCGGAGGCGCACGCGCCGCTCGGCGCGCTGCCGGGGCAATGGGGTGCGTTCCACACCGAGGTGCCGAACCCCGCGAAGCCCGGGGAGGTGCTCCGGCGGGCGTGGTCTTTCGCCGAGATCGGCGAGACGCGGTTCCGCCTGTTCGTCGCGACGGTCGGGGCGGGCACCGGGTGGCTCGCGGGCCGGCGCGTCGGGGACACCCTGAAGCTCACCGGGCCATGGGGCTCCCGCTTCCGTCTCGACGACGGGGACGGGCTCGCGGCGTTCTACGCGGCGGGCTCGGGTATCTCTCCCGTGGCCGCGATGGTCGACGCCTGCGTCGCGCGCCGGCGGCCTGTCCGGCTCCTCTGGGAGACGCCGACGCCGGCGTTCCACGACCGCCTGGATCGCTGGCGCGCTGCTGGGGTCGAGGTGGCCGTGGGCGCACGGCTCGACCCCGCTGGGCCCGGGACCTGGTGGTTCGCAGGCGACGGCGCCCGCCTCGACGAGGTCGTCGGTGACGCGCCCCCCGAGCGCGTGGAGCGGTTCTACACGCCCAAGCCGGCGACGGTGGCCGCGTGATCGGCCTCGTGGCCCTCGTCGGCGCGGGTCCGGGCGACCCGGACCTCCTCACCGTGCGTGCGCGTCACCTGCTCGAGGGCGCGGACGTCGTCGTGCACGACGCGCTCGTCTCGCCCGAGATCCTGCGCCTCGTGCCGAAGCACGCCCAGCGCGTCGACGTCGGCAAGCGGCGTGGCAAGCACCTCGCCGAGCAGGAGGAGATCCACCGCATCCTCGTCGAGCACGCGCGTGCCGGCCGGAAGGTCGTGCGGCTGAAGGGCGGCGACCCGCTCGTGTTCGGCCGCGGCGGCGAGGAGATGGAGGCCCTGAAGGAGGCCGGCGTCCCCTACATCGTGGTGCCAGGCGTCACGAGCGCGTTCGCCGCACCCGCGATGGCCGGCGTGCCCGTGACCCACCGGACGCTGGCGGGCTCGGTCACCGTCGTCACCGGGCACGAATGCGAGGAGCTCACCCGCGACGCACTGCGCTGGCAGGCGATGGCGGAGAGCGGCCACACCCTGGTGATCCTCATGGGGCTGACGAACCTGCCGGAGGTCGCCGCGCGGCTCGTGCAGGCAGGCCGCCCCGCCGAGACGCCCGTGGTCGTCGTGCAGGAGGCGACGACGCCGCGCGAGCGCGTCGTGTGGGGCGATCTCTCCGACATCGCCGGCCGCGTGGCGGTCGCGGAGATCCGCGCGCCCGCCACCATCATCGTCGGCTCGGTGGCGAGCCTGGCCGGGAGCCTCGCATGGCGGACATGAAGCGCGTCACACCGGCTTTCTCGGAGGGGGAGCGCGCCGCGGTCTACCGCGCGATCCACACGCGGCGTGACGTGCGCGCCTACCTGCCCGATCCGGTCCCCACCGACCTGCTCGGCCGGGTGCTCGACGCGGCCCATCACGCGCCGTCGGTGGGCTTCATGCAGCCCTGGAACTTCCTGCTCGTCGAGGACGCGGGGCTGCGCCGCCACGTCTACGAGCACGTCCGCGCCACCTCGGCCGACGCCGCCCACACCTACACCGCCGACCGCGCGGCCACCTACGCCGCGTTGAAGCTCCAGGGCATCCTCGACGCGCCGGTCAACGTGCTCGTGACCTGCGACCCGGAGCGCGGCGGGAACGTGCTCGGGCGCCACACGATGCGCGAGACGGACGCCTACTCCACCTGCCTCGCGGTGCAGAACCTCTGGCTCGCCGCGCGCGCCGAAGGGCTCGGCGTCGGCTGGGTGAGCATCCTCCGGCCGGAGGCCCTCCGCGCGCTCTTCGGCATCCCCGAGCGCGTGCTGGTCATCGCCTACCTGACACTCGGGTGGCCCGTGGAGCTCCCCGCCGAGCCGATGCTCCAGTCCGTCGGTTGGCGCTCGCGGCTCCCGCTGAAGGACCTCGTCTTCCGCGACCGTTGGGAGACGCCCGCCGATGTCGCTCCACCCCCCGCGCCCACGCCGCCCGTTCCCGCGGTCGAGCGGAACGCCCGGCTCACGAAGCCGCCCGGTTCCCTCGGCCGGCTCGAGGCCGTCGCGCTGCAGGTCGCGGCCGTCCAGCGGTCCCCGTACCCACGCTGGCGCCGCAAGGCGCTCGTCCTCTGCGCAGGCGACCACGGCGTCGTCGCCGAAGGCGTGAGCGCGTATCGGCGCGAGGTCACGGCGCGCATGGTCCTCCAGTTCGTGGCGGGCGGCGCGGCCGTGAACGCCTTCGCGCGGCAGCACGGCATCGCGCTGACCGTGGCGGACCTCGGCGTGGACCACGACTTCGGGGACGCCACCGGCATCGTCCACGCGAAGGTCGGCCGGGGCACCCGCAACCTCGCGGTCGAGGACGCCATGACGCATGCCCAATGTGTCACGTGTATCAGCGCCGGCCGCCGCCTCGTGCCCGACTGCGACCTGCTCGCCGTCGGCGAGATGGGCATCGGCAACAGCACCGCCGCCGCCGCGCTCGCCTGCGCGCTGCTCGGCGAGGAGCCGGAGGCCATCGTCGGGCGCGGAACCGGCATCGGCGCGGAGACCTGGACGCGGAAGGTCGGCGCGGTGCGGCGCGGGCTCGCCCGCGGCGGGGAGCTGCACGGGCTCGCCGGCTTCGAGATCGCCGGACTCGTCGGGGTGATCGAGGAGGCCGCCGCCCGCGGCATCCCCGTGGTGCTGGACGGCTTCATCACCAGCGTCGCGGCGCTCTGGGCCGTGCACCGGAACCCGTCCGTGCAGGAGGCCCTGATCCCCGGCCACCGCTCCGCCGAGGCCGGCCATCAGCGGGTCCTCGACGCGCTCGGGCTCGTCCCGCTGCTCGATCTCGGCATGCGCCTCGGCGAGGGCAGCGGCGCCGCGCTCGCGATGGGGCTCGTCGAGGCCGCGTGCCGCACGCTCTCGGAGATGCGGACGTTCGAGGAGGCCGGCATCGAGGACGCGGTAGACCAGGAAGGTCGATCGTGAGCGCGCCCCGGGAGCCGCACATCGGCGTCGAGCAGCAGGGCGACTGGCTCGTCGCTCGGTTCTGGGCACCCCAGCGCGTCGCGAGCTGGGCGATCGTCGGCGGGGGCATCACCCGCACGACCACGGTCGCGTGGCACCGCGTGCGGAACGACGACCTGACCGTGGACGTGGACCCCCGGGCGCTCCTCCGCGAGCGGCTGTGCGCGATGGGCTTCGCCGACGCTGTCGGCATGCTCACGAGCGCGAACCTGACTCGCTTCGAGCAGGAGATCATCCGCGACGGAGACGTCTCGGCGCGCACCGTCGTCACCGTGGGGCTCTCCAACGCCCGGCGGGTCGGCGACCCCGCCAGCCCGATGTCGACCGGCACCATCAACCTCCTCGTGGCCGTCTCCGCCCCGTTGCGGGACGAGGCGTTGCTGGAGGCGCTCTCCATCGCGGCCGAGGCGCGCACCGTCGCGGTCCTCGAGCGGGGAATGCCGAGCCCGGTGTCCGGCCTCCCGGCGAGCGGGACCGGCACCGACTGCATCGTGGTCGCGGCGCCCGAAGGCGACGGGCAGGCCTACGCGGGCAAGCACACACGCGTGGGCCACGTCGTCGGGGCCGCGGTGTACGCGGCGACAAAGCGCGGCGTGGAGGCATGGCGATGTTCGCGCTGATTGCCTCGATGGCGTGCTCCCAACCCGAGCCCAGAGGAATCGTGTCCCTCCACGACACGACCACGGAGATCGTCGTCGGCCTCGGCCGGGCGAACGAGCTCGCCGCCGTCATGGAGCCCGAGTTCCTCTCGCCCGCGGCCCTGCAGGCCGTTGGCGACCTGCCGCGCCTGGGTGCGCCCGTGTCCTCCGAGGCGCTGGCGGGGTTGAACGCCCGGGTCGTCATCGGCACCGAGGACGTGCCCGAGCACCAACCCGAGCTGGCCGCGTGGCCCGGCGCCGTCTGGATCGACCCCGTCGGGCTCGACGGGCTGTGGCGCTCCATCGAGACCGTGGGCACGGCCATCGGCGCGCCGACCGACGACTACGTCGCGTCGCTGAAGGCGAAGCTTCCGCCGCCGGTCGACGGCGCCCTGCCGGTGTTCTTCTACGACTGCTGCGAGCCGCCGTTCACGATGGGCGGACGGGCGCCGCTGACGGAGCTCCTTGCGCGGATGGGCGCGCGGAACGTGTTCGATGGCCTCGATCAGGACTGGGGCCGGGTCTCGTGGGAGGCGGCGCTCGTGGCGAAGCCGCGCCTGGTCGTGGTCAACGACTACAGCGGCGAAGGCGAGGGCGAGGCCAAGCGCGCGGTCGTGAAGGAGCGCTTCGGAGACGTGCCGACCATCGTGCTGCCGCTCGCCATCGCGCTGGAAGGGCCCCGGACCCTCGAGGCGGTGGACATCCTGGGTCCGTCGATTCGTCCGCTTCTTGGGGCGGGGGGGCAGAGCCCCCCCGCAACGCCCCCCCGGAACTCGGGACCGTCGGCTCCCGCATCCACGGCGCGCACCCCGTGAAGTACCTCGTCCCCGCGCTGCTCCTGGCCGTGCCGCTGGCGCTCGCCATCGGTCCCGCGGGGCTCGACCCCGCGGTGGCGTGGGCGCTCCGCGCACCCCGCGTCGCCGGGGCGCTCGCCGGCGGGGCCGCGCTCGCCCTCGCGGGCGTGTGCATGCAGACGCTGCTCCGGAACCCGCTGGCCGAGCCGTTCGTGCTCGGGATGTCCGGCGGCGCCTCGCTCGGGGCGGTCGCGGCGGTCCTGGTGGTGCCGCTGTTCCCGCCCGCGCTGGCGGGCGCGATCGGCGCGCTCGCCTCCGCGATGCTCGTGGCGTCGCTGGCGCGCGGTGCGGACGGGCTCCTCCCGCCGACGCGGCTCGTCCTCTCGGGGGTTGCCGTGGCCGCGGTGTTGGGTGCCGTCACGGGGTTCCTGCTCCAGGTGGCGTCGCGGTCGAGCGCGGTCCGTGCGGCGCTCTACTGGACCTCGGGCGGGCTCGGCGGCGCCGCCTGGCCGGCCGTCTCCGGAACGGCCACTCTCGCGCTCCTCGTGGCCGTCGGGGTCTGGCGCCACGCCGGCTCGCTCGACCGGATGCTCCTCGGCGAGGAGGTCGCGGCCTCGATGGGCGTGCCGGTGCCGCGCGTGCGCGCCGCGCTGCTGATCGCGGGCGCGGCGCTGACGGGGGCCGTGGTGGCGCTCGGGGGTGCCATCGGCTTCGTGGGGCTCGTCGCCCCGCACCTCGGGCGGATGCTCGCCGGCTCGACGCATCGGCGGCTGCTCCCGGCGGCAGCGGCCTTGGGCGCCCTGCTGCTGCTCGCCGCGGACACGCTCGCACGCACGGCGTTCGCGCCGCGCGAGCTCCCCGCGGGCGTGCTCACGGCCGTGCTCGGCGGGCCGTTCTTCCTCGCGCTTCTCCGGCGACGCACCTACGCCTTCGCGGAGGCCGCGTGATCGCCGTCCGCGACCTCAGCGTGCGCCTCGGCGGCCGGCTCGTCGTCGACGGGCTCACCTTCGAGGCAGCCGCCGGCGAGGTGGTCGCGCTCCTCGGGCCCAACGGGTCGGGCAAGAGCACGGCGATCCGCGCCATCACCGGCCTCATCCCGCGGGACGGGGGCGTGGTCATCGACGGCGCCCCGCTGGAGCGCCCGGATCCCCGCCGCGTCGCGTGCCTCTTCCAGGAGCACCCGGTCGCCTTCGACCTCACCGTGGCCGAGGTCGTCGCGATGGGGCGGACAGGCGAGGGCCCCCGTCCGGGCACTGGAGCCGCCGACGCTCGCGCGGGGCACGGCGTCGCCGCAGCGCGGAGCGGCTGCCCCGAAGAGGAGCTCCTCGTCCGGGGGATGCTGCCCTCCGGCGACCGCGTCGTCGCCGCGCTCTCCGGCGGCGAGCGCCAGCGCGTGCACCTCGCGCGATGCCTCGCCGGCGGCGCGCCCGTGCTGCTCCTCGACGAGCCCACGAACCACCTCGACCTGCCGGCCCGCGCGCGGATCGCCGAGTTGCTCACTTCGCGCGCGCGGACGGTTGTCCTCGCCTCCCACGACCTCGAGCTCGCGGCGCTCGCCGACCGGGTCGTGCTCCTTCGCGACGGGAGGGTCCGCCACGCCGGCCCGCCCGCCCACGTCCTCACCGCGGACGCCGTCCGCGATGTGTTCGGCGCCGACGTCCGCCGGGTCGCCGACCCGTTGGGCGGCGCGCCGTTCTTCCGACTCACCCAACCGGAGCCCCGACCATGACCCTCCTCCTCCTGTTCGCCTGCACCCAATCCGACGAGAAGCCCGTCGACCTCATGAACCGCGCCTACACCGTCTCGGAGGAGTCGAACGAGCTCTTCGTGTTCGACTTCGCCTCCCTCGAGGAGGTGGGCTCCATCGACACCACCGTCTCCGCCGGGCTCGTGAACGGCAACCACATGGCGATGGTGACGCCGGACGGCGGGAAGGCCTACATCACCGCCTCGGCCGAGGACACCCTCGTTGTGGTCGATACCGAGGCGTTCGCCGTGTCGAAGACCCTCCCGATCGGCAAGCACGCGACGCACATGGCGATGCGCGACGGCACGAACGAGCTGTGGGTCATGGCCGAGGACGACAACGCCGTCGTGATCGTCGACACGGACACCGACGAGATCGTCCGCACCATCACGGGCGACACGCTGAACATCCCGCACTTCGCGCGTTTCTCGGGCGACTTCGCCTACGTGCCGAGCATCGGCGGGAACGCGGTGTCGGTGGTCGACCTCGCCACCTACACCATCGTCGACACCATCGTCCCCCAGGGCCTGGTGGCCGGCGCCTGCGAGGGCGATCCCTGCGGCTTCGCCGACGCGCAGATCGGACCGGACGGCATCCTCTTCGCTTCGCACTTCTCGACGGGCTCGGTGGTCGTGTACGACACCGTGGCTCACGAGCGGCTCCCGGACGTGCAGGTCGGCGCGTCCACGTGGTCCGCGTTCGTTGACCCCTTCAACGACGACAGCACCGCGTACGTCCCGAGCTGGATGACCGAGACCGTCGCCAAGGTCGGCCTGGACGGTACCTCGAGCATCTGGACCGCGGGTGACAGCGAGGTCTACGGCGTCAACTTCAGCGCCCAGGCGCCGGACGAGGCCTTCGTGCTCAACCGCACGCGCAACGAGGTCGCCGTGCTGGACCGTGTCACCGGCGAGCGCATCGACACCCTCGACATGGGTGGCACCACCGAGACGGGCACCACCACGCTCGACGGCCGCCTGCTCCTGCCGATCTCGTCTACCGGCGAGGTCGCGGTCATCGACACGGCCACGCACGAGGAGCTCGCGCGCTTCTCGGGCGTCGGGACGTACCCGTGGTCGGTGGCGACGGCGGCGGGGCAGAACTACTGTCACTGAGGGCGCGCCGCGGCGGCAACCCACCCCCCTTGCATTTTCGGGCGGTCAGGGTGGGAGTTCCGGCATCGAGGTGACGCCCCTCGACATAGAACCAAAAGGCCCTTCAAAAGCATACTTTGGAAGGGCCTCCGAGGGTGGTGGGCGTTAGTGGGCACGATGCAGTCGATGTCCTTGGTCGGGCGGAGCTGTGACCGTCCGAAGTCGTCGAGGAAGAGGCCGATGGTCGCGCCGCCGATGAAGACAGGAGGGGGATCGAGCCACCGGAGCTCAGTCGCGACTTCAGTGAGGATGCGCTCGATCTCGTTCATCGCGGCGCCGAGATTCGCGCGTGGAGCTCCCGCGTCGCGAGAGTGCGCTCGCGCAGCCGCCCTACGCGGAGAGCATCGAGGAGCGCGAGCATCTCGTGCAGCCGGGGCTGTTCCCGCGCAGCAACGGGCACCGCGGGATGGAGGGGTTCGATGCTCGTTCCCATCGTGCCGCCCGCATCGTCCGGCCACACATACGCGTCTCCCGAAACAAGCTCCCGAAGGGGAGGCGCAGCGTGCGCCGTGGGCACACCCCGCGTCGGCGGGCCCTGCCGGACTGGCATCAGGTATGGGACGCCGTGGATCAGCAACCCCTCGGCCGCCGAGCGGTTCACGCGCCGACACTTCCGGTCGATGAGCCCGACGCTATCGAGCCGCTGGAGCGCACGCGTCATCGCCGCGGGGGGCAGATGAAGCGAGGCGGCGAAACGAGCCTGCGTCCAATGCACCGCGAGTTCCGCCGTCTCGACGCTCGAAGATGACCAGCCAGCGTCCGCGGGGAGGGCGAGCAGGGCCACGAGCACGTAGATGTCGACGGGTTTCAGCATTCAGATTTCGAAATCTGAAATGGCCGGACCGCGCTCGGGGGTCAAGTTGGCGTGGCGCTCGAATCCTGTGCGCTCGTTCCGCTCGGAGCGCGTCTCCGCGTTCGTCAGGGCTCTGCTCGACGGCGAGGTGGACGACGCCCGCCGAGAGCTCGCCGAGGTGTCGGCGCGCTACCCCATCGTCCTGACGCGCTCCCTCAGCGACGCCCGCCGTTGGGTCCGGCGCCATCGGCGCGGGACCGAGCGCGCGGGGCTGGTGGCCTCGTCTTCCGCGCAGCGCCTGAAGCCCCACGCCATCGACGTCCGGGTCGACATCGATCCCGTGCACTGGTTCCTCTCGGACGCGAGGGACACGCGGTCGTCCACCGGGTTCTACTCACCCGGGCCCGGCAGGGGATGGTCCTCGTCGTTCCGACGGGTTCGCGGCGGGACAGGACGCGCTCGGCCGCGCATTATGACGGAACCTTCGAGTATCTGCGCGCGGTCGGGATTCCCGAGTTGTGACGGCGGCGCTGTCGGGGTCCGGAGGTCAATCATCCAGGTGACCGGATTCGCCGCCCGAAACAGAAAGGCCCTTCCAAAGCTTGCTTTGGAAGGGCCTTTCGAGGGCGGTGGGGGTTACTGGATGATTTTAGAACTTTCTGGCTGGACCCGCGGGGGATGGAGCCGGACAGGTTGATGCTGTTCAAGGAGGCTTTCGCGGGGGCGCCGCCCTGAGGTGGCCCCGACGGGTGCCGGCGCACCACCCGTGACCACTCCCAGCGACCGGCCCAGGCTCGTTAGGGCCCGTCCGCGCGACGCTCCTGCAACCGGCTCGTCGGCTGCTCGGACTCCAAGGACGCCGACACCGCCGCGCCCGAGACGCCGACCGTAGACTTCCCGACGCTGCTCGACGGCAGACCGTAGCCGCCGGCGACATCGAGGGGAGCCTCATCGTCGGGTCGAGCACTTCCTGCTCCAGGACCGGGCCAAGGACATCGAGGGCGAGCCGGAGCGCGAGCCAGGGCGGGCCGTCGGTGGCGCGCCGAGCTGGGTCGCGTCGCGACCACGCGGGCCCGCATCTTCGTGGGGGCGGATGCTCCGGGGATTTGGGAGGGGAGAGTCGCGTAAATAGCAGATCACGATGATTCGTCGTCTATGCGGTTGTGATTGAACACTTTCGCAAGGCGTCATCGTGTGCGGTACCCTCACGACGCTCCACGTGCCCACACGGTCGTCCTCCCGCTCCTCGCATGGCAGGCCCACGCCGCCGTCTGCCACGACGGATCCATCGGTACCGACGCCGACGGCGACGGCTACTGCACCGTCGACACCCCCGTTTCCGACTGCCTCGACACGGGCTCCGGTGCCAGCTCCGTCCATCCCAACGCGCTGGAGGTCGGCAACGACGGCGTCGACCAGGAATGCGACACGCACGACGGCATCGCGCGGCGCTACGTGCACGCCTTCTCGAGCGGCGCCGATTGGACGCTCACGGCCGGCGCCACGGTCTCCAGCGGCGCGTGGTCAACCCGTCGACGGAGTCGGTCTGTGCCACGGCCGGCGCGAGCTGCACCAAGCCCACGCCGTTCGTCCTCGAGGCGCTCCGCTCCCTCGGTGGCTCGTCGTACCCGTGGGTCAAGACCAACCTCACCGTGGCGGACCTGGACGGCCTGCGCGGTGTCGATTTAGAGCTCGACTTGAGCTATGATCCCTACGTGTTGTACTACGCGTCTTCGGGGAACGGCGTGTACGTGTCCACGGTCGAGTGGTGACGCTCCTCGCGCTCCTGGCGTGCGACGACCGTGTCGAGGAGAGGGGCGCCGAATCGGTGCCCGTCACCGACACGGGCGTCGAGACGGGGGACTCGGTGCCGGTCGACGAGACAGCGGAGACCGCGGAGACGGCCGACTCCGACCCCACGCCGGTCGACGCGGACGGCGATGGGTTCACCTCCGCCGACGACTGCGACGATGCCGACCCCGCCGTGTTCCCGGGCGCGGCGGAGCGGTGCGACGCGCGCGACTGGAACTGTGACGGGGACCCCTACGATTCCAATGTGTGCGGCGAGCCGCTGAACCTCGACGAGCTGGCCGCCGGCACCTGGGACGGGAAGAGAACCGGGGACAACATCGCGAGCGGCCGGTTCCTCGGCGATCTCGACGGGGACGGCATCGAGGAGGTGGGCTTCGCGGGCGGGGGGATCTCCGACGCCACGGCGCCTGCCGCCTACGGCGGTCTCTACGTCGTCGCGGGAGGGTCGGCGCTGTCCGCGGGGAGGACCCACAGCGACGACGCCTTCGCGTGGTGGCACGCGAACTTCGACAGCATCGGGCTGCTGGTGATCCTCCCCGCGGGGGACGTGAACGGCGACGAAGAGTCGGACCTCTGGCTCCTCGCCAATGACGAGAACTGCGCCGCGGGGCTCGTGCTCGGCCCGTCGGATCGATGGGGCCGGGACCAGGACTTCACCGTGGCCTCCGACGCGTCGTGGTACGGCGAGGGCTTCCGCGACGGCTTCGCCACCGGCGGGGCCGTCGTGGACTTCGACGCGGACGGATTCGATGACGCCGCGATCTACTCCCAGTCGGAGGGCTCGAGCGGGGAGGCGGGCGGAGGGGTCTACCTGATCCGCGGTCGGGCGGAGGTGACGGACACCCGGATCCGGTCCGCCGGCGACGAGATCTTCGTCGACTGCTCCCGGCCCTACGACATCTCCGCCGGGGACCTCACCGGAGACGGGATCCCGGACCTCCTGGTCGCTCGCGGCTCGGACGAGCACGTCGCGTTGCTCGACGGACAGGATCTGCCGGCGGCGGATGGCGCGATCTGCGAGGTGCTCGGGGGCACGTTCGTCGTGCCGACGATCGCCGACCACGTGTACACCCAATGGGGCTACACCGCCGTGGTGGTGGGTGACTGGACCGGTGACGGGATCGGCGACTGGGTTGGAGCGGACGCGACCCGATCCGTCGACTACGACTGGGAAGGTGCGCTCTACGTCGTGCCGGGCGGCTTGGACGCCGCGACGCTCGGCACCGTCGATGTCGAGTCCGTCGCCGCGGGGTCCCTGCTCGGGGGGGCGGAGTTGGTGCGTCTCGGTTCGGCGGATCCCCGTGCGGTCGCGGACGTGAACGGGGACGGTGCCTCGGAGGTCGCGACGTCGATGGGGACCTCGGACGCACTCGCGGCGGTGATCCTTCCCTCCGCGGCGTACGAGGGCCTGGGCGGGGAGCTCCCGAGCGTGTTCCTGCGCCTGCAGGATCCGGCCGGGGCCGGGGTCACGAGCGCGCCCTCCATCGGCGACTTCGACGGGGACGCGATCCTCGACGTGCTGGTGACGTCCGGGCCGTGGGGCGATTCCCTGGGGCGTTCGTGGCTGGTGCGGGGCGGCGGCATCCCCTGGGACGACCCCGACGCCTGGTAGGCCGCGCCGCGACCGATCAGCGCACGTCCCAGGCCACGTCGAGGGAGACCGGGCCCCGGGACATCGTGACGTGCCGGAAGCGCACCGCTGCTCGTCGGCGAAAATACGTCGTGCTGAAGCCGCTCGACATCGTTGTGGGCCTCAAAGCCCACCTGTGGGCAGGCACGAGGGCATGGTCGTTCGAGCGCCTGGCGGCGCCTCTCGGCATCACCGCGTCACAGGCTCACACCTCCCTCCGGCGGCTCGAGGCGGCCGGCCTCTACCGGCCGGCGAGCCGGAGCCTGCGCACCCATGCCTTCGGGCTGTTCGCTGAGCATGGGATTCCGCATGTGTTTCCCGCCGAGGTCGGCGAGCGAGGCGTCGGGATGCCGACTGCGCATGCCGCCCCCCCCCCTGAGCGACCTCCTGGTGTCGACGGAAGCCTACGTCTGGCCCTCGGAAGAAGGGGTCGAGGGGCGAGTGATCGTTCCGCTGCATCCTCGGGTGCCCACTGCCGCCGCCGCGGACGACGCCCTCTACCGCGCGCTCGCGTTGATCGACGCCCTGCGTGTCGGGCGCGTGCGGGATCGGACGCTGGGGCGCGAGGAGCTCCAGGTCGTTTACCTGCCCACATGGTCTTCTTCGTCGGAGGGGCGACGATGCCGCTGTACGTGGATGGCGACGCGCACGACCTACGCGAGACGAAGGACGTGGGTGTGATGGATGAAGCGAGCTGGTCGCCGCGTTGGGCCAGCGGGGCGGGCACAGCTGGTTCGACAGCTCGGACTTCGAGGACGCCGTGCTGCTCCTCGAGTCCCATCCGGACGTTCAGCCGTGGCTTGCGGGGACTCCGCCGGAGGCTGTGCATGCCGTCGCCCCCTGGGCGCACGCTGCGGAGATCGAGGGAACGGTCAGCCGAGGGCCAGGCCTCGAACGTCGTGTGGAGGCGGTCTTCGATCGCCTTCAGTGGCTGGCCTTCGCCTGGCCCAACCTGTGACCGACAGCCGGACGACACACGCTCGTACGTTGGTTGTCGGTTGTCGGGCACCAAACTAAAAGGCCCTTCCAAAGCTTGCTTTGGAAGGGCCTTTCGAGGTGGTGGGCGTTACTGGATTTGAACCAGTGACTCCTACCGTGTGAAGGTAGTACTCTAGCCGCTGAGTTAAACGCCCGCTGAGCGTCCCCCTATTAACAAGCCCCCGCGCGGCGTCAAGCCCCGAGCTCGCGCCCCGCCACACTTCGCGCCGGCCTCGGCGTCCGACGGTATAGACCTCGCGAATGCCCCTCCCGTTCGCCGCCCCGGTTGCATGGTGCCTCCTGGCCGCCGCGCTCTTCGGCGCGAGCACGCCGGTCGCGCGCTGGCTCCTCGACGGGATCGGCCCCCTCACGCTCGCCGGCCTGTTCTACCTGGGAGCCGCCATCGGCACGGCCCCCTGGGCGCTGCGCGGCCACGGCGGCGAGGCCCGGCGCCGCGCGGACACGCCCCGGCTCCTCGGCGCCGTCCTCTTCGGCGGCGTGGTCGGCCCGGTCCTCGTCCTCCTCGGTCTCCGCCTCGCGCCCGCCGCGTCGGTCGCGCTCTGGCTCAACCTGGAGGCGCCCGCCACCGCGCTCCTCGGCTGGGCGTTCTTCCGCGAGCACGTCGACCGACGCACGTGGGCCGCCGCCGCGCTCGTGTGGGCCGCGAGCGTGGTCCTCGCGGCGCCGCAGGGCTTCGAGGCTGGGCTCGCCGGCCTCTTCGTGCTCGGCGGCTGCTTCGCGTGGGCGCTGGACAACAACCTCACGGCCGTCATCGCAGGCTACACGCCCGCGCAGACCACGCTCGTGAAGGGGCTCGGCGCGGGCGCGCTCAACCTCGCGCTCGGCCTCGCGATCGAGGGCCCGCCCGCCCTCGGCCCCGCGCTCGTGGTCGCGCTCGGCGTGGGGGTGCTCTCCTACGGCGCCTCCATCGTGCTCTACGTGGCCGGCGCGCAGCAGCTCGGCGCGACCCGCGCGCAGATGATCTTCGCCACGGCCCCCTTCTGGGGCGTGGCGCTCGCGTGGGCCGCCCTCGGCGAGGCCGTGCTCCCCGCGCAGGTGTTCGCGGCGCTCGTCATGGTCGGCGCGCTCGTGCTGCTGTTCGTCGAGCGGCATGCCCACGAGCATCGGCACGACGCCGAACGACACACGCACTGGCACCGTCACGACGACGGCCACCACGATCACCCCCACGCCGGCGTGCCCTGCCGGGGCTGGCACATCCACGAGCACGCCCACGAGCCCGTGATCCACAGCCACCCCCACCGCCCCGATCTGCACCACCGCCACGGGCACGTGTAGCGGGCCGGACGGGAGGGCGCGTCCCCCGGCGCGCCGGGCCCTCGCCTGCGGGACGGCTTCGAACGCGCGCCGGGGGTCGGTGCCCTACGGGCGCGCGGCGGAGCCGCTTGGTCGGCGCGCCGCGCGCGCGCCGACCGGCCCGGGCTCGGGGAGGTCACGTGCCTCCGGCCGCAGACCACGCGCCCGGGCCGCCCTCCGGTCCCCTCGCGCGGGCTGCTCCGGGCGACCACGCTCCTACGCCACGACGGGGGGGCGTTGCGGGGGGGGGACCCCCCCGCCCCAAGATCAAGAGCTCACCAACCCGCCTGCATCCGGACGAAGACACCGTGCTCCGGCGCGTCGGGCGCGGCCTCCGTCCACGCGCGCTCGTAGGTCACCGCCGTCGAGACCTTCGGCGCCCAGTCGCGGCTCACGCCCGCGAGCAGGAGCGTGTTCGCGTCGTCGGCCGTGGCGGTGTCGGGGTCGTAGTGGTCGAAGCGCGCGACGAGCCCCGCCACCTTCGGCAGCTTCGGGTTCAGCGTGGCCGAGTAGCCGAGCCCGCTCACGCCGTCCTCGGCCCGCCCGACCACCTCCGCCCACGCCACGACGTACGGCGCCGCGAAGCCCGCCGCGCCGGCCCACGTGAGCGTGGTGGTCGCCGCGGCGGCGTCGGTGTCGTAGGCGACGAAGCCGGTCACGGGCATGGCCAGCCCCTCCCGCTTCGCCAGCGGGTCGACGGTCAGGCGCGCCTGGACGGCCTTCCCGGCGTCGTCCTCGAGCTTGCCGTAGCCCTCGCCGTTCACCAGGGACACGTTCCAGTCGACGAGGCCACCGGCGTGTTCGCCCCAGGCGCCCACGCCGAGGTCCGCGGTCTCGAGCAGCTTCTGGTTCTTCGCGAAGGACTCGGTGAGGTACCGGTTTCCCCAGAAGGCGTCGTAGAACGGGGTGTACGGCGTGTCGATCATGCCGGCGCGCAGCTTCACGCCGGGGAGCACGTCCTTCACCTCCAGGAAGGCGTGCTTCACGAACACCCGGTACTTCGTGTCGAGCGGGTTGCCGGCGGCGTCGGTGGCCTTGAGCCGGTCGGCGTCCAACGTGACGCGCGCGGAGAGGCGCCGGCTGATCTGGGCGTCGGCGCGCACGTACACGCGGTCGACGGCGAACTCGTTGGCGCCGTCGGCGCCCTCGGCGAGGTCGTAGCCGTAGTGCGCGAAGATCACGCCCCCGGGCTTCACGACGGGGAGCTTCTCCTCGGGCGCCTCGGCGGCGAGGGCGAGCGGGACGAGCAGCGAGACGAGCACGGATCCTCCTGGTGGGCCGGCGTGACAGCAACGACCGTGCCACCGCGTCCAATCGAGCGAACGCCGAAAAACATGACAGTCGCCCGTCGAGCTCCCGTGAAACCGTCACGGCCTGGACGATGTCGGAACAGGCCCGTGAAACCGTCACGGGCCTCCCGTGACACCACGGCTCGGGCAGCCTCCGCGCCCGCGTCCAACGGTCCCAATTCCGCGACCACCCAGCTGGCACGCCCCTTGCGGACGCCTCCCGCTCGACCCCGAGGCCCGAATGCTCTCGACCCTCCTCCTCCTGCTCGCCTGCGAGTCCGCCCCCACCGATGCGCCCGCCGGCGCGCCCGCCGCCCCGAAGCCGCGCACCCTCACGCTCGCCGCGTACACCACCCCGCGCGAAGCCTACGGCAAGGCGATCCTCCCCGCCTTCGCCGCCTTCTGGAAGGCGAAGACCGGCGAGGAGGTCCGGTTCGAGGAGTCCTACCAGGGCTCCGGCGCGCAGTCCCGCGCGGTGCGCGAGGGTTTCGAGGCCGACGTGGTCGCGCTCTCGCTCGATCCCGACGTGCAGGCCATCGCCGACGCCGGCCTCATCACCCACGACTGGCGCGCGCAGGGCGGGATCGTCACGCGCTCCGTCGCGGTCATCGCGGTGCGGCCCGGCAACCCGAAGGGCATCACCGACTGGCCCGACCTCGCCCGCGCCGACGTGGAGGTGCTCACCCCCAACGTCCGCACGAGCGGCGGCGCGATGTGGAACGTCCTCGCCGTGTGGGGCGCCGGGCTGCGCGGCCACGCGGGCGTCGCCGCCGGCGACGAGGCCGGCGCGATCGGGCTCCTCCGCGGCGTGCTCGCCCGCGTGAGCGTCATGGACAAGGGCGCGCGCGAGTCGATCGTCACCTTCGAGAAGGGGGTGGGAGACGCCGCGATCACCTACGAGAACGAGGTCCTGGTCGCGAAGCAGGAAGGGAAGGAGTTGGACTACGTGGTGCCTCCCTCCACGATCCTCATCGAGAACCCCGTCGCCGTCGTCGACGCCTACGCGAAGAAGCACGGCAACGAGGAGGTCGCGGCGGAGTTCGTGCGCTTCCTCCAGACGCCGGCGTCCCAGGCGGCGTTCTCGACCTACGGGCTCCGGCCGGTCGACGCCGGCGCGACCCCGCCCGGCCTGCCCACCCCGGCCGACGTGTTCACCATCCGCGACCTCGGCGGCTGGGACGCCGCGAAGGAGAAGGTGTTCGCGAAGGGCGGCGTCTACGACCAGGCCGCCCCCGCATCCAAGTGACACGCGTCCTCCGCGCGGGCGTCGTGGGGTGGGTGACCCTGCTCGTCGCGCTCCCCGTGGCCGTGCTCGTGGGCCGTGGCCTCGAAGGCGGGCCCGCCGCGTTCGTGGCGGCCGTCTCCGAGCCCGCCGCCGTCGACGCGCTCGGCCTCTCCCTCGGCACGGCCGCGATCGCCACGCTGGTGAACGCGGTCGTGGGCACGGCGATCGCGTGGGTGCTCGTGCGTTGGGACGTCCCCGGCCGGCGCCTCCTCGCCGCGCTCGTGGACCTCCCGCTCGCCATCCCCACGCTCGTCGCCGGCGTGCTCATCGTCGCGCTGTTCGGCCCGCAGACCGCGGTGGGCCGCGCCCTCGCGGCGCTCGGCGTCCCGGTCGCGTTCGCGCGCCCCGGCATCGTGCTCGCGCTCCTGTTCGTGACGCTCCCGTTCGTCGTGCGCGCGGTCGAGCCCGTGCTCGAGGAGCTCGATCCCGCCGAGGAGGAGGCCGCCTTCACGCTGGGCGCGGGCTCGCTCCGCACCTTCCTCCGCGTGCTCCTCCCGCCGGTGCTCCCCGCCGTGGCGGCGGGGTCGGTCCAGACCTTCGCGCGCTCGGTCGCGGAATTCGGCTCGCTCGCGGCCGTGTCCGGGAACATCCCGCACCGCACGCTCGTCGCGCCGGTCTACGTCCTCGGCGAGGTCGAGGCGGGCAACACCGCCGGCGCGGCCTCCGTGAGCGTGGTGCTGCTGGTGCTCGCCCTCGGCCTGCAACCGCTCGCCGGCGCGCTCGCCCGCCACGCGGGGGCCCGCCGTGCGTAGCCGCCGCGCCCCGCGCGGGGCCGCGCGCGTCGTGTTCGTCGGCGTGTGCGCGTGGATGGCCGTGCTCGTGGTGGTGCCGCTGGGCGCGCTCGTCCTCCAGGTGGCCACGTCCCTCTCAGAGGTCGCGTCGCGCTTGACCTCCCGCGAGGCGGCCCACGCGCTCCGACTCTCCGTCGGCGTCGCGGTCGCCTGCGTCGTCTTCAACGGCATGTTCGGCGTCGCGGGCGCGCTGGTGCTGGTGCGCCAGCGCTTCGTCGGCCGCCGCGTGCTCGACGCGCTCGTCGACCTGCCGCTCGCGCTCTCCCCCGTCATGACCGGCCTCGCGTTCCTCCTCGTGTTCGGCCGGACCGGCGTGCTCCGCCCGGTCCTCGACACGCTTGGGGTCGAGGTCGCGTTCGCGTGGCCGGCCGTCCTCGCGGCGACGCTGTTCGTCACGCTGCCGTTCACCCTGCGCGAGGTCGCGCTCGTGCTCGAGGAGCTCGGGGACACCGAGGAGCAGGCCGCCGCCACCCTGGGCGCGACCGCGTGGCAGACGTTCCGCCGTGTCACGCTTCCAAATGTCCGGGGCGGGCTCGTCGTCGGCACCACGCTGACCGTCGCCCGCGCGCTCGGGGAGTTCGGCGCCGTGCTGGTCGTCGGCGGCGGCGTCGCCAACCGCACGCAGACCGCCACCACCTTCATCCACGCCGCCATCGAGGAGCGCCAGGAGCCCGCCGCCTCCGGAATGGCGCTGCTCCTCGCCGCCGCGGCCGTGGCGCTGCTGTTCACCCTCCAACGGGAGCGCGCCTGATGGGCATCTCCGTCCGCAACCTGGTCAAGCGCTTCGGCGAGCTGCGCGTCGTCGACGACGTGAGCTTCGACGTGCGCCCCGGCGAGCTCGTCGCGCTCCTCGGCCCCTCCGGCGGCGGCAAGAGCACGGTCCTGCGCATCGTCGCCGGGCTCGAGACCGCCGACGCCGGCGAGGTCTGGCTCGACGGCGCGCGCGTCGACCACCTGCACGCCCGCGAGCGCCAGGTCGGCTTCGTGTTCCAGCACTACGCCCTGTTCCGGCACATGACCGTCGCCGAGAACGTGGCGTTCGGGCTCGCCGTGCGCGGTGTGGCGCGCGCCGAGCAGGCCGACCGCGTCGCCGCGCTGCTCGACGTCATGGGCCTCCGCGGCCTCGGCGACCGCATGCCCTCCCAACTCTCGGGTGGTCAGCGTCAGCGCGTGGCATTGGCACGCGCGCTCGCGCCGCGCCCCAGGCTGCTGCTGCTCGACGAGCCCTTCGGCGCCGTGGACGCGAAGGTCCGCGAGGAGCTCCGCCGCTGGCTCCGCAAGCTCCACGACGAGGTCCACACCACCTCCATCTTCGTCACCCACGACCAGGAGGAGGCCTTCGCCATCGCCGACCGCGTGCTGGTCGTGTCGGGCGGCCGGCTCGAGCAGGCGGGCACGCCCGTCCAGATCCTGGATGAGCCCGCGAGCGAGTTCGTGGCGCGCTTCGTGGGCGACGTGAACGTGCTCGCCGGCGTGGTCCGGGGCGGGCGGGCGTGGGTCGGCTCCGTGCCGGCGGCCGCGATCGACCTCCCCGACGGCGCGCACGTCCACGTGGTGGTCCGCGCCTACGACCTGAAGTTCTGGCGTGACGACGCCGGCCCCGCATCGGTCCGCCGCGTCACCACGCTCGGCGACCGTGTGCGCGTCGAGGCCTGGCTCGACGAGCTCGACGCGCCCGTCTTCGCGCAGTTCCCGCGGCGCTCCTCGCTGCTGACGGGCGTGGAAGTGGGGGGCCGCATCGCCGTGGAGATCACGACGGCGCGGGCCTGGGGAGCGGATCCTCCGGCGTCGCCGGCGCAGGCGCACCGCCGGGCGGGCCCGTGACCCGCGCCCGTCACGGCTTCACGGGCCGGGGCCGCGGCGCCGCACCGTAGAACGCCCGGAGTTGGCGCGTCGGCGCGCGGCACGACCGTTGCTCTACCCCGGGCCTACCCAGGGACCCGACGATGCCTGCTCTCCCCGCCCCCCTCCTCGCGCGCCTGCGGCGCTCCGTCGAGCGCGACCCCACGAGCGAGTCGCTCCGGCAGGCGCCGGACGCCGCGCCCGTCCCTGAGGAGGGCCGCCGCATCGTCATCGTGGGCGGGGGCTTCGTCGGCACCGCGCTGGCCGTCCGCCTGCTCGGCACCGGCGATCCGTCGCTCCGGATCACGCTCGTCGAGCCGGGCCCGCGCCTCGGGCGGGGCGTCGCGTACGGCACCGAGGAGGCCGAGCACCGCCTCAACGTCCCCGCGGGGAGCATGTCGTTGCACCCGGACCGTCCCGACGACTTCCTCGCGTTCGCCCGCGAGCGGGTCGGCGAGGTCGCCCCCGACGCGCTTCTGCCGCGCGCGCTCTACGGCGCCTACGTGCAGGACCGGCTCGAGCGCGCCATCGCCGCGTCGCCCGCCCGACTCCGGCTCGCCCGGACCACCGCGGAGGCGGTGCGGCGGCCGGCCGGCGGTTGGGCGGTCGACCTCGCGGACGGCCGCATCCTCGCGGCGGACGAGGTCGTGCTCGCGACCGGCCACGGTCCGCCGCGGGCCCCCGCGCCGTTCGAGGCGCTGGGTGGCCACCCCGCCATCGTGGCGGACCCGTGGGCCCCGGGCGCGCTCGACGCCCTCGCCGGGGCAGAGCGCGTCCTGCTCGTCGGGACGGGGCTCACGGCGGTCGACGTGGCCGTGTCGCTCCGGAAGCGCGGGTGGGCCGGGCCGCTCGTCGCCGTCTCCCGGAACGGTCGATGGCCGCGGCCGCACCTCCCGCAGGTCCGGTGGACGGGGGAGCGGGTGGTGTTGTCCGCGGACGCCGCCCCCCGCACCGCCGACGGGCTCGCCGGCTGGCTCGGGGAGCAAGTCCGCGCCGCGCGCGCCGAGGGGCGGCCGTGGCAGGCGGTGCTCGAGGCCGTCCGGCCGCTGGTGCCCGCGCTCTGGGCGCGCCTCCCCGAGGACGAGCGCGCGCGCTTCCTGCGCGATCATCGCCCGCGCTGGGAGGTGCTGCGGCACCGCCTCGAGCGGACGACGTGGGAGGCGCTGCGCGCGTGGAGCCGCGACGGCTGGCTCGTCACGCGCGCGGGGGGCGTGGCGGCGGTCGCGCCCGCCGGAGACGGCGTGGCCGTGACGTTCACGGGCGGCACGGGCGAGGCCGCCCGCTTCGATCGCGTGGTCCTCTGCTGCGGGCAGGAGTCGGATCCGCGGCGCTTCACGGCCCCGCTCTGGCGGCGGCTCATCGCCGACGGGCTCGTCACGGCGGACCCCCACGGGCTCGGGGTGCGCACCGACACGCGCGGGGCGATCCTGGGGACGCGCGGGCCCACCGAGGGCTTGTGGGCGCTCGGCGGGCTCCTCCGACCCCTGTGGTTCGAGTCGACCGCCGTGCCGGAGCTCGCCCGGCAGGCGGCCGCGCTCGCCGACGTGCTCGTGTCGTCGATCGGGGCCTATTCCGCCACCACCACGTCCATCCGGTAGAGCCCGAGCCCCCCGCCGACCAGCGCGGCGGGGGCGCCGTCGGCGTCCCGCCCGACCGCGAGGGCGTACGACGTCCCGCGGAGCTCGATGCTCCCGATCACGGCGCCGTCCACGTCGAGCGCGAAGGCCCGCGCCTTCGCGCGATCCCAGTCGGACTGGCCGACCGCGAGGTAGCCGGGCACGTCCCCGTGCGCGGGCACCCAGGCCATCGGGCCGCCCAGGTGCGCGTCGTACCAGGGGAGGCCGTCCTCCTCGAGCCGGGTGATCCAGCGCGCCTCGCCGTCCGCGCCCCCGAGGACGCGCACGTCGCCGGCCTCGCTGCCCACACCGATCTCCGGGATGCCGTCCTCGTCGAGGTCGGCGAGCACCTCGCCGTAGACGGCGCCGCCGCTGATGACGAAGCCGTCGGCGTCGGTGCCCGGCTCGGAGGCGTGCGACCAGGTCGTGGCGCCGTCCTCGCGGCCGCGGAGGGTGGTGTGCCCCCGGTTCTCGGTGGTGTACCCCCCGGTGACCACGCCGCCGAGCGTGGCGCGTGCCCAGTAGTGGTCCTGCTCGTACGTCTCGACGATCCAGGCCACCTCGCCGGCGCCGTCCAGCATCGCGACGTGCATCGGGGGGTAGACGTTCACGTCGCCGTACGCGATCTCGTCGCGCCCGTCGCCGTCGGTGTCGCCGGCGGCCACGTGGGGGGCGAAGCAGTCGGTCACGTAGGTCTCCCAGCGCACCGTCCCGTCGGCGTCGAGCGCCCGCACGGAGCAGGCCCCGTGCTCGATCACCGCGAAGACGATCTCCTGGACGCCGTCGCCGTCGAGGTCCGCGAGCACGGGCTCGGTCGGCCACTCCGCGAAGGTGTTCGAGAACACCGTCTCGCCGTCCGCGTCGAAGCGCGCGACCACGCCGATGTCGCCGTCGGCGTAGCGGATGCCGGTGGCGACGACGCCGGGCTCGCCGTCGAGCGGGCCGGCGGCGATCCCGAAGAGCGCGCCCATGCCGTCGGGGACGAGCGGGGCGGCCCACGCCTGGGTGCCGTCCGCGAGGGACGTGCGGACCACGTAGCCGGCGTCGTCGCCGTGCACGGGATCGTCGGCGCCGTCGCCGTCGAGGTCCGTCGCGGCGACGGAGAAGATGAAGCGGTTCCCGGCGTAGTCCCAGGCCTCGCTCCCAGACGCGGGGTCGAGCGCCACGAGGCGGCCGTCGCGCAGCCCGGCGAGCAGCACGTCGGCGCCGTCCACGTGCCCGGTGGCCAGCGCGTCGGCCGGCGCCCGGGTGTCTGCGAGCCAGCGCACGCGCGTCGTCGCGTCGGCGGCGAGCTCGACCACCGCCGTCCAGCCGAACGCTGGCGGCTCCTCCTTGCCGCCGCTGACGGCCAGCTCCGGGGCCCCGTCCGCGTCGACATCCACCACCGCGAGCTCGTACCCCATGCCGACCAGGTCGAGCGACCAGAGCTGCGCGCCGTCGGCGGACACCGCCACAATCTCGTCGTTGCCGCTCGCGGTGCGCAGAAGCACCACGGCGTCCTCGCGGCCGTCGCCGTCGACCGCGGCGGTGACGATCTGGACCGCGGCGCCGTCGAGCGGGAGCTCCCAGCGGGCACCGGCGGGGCCCGCGGCGGTCAGGGCGCCGTCATGGCCCAGGTACACGTCGGACAGCGCGTCGCCGTCGAGGTCCGCGACGGCCGCCGAGGTGACCATCCGCTCCGGGGCGAAGTCCCACACCACGGTGCCGTCGGCCGCGAACCCGTACACGGCCACCTCGGCGTCGGCGATGCCCACGTCCTCGTTCCCGTAGCCGCCCCACTGGCCGTCGATCTCGCGCGCGAGCACGAGGTCCCGGCCCTCCTCGCCGTCCACCTCCGCCGTCATGGGCTCGAGCACCCAGGTCGGGAAGTCGAAGGACCAGAGCTCCTCGCCGGTGGCCCCGGAGTAGGCGGCCGTGCCGTAGTTGGCGAAGAAGTCCGGCACGCCGTCGTCGTCGCCGTCGAACAGCGCGACCCGGGTGGTGAAGAGGTCGCTCGAGAGCCGCGTGGACCAGATCGGCGCGCCGGTCGCGCCGTCCACGAGGTGGGCGTCGTTGTCCACCGACACGGCGAGCAGGTCTGCCACGCCGTCGCCCGTCGCGTCGAAGGTCTCGAGGTCGGTCGCCCAGGTGTTGTCGTTCCCGTCGACGTCGCGGTCGGTCTGGAGCCAGTCGACCGTCCACCGCGGGGTGTGCCGGGCGCGCGACGTGGCGTCCAGCGCGGCCAGGGTGCGGCCGCCGTAGAGGACCTCGTCGCTGCCGTCGCCGTCGAGGTCGGCCGTGGCCAGCGACCAGGTCTCGCCGAGCCCGGCGCGGTGCCACACGGACTCGACCGCGAGGTCGGGCGGCGTGCCGGCGGGCGGCGCCTTCACGGGGTCCGGGTCGCAGGCCATCAGGAGGACGAGGGCAGCGAGCGGACGTCGGGCGAGGGGCATGGGGAGCTCCTTGTGGTGGCCCCGGCCACCCGGGGGGAGGGATCGAAAGCAACGGGTGTGCCAGCGCTGCGGACGCGCGGCGGGCCGACCCGGAGAGTCCGGCTCGGTCCGCCTCAGCCGGCCACCCGGTCAGGGTGGCGCTGCGGACGCACCTCGGTCGTGCGGAGGGCACGATCGCGGCAGGCACGTCGCGCGGCACGGCGGGCCGGGGGCTCGCCCGCTCGGGAGGCGGATCAGCCGTCCTCGCCGTGCGCGTCCACGTGCACGAGCACGTCGACCTCGGGGAGGCAGGCCTTCACGGCGTCCTCGACCTCGTGGGCGAGGGCGTGCGCCTCGGCCAGGCGCATCTCGCCGGGGAGCTTCAGGTGCACCTGCACGAAGCGCGAGGGGCCCGCGCGGCGGGTGCGGAGGTCGTGCCAGTCCACCAGGCGATCGGCGAAGCCGTCGAGGACGCCCACGACGATGGCGCGCTCCTCCTCGGGGAGGGGGCGGTCCATGAGCTCGCCCACCGCGTCGTAGGCGAGCCCGAAGACCTCCTTCGCCATGAGCCCGCACACTCCGAGCGACGCCGCGGCGTCGGCCCAGGCCCGCCCGGTGAGGAGGGTGACGCCGAGGCCGAGCACCACGGCGGCCCCGGTATAGAGGTCCATCCGGTAGTGGATCGCGTCGGTGCGCAGCACGAGCGAGCCCGTCCGCGTGGCCGCGCGCGCGAGGTAGGTGCTGATGCCGAGCGAACCGGCCATGGACGCGACCATCGTGACGAGCGCCGCCCCCGCGGCGATGGGCTCGGGCTCGCCGCCGAGCAGCTGGTCCACGGCGCGCCACCCGATGGCGACCACGATCGCGGCGAGGACGAGCGCCTGGGCGAGGCTCGCGAGGGCCTCGGCCTTGCCGTGGCCGTAGGGGTGGCCCTCGTCGGCGGGCTCGGCGGCCTGGCGCATCATCCAGAGGTTGAACCCGCTGACACCCGCGTCCGCGAGGGAGTCGGTGGCCGAGGCGAGCACGGCGGTCGAGCCCGTGAGGACGGCCGCCACGAGCTTGCCGAAGCCGAGGACGAGGGTGGCGCCGACCGCGACGAGGAGGGGGTTGCGTGGCATTTCGCGCGCCTATGGGACGACGACCAGCTCGGTGACCGGCCAGAAGCGGGAGCCGTCGGTGCGCACCTCGACGATGCGCAGCTCCACCTCGTCCTCGAAGGTGGCGTCGGTCACGTGCAGGTCGTAGCCGGCGTCCTCGACCGTCTCGCTCGCGCTGCCGTGGTAGTGGCCCGCGAGGTCGGCCCACACCACGTCGGCCAGCGGCGCGGTCACGCCCTTGATGCGCTCCATCTGGGCGAGGTCGAAGGGGCCGAGGTGCATCGGCATGTGGCCGAAGAGCACGACGCTCTCGCCGATCCCGCCCGCCGTGGCGGCGAGCTGGGCCTCGAAGAAGGGCCAGGTGCCGCCCTCGAAGTCGTGCAGCTCCCCGAACTCGCCGAGCAGGTAGTGGATGTTGCGCGACGCCCAGTCCAGCCCCACGAAGCGCACCCCCTCGTAGGTGAACGCGACGTTGTGGAACCAGCTCGTGGTGCCGTACACCGGGTTCGCCACCTCCACGGGCCCCATCGCCCAGTCGTCGAAGGTGGTGGCGAGGATGTCGAACTGGTCCGCGAAGGCGAGGTGGTACGCCTCCTCCGAGCCGAGCTGCACCTCGTTGTCGCCGTTGAGCGGCACGTAGGGGATGTCGAGGCGGTCGAGGCTCTCGCGCGCGGGCTCGAGGCCGGTGGACCACGCGACGTCCCCGACGACCAGCACGAGGCGCAGGTCGCGGACCTCCCGCTCGGCGTCGATCCAGTCCACGGCGCGATCGAGCCGCGCGACGGCCTCGCTGGCGGGCACGGTCACGTGCGGATCGGCGATCACGACGTAGCGGAACGCCACCTCGGTGTCGGGGGGCATCCCGCTGCCCGGGTCGGCGGGAACGTCGGTGTCGGCAGCCGCGCCCGTGTCGAGGTTCGAGTCCGGCTCCGGGGCCGCACACGCGAGGAGGAGGAGCACGAGGTTTCTCCGCGCCCCGAGTATCCCACTCCCCCCATGGCACGCCGCTTGCTATCGAAACCTCGCACGGAGATCCCGCTCATGACTGATCCTCTCGCCGCCCGCTCGCAGCCCACCTCCACCGGCTACCGTGAGATCGACGTCGTCGCCGCCGCCCCCCTCGTGGGCGCGGTGCGCGTGATCGACGTGCGCGAGCCCGCGGAGTTCGACGCCGAGCTGGGCCACATCCGCGGCGCCGAGCTCGTCCCGCAGGGGACGGTGCCTGCCGCGTCGTCCACGTGGGACCGCGAGGTGCCGCTCCTGCTCGTGTGCCGCTCCGGCGGCCGCTCCGGGCGCGCCGCCGCGCTGCTCGCGCAGGCCGGCTTCACCCGCGTCTACAACCTGACCGGCGGGATGCTGGCCTGGAACGCGACCAACCTCCCCGTGATCCGGGGCCGCGCGGGGCTCGTCCCGACGGTCCAGCCCTTCTTCGACGCCCGCACCTGGACGCTCACGTACGTGGTGTCCGACCCGGCGACCAAGGACGCCGTCGTCATCGACCCCGTGCTCGACTTCGACCCTGCCAACGGCCGCGTGTGGGAGGAGTCGCTCCAGGCCGTCATCAAGCACGTCGACGAGAACGGCCTTCGCGTCCGCGCCGTCCTCGAGACGCACGCGCACGCCGACCACCTGACCGGCGCCCAGGTGCTCAAGGCGCGGTACGGCGCCCCGATCGTCATCGGGAGGGACATCCGCGCGGTGCAGGAGGTGTTCGCGCCCGTCTTCGACCTCGACGTGCCGACCGACGGGAGCCAGTTCGACCACCTCCTCGAGGACGGCGAGCGCTACAAGGCCGGCAGCGTCGAGGTCGTCGCGATCCACACGCCCGGGCACACGCCCGCCTGCCTGAGCTACCGCGTCGGCGACGCCGTCTTCACCGGCGACGCGCTCTTCATGCCCGACTACGGCGTGGGGCGCTGCGACTTCCCGGCGGGAAACGCTGAGAAGCTCTACGAGTCGGTGCACGACAAGCTGTACGCGCTCCCCGACGACACGCGCGTGTTCGTCGGCCACGACTACCAGCCGGGCGGGCGCCCGGTGGCGTGGGAGACGACGATCGGCGCGTCCAAGGCCGGGAACGTGCAGCTCCGCGCGAGCACCACGCGGGAGGAGTTCGTGAAGTTCCGCACGGCCCGCGACGCCACGTTGTCGGCGCCGCGGCTCCTCTACCCGAGCGTGCAGGTGAACATCGACGCGGGCCGGCTCCCCGCGCCGCGCGCGAACGGCCGGCGGTACCTCGTGACCCCGCTCAAGCTGGGGTAGGGCTCCGGCTCAGACGCCGGCGCGCTTCCGCATCCGCCAGAAGGTGGTCCGGCTCACGCCCAGGATCTCGGCCGCGCGCGTCACGTCGCCGCCCGCGGCCTCCAACGCCCGGCCCACCCGCTCCGCTTCGCCACTCGTGTCCCGTCGGGGGGCGGGCTCCGCCGCCGGGCGGTCGGCGGGCCGCTCCCGGGACGCCTCGCGCCGGACGGCGCCCTCGCGGAGCTCCGGGGGGAGGTCCTCGAGCACGAGCTCCTCCCGGCGCGACACGGCGAAGGCGTACTCGACGACATTCTGGAGCTCACGCACGTTCCCCGGCCAGCTGTGCTCGAAGAGCGCGCGCATGGCCTCCGGCGCGATCCGGGTCACGTGCCGCGGCCCACGTGCGTTGTAGCGGCGCAAGAACTCCCGGAGCAGCAGCTCGATGTCGAGCCGGCGCTCGCGCAGCGGCGGGAGGAACACGGGCACGACGCGCAGCCGGTACAGGAGGTCCTCGCGGAAGCGCCCGGCCTTCACCTCCTCGCGGAGCGCGCGGTGGGTGGCCGCGACGACGCGCACGTCCACGGTCACGGGCTCGACCCCGCCGACGGGCACGAAGGTGCGCTCCTGGAGCACGCGCAACAGCTTGGCCTGCAGCTCGAGCGGGATCTCGGCGACCTCGTCGAGGAACAACGTGCCGCCGTCGGCCTGCGCGAAGATGCCGCGGCGGTTGGCGACGGCGCCGGTGAACGCGCCCTTCACGTGCCCGAAGAGCTCGCTCTCGAGCAGGGTGGGGGTGAAGGCCGCACAGTTCACGGCGACGAAGGGGGCCTTCCGGCGGAGGCTCTCGGCGTGCACCGCGCGCGCGACGAGCTCCTTGCCGGTGCCGCTCTCGCCGCGCACGAGCACGGTGGCGTCGGTCTCGGCGATGTTCCGCACGGTCTCGAAAACCCGCAGCATGGCGGGGTCCCGGGAGTGCAGGCCGTGGAACAGCACGGCGTCGGGTGGCAGATCGAGCGCGGGCTCGACGGCGCTCTCGGTCCGCCCCTCGAGCGCGAGCACATGCAGCGCGCCGCGCTCCCCCTCGAAGACCCGGGTGTATTGCCGCACCTGCACCGGCGTCCCGTCGGGTCGGCGCGCGCGCACGACGGTGCCGAAGGGCCGGGGCGCGCCGTCGCCGTCGCAGAGGAGGCCGTCGGGGCAGGGCCTGCCGACCACGTCCGCCTCCGGACGGCCGAAGAGCCGCTCCGCCTCGGGCGACCAGTAGAGGACGCGGCGATCGCCGTCCACCGCGACCACCGCCGCGTTCGGCAGGAGCGCGGCGAGGGCCGTGAACGCCTCCGCCACGCCCACGCGCCGCAGCCAGGCATCGAGCGACGAGTGTTTCGTGGAACCGTGTTCCATGTTTCACGTGTAACGCGCCCGGGTGGGGGTCCCGGCGGAGCCGGAGGTCGGTCCGGGCGGGCGCCGCGCCGCGGGCAGCCGGGGTGGGGCCTTCCGCACACCCCGCGGTGCGCCCGCGCACGGAGCGGGTCCCGGATCCGCCTCCTCGGAGCTTTCAGGGCCCGAAACGCGACGGCACGCCTCTTGCTTCACCCCACTGCGCGGGCGCCCTGACGGCGCCGCTGCCCCTACGGAGACCTCCATGACCAAGCTCCTCCCCGCCAACGAAAGCACCCTCGACCGGGCCGTGCGCGTCGCGCTCGGCGTGCTCCTCCTCGCGCTGGTCTTCGTCGGCCCGAAGACGATCTGGGGCCTCGTCGGCATCGTGCCGCTCGCCACCGGGCTGCTCGGCAGCTGCCCGCTCTACACGCTCTTCGGCGTGAGCACCTGCCCGATCAAGCGGGCCTGATCAGGGGAACAGCTCGCGCGCGCCCGCAACCACGGCCCCGACGGCCGGGTGGCGGATGCGCCGCTCCCCGCTGATCGCCCAGAAGCGCTCCCGCACGTCCTCCGTCGCGCCGAACGGCGTGACGCGGTGCTGCTCGGCCACCTCCCGGGCCACCGCGCTCGGGGCCGCGAACGCGCCGGCGCCCGCCTGGCCGAAGGCCTCGCGCAGCGCGCTGTCGCCCACCTCGCCGACCACGTCGGGCGCGATCCCCAGCCGGTCCAGCCACTCGTCGAGGGCGCGTCGCAGCGCGCTGCCCTGCGCGGGCAGGAGCAGCCGCGCCCCGTCGAGGCTCCGCGGGAAGCCCGGCGCGAGCGCCTCCGCGACGGCCGGCCGCGCGAAGAAGGTGACGCCGCACTCGCCGAGGGCGTGGCTGTAGGCGCGGATGCCGCTCCCGGAGGGGAGGGGCGCGTCGGAGAGGACGAGGTCGAGGCGGTGGGTCCCCAGCTCGCCGAGCAGGGTGGGGACGTCGCCGTCGCGCACGTCCAGGCGCACGCCGCCTTCGAGGCCCAGGACGGGCTCGAGGAGGCGGTACACGGCGAGCTTGGGGAGCGTGTCGGACACGCCGACGGCGAGCCTCAGGGGACGGCCGGACGGGCGGCCGCGCACCGCTTGCAGGAGCTCCTGGCCGAGGCCGAAGATCTCGTCGGCGTAGTGGTACACGACGCGACCGGTGGCGGTGAGCTCGAGCCGGCGCCCCCGGCGCTCGAACAGCGGCTCCCCGAGCGCGTCCTCGAGCTGCTTGATCTGCCCGGACAGCGTCGGCTGGGCGAGCCGGAGCTTGCGCGCCGCCGCGGTCATGCTGCCCTCCCGCGCGGTCGCGTGGAAGTAGAGCAGGTGGTGGTAGTTCAGCCAGGGTTGCGCGGACATCGGGAGAATCTATCGACCCGCCGCGGCTCATCGGTGGAGTCTGTGGATCGAAACCATAGGCCAGAGCTATCGAAACCTACGGATTTATCTGTTTGCCCGCAGGCCCCGCGCTGGCGACTATTGCGGTGTCTGGAGGCCTCGTCCCTTGATCCCCGACGTACAGCTCTTCCCCTTCGCTGACTACTGGTGGTTCTACGCCGGGTTCGTGGTGTTCGTGCTCACGATGCTCGGCCTCGACCTCGGCGTGTTCCACAAGCACGCCCACGTGGTCCGCGCGCGGGAGTCCGCCGCGTGGACGGCGGTGTGGATCGGGCTCGCGCTCGTCTTCAACGTGGGCCTGTACTTCTACGCCCGCGAGCAGTTCGCCGCCGATCCGCGCCTCCTCGCGATCCCGGGCTTCGACCCGGCCGCCGCGGCCGAGCGCGTGGGCCTCGAGTTCCTCACCGGCTTCGTCATCGAGAAGGCGCTCGCGATCGACAACATCTTCGTCATCGCGGTCGTGTTCTCGTACTTCGCGATCCCGGCCCAGTACCAGCACCGGGTGCTGTTCTTCGGCATCCTCGGCGCGTTGTTCTTCCGCGCGATCTTCATCGCGCTCGGCGCGGTGCTCCTGCAGTACCACTGGGTCGTCGTGCTCGCGGGCGTGTTCCTGCTGCTCACGGGGCTGAAGCTCATGTTCGGCCCCGAGAAGCCGCTCGAGCCCGAGAAGAACCCGGTCATCAAGCTGGTCCGCCGCTTCCTCCCGATCACCCCGGGGCTCGAGGACGAGCGCTTCTTCGTCCGCAAGAACGGCGTTCGCCACGGCACCCCGCTGCTCATCGCGCTCATCGTCGTCGAGCTCTCCGACATCGTCTTCGCGATCGACTCGGTCCCGGCGATCTACGCGGTCACCAGCGAGCCGCTCCTGGTCTTCACGTCGAACATCTTCGCGATCCTCGGCCTGCGGTCGCTGTACTTCATGCTCGCGAGCGTCGTGGACCGCTTCCACCTGCTCAAGTACGGGCTCGCGCTGGTGCTCGTCTTCGTGGGCCTCAAGATGGCGTGGCTCAACAACGCCTTCGGCGGGAAGTTCCCCATCGGGCTCTCGCTCGGCATCATCTTCGGCATCCTGGCCGTGTCCATCACGGCCTCCTGGCTCATCCCGCCCAAGCACGCCGGCGACGCGCCGCGCGCCGCGGAGTGAGGCGCTACGCGAGCAGGTAGAGGGCGAAGAGCCCGATGCCCGCGACGAACGCGCCGATCTCCGTGGCGCACCCGGGGCGCTTCTTCCCGCGGAGGCGCTTGCGGAGCCAGTCGTCCTGGTTCATGGGCGACCCCTAACCGCCGCGCGGGCGCCCGGAATAGGCTCGTACGATGGCTTCCTTCGACGTGCAGGTCCACGGGGCCGGGTGGGCGGGCCTCGCGGTCGCGCGCGGGCTCGCGGAGGCGGGCGTGTCCGTCCGGCTCGTCGACCCGGCGGGCCTCCTCGGCGGGGCGTCGGGGGTGTCGCTCGGCGTGGCGCTCCCGACGCACCCCGAGCACGCGCATCGGCTCGAGGCCGGGGTCGGCACCCGCGCCGCCACCGAGCTCGTCGCGTTCCTCGGGCGCTCCATCGCGGCGCTCCCCGGGCTCGCCCGGGTCGGTGTCGACTGGCGCGCCGCCCCGAGCGAGGCCGCCGAGGTCGACCCGGCCCTCGCCGCGGCCGCGCGTATCGGGCTCGACGCCACGCGCACCGCCGACGGTTTCCACCTCCACGACGGCGGCGTGGTCGACCTCCGCACCCTCCGCGACGCGCTGGTCCACCCGGACGTGCCCGTTTACACCACCCCCGCGGACGCCGAGGTGGACGTGTACGCCACGGGCGCCGCCGTCCTCGACCCCTGGCTCGCCGACAAGATCACGCCGGTGCGCTGGCAGGCCCTCCGCTTCGACGGGCCCGCGCTCGCCGTCCCGGTCGTCACGCAGCATGCGTCGGTGTTCTGGTGCGGGGCGCTCGAGGCCGCCGGCGCGCGCTGGGCCACGCCCCACCTGGAGGTCGGCGAGACGGATCCGGTGCCGGAGCCGCGCGTGACCGCGATGCTGGAGAAGCTGACGCGCGCCGCCTTCCCCTCGGCAGGGGCCCTGCTCGGTGCCCGCGCCGGCATCGTCGGGGAGAGCTGCGACGGGCTGCCGATCGTCGGCCCCATCCCCGGGCGCCCGCGCGCGGTGGTGTGCACCGGCTTCGGCGTCGCCGGGCTCGGGTACGCGCTCGGGTGCGCCCGCGCCGTGGTGGGCGGGCTCCTGGGCCGCCCGGCCGACGACGACGTGCCGGCCATCCTCCGCGTTACACGCTTCGTGTAGAGGAACCTGGTGGCGGCCCCTCCGACCTTTCGGCTCGACACGCTCGTCGTCCACCTCGTCACGCGGCTGGAGGCCACGCGCCGCGCTCACCTCGACGCGCCGGACGAGGCGCGCGCCGCGTTCGCCCGCGTGGTGGAGGAGGGCGCCGCCGCGCTCGCCCGGGAGTGCCGCGAGGTGCTCGGGGACGACGTGCAGGCGCGCCTGCTCGAGCGCGAGGCGGAGGAGACCTTCCTGCCGCGCTACACGCGCATGGCGCTCGCCCAGAACGACGTGGAGGCCCGCGGGTACGGTTTCGTGGTGGGGGACGGCATCGTCGCCCGCGTCGTCGCCACCGTCCTCGCGCTCGTGGTCGCCACCGTGCTCGCCCGCTTCCTGCCCGGCCACCTGAAGGAGGTCGTCCTCGGGCTCGCCGCGCTCACGCCGGTGGTCCCCGAGCTCCGCCTCTGGTGGGCGCGCCGGCGCTGGAACGCGCAGCTCCAGGAGCTCGCCGACGACCTCGGCCGCGTCCAGGACGCCGCCGAGGCCCTCCCCACCGGGGTCGTCGACGCACCCGCTTTCGCCTCCGAGCCCGCGGTCGCCGAGCCCGCCCCGGCCGAGCCCGCCCCCGACCCCGTCCCCCCCGCCCGCCGCCGCGAGGAGGCCCGCTGATGTCCGAAGAACCGAAACTCGTGTCGATCCCACGGGTCAAGATCCCCTCCGGCCTCGGGAGCCCGCTGCGCGTGCTGCTCGGCGTCCTCGGGGTGCTCGTCGTGCTCCTGATCCTGTCGAGCACGTTCACGCTCTACGTGAAGCCCTGGGAGTTCGCGGTCCGGCAGGTGCTGGTCGGGCCGGGCCAGGGCATCGAGGAGGCCGTGTACGGTCCCGGGCTGCACGTGGTCGTGCCCGGCTACGAGCGCTTCCACGTCTTCCCGCGCAACCTCCAGGTGCTCGAGTTCAACGACGAGACGCTCCAGGCGAGCGCCGAGGCGTCCTACGCCCCGAGCATCAACATCCAGACCTCGGAGGGCTACCGCGTGGTGGTCGACGTGACGGTCGCCTACCGCATCGTCGACCCCTACAAGGTCCTCACCCAGGTCGGCCCGGGCACGCTCTACGAGAGCTCGCTCGTGCGCCCGCGCGCCGACCCGGTGCTCCGCCAGAAGCTCGGCGAGCTCGACGCCGAGCAGTTCTACGAGGGGAGCCTGCGCCGCCAGAAGGCGCTCGAGGCGCGCGATCTCTTGAGCAAGGAGCTCGAGCCGTCCGGCATCCAGGTCTGGACCGTCATGGTGCGCCACTACAAGTACGACGAGCGCTACCAGGAGGCGATCGAGCAGCGGAAGATCCAGGACCAGACGGTCTTCAAGAACCGCGCCGAGGCCGTGGCCGCCATCGAGGAGGCCGAGAAGAACCGCGTGCTGGCGGAGGGCAACGCCATCGTCGACGTGGAGAAGGAGCGCGGCGCCGCCGAGGTCTCCAACATCGCCGCCGACTCCGACCTCTACGCGCGCAAGCGCATCGCGGAGGGTGATCTCCTCGTGGAGCTCGCGCGCGCCGAGGCCAAGCGGCTCGAGAACGACGCGCTCTCCGCGGCCGGGGCCTCCAACGTGGTCGGCCTCAAGATGGCGGAGGCCATCGAGAACACCCAGGTCATCATCGTCCCGACCGACGGCGCGAGCGGCGTGAACCCGCTCGACCTCGATCGCCTCATCCAGGGGTGGTGAACATGCGCGCCCTTCCGCTCCTGTTCGCGCTCGCCGGCTGCCTCCCGCACGACACCGGCTCCACCGAGGTCGGCATCCGCACCGCCAAGGTCGCGCTGCTCGGCGATCCCGGCGTGGTCAAGGAGGTCTACCCCTCCGGCGGCACCTTCTTCTTCGCGCCCTTCATCAACGACTGGCACGTGTTCGACGTGGGCCTCCAGAACCTGCGGATGACCAGCGCCGCCAAGGAGGGGCAGCGGGACGGCGACGACTCCCTGCACTTCAAGACGCACGACGGCAACGACATCTCCGTCGACGTGACCGTCGCCTGGCACATCGACCCCGCGAAGGTCGTCTACGTGCTCCAGTTCGTCGGGCCGGACACGCGCGTCGTCGAGGAGCAGCTCGTCCGGCCGGTCACCCGCACGGTGCTGCGCGATCTGCTCAACGACCTGCGCTCCGAGCAGTACTACGACGCCGCGATCCGCTTCAAGAAGGCGGAGGACGCGCGCGCCGCCTGCAACCACTACCTGGAGCCCGAGGGCGTCGTGATCGACCAGGTGCTCCTCGGCGAGCACCACTTCAACCCGGCCTACGAGCAGGTCATCAAGGACAAGACGATCGCCGAGCAGGAGGCCGCCCGGGTGCGCTCGGAGACGGAGGCCGCGCGCGAGCAGCGGCGCCGCGAGCTCGAGGTCGCCAGGGGCGAGGTCTCGACCTCCATCGAGCAGGCGCGGGGCGAGTCGGCCAAGCGGCAGCTCGCCGCGGACGCGGCCTACTTCGCCCGGCAGCGCGAGGCGGAGGCGCTCCTGGCCGAGGCACGCGCGAAGGCCGAGGGCCTCAAGGCGCAGGCGAAGGCGCTCTCCGGTACGGGCGGCCGCAACATGGTCAAGCTCGAGGTCGCCGAGGCGCTCAAGGGCAAGCCCATCGTGTTCCTCCCCGCGAGCGGTACGGACCTCCGCAAGACCGACATCAACGAGCTGCTCCGCACCTACGGCGCCGCGGCGGCGGTCCAGGGCGACCCGAGCCCGTGATGTTCGCCGACCGGGGCGCGCCGCTGCGCATCGGCGTCGCGCTGATCCTCCTCGCGGGCCTGGGCGGCTGGTACGCCCACTGGGCGCTGGGCGCCGAGCACGGATGGCGGTGGGCGATGCAGGACCCCGTCGCCCGCGACGGCGCGGAGATGGTGTTCCCGCTCTGGGACGTGACGAAGGTGGTCGGGCCCGACCGCTACGAGATCTCCAAGGTCATCCAGGGGGTCCCGCTCGCAGGCGACGCCCGCGATCTCCACGTGGGCGACACCGTCTCGGTGATCGGCCGCTTCGACGCCAGAGGCCCGGTGGTCCGCGTGGAGGAGCGGGAGCTCCACCACCTGCGCAGGTACAAGGAGGCCCTCGGGATCCTCGGGTTCCTGCTCGTCGCGGCCTGGGTGCCGTGGGCGTTCCGCGTCCGCGGGGGGAGGCTCGTCGAGCGTGGCTGACCTCGTCACGCACACCTGCGTCGCCTACCTGGTCAAGGCCCTGCCGGACCGGCCGCACGTCGCGACCTTCGTGCTCGGCACCTGCCTGCCCGACCTGTTGGGCCGCGTGCCCAGCATGGGGCTCACCTGGCTCCGGTGGACCGTCCCGGTCATCCCCGAGTGGCTCGTGTACGTGTGGGTGCCCTTCCACATGCCCGTCGGCATCGTGCTCGCGTCGTTCGTGCTGGCGTTTTCGTTCCCCGAGCCGGGGCGCCGCGCCGTCTTCCTCAACCTCCTGGGCGGCGGGCTCCTGCACCTCGCCGTCGACCTGCTCCAGCGCCACTTCGGCGTCGGCTACCTGCTGCTCTTCCCGTTCTCGTGGTGGGACTTCGAGCTCGGCTGGATCGGCAGCGAGGACACCGTGCGCATCGTGCCCTTCCTCGTGCCGCTCACGCTGGGCGTGGCGTGGTGGCGCCGGAAGCGCCGGGCCGCCGGGGCGTAGGGGAGGGGACCCGCGCGCGGGCGGGCCCCCTCGCGATCCCGCTCAGAACGGGATCTCCTCCGTGTCGGCCACGCGCGGCGGCGGCGCCGGCGGGGGCGGGACCTTGGCGGGCTGGGTCCCGGTGTTGCCCTGGCGGTGCTTGCCGTTGAGCCAGAGGACCCGGTCGACGAGCAGGTCGACCTGGTAGTGGACGACGTTGTCCTTGTCGGTCCACTTGTTCGGACGGATGGCGCACTCGACGGCGAGCACGTCGCCCTTGCGGGCGTAGCTGGCCACGTACTCGGCCGCCTTGTCGAAGAGCGTGAGGCGGTGCCAGTCCGGGGTGTCGACCCACTCCTCGCCGACCTTTCGGCCGTGCGGCGTGGCCAGGGACAGCTTCAGGACCTGCTTCCCGTTCGCCGTGGTGCGGAGCTCGGGATCCTGCCCGATGTGCCCGATGAGATACGCCTTGTTCAGACCCTTCATGATGGACTCCAGTACGCCCGGGGATGTTCGCCGGTGCGTGCAGGGCCCTGGTGCAGCCGGCGTGCCGACGTGTTTTCAGGGGGTTGCGGGTGTCGGTGCCGACGGACGTCCGTCAGGGGGTGACGGACGTTCGTCAGTCGGGGACCGTCAAGCCCCCACCCCCGGACAGTTTCTGGTCGCGCCGCCGGCGGGCGCGCCCGGACGCGGCCGGCCCCCGCGTGCTACCTTCCCGCGCGCGGAGCGAGCGTGTCCCGACTGGTCGTCATCGAAGGCCTCATCGGCGTCGGGAAGACCACGCTGTGCCGGATCCTGGAGCGCGAGTGGGGCGCCCGGCTCGTGCTCGAGCCCGCCGACGACAACCCGTTCCTCGCCGAGTTCTACGGGGATCCCGAGCGCTTCGCGCTCCCCGCGCAGCTCTTCTACCTGGCGAGCCGCTACCAGCAGCAGCAGGGGATCCGGCAGGCCGACCTGTTCGCGCCCTTCACCATCGCCGACTACCTCTACGCGAAGGACCGCCTCTTCGCGGAGATGACGCTCGACGGGCACGAGCTCGCCCTCTACAACACCTTCGCCGGGCTGTTGCCCGAGCCGCCGCCGCGGCCCGATCTCGTCGTGTTCCTCGACGCGGACACCGAGGTGATCCGGAGCCGGATCGCGCGCCGCGGCATCCCCGCCGAGCAGATCATCCCGGCCCGCTACCTGGACGACCTGCGGAGCCGCTACTACCGCCTCTGGGACACCTACGACGACGCGCCGGTGCACATCATCCGCACCGACACCATCGACTACGTGTCCGACCCGGCGGCCCGCGAGCGGGTGCTCCAGATGATCTGGGGCTGGCTCGTCGGTCAGCCGGTCCCGGGCGCGCCGCCGTGCTACCGCGGCTCGGCGCAGCCCTCCTTGTTCGGAGTCTGAGTGGCCAGGATCACCGCGCCCGAGATCGCGAAGAAGAAGCTCACCGGCGAAAAGATCGCCATGGTGACCGCCTATGACGCCGCCCAGGCACGCCTCGTGGACGCCGGCGGCGCCGACATGGTGCTCGTGGGCGACAGCCTCGGCATGGTGGTGCAGGGCCAGGCCGACACCCTGGGCGTCACGCTCCGGGACATGGCCTACCACGGGCGCTGCGTGGCGGCGGGGCTCTCGCGCGCCCACCTCACGGTCGACATGCCCTTCATGAGCTACCAGGTGAGCGTCGCGCAGGCGATGCGCAGCGCCGGGCGGCTCGTGCGCGAGGGCAAGGCCCAGTCGGTGAAGATCGAGGGCGGCGTCCGCACCGCGGCGGCCACCCGCGCGATCGTCGACGCGGGCATCCCGGTCGTCGGGCACGTCGGCCTCACGCCCCAGTCGTACCACGCGTTCGGCGGCTTCAAGGTCCAGGGCCGGGACGCCGAGGCCGCCGACCGGGTGCTGGCCGACGCCGCCGCGTTCGTCGAGGCCGGCGCCTTCTGCGTCGTGCTGGAGATGGTCCCGGCGGAGCTCGCCGCGCGCATCACGGCCACGCTCCAGGTGCCCACGATCGGCATCGGGGCGGGCGCCGCGTGTGACGGGCAGGTGCTCGTCTACAACGATCTGCTCGGCATGGACGCCCGCTTCAAGCCCCGCTTCGTCAAGCGCTTCGCGGACCTCGACACCGTCGTCCGGGAGGCCGTCGCCTCCTACGTGGCCGAGGTGAAGGCCGGCTCCTTCCCCGCGGCGGAGCACAGCTTCGTGCAGGATCCCAGCCGGTTGTACTGAGCACCTCCTCAGGAGGGGAGCTCCACCAGCTCGCGGACGTCTCCGCGGACCTCCCCGACGCCGGCGTCCGTCGCGCCCCGGGCGGGTTGGAGCCGCATCCACAGCGGGTGGCGCGGCGACAGGGTGATCGACGCGAGCCGGTCCACCCGCCCCCTCGGCACGAACGCGGGTCGGTAGCGCTGGAGGATCACGGCCAGGATGGTCTTGATCTCCGCCTGCGCGAACGCCGCGCCGATACACGTGCGCGGGCCCGCTCCGAAGGGGACGTACGCGTGGGGGCCGGGCTCCCGGCCCTCCCAACGCCCCGGGTCGAAGCGGCCGGGCGCAAAGAACAGGTCCGGCATGTGGTGGGTGTGGTAGGCGCTCATGAGCAGGTTGGTGCCCGCGGGCAGGAAGTGCCCGCGGAGCGTCGTGTCCGCGCCGACCACCCGGGCGTTCAGGGGGACGGGCGGGAGGACGCGGAGGCTCTCCTTCACCACCCGGTCCAAGAGCGGGAGCTGGGAGAGCTGGGCGAGCGTCGGGGCGTCGCCCCGCAGCGTCCCCGCCAGCTCGTCGCCCAGCGCGGCCGCCACGGTGGGGTGCTGGGAGAGGAGGAACAACGTCCACGTCAGCGCGTTCGAGCTGGTCTCGTGGCCCGCGAGCAGCATCACGCCCGCGTGCTCCACGAGCTGATCCTCGGAGAGCGGCTCGCCCGCCTCGTCCCGGGCGTGCAGCAACGTGGAGAGCACGTCGCCCCCCTCGGCGCCGGCCGCGCGCCGGGCGGCGATCACGGCCCGGACGGTCCGCTCCGCGTCGACCGCCGCGTCGAGGAATTGCCGGTAGGGGAGCCCGGGGAGATCGAAGGGCGCCACGAAGACGGAGGGACGGATGAGGAGCCGCAGGGTCTGGCGGATCCTGGGGCTCATCGCGGCGCCGTCCGCGACCCCGAGCCGCTCCCCCAGGAGGCACCGCGCGGCGACGCGCAGGGTCAGGACGGCCATGTCTCCGCGCACGTCGCGCACGTCGTCGACGCGCCAGCGGTCCACCTCCGCCGCCGCGAGCGCCCCGATCTCCGCGCACGCCGCCTCGATGCGGGCGCGGTGGAAGGCCGGCATCATCATGCGCCGCTGCCGCCGGTGCTCGTCGCCGTCGATGCCGAAGAGCCCGGCGCCCCACCGTCGGCCCGCGGCCTCGCGGTCCGAGGCGGGCGGCCCCCGCCGGAAGAGCTGCTTGCTCAGCGGAGGCTTGCGGAACACCTCGGGAGCGCCGACCACCTCGGCGCCGAGCTCGGGACCGTGCACGAACACCCAGCGCGCGACGGCCGGCACGGCGCGCAGATCCCCTCCGACGAGCCCCACGAGCGGCCCGAACCGCGCGAAGCGCTGCCCGATCTCGCCCAGCGGATCCCGGCTCGTCCGGACGAGGTGGAGCCAGGGGCCGAGCACGGGCCGTGGACCGGGGAGGCCCACGACGGCGAGCGACGACGATCGGGACGCGGCGGTCATGCGCTCCCCTCCCGGCTCGGCCACCACGTCTCCAGGCGCCCCGGGTCGGCTCGCCAGACCCGCACGTCGGACGCGAGCCCGAGCCCGCCGAGGAGCAGGATCACCAGGAAAGACGGGTCGAGCTGCCAGAGGTGATGGAACCCGTTGTTGGCCGCCGCCGGGCGGTGGTGGTGGTTGTTGTGCCACCCCTCGCCGAGCGCGAGGAGCGCGACCCAGGCGAGGTTCCGGCTCGTGTCGCCCGACGGGTAGGGCCGAGCGCCCCAGAGGTGGCACGCGGAGTTGACCAGGAAGGTGGAGTGCATGACGAGCACGATCCGCAGGAGCACCCCCCACACGACCAGCGAGGCCGCGAGCGGGGGCCCGCCCAGCGCGAGGCCGGTCCCCCCGACGACGCCGATCACGCCGAGGTGGAGGAGCGCCAGGCGCAGCGGCGCCCGGAAGAAGCGGCCGACCGCGCCGGCGTCGAGGCCCGCGCAGGTGCGCTCGTAGAGAGCGCGCGCCTCGGCGGGTGAGGGCGGCGCCCCCCACAACCAGCCGAAGTGCGCGTGGAGGGCGCCGTCGCGGGGCGAGTGCGGATCGCCGTCCCCGTCGGAGTAGCGGTGGTGCAGCGCGTGGTCGCGCACCCAGCGGTGGACGGAGCCTTGCGCGGCCAGGAGGAAGAGCAGCGCCAGCGCCTCGCGGACGAGCGGGTGGGGGCGGAACGCGCGGTGCGCGAAGAGGCGGTGTGCGCCCACGGTGACGCCGAACCCGGTCAGGACGTACCCGACCGCGAGCGCGGCGGCGCCCGGAGCGCTCGCGGTCAGGGGCGCGAGCCCGAGGCCGAGGGCGTGCACCGCGAGGAGCGGGCCGGCCACCGACCAGTCGGTGCCGGTGCGCGGCGACGGGGTCATCGGCGCCCCGCCCGGAGGAGCCCCTCGAGGAAGCGCGCGAACACGCTCCAGGGCGAGGCCCCCGCCACCTCGAAGGTGTAGATCGCGGACTCGCGGGCCCCGACCGCGCGCAGCGGGGCGAAGTAGGCCCGGCTCTCCGGCGACTCGGCCTCCGCGCGCAGCGGCGGGTCGACGAGGCGCGCGCTGGGGTTGTACCGCTCGTAGACCCGGAAGAGCTGCGGGGTCGACGAGGCGAGCAGCGTGACGACGCCCTGCGCGTGGCTCCAGGCGAGCATCTCGCGCAAGAGCCCCACCATCACCCACCGCGCCCCGCCCCGGTGGCCCGGGAGGATCGCCAGGCGGGCGATCTCCCGCGTGGTGGCGGCGTCCAGGTGCTCGGGGAGGCGGCGGTTCATGAGGTCGAGCGTGTGGCACGCGACGCGCACGTCCATCAGCCCCATCACCCCCACCGGGCGGTCGCCGTGGAACGCCACGATCCAGGTGGTGGCGGCGTCGTACTTCGCGCCGAAGCCGGCGTCGTCGACGGGGAGCGACACCCCGCGTGCCTGCCAGGCGGCGCGGAGGACGTCGCGCGCCGCGGCCGCGAGCCGCCGCGTGGTGCCCACCTCGAAGCGGTAGCCGGCGAGGCGCGCGAGGCGCGGGTACACGTACATCGCGGTGGCGTCGAAGGCGCGCTTCGCGGGGAGGGCGGGGTCGAGGCTTCGGAGCGCCTGGGGCGGGCGGAGGGAGTCGGTGGTCACAAGGCCTCCGACCACCCTTACGGAAACGCCGCGCGTGGCACGCAACCGACGCGGCAGGATCCCGGAAGCTCCGCCGCGCGCTACCATGCCGCGCAGCCATGGTCCCGGATCTCACCCCCGAGCTGTACAGCCACCTCCGGGCGATCGCGGCCCGGATCGCCCAGGACCGGCGGGGCGGCGAGCTGACGCTGCAGCCCACGGCGCTCGTGCACGAGGCCTGGATCAAGCTCGCGGGGCACCCGGGCTTCGTGAGCCGCGTGCACTTCCTCCGCTCCGCGGCCCTCGCGATGCGGCAGGTGCTGGTCGACCAGGCGCGGGCGCGCGGCTCGGTGAAGCGCGGGCGAGGGGCCCGGCGGACGACCCTCTCCGGCCTGCCGGGCGAGGAGATGGCGTTCGACCTGGTGGAGCTCGACGCGTCACTGTCGACCCTCGAGGCGCTGGATCCGGACGCGGCGGAGGTCGTGCTCCTGCGCTGCTTCGGCGGCCTCACGCTCGGCGAGACGGCGGAGGCGATGGGGCTCTCGGAGCGTACGGTCTCGAGCCGGTGGCGCCACGCCCGGGCCTGGCTCATCGTGAACCTCGGGGTCTCCACCCGCGAGACGCCCGCCGACGGGGAGTAGGTGCTGGACCCCGCGCGCTACCGCGCCGCGCGGGACCTGTTCGGCCGGCTCGTGTCGCTCCCGTCGGACGCGCGGGTGCGCGCGCTCGCCGAGGTCGCGGACCCGGAACTGCGGGACGAGGTCGCCGGGCTGCTCGCGGCCGACGAGGATCCGCGCGACCTCGACGTGCTCGCGCTCCCTGCGCGGGCCCCCGACCGCGTGGGGCCCTACCGCGTGTTGCGGGAGCTCGGGCGGGGCGCCACGGGCGTCGTCTACGAGGCCGAGGAGGCGGCGCCGCGAAGGCGGGTCGCCCTGAAGATCCTGCACCCGGCGCTCCGCACGCCCGCGTTCGAGGCGCTCGTCCGGCGGGAGGCCCAGACCCTGTCGGACGCGCACCACCCGGGCATCCCGTCGGTCTTCGCGCTGCTCGACACCGAGGTCGGGCCGGTCGTGGTCATGGAGCGGGTCGACGGCCCGCGGCTCCACGACGCGATCGCGGGCCGCGCGCGCGACCAGCGGCTCGAGCTCCTCGCGCGGGTGTGCGACGCCGTCGACTTCGCGCACCGGCGGGGCATCGTGCACCGCGACCTGAAGCCGGCGAACATCCTGGTCACGGCCGACGGCCAGCCGAAGGTGCTCGACTTCGGGATCGCGTGGAGCCCCGGAGCCGAAGGGGACGGCGCCCCGGCGCGGGCGGGGACGCCGGCGTACATGCCGCCCGAGCAGGGCCGGGGCGAGCCGGCGACGTGCGCGGCCGACGTGTACGCCCTCGGTGTCATGCTCCGAGAGCTCGTCGAGCCGCTCCGCGAGGACGCGCGCGCGGTGGCCGCCAGGGCGACGGCGCCGGACCCCCGCGCTCGGTACCCGGACGCCGGCGCGCTCGCCGCGGAGCTGCGCCGGTGCGTCGCGAACCGCCCCGTCGAGGCGCTGGCCGGCGCGCCGCTCCCTCGGCTGCGGGCCGCGCTCCGCCGCCACCCGCGCGCCGCCTGGGCGGCGGCGCTCCTCGGGATCGCCGCCGCGTGGGCGCCCTGGGGCGTGGTGGCGGCGGCCGACGCGCTCCGGGAGACAGGAGCCGAGGCGCGGCTCGCCCGCATCGAAGGAGATCCCGCCGACCCCGCCGTCGAGGCCCGGCTGCGAGAGGCGCTCGCCGATCCGGACGTGGTCGGCACGCGGGCGGCGGCGCGGTGGTGGGGGCGGCTCGCGTCCGTCGCGACCGACGCCTCGCGGCTCGAGCCGCTCGCCGCGGCGTGGGTGTACGCGGAGGAAGGGGACCCCGCCCCGGCGGAAGCCCTGGCAGGGGAGCTCGTGCGCCGGGGGCGGCCCGCGGCCGCCCTGGCGGTGTCCCAGCGGGGCGACGACCGCCGCTCCCTCCGCGCGGCGCTCGCCCGTTGGGATCTCGCGGGCGCCGCGGACGCGCTCGCGGCGTCGGAGCGCGGGGCGCCGGCGTCGACGGGGGAGGCCGCAGGTGCGGATGGGCGGCGCGCGGGGGCGCTCCCCCATGTGCTCCGCGCGCTCGCGGCCGCCGCGGGGACCGGGCCGGCGCCGGACGGCGGGAGCCTCGCCGCCGGCCGGGAGCTCCGCGGCGGACGGATCACGCGGGGCGCTGCCGTGGAGCTCGAGCTGCCCGGCCGGGCGAAGGGCGTGGCGCCGCTCGGCAAGCGACTCCTCGCGTGGATCCACGGGCCGGGGGCCTGGCTGGACGGTGCCCCGGTCGAGCTCCCCGGCGAGCCGACCGACGTGGCGGTCGCGGACCTCGACGGGGACGCCTCTCCCGAGGCGGTCGTCGCCGTGCGGTTCGGCCACCCGGGCGTCTACGTCCTCCGCGGAGGCGACGTGCGCCCACTGCACGCGGGGACCGTGCACCAGGAGCTCCCGACGCGCGCGGTGCACGCCGCCGACCTGGACGGTGACGGCCGACCCGAGGTGATCGCGGCCGCCACCGGGTGGCGCGGCCACGAGGTGAGGGTCTTCGGGCACGAGACCGGCGCGGACGCCTGGTCGGTGCGCGCGCGGGCCCGCCTCGCGGCCTGGGACGTGACCGTGGCCCGCGACGGGCGGATCTGGGTGCTCGGGGGGCCCCTCCCGAAGGAGGCGGCGCCCGTCGGCGAACGGCGGTGGCTCGTGCCCTTCACGTGGAGCGGCGGGCGCCTCGTGGCGGGGCCGGCCTTGCGGCTCGAGCGGGACGCGACGGCCGTGCACGCGGCCGACCTGGACGGCGACGGCGCGGACGAGCTCGTGCTCGCCGATGACACGTTCCTGGGCCTCGTGGACCCCGAAGGGGGCGAGGCCTGGCTCCCGGACGTGACGCTGCTCGACGTGGGGCAGGCGGACGACGATCCGCCCGCCGAGGTGTGGGTCGCGGCGGGGGGCGCCGGGTGGGTGCTGGGCGGCGGGCGCGACGCCCTGCCGACCCGCGCGGCGCCCGTGCTCCCGGAGGTGCCCGTCCCCGCGCGGGTCGCGCACCCGCGGGCGTGGCGCCGCGCCGCGGGCCTCGTCGAGCTCGGCGTCGTGGAGGAGGTCGCGGGGCGCCTCGCGGAGCTGGTCGACGCCAGCGACGGGGACGAGGGGGTGGCGCGGGCCGCCCTCGACGCGCTCGCGCCCGGGGGCCGCACACCTCCCGCGGCGGCGGGCTCCGTGGCGGCGCGGCTCCTCGCCCGGCCGGAGCTCGGCCCGGCCGCCCGGGAGCGGGCGGTGGAGGTCGCGCGGCGTGCGCACGCCTTCTCGCGCGACGCCCTCGCGCCGCGGGAGCGCCTGGACTTCACGGCGCCGCTCCCCGCGGCGCTCCAGCTCGGGAGGCCCGGCACGGCGCGGCGCAACACCTACGCCGGCCGCCTCGCCCTCGACCTCGCCGGGGACGATCCCGACGCCCTCGTGGTCCCCCTCGCGCCCGCGGGCGACACCCTCTGCGTCGACGTCGACCTCGATGTGCGGGAGATGGACTGGTCGGCCGGCCTGGAGCTGCGGCTGCGGTGGGGAGACGACGTCACCGAGGCCCGCATGTGGCGGATCGGGGGCGGGCCGCGCGCGGGGCACCACCTCGCCCTGACCGGCCCCGACGAGGACACCACGGGCAGGGTGCCGTTCGACCTGGGGGCGCGCACCGTCTCGCTCTGCGCCTCCTCCGGCCCCGGCGCGGCGAGCGTCGCCCTCGGCGCGCTCCCCCGCCAGGTGGTGGCGCGGGAGGGCCGGGCGTTCGGGCCGCTCGCCCGGCTCGAGATCGGGCCCTTCGACAAGCCCGATCTCGATCCGGACCGCCGGGTGCGCGTCGACCTCGCGGCGATCCGCGTGTACGGCGGGCGCTTCGGGGAGGGGGGAGGGGACGCCGTCGCGCGGGGCTACGCGGAGGGGGCGCCGGCGTCCATCGCCCGTGTCGCCGCCGAGGGGAGCCCCCTCGAGCGCGCCCTCGCCCGGGTCGAGGCGGGCGGCGCCGCGTCCGTGGCCGGCCTCGCGCCGCGTGACGTGTGTTGGCTCCTGCGGCTCGACCCGGCGACCTGGGCGGCGGTGGTGCCCCGCGAGGTGCGCGCCGCGCGCTTCGTGGAGGCCTGGGAGACCGCGCTGGCGTACGCCGATCCGTGGGCGGAGGAGGCCGTCCGGCTCCCGGCGCTCGCCGCCGTCGCCGCGGACGACCCAGCGCTCGCCCTCGCGCGCGCCGAGTCGCTGCTCCGCGCCGGGCGGGGGAGCGCCGTCCCCGCGCTGCCCGACGGGGCGTACACCGCGGCCCTGCTGCGCGCGCGGCTCGCGCTGCGCGCGGGTCGGCGGGAGGAGGCGTCGGCGGCCCTGCTCGCCCAGCTCGCCACGGATCCCGCGCCGGAGCGGGTCCGCGACGCAATCGCGGACGATCCCGAGCTGGCGCCGCTGGTCGAGGGGCTGGGCGAGGCGGAGGTGGTGGAGGTCCGGTGAGGGGGCCCGGCGCCCTCGGACGGGCTCCGCGTCGAGCTCCCCGCCGGCGCGGGTGGCGCTCCTCCGGCGGGGCCGCGGGTTAGGCGGCGGCGATGCGAATCATCCGCTCCGTCGAAGAGATGCACGACCAGGCCCTGGCGTGGCGTCGCCAGGGCCGGCAGGTCGGCTTCGTCCCGACGATGGGGTACCTCCACCGCGGCCACACCACGCTCATCGAGCTGATGCGCCCGCGCTGCGAGGTGCTGGTCGTGAGCATCTACGTGAACCCGCTCCAGTTCGGCCCCAACGAGGACCTCGCGCGCTACCCGCGCGACCCCGAGGGCGACGCGGCCAAGTGCGCCGCGGCGGGCTGCGACGTGTTGTTCATGCCCGAGAACCTCTACCCGAGCGACTTCCGCACGACCGTGAACGTGAAGGGCCTCACGGCGCGCTGGGAAGGCGCGCAGCGCCCGACACACTTCGAGGGCGTGGCGACGGTGGTGTGCCGGCTGTTCGGGCTCGTGCAGCCCACGGCCGCGATGTTCGGGGAGAAGGACTACCAGCAGTACGCCGTGCTCCGCTCGATGGCGCGCGACCTCGCCATGGGCATCGAGATCGTCCCCGGGCCGCTGGTCCGCGACGACGACGGCCTCGCGCTGTCCTCCCGCAACGTGTACCTCTCCGCGGAGCAGCGGCGGCGCGCCCTGTCGCTGCACCGCGCGCTCTTCCGGATGCGCGACATGACCGAGCGGTCCGCGGCCGCGCGCATCGCCGCCGGGATGGAGCTCATCGACGCCGACAGCGTGGACTACCTCACCATCGTGGACCCCGACACGCTCGAGCCCGTCGAGGTGGTCGACCGGCACGTGCGCGCCCTGCTCGTGGCGCGCTACGGCCCGGTGCGGCTCCTGGACAACGTCGCGCTCGGATGAAGACCTTCCCCTGGGAGGTGCTGGTCCTGGCGGCGGTGCTCGCGGTCAACCGCCTCGCGGTCCCGTCGACGTTCTTCCGGCCGGCGGCGTTCTGGGCCATCCAGGCGGTGAACGTCGTGCTGGCGCTGGTGGCGGCCGTGTACGGCGTGCCCGGGCTCACGGCCTACCCGTCCGTCGGGTGGCTGGTTGCGGGCCTGCTCGCCTTCCACGTGTTCCAGAACGCGGCGCTCCGGAGCCAGGCGCTCCGGAAGCGGGAGCAGGAGCAGCGGGAGCGCGAGCGGCTCCAGAAGCTGCGCGCGCTCGAGCCCGAGCCGAAGGAACCGCCGACGCCGTGACGCGGCTGCTCCGGGTGGCGGCCGCGAGACCGCGACGCCCTACTTGGCCGCGACGCCCTGCACGACCTCGAGGATCTCCTTCTCCTCGAGGACGCGGTTGCCGGCCTTGGCCTTGGCGCGCACCGCCGCGATCACCTCGGGCGTGACGGCGAGGCCGCGGCTCCGCAGCCAGTAGGCGATGTTGCTGTCGCCCGCCATGTGGCCGACCTCGATCTCCTGGCGCCGCCCGAACCAGCTGGCCGGGACGCCGGAGTAGACGCGGTCCGCCAGCCAGTCGGCGCCCTTGTCGATCGCCTTGATGACCGCCGCGGCGTGCACGCCCGTGCCGGTGCGGAAGGCGTCCTTGCCGAACACCGGGTAGCTCACGGGGATCGGCACGTTGCAGGAGGAGGAGCAGAGGTCCACCAGCTCGCCGAGCGCGGACAGGTCGCCCTCGTGCTGGCCGAGGAGCTTCATGTTCACGAGGAGCAGGTCGAGCGGCGTGTTGCCCACGCGCTCCCCGACGCCGAGGATGCAGCCGTGCACGCGATCCGCGCCGGCCTCGATGGCGGTCAGCGCGTTGCCGAGGCCGAAGCCGCGGTCGTTGTGGCCGTGCCAGTCGATCCGGGTGCTCGTGCCGAGCCCGCGGATCAGGTTCCGCGTGAAGTGGATGAGGTTGAACACGCCGTTCGGCGTCGCGTGGCCGACGGTGTCGCACACGGCGAGGCCGTCCGCGCCTTCCTCGATGGCCGCGGTGAAGAGGCGGCGGAGGGTGGTCGGGTGCGACCGCGTCGTGTCCTCGGTGACGAAGGTGCACGGCAGGCCGGCCTGCTTGGCGAGCCGGACGGACTCGCGGGTGCGCTTCTCCAGCAGGTCCTCGTCCCAACCCTCGGCGTAGAGCCGGATGGGGGAGGCGCCGAGGAAGGTCATCACCTCGATGGGGATGCCGACCTTCTGCGAGATCTCGATGATCGGCCGGATGTCGTTCTCGTGCGTGCGCGCGGCGCAGGCGGCCTCGATGGGGAGCTTCTCGTCCCGGATCATCTCGGCGAGGATGGTCGAGTCGGCGACCGCGCGGGGGCCGGCCCCGGGGAGGCCGATGTCCGTGTGGTGCACGCCCACCTTCGCGAGCAGCCGGATCATCTGTGCCTTGGCCTCGACCGGCGGGTCGGTCACCGAGGGGCACTGGATGCCGTCGCGGAAGGTCTCGTCGAAGTACCGGACCGCGCGCATCGGCGGCGACACGGTGTCGCCGAGCACGTTCCAATCGTGGATGACCTCGGATTCGTCGATCGTGCCGGACATGGGGGCCTCCCGGGCGCGCGTCTCTAACGTAGTCTCGCCGCGCGCGCGGGGCCTGGAGCGCCACCGTCCGGGAGGCGGCGGCGCGCTCGGCCGGTAGGGCGCCCTACTCGGGCGCCCCTTCCAGCACGCTTACAGGAGCCCGCAGGGGACGGCGGAGAAGACGAACGCGATGGAGAGGGCGTCGTTCGTGCCGTCGCCGTCGCTGTCGATGTCGGCGAGGCGCTCGACGATCTCGCGCGAGTAGCCGTTCTCCTCGGCGATGGGCACCATCGTCTCGACCGAGATCGCGAAGCCCATCACGCCCTCGTTGAGCGACTCGGTGGCGGTGCCCTCGACCACCACGCCGCTCACGCTGTCGAGCGTGTAGCCGCCGACCTCCATCGACGCCGAGGCGATGGTGGTGCTGTACGCGCCGCTCACGAAGGTGGCCGAGGCGGTCATGACGGCGTGCCCGTCCGCGTCGACGTCGCTGCCGCCGTCGAAGGACTCGGAGCCGGAGGTGTTGTCGGTGAGGTCGCCGTCGGTGTCCGTCGCGGTGATGATGCCCGCGTCGAAGCTGTCGTCGCACCAGTCGTCCACGTTCCAGAACTGGAGCACGATCACCGTCGTCGACGTGGCCAGCGTGTCGGCCAGCGACGTGTCGAGCGAGGACTTGGCGAAGGACATGACGTTGTCGATGGAGCCGTCGCCGTCGAGGTCCACGCCCTCGGACGAGGTGCCGACCACGATGCTCTCGACCACCCAGAGCGCCTCGGTGGGCCCGGAGGGATCGCAGGTGACGCCCACGCCCGTGTCGCCGCCGGTGTCGCCACCGCCGCCCGAGTCCCCGCCCGAGCCGGTGTCGATCGCGGTGTCGGCGTCGGTGTCGGCGTCGGTGTCCGCGTCCGTGTCGGCGTCGGTGTCCGCGTCCGTGTCGGCGTCGGTATCCGCGTCCGTATCCGCGTCGGTGTCGGTGTCCGTGTCGGTATCGGAGTCCGCGTCGGTGTCGGTGTCGGAGTCCGCGTCGGTGTCGGCGTCCCCGTCGGTGCCGGTGTCCGCGGTGTCGCTCAGGCCGGGATCCTTGTCGGCGCCGGCCGAGTAGTTGGACGAGCAGCCGGCCAGCACGAGGGAGGTCAGCGCGGAGACGAAGGCGAAGCGGATCATGGCGACTCCTGTACTTCGACGGCGTGTACAGGAGTGCACGGGGGGGTGTCAAGCCGAGGGACTTACGGGTGCCGTGTCGGCGAGGTCAGCGCCGCGCTGGCCGGGCTCCGAGGCTGGGGGGCGTCGGCATCCGGCCCGGGTCCGGTGGGGGGGCCCCCCCTGGGGGGGACCCACCGGGGGTCCCGGCCGGGGTTCTTGCCGACGCCCCCCTGCCTCGGTGCCGAGAGCGCTAGAGCGCCTCGACGATCACGGCGATGCCCTGGCCGCCGCCGATGCAGGCGGAGCCGAGGCCGTACTTCGCGTTGCGGCGACGGAGCTCGTGGATGAGCGTGCCGGTGATGCGGGCGCCGGAGGCGCCGAGGGGGTGGCCGAGGGCGATGGCGCCGCCGTTCACGTTGGTCTTCGTGCGGTCGAGGTCGAGCGCCTTCTCCACCGCGAGGTACTGCGGCGCGAAGGCCTCGTTGATCTCGACGAGGTCCATGTCGCCGACGCCGAGGCCGGCCCGCTCCAGCGCCCGCTTGGACGCCGGCACGGGGCCGATGCCCATGATCGTCGGGTCGCAGCCGGAGATGCCCCAGGACACGAGGCGCGCGATCGGGGTGAGGCCGTTCGCCGCCGCCCAGGCGGCGTCCGCCACGACGAGGCTCGCCGCGCCGTCGCAGATCCCCGAGGCGTTGCCCGGCGTGATGAGGCCGTCCTTCTTGAACACGGTGGGGAGCTTCGCGAGCGTCTCCATCGTGCTCTTGCGGGGGTGCTCGTCGACCGAGAAGCTGATGTCGCCCTTCCGGGTCTTGATGAAGAAGGGCACGATCTCGTCCGCGAACCGGCCGGCCTCCTGGGCGGCGAACCAGCGCTCCTGGCTCGCGAGGGCGACCTCGTCGACCTGCTCGCGGGTGAGGCCGTACTGCTCGCCGAGCTTCTCGGCGGTCATCGCCATCGGCATCCCGGTCTGCGTGTCGGTGAGGCACTCCCAGAGGAGGTCCTTGATCACGGGCGGCTTGCCGAAGCGCGCGGCGCCGTCCCGCATGCCGTGGATGACGTGCGGGGCCATGCTCATGTTCTCGGAGCCGCCGGCGAGGACGACGTTCGCCTGGCCGGTGAGGATCTGCTCGGCGGCGGTGATGATCGCCTGGAAGCCGGAGCCGCAGAGGCGGTTCACGCCGAGGGCCGGGACCTCCTGCGGGACGCCGGCGCGCAGGCCGACGTGGCGGGGCAGGTAGATGGCGTCGTTGCTGGTCTGGAGCACGTTGCCGTAGATCACGTGGTCGACCTGCTCGGGACGCACGCCGGCGCGCTCCAGCGCGGCCTTCGCGGTCGGGACCGCGAGCTCCTGGGCGTTGAAGTCCTTCAGCGCGCCACCCTGCGTGCCGAAGGCCGTGCGGACGGCGGAGAGGAAGACGATCTCGCGGTTCTGGACGGAGAGCATTCGGGCTCCTGGAGGGGGGGCCACCTTAACCGGAGCGCCGTCCCCATGCGCGGCCGTGGGCCCCGCGGCGCGGTCCTTACACACCCCACACATCCGGGCCGGCGCGGGCTCCGGCGCCGCGCGAACTCGCTACGATTCGCAAATGATGCTGCTTCTCGCCCTCTCGTTGGGCGTGGGCGACGCCCACGCCTTGGACCTCGGTGTGTCCGCCAGCATGCGCTGGGGGTCGCCCGGCTACGTCACCCCGATCGAAGGCTCGATCACCGGCTACGTCCTGCCCTGGCTCGCGTTCGAGGGCCGCCTGGGCGTCACGCCCACCTGGTACGGCTGGTACGGCGGCGGCTTCCGCGGGCTGCTCTCCGGCGGCATCCGCTTCGGCGAGGACCACGGCCCCTACGGCGCGATCGGGGCCACGTGGTGGATGCCGACCCCCGGGGACGACTGGTGGTACGACGGCTACGTCAGCGGCGGCCTCCGCGGCGGCTGGCGCTTCGACATCGGCCGCAACTGGACCGTCGCGCCGGAGCTCTACCTCGCGTACTGGCACGCGGGCATCGGCGTCACCTTCGACTTCGGCGGCGCGGGGGGCGGCGGCCGGCGGCGCTGAGGCGGGATCGCCCCCGACACGGGAGAGCGGGGGCGTTGCGGGGGGCCGGTGAGGCCCCCCGCCCCAAGAAGAAGAACCTCCCGACCTACCGGAGCGCGTCGAGGACGGCGCTGCCCGCCTCGGCGGTGCTGAGCGTGCCGCCGAGCTCGCGGGTGACGCGGCCCTCGAGCAGGCACTTCTGGACGGCGTCCTGGATGCGGCGCTCGTCCTTCGGGCGGCCGACGTGGGCGAGCATCATCCCGGCGGTGAGGATGGCCGCGAGCGGGTTCGCGATGCCCTTGCCGGCGATGTCGGGCGCGGAGCCGTGCACGGGCTCGAAGAGCGCCGCGACGCCGGGGTTGATGTTGCCGCTCGACGCGAGCCCGATGCCGCCCTGGAGCGCCGCGCCGAGGTCGGTCACGATGTCGCCGAACAGGTTGTTCGTGACGATGACCTCGAAGCTCTCGGGCGCCTGCACCATGCGCATCGTGAGCACGTCGACGTAGAGGTGCGACTGCTGGATCTCGGGGTACTCCGCCCCGACCTCCTTGTAGACGCGCTGCCAGAGGTCGTGGCCGTGGCGCATGGCGTTCGCCTTGTCGCTCATGCAGATGCGCGTCCTGCCGTTCTCGCGCGCCCAGGCGAACGCCGCGCGGATGATGCGCTCGACGCCCTTGCGGGTGTTGATCTCCTGCTCGATCGCGATCTCGTCGGGCGTGCCGCGCTTGAACTGCCCACCGACGCCCGTGTAGAGCCCCTCGGTGTTCTCGCGGAACACGACGAAGTCGACGTCCTCGGGGCGCTTGTCCTTGATGGGACAGTAGCGCGGGTCGAGCAGCCGGATGGGCCGGAAGTTGATGTAGAGGTCGAGCTTGAAGCGGCTGCCGAGGAGGATGTCCTTGGCGTGCACGTTGCTCGGGACGCGGGGGTCGCCCAGCGCGCCGAGGTAGACGGCGTCGAACTCGTCGCGGAAGCGGGCGAGGACCTCGTCGGGCATCGTGGTGCCGTCGCGCAGGTAGCGCTCGGCGCCGAGGTCGAAGTGCTCGTAGGTCGCGTCGGGCGCGACGGCGGCGAGGACGCGGAGGCCCTGCTCGAGGACCTCGTGGCCGATACCGTCCCCGGGGAGGACGGCGATGCGGGGCGCGGCGGAAGACATCGGGGACTCCGGGGCGCGCCGCTTTAACCGGAACGGGGGGCGCCAGGGCCCCCCGCTCACGCGCGCGCACGAACTACTTGGCGGACATGAGCTCCGGCTCGGCGGACACGCTCTGATCGGCCTCCTCGAAGCTCACCATGCGGCCCTTCGCGGGGTCCCACACCTTGAGGCGCAGGCACGCGAGCACGTCCGAGGGGCGCCAGGAGGTGCGGCCCGGGTCCTGGAGCTCGGGGATCGCCGCCATGGCCTCCGGCAGCCGGTAGAACGGGATGCGGTGGTTGAGGTGGTGCACGTGGTGGTAGCCGATGTTCCCGGTGAACCAGTGCAGCACCGGGCTCATGTCGAACATGCTGGAGGAGCGCGTCGCCGCGAAGCTGTACTCCCAGTCCTGCCGGCCGCGGAGCTGCATGCCCGGGAAGTTGTGCTGGGCGTAGAAGAGGTAGGAGCCGGCGCCGCTGGCGATGAACTGCGGGAGGAAGACGGCGGTGAGCGCCACGTCCCAGCCGAACTGCCAGCCGACGAGGCCCATGATGCCGAAGTGGATCACGAGCGAGAGGAGGCCGTGCCAGTGCGTCTTGGGGTCGCGCAGGAAGGCCGCGCCGCACATCCCGAGGATGAACACCGTGAAGTAGCCGAAGACCATGTTCAGCGGGTGGCGGACCATGCGGTAGTCGCGGCGCTGGGCGGGCGTCATCAGGCGCCACATGTCGACGGTGACGATGGGGTACGACCCGATGGACGCGCCGACGATCTTCGCGGTGTGCTTGTGGTGGTAGTCGTGCGTCTGGCGCCACACGGAGGGGGCGGAGAGCGTCCAGTAGCCGACGAACGGCATGACGATCTTGCCGAGGCGGGACTGCAGGATCGCGCCGTGGGCGTAGTCGTGGAAGAAGATGAAGAGCCGCACGATCGTGAGGCCGGCGAACACGGAGCCGACGAGGCGGAGCGGCCAGAACGGCGCCGCGGCGGCGAGGGCCACGAAGCTCGCGTACACGGCGTAGGTGATCGCCAGCAGCGTCCAGGACTTTGCCCGATCCTCGCGGGCGAAGGGGGAGCTCGCTCGGACGAGCTCGGGTCCGGTGCGCATTCGGTCTCCTCGCGGAGCCCCTTCTCTACAGGAAGGCCCGGCGACGCACAAGGGGCTCGAACTCTTCTTTTACCAAGGAGTTGCGGGCATTTCTGACTGACCGGTCGGTCTGTGGAGCCTTGACGCGACAAGGGTTGGCCCGGTTGACGCGCGGCCCCGGGCGAAGCATCCTCGTACCATGCAGGGCTTCCGGATCCGCCGTGGGGCGACCGAGCGGAGCGTCCCCGATGCGCCGGCCCTGCTGGCCCTGGCGGCGTCCGGGGAGATCCGGCCGACCGACGAGGTCCGCACGGCCGACGGCTGGATCGCGGCGTCCGCGCTGCCGATCCTGCGGGGGCGGCTCGGCGGCGACGACCCCTGGGCGGCCTGGAGCGACGTGGACAGCGTCGACGCGGCGTCGCTCTACAAGCGGATGGTGGACGACCCGGAGGAGCTCCCCGTGGAGGCGGTCACGCCCGTGGGCGAGGCGCTTCCACGGGTGGCGGCGGCCGGTGCCGCGCCGCGGGGGGTGCTCCCGGCCGCGCCGGAGCCCGTGGCGCTGGAGCCCGACGCGCTGGAGCCCTTGCCCGAGCCCGGAGAGGAGCCCGACACCAACCCCGGGCGGCGCGCGGGCGGGATCGTCCGGCCGCCGGTGGGACCCCCGGGCGCGCGCGAGCCGCTCCCGCTCGCCGCGGCGCCCCGTCCGGCCCACCGCGCGCCGCCGCCCGGCGAGCTGGGCGAGGTGATCGACTTCCCGCGCCCCCGCCCGCCGATGCCGGACCCCTTCGTGCGCCCGCCGCGCCCACGCGCCGGGCCGCCGCCGCTGGTGCGCACGTCGCGCGTCGCCGCCATGGTCGTCGCCGGCCTGCTCGCGGTGCTGCTCGGCTACGCCTGGATCCGGGTGAACGCCTTCTCGCGCGCGGGCGTCGGCGCCGCGGGGCCCGCGCGGGCGACGAGCGCGGCCACCCCGGCGCCGGAGCCGCCGTCCCCGCTCGTGCTGCTCGACGCGGAGCTGCGGAAGTCGCTCTCGGCGACGCCGCGGGCCGTCCGCGAAGCGGGGGACCTCTCCGACGCGCTGATGATCGAGCTCGTGCAGCAGCGCCTCGAGGTCGTCGAGGCGAACGGGCTCGTCACGAAGTGGGTCGGCAAGCAGGGCGACGAGCCGCGCGTCGCCGAGGTGCGCGTGCGCTACCGGAGCGGCGGGGACATGGCCCGCGAGCTCGGCGCCGTGGCCCTGGTGGTGGGGCGGTACAAGCGCTTCTACCGGCTCGACATCCCGGTCTTCGAGGTCACGGAGCTCGGGACGGGCGGCGTCACGCGCATCGATCCCGACAAGGCCGAGGCCTACTACCAGGCGCGCATCTCGCTCGAGCAGCTCCTGGCGTCGATCGCCGGGAAGTAGGGGCTACATCCCCGTCTTCGAGGCCTGCTGGAGCGCCTCGACGGAGCGCACGATCGCCGCGACGCTCGGGTTCCCGCGGTTGCCGAGGCGGATCTTCCGCTCGGGGTTCACGAGGTACACGGTGCGCAGGTACATCGGCGCCATCGGGATCTGGAGGCAGGCGCGGAACTGCCGGGCCACGGAGCCGCCGCGGTCGGTGAGCAGCGGGAAGGTGAGCCCGAGCTCCTTCGCGAATGCCGCGTGGCTCGGGGCCTCCGCGTTGTTGAACGCGAACACCTTCACGCCGAGGCGCTGGAAGTCGGCGGCGTGCGCCTGGAAGGCGAGGAGCTGCTCGCGATCCGGCGCGCCCCCGTCCTCGGGGTAGAACACGAGGATCGACCAGTGCTTGCCGTGGCGGTGCCACGTGTCGTCCCAGCTCTGGAGGTGCCACTCCGGCGCGGTTTCTCCCTCGGGGAGGAGCGCGGGGTAGAGGCGGTCCTGGAGGGCGCGCTTCACGGGCGCGGGGAGGCGGGCGAGCGTGTGGCGGAGCGACATGGGGGCCCCGCCTAAACCACGCGCGGCGAATTGTCATCCGCCCCGGCGTCAGAGCGCCGCGCGGACCCCGAGGTGGCCCGCGTAGGTGTCGTCGAAGCCGACGTTCAGGTGGCCGTACACCTTCACGAACAGGACGTTCACCTGCACGCCGCCGAAGAGGCGCGGGGCGTACTCCGCGGCGGTGCCGACGATGCCCATCCGCGCGTCGACCGTGCCGATCTCCAGCTCGTGGCCCTGCGCGGAGGCCGTCACGGGGCCGCCGAGCGACGCCTTGCCGGTGGCCGTGGCCGTCCGCCGGATGTCGAGCGCCGCGCCCGCGTAGGCGCTCACCACGAAGATGCGGAGGTTGGTGGAGACCTCGACGGGGATCGTGTGGCTCACCGCGGACACGTCGAAGGTGCCGGTGGCGTCCCAGCGGAGGCCCTCCGTGGCGACGGGGAGCGTCTCGGAGAGGAGGAGCCGGTAGCTGGAGATCTCGTAGCCGCTCGTGAGGTCGAGCCCGCCCCACTCGACGATCCCCTCGTGCGGCGGCCGGATGATCTTGAGCTGGACGTGCCCGCCGAGGTTGTAGAGCTCGGCGTCGAAGGGCCCGGAGGCGCCCTGCGCCCAGATGCCGTTGGCGGAGACGACGATGCGCCGCAGGAAGCTCTCGTCCTTGGAGAGCACGCCGAGGTTCAGGCCGGCGTTCGCGGCCACCTGGAACGCGAAGCCGGCGGTGGGGAGCGTCTCCTCGCCGCGGAGGAAGCTCAAGCCGGCGCCGCTCGTCGCGCTGCCGAAGCTGGCGCCGGCGAAGAATCGCTGGGGGTTGGAGGCATAATCCACGCCCATGCCCTTGGTGGCGAAGGCGTTCGCGGCGGCCATGTCGTCCAGGTAGGCCTGCGGCTCGTCGAATTTCAGCGCGCCCTCGGTGGCCGAGCGGATCTCCTGGCGCACCTGCTCGGCGTCCAGGCCCGCCTGCGCGGCCAGATCCTCGTCGATCACCACGTCGATCTGCTGGGCCCAGGCGGGCGTCGCGACCGCGAGCCCGAAGAGTACGGCGAGCCTGTGCATGGCGCCTCCCCCGAGAACATGCCTCGGCCGGCGGGGAAGCGCGAGCGCGAGCGGGCCGGGTGTAAGCCCGGAGCGGCCCTCCGGCGCGCTATCCGTTCGCGCGGCGCCAGGCCGCCAACGCCGCGATGGCCCAGCGGCGGCGGGCCGGAGCGCTGGGCTCGAGCGCGCGGCGCAGCTCGTCACCGGGCACGATCCCGTCGAGCGCGTCGGCCGCCCCGTCGGTGAGCCGCGCGTCCGCGAGCCACGCGGCGAGGGGGAGCTCCATCGGGTGGTGCTGCGGCGGATCGGCGGCGAGCCGCTCGGCGAGGGCGTCGAGGAAGAGCCCGCGCGCGCGCCGCACCTGCACGAGGTGGCCGACGGGCACGGACGCCACGAGCTTCGCGAGCGGGGCGTCCGCGAAGGGGCTCTGGGCGCGCACGCCGTGGGCGGCGGCGGCCCGGTCGACGGCGGCGTGGGTCACGCCCGCGTCGAGGCGGCGCTCGAGCCAGAGCGCCGCGCCGGTCGGATCGGCGGGCGGAGCGGTGGCCGCGAGGGCGTCGAGGCCCTCCTCCCAGGGGCCGTCGTCCAGCTGGAGCGTGCGCCGGACGTGGTGGCGCGCCCAGCCCCGTGGCCGGACGACCCGGGCCGCGCGCCCGAAGATCCCGAGGCCGGGGAGGGAGGCCGCCCGCTCCACGAGCGGGAACGGGCGCCCGCCGAAGAGCGACGCGCCCCCCGCGCCGGTGAGCAGCACCTGCGCGCCGCGCTCCCACGCCGCGCGCGCCAGGACCCACCAGCCGAGCGCCTCGGGGGTGAGCAGCGGCTCGTGGGCGACGACCTCGGCGAGGAGCGCGGGGACCTCCGCGGCGGCGAGCGGCACCTCCACGTGCGTGGCGCGGGCGCGCGCGGCGATCGCGGCGGCGCGCGGGTCCGCGACGCCGTCGGGCGCCAGGGTGAGCGCGAGGAGGGGCTCGCGGCGCCGGGCGGCGGCCGCGCCGAGGAGCGCCTCCGCGTAGACGCCGCCGGACAAGGCGACGGCCACCGGCGCGGCCACGGCGACACGCTGCTGGACGGCGAGCTCGGCGCCGAACTGGACGCTCCGGGCCCAGCGGTAGCGCGCGCCGTCGGCGCCCGAGGGGTTCGCGGCGTCCTCCCACCAGCGCCGGGTGGACGCCCCGCGGCGGTCCCAGGCGAGGAGCTCGCCGGGCGCGAGCGCGCGGATCGCCCGCCACGGCGTGCGCGGGGGGAGGGGGGCGCCGAGGGCGAGCGCCTCGCGGAGGGCCTCGGCGTCGACGGCGCGATCGAGGTCGGGGTGCGCGAGGAGCGCGCGCGGCTCGCTCGCGACGAGCACGGTGCCGTCGGCCAGCGCCGCCCAGTGCAGCGGCCGGAGCCCGGCGCGGTCGCGCGTCGCCCAGAGCTGCCGGCTGGCCGTGTCCCAGGCGACGATCGCCACGTCGCCGGCGAGCCGATCGAGCGCGCCTTCGAAGCCGCGCGAGGCGAACAGGGCCGCCGCGATCGCCGCGGTGGTCTCCTCGGGCGGGGCCTCGCCCCACGCGCTCAGCTCGGCGTGGAGCGCGCGCGCGTTGAGAATCTCCCCGTCCGCGGCCACGACCCAGCGGCCGCTCGCGTCGCGCGCGACGCCGCCGCCGGCCTCGCCCGGCGCGCCGACCGTGACGGCGAGCGCGCCGTCGGGGACCGTGGCTTCGTCCCGGGCGTCGGGCCCGCGGGCGTCGAGCGCGCGCGCCATCCGTGGCAGGGGCGCCCGGTCGGGCGGCCCGCCGAGCCGGAACAGCCCGGCGAGCCCGCTCACGTGGCTACTTGTCCTTGGGCGGGGCGCCCATGGCGCCACCCGGAGGGGGCTCGCCGGGCTTCATCTCGCCGCCCGGGGGCGGCGGCATCTCGCCGGGCTTCATCTCGCCGCCCTGCATCGGGGGGGCCCCCGGCGCGCCACCACCCGGAGCGGCGCCCGGACCGGCGCCGTCCTTGCCGCCCGGCTTGAGCTCGCCGAGGTCCGGCTCGTCGGCCACGGAGATGTCGAGCCCGCTGATCGACTCCGACCCGACCTTCACCGCGTTGGGCACGCGCCCGGCCGGCTCGGTCTGGTCGGGGCCGTTCCCGTTCGCGTCGATGAACGACACGATCCAGAACTCGCCCGCGTCCTTGGGCACCTCGACCTCCCAGGGGCCCGGCTTCTCGAGCGTGAGCGAGTGCACCAGGTCGGGGAAGTTGGTGTTCTCGCCCTGCTTGAGGAAGTCGATCGTGATCGTGCCGGTCTTGCTGCCCGTGTAGAGGAGGGTGCCCGAGAGCTTCACGCCTTCGCCCGGCGTGACCTGGAAGCCCGGAGGCGTCGGACGCCCGCTCGGCGCGCCACCCTCGCCGCCCGGCTGCCCGCCGCCCGGGGGAGGCCCGCCCATGCCCGGCTGCCCGCCCTCGCCGCCCGGGGGAGGACCGCCCATGCCGTCCATCGGCTTGTCCGACATGCCGCCCCCCTCGGGCGCGGCGGTGGGGTCGGGGCAGCCAGCCACGACGAGCAGGAACGGAAGGACGCGGTACAGCATGGCAACTCCACGGCGGTTCGGTGCGCCCGTTGCATACAGGAGCGTCCCCGTCGCGTCAACGGTCTGCGCCCGAGCAGGACCGCCGTTGACACGCACGACGCGGACGCGGTATTCCACGGCGCCCGGCTCGGCCGGCGGTCCGCCACGAGGAGATCAGGTGTCCATCACGCTGCGCAGCTACGTGTTCCTCGACAGCCTGCAGCCGCAGCTCGCCGCGTTCACCGGCACCACCGCGCGCGGGTTCCTCCCGCTCGCCGGCATGGCGTCGCTGTGGGTCGAGACCGCGCCCGGCATGATCATCAACCGCGTCACCGACGTGGCGCTGAAGGCCACCGGGGCCGTGCCCGCCGTGCAGGTCGTCGAGCGCGCCTTCGGCCTGCTCGAGCTGCACCACGACGACAAGGGCGAGGTCATGGCGGCGGGCGACGCCATCCTGAACTTCCTCAAGCTCGAGCGGAACCAGTACGTGCCCCCGAAGGTCACGTCCAACCAGATCATCCGCGCGGTGGAGCCCTACCAGGCCCAGCTCATCAACCGCAACCGCAGCGGCATGATGCTCATCCCCGGCGAGAGCCTGTTCATCCTCGAGACCGAGCCCGCCGCCTGGATCGTGCTGGCCGCCAACGAGGCGGAGAAGGCCGCGCGCGTGAGCCTCATCAACCTGCAGCCCTACGGCGCCTTCGGCCGGCTCTGGATGTCCGGCCCCGAGGCCGAGATCGACAGCGCCGCCGCCGCCGCGATCGCGGCCATCGAGGGCACCCGCCCGGCGTAGGCCGTCTTCTTCTTGGGGCGGGGGGGGGGGGGGGGGGGGGGGGGGGGGGGGGGGGGGGG
>CAYWGD010000004.1:0-127944 GCA_964457335.1 uncultured Enterobacteriaceae bacterium | reverse complement strand
GGCGGGCGAGGGGACGGGCGCGGACGGGGGCGCGGACGGGGGCGCCGCCGGGGGCGCGGACGGGGGGCGCGGGCGGAGGCGCCGACGGGGACGCGGTGGGGGGCGCGGACGGGGGCGCGGGCGGGGGCGCCGGGGCGGCGGCTACGCGGCGCGCGCGGTCGCGAGCGCGCCCAGGATCGCGTCGCTGGCGGCCCAGGCGCTGGCGGCCGAGGCGTCCACGAGCTGCCCCTCGTCGCCGACCCAGTCGCCGGCCACCCACACGCCAGGGCGCGCGACGACGCCGGGCCGCGGCCGCTCCGCGAGGGCGAGCGCGCTCGAGACGGGGAGCGCCGGCATCCACTGCCGGTGCACCACCGCGTCCCGCCAGCCGGGGAGGGCCCGGTCCGTGAGGGCCTCGAGCTCGGCGACGTCGGCCTTCTCGCCGGGGGCGAGGTAGTGCGCGACGTGCACGACCCGCCCCGGGCCGACCCGCGCCGTCTCGGAGTGCACCGAGAGGTAGAGCGGCCGGTCGATCCCGAGGACGAAGGGGTGCGCCACGGGCACCTCGGGGCGGAGCGCGAGGTCGAGGCACGCGGCGCGCACGGGCGGCGCGTCGGGGAGCTCGGGGAGGAGTGCCCGCGCCGCCTGGAGCGGGGTGGCGACGACGACGGCGCGCGCGTCGATCCAGGCGCCGTCCACCCGCACGCGCGTGCCGTCGAGCGCGTCGGCGTGCGCGGCGGTGCGGATCGTCGCGCCGGCCTGCTCCGCGGCCGTCCGCAGCCCGTCGACGAGCGTGCCCCAGCCGCCGTCGAGGTAGAGCACGCCGTGCCGGAACGCGAGCCGCGACTGGCGGATCGCGGCGCCCGCGGACAACCGGTCGGGGTCGTTGGCGTAGGAGGAGACGCGCACGAGCGCGCGGGCGAAGTCCGCGGCGGCGGGGTCGTCGAGGAAGCGGAGCCACTCGGCCAACGGGACGCGGTCGAGCGCGGCGGGGTCGTCGAAGAAGAGCCGTCGGACGAAGGTGGCGACCTGCAGGCGGCCGCGCAGGTCGAAGAGCCCGGTGGTGAGGAAGCTCCAGGGCGTGCCGGGGAGCGGGTGGATCGCGCCCCGGTGCAGCGCGGAGGCGCCGTCGGTGGCGGGCGCGCGCCCGGAGACGGGCACGTCGAGCGCGCGGAGCGCCCGGTGCGCGGCGCCGGCGGCGTAGAGCGCGTGCGGGCCGAGGTTGAGCGAGTAGCCGGACTCCACGCGGGTGGTGGCGCGGCCGCCGACGTGGGCGGCGCGCTCCAGCACGGTGACCCGGAGCCCCGCGCGGGCGAGGCGGGTGGCGGCGACGAGCCCGGCGATGCCGGCGCCGACGACGAGAACGTCCATGATGACCTCCACCCCATCCACGTCCCGCTCCGGCGGGCGTTACCGCGGGCGGCGGATTTCCGGCGGGCGGTCGGAGGCGCGGGTCAGCCCAGCTTCGAGAAGTACCGCTCGACGCTGCGGTCCGGGTCCGCGAGCACGCGGGTGGGGCCGGGCACGAAGCCCTCGGAGAGGTAGAGGCGGTGGGCCGAGCGGAAGCGCACGTCGCTCCAGAGCTCGGTGCGGGCGAAGGCGCCGAAGGCGCACGCGCGGCCGAGCAGCGCCCGGGCGAGGCCGAGGCGGCGGGCCTCGGGCGCGACGTAGATGCGCTTCACCAGCCGGGCCGGCCCGTTCGGCACGACGGCCGCCGTGGCCACGATCCGCCCGTCGTGCTCCGCGACCCAGAAGGCGCCGTCGCCGTAGCTGCCGGGCACGTCGAGCAGGTCGGACTCGAAGCCGGGGTCGAAGACCAGCCCGAACTCGCGATAGACGGTGGCGATGTGGTCCAGGACCGGGTCGCCGGGGCGCCAGCTCCGGATCGTGGGGGTCATCGCGCTCCTCCTCGTGGCGGGGCCCGTCGTAGCCCGCGCGCCGTCCGCCTGGGACGGCCTCGCCGAGAGCGCGGCGCTGAAGGTCGGCGTCGCGGCGCGGCAGCTGGCCCGCACCGCCGGGGACATCGGGGGCGAGGGCCGCATCGGGCGGCTCTCCGTGCTCCGGTCCGACGCGGAGGATCTCGTGCGGCGCGCCGACGCGCTCGCGCGCAGGAGCCTGGAGCCGCTGCGGGAGGCGCCCGCCGCCGCGCCCGGGTGAACCCGGGGCGCGCGGCGGGGAGCGCCCCGCCGCGGCGCGGCCGCTGATCGCGGCCGCCGGGGGGCGTTGCGGGGGGGAACCCCCCGCCCCAAGAGGACGACCTACAGCTCGTCGAGATCCTCGGCCGGCACGCCGGGCACGCTCGGGGCGCTGGGCGCGCTCGTGTTCTCCCCGAGGGTGGCCTCGGGCAGCGTCGGGTCGCAGAAGGTGACGTACCACTTGTTCTTCGTGAAGTTCGAGTCCTCGTCGACCCACTCCGACCAGCGCGGGAGCTCGGGGTCCTTGGCCTTCGCGTCCGCCTTCACGAGCCGCGGCGCCGCCTGGCGCGAGCCCACGCACTGCTTGAACTTCGCGGCGCGCTGGCTGCTGAAGGCGGTGCGCACCTCCTCCTTGCAGCGGGCGAGCTTGTTGCGGTTGCCCTTCTCGCAGATGGACACGACCGCCTCCGACACGAACCCCTCCCAGCGCGCGTCCACCGTCTCGTCGCGGGCGACCTGGGTCTCCTCGCGGGCCGTGCGCGTCTCCTCGCGGGACACGGTGAGGTCGGCCTCGAGCTGCGCCTTCTCGGCGAGCGCGGTGGTCAGCTGGGCCTGCAACGTCTCGAGCTCCGCGACCTTGGCCTCGAGCTCCTTCTTGAGCGCGTAGCTCTTGCCAGCGCTCTTCTTGGCCTTCAGCTCGAGCACCTTGATCTCGTCCTGCTTCGCGGACACCTGCGTCTCGAGGTCCGTCACCTTCTTGGTGGCGACCGTGATCTCGTTCTGCGCGGCCTCCTGCTTGGTGGCGTTCTCGGCGAGCAGCTGCGCGTAGGCGGCCTCGCTCGCGTCCAGCTTCGCGATGAGCTCGGCCCGCGTCAGCTCGCCCTCGGGCCGGGAGAGGATCTCCGGATCCGCGTAGTACTCGGCGACGCGCGCCCCACCAACTCCGAGCACCGCGCCCAACACGAGCGCCGCGCCATGGCTCACCACCTGCATCAGGCACCCGCCGAGCCGCCCGCTGCCGGCCTGCTCCTGCCCCTCGACTTCGTCCATGTTCGGCTCCTTGCACGCCGAGACTATCAAGCCCCGCGGCGCCCATGTCAGGGCATCTCAGCCCGATCCACAGAGGAAAGTAAGAAGTACAGGCACTTACACGGTTGGCACACGGCTTGAAGAAAGTACACACGCAACCCGGAGAAATCCATGGCCCCCCGCCACGTGTCCGTGCTCGCCTTCCTGTTCCTGGCCGCTTGTCCCGACGTGATCCTCACCCCGCCCACCCACGACCAGCGGCCGCCGCGCCCCCTGCTCGAAGCGGGCGCCTACGAGGTCCTCGTCGAGGACGTGGTCGCCCTGAGCTGCCCGGGCGTGCCCCGCGGCGAGCTGGTCGGCGAGGTCATCCCCGCCGACCTGCGCGTGGGCGAGGAGGAGGTCGTGCTCGACCTCGGCGGCTGGATCCTCCGCGGCGAGATGGCGCCCGGCTCGCTCTCGCTGGAGGGCGGCGCCGAGGGCATCGTCTACGAGACCGAGGACGACTGCGTCGACGTCGACTACGGCGAGGAGGTCGACCCCGACGGCGGCGAGCGCCCCGACGACGGCGGCACCGACGACGTCGACGGCGCGCTCACCTCCGACGAGGACGTGAGCGAGGGCGAGGATCGCGAGCCTCCGCGCGAGGACGAGGACTGCGGGGACGAGGAGCCCCGCCCGGTCGAGACCTACGCCTCCCTCGAGGCCCGCATCCTCGACGCGGAGCACGCCGATGGCCGCCTCGAGCTCTCCTTCGAGGGCTGCGAGATGGTGCTCGCGGTCGTGATGTCCCGCGGCGACGGCGCCGAGCCGCCCCCCGAGGAGGAGGAGCCCTGCGGTGAGGACCGTGACGTGGCCGAGGGCGCGCCCGAGACCGACTGCGGCTAGCGGTTCACGACGGTGGGGTGGTCCGGAAACCCGGCGGGCGGCCGGGTCCGGACCACCACGCGGGGAGCGATGGCTCCCCGGCGGCAGGGACGTGGTGCTTCCCCGGGGCGCGGGCTGGCACCCCCCTGCCGCTCCTCGTCCCCCCATGCGTCGCGGGCGCGCGCGCGACGGGCTACGGGCCGCGGGTCGGAGTCGCCGTGGTCTACGCGCTGGTGTTCGGGTTCCTCCTCCCGCTCACGATCAAGATGAACGAGATGCTCGGGCGCAGCATCGGCGCGGTGCCCGCCTCGGCGAGCGTGCACGCGAGCGGCGCCGTGTTCCTCGCGCTGTGCGTGCTCCCCTTCCTGGGTCGCGACTGGCTGGTCGGCGTGGCCCGCGCGCCGTGGTGGTCCTTCCTCGGCGGTATCATCGGGAGCATGCTGGTCATCCTCGCCAACCGCGCGGTCGGGCTCGTGGGCGTCGCGGGCTTCACGGCCGTCAGCGTGGCCGTGCAGCTCATCGTGAGCGCGGCCATGGACCACTACGGGCTCCTCGGCTCCGAGCTGCGCGCCGTGAGCCCCGGGCGCGCCGTCGGCATCGCGCTCCTCGCGGCCGGCGCCGTGCTCGTCGTGCGGGGTTAGGGTGGCGCGCGGCTTCTGGCTGGGGCTCGCCGCGCTCGTCGTGGCGGCGGGGCTCCTGCTCGCCCCGGTCGCGACCGCGCCGGCCACGCGCATCCTCGGGAACTTCCAGAGCGAGGCGGCCACGCACGCGCCGGCCCTCGCCGCCGCGCTCGAAGGGCTCACGCGCCACGGCCCCTTCCTCCTCGCGGAGCACCCGCTCCACCCCGAGGAGGTCACCGGCGCCATGTACGAGCCCATCACCACGCTCGTGATGTGGCCCTTCTTCGCGCTCGCGGGCGGCGGCGCGCGCGGCTTCGCGCTCGCCTGGAACGTGTGGCACCTCGTCGTGCTCGTCGGCGCCTCGCTCGGCGCGTGGATCTGGGCACGCGCCTGGCTCGGCGAGGAGAAGGACCCCGGCGGCTGGGGTGCCGGCCTCGCGATGGCGCTCGCGGCCGCCTCGATCTTCGTGCACCTCTCGCCCGCGGTCGGCCGGACCGAGGCCCAGAACTACCCGCTCTACGCCCTGCACGGCGGGCTCCTGTTCCGCGCCGTGCGCCGCGGCGGCCGGGCCTGGATCGGCGCGATCCTCTCGGTCGTGCCGGTCGTCTGGTCGGGCGGCTACGCGACCGTGTTCTTCGCCGTCGCCGAGCCGCTCGTGGCGTTGTGGGCGCTCTCGATCGCCCCGAACCGCAGGCGCGCCGCGCTCGGGCTCGTCGGGGTCGCGCTCGGGGCCGTGGCCGCCGCCGCGCCGCTCTTGTGGGCCTTGCAAGCGCACCCCTACGTCGGCACGGAGACCACGCGCTTCGAGACGCCCTCCGTCGCGCTCGCCGTGCTGGTCGGGTGGACCGAGAACCTGCTCCGCGAGCTCCCCGGCTACGAGATCGCCCCCTTCGCCGGCTTCGTCACCCTCGCGGCCGCCGGGCTGGCGGTCACGCGGTCGCGGGCCGTGCTCTGGCCGCTCGCGATCGGCCTCTTCCTCTACTGGGTCGCCGCCGGCCCCGCGCCGCTCGTCGCCGGGAAGGCCACCTGGGGCCCGGCCGCCGCGTTCGCCGCGCTCCCCGGCCCCTTCGAGGTCGTGCGCGGCTGGAGCCGCATCGTCGCGTTCGTCGTGCCCGTGTTCGCCGTGGCCGCGGCCGCGCTGCCCGGCGGGCGCGCGTGGCTCGCGGGCCTCGTCGCGGTGCTCGCCCTCGGCGAGACCTCGCGCCACCGCGTCGACAAGGCCTGGACGCTCGAGGAGCCCGCCTCACTCGTGGCCCTGCGCGCGGCCGGCCAGGTCCCCATCCCGCTCCCGCTCGACGGCATCGCGCGCGTCCGCCGCTGGCTCGAGCCGCCGGACCGCCCCGACGTGTGGAAGGTCATGCCGGACCACGTCCTGTTCAGGTACTTCCAGGACGCGCTCCCCAACGAGCCCGAGCTCTTCCGCAACCCCGGCGGCGGGCCCGCCGGCGAGTACGACCCCTGCACGCTCCTCGCCGACGCCGTGGCGCTGCGCCAGCTCGGCTTCACGAGCCTGCACCTGCGCCAGGAGTACCTCCCGCACGACGGCAAGGGCATCGCCAACCGCGCGCTCAAGGCCGTGTTCGGCGCCCCGCGCGAGGAGGGGCTCTGGATGATCCCCGACGTGGTCGGCCCCGAGTGCCGTGGCGAGGGCCCGGCCCCCGAGGCCATCACGCTCGGCGGGCCGAAGAACCCCGACTCGGCCGGCCCGCGCACCCCCGAGGAGCGCGAGCGCATCCGGGCCGAGCGGCGCGCCGAGCGCGAGCGCGTCCGGGCGGAGCGGCTCCGGCAGCAGCAGCAGCGGGGGCAGTAGGGCGGCCCGGCGGCGGGCCCCGAGCGGGGACGTGCGCGCGGGCGGCGGCGTGGCCCGGCGCCGTCGGCGCCCTCCAGGCTCGCGCTCCGCGCTCGGCTGGCGGGACGGGCCGCCTGCCGGCGGCCCGTCCCCCCGAGCCGGCCGCCCGGGGGGCGGCCGCCGTACGGTCGCCTGCCGCTACAACGTCTTCTTGATCGGCGGGCCCTCGTCGCCCGAGGCGCGCCGATCGCGGGCGGCCTTGAGCGCGTCGAGCTCGGCGCGGGCGCGCGCGACGGGGTCCTCGCGCGGGGGGCGGGCGGGCTCGGGGGCGGGCTTCGCGGCCTCGGGCGCGTCGGGCGCGTCGGTGGGCGTGCCGGATGGTGTGGCGTCGGGCGTGCCGGCGGGCTTGTCGGCGTACTTCGCCCGCAGGCGGTCGAGCGGGTCGCCGACCTCGGCGCGGGCGGCCTCCTCGGCGGCGCCGACCTTCCCGAACAGGAGGGTCTCGAGCCCGTCGAGCACCCCGTGCGCGACCTTCGACGCCGCGGCAGCCGCGGCCTCCACGGTGGCCTCCGCCGCCGCGCGGGCGGCGCGGACGCGGGCCTCCGCGGCGAGCTCCTCCGCGGCCTGGGCCGCGCGGTCGAGCGGGCCGGGGGTGTCGTCGGCGGGCTCGTCCGCCGCGGGCTTCTCCGGGTCCTTCGCCATGCCGCCTCCCCGGCGGGTTTAACCCGGGGGTGGGGGGTGGCGGTCACGGAGGCCCCACGTGTCGGGCACGTCCCCGCTCCATGACCGCCGGGCGGTCACGGAGGCCCCACGTGTCGGGCACGTCCCCGCTCCATGACCGCCGGGCGGTCACGGAGGCACCACGTGTCGGGCACGTCCCCGCTCCATGACCGCCGGGCGGTCACGGAGGCACCACGTGTCGGGCACGTCCCCGCTCCATGACCGCCGGGCGGTCACAGCGCGGCAGGCGACCGGACGGCGGCCGGCCTCCGGCCGGCCGGCTCGGCGCGGCGCTCAACCCCGTACGCGGCCGAGCCGCGTACGGGGCCCCGGCGCCGCTCGCTTCGTGCAGCACTCGCGTAGTCGCCGGAGTCGGGCTCGCCTCAATGGCGAACCCTTGGTCCGGCTCCGTACCAGCCCGCCGCGCCGGCCGAGCGCGGCAGCGCGAGCCTGGAGGGCGCCGACGGCGGCTCCGCCGCCGGGCCGCCCCGCCGTCCGACGACCCCCGTAGTACAGTCCCGTGATGTTCGTGTCCCTCGCGCTCACGATGGCGTGCGCTCCCAAGCCCGCGCGCGAGGCCCCCGCTCCGGCCCGACCGCTCCGCGTGGCGGTCCTCGGCGATCGCACGGACGAGCCCCGCGACGCGCACTGGCGCGCGATCCTCGCCCAGGTCGAGGCGCGGCGCCCGGATCTCGTCGTGACCGTGGGCGACCTCGCGGACGACGCCTTCAACCCCGCCGAGTGGGCGCGCGCGCTCGACGCGACGAAGGTCGTGACCGCGCCGATCGAGTACACGCCCGGCAACCACGACATCGTGGACGCCGCCTCGGCCGCCATCTTCCGGGAGCACACCGGCCAGGCGCCGTACCGCTCCTTCGATCGGGCCGGCGTGCACTTCGTGATCGTGGACAACTCGATCGCCGAGTCGTGGGAGGAGCTGCCACCGGAGCAGCGCGCGTGGCTGGAGGCCGACCTCGCCGCGCACGCCGGCGCGCCCATCCTCGTCTTCATGCACAAGCCCTTCTGGGCCACGCGCGTCGCCGTCGGGAAGCCCGACCCCATGCACGACCTGTTCGTCCGGAGCGGCGTCGGGGCCGTGTTCACCGGGCACTGGCACCGCCACCTCCACGCGCGTTTCGACGGCATCGAGTACACCGGCGTGGGCAGCTCCGGCGGCGCGACGGCCGGCCTGCCGGATCCGCGCCGCGGGAACGTCCCGGAGTTCGTGGAGGTCACGGTCGACGGGCGGACCCTCGCGCTCACGGCGGTCGTGGACGCGACGGAGCGCCCCGTCGACTACGTCACGCTCCGCGACCAGGGCGTGCTGCGGCGCCTCTCGCTCGGCGACGTGAACGCGCGGCTCGCGGCCGACGGCGCCACGATCGAGCTCACCCTACGGAACCCCGGCGACCAGCCCCTCGTGGGCGACGCCCGGATCGACGGCGGCGCCTGGTCGGTCCCTGCCTCGACGGTGCCCTACCGGGTGGAGCCCGGGGGCACGTTCACCACGCGCGTCCCGGTCACGCCGGGCACCCAACCGCTCCCGCTGCCGCGCGTCCGCCTCGACTACCCGCTCCCCGACGCCGGGATCGTCCCGTACGAGGCCGTCGTCGACCACGCGCGCGAGCTCGTGGCGCCCCGCGGCCCGCCCCCCACCCTGGACGGCGCGATCGGCGCGGAGGAGTGGGCCGGCGCGGCCCGGATCGACCGCTTCGTCACCTCCGCGGGTGTGTCCGCGGCCGGGGACCCCACCACCGTGTACGTGCGCTACGCCGACGACGCGCTCTACGTCGCGGCCCGGTGCGACGACGCCGACCCCTCCGCGCTCACCCGCGTGCATTCGGGTCGCGACGGCGGCGTGGTGTTCGACGACCGTCTCGGCGTGCTGCTCGCCCCGGCGCCCGACCAGCTCTTCTGGTTCTACGCGAACCCGAACGGCGCGGTGTGGGACCTCCACGCCGACCGCGCGAAAGGCGTCGTGGACCGGGACTGGAACGGCGTCGAGGCCCGCGCGACCGTGGACGCCACCGGCTGGAGCCTCGAGGCGCGCGTGCCCTTCGCCGCGATGGGCCTCGCCGTTCCCCCTTCCACGTGGGCCTTCGACGTGCGCCGCTGGAACAACCGCGAGCAGGGCGAGGCGATGTTCACCCCCGCGTTCGGCAGCACGGCGACGAGCCGGATCGGGGTGATGCGGCTCGTCGAGTAGCGCGGGGTCCGAGCGCGGGACGCGCGGCCATCCCCGTCGGCGCCGGCGCGGATAACCAGGAGGAATGCTGCTCCTCCTCGCCGCGTGCGCGTCCGCCGGTCCGGCCGTGCCCCTGTCGTTCTCACCCGTCGCCGACATCGAGCACCCCACCGCGATCGTGGAGCCGCCCCGCGGCTCGGGCGGGCTCTACGTGGTCGAGCAGGAGGGGCGCATCTGGCGCGTCGACCCCGACGCTCCGGGCAAGCCCGCGCTGGTGCTCGACGTGTCCGACCGCATCGTGTCCGGCGGCGAGATGGGGCTCCTCGGCCTCGCGTTCGCGCCGCGCTACCCCGACGACCCGCGTTTCTTCGTGAACTACACCTACGAGGGCGACACGCTCCGGACGCGCATCGCGAGCTTCCGCGTCTCCGCCGACGGCGCGACGGCCGACCCCGCGTCGGAGGCCGAGGTGCTCTCGTTCGCGCAGCCCTACTCGAACCACAACAGCGGCGCGCTCGCGGTCGGGCCCGACGGGATGCTCTACATCGGCGTGGGCGACGGCGGCAGCGGCGGCGACCCGCAGAACCACGCGCAGGACCGCTCCGACTGGCTCGGGTCCATCCTCCGCGTCGACGTGAACAGCCCGCCCTACGCCGTCCCGAACGACAACCCCTTCGTCGGCCAGGAGGGCGTGCTCCCCGAGATCTGGGCCTACGGCGTGCGCAACCCCTGGGGCATGCACTTCGACGGCGACACGCTCTGGTTCGCGGACGTGGGCCAGGACGAGTGGGAGGAGGTCAACCGGGGCGTCGCGGGCGGCAACTACGGCTGGCGCGTGATGGAGGGCACCCACTGCTACGACGCGCGCACCTGCGACGCGAGCGGCTTCGTGGCGCCTGTGGCGGAGTACGGCCACGACCTCGGCGCGTCGGTCACCGGCGGGGTCGTGTACCGCGGCCCGTCCATCCCCGCGATCGACGGGAAGTACCTGTACGCCGACTTCGCCAGCGGGCGCTTCTGGGTGGTGCCCGCGCAGGGCGGTGAGGCCACGCTGCTCGGGGACACGGACCTGTTGCCGTCGAGCTTCGGCGTGGACCGCCAGGGGCGGCTCTACGTGGGCGACTACCGGGGGAAGATCTGGCGGGTCGACAAGTAGCGCCGGTCAGCGCCGCCGGCGCCGCCATCCGAGACCGGCGAGCGCGACGAGCAGCGCCTCGCCCGCGCCGGCGGGCTTGTCGCCGCAGCAGCCGCCCTGGACCTCGTCCCCGTTGGCGCCGTAGGCGTCGACGTCCTTGAAGCCCTCCTGGAGCGCCCAGCCGGGGTTGCCGTCGCCGTCGCGCTCGTAGGCGCCGGCATCGGGGGCGGCGCCGTCCCGCGGGGCGCCGTTGAAGTCCGACTCGGGGACGAACGTGCCCGCGGCGGGATCGGCCGCGTTCACCATCGACGCGCCGCTCGCCGGGTAGAAGTCCCAGGCCTCGATGTCGGTGAAGTCGTGGAAGCCGCCGCCGTCGAGCACGGGCTCCTCGGCGCCGGCGTAGGCGGGGTCGAGCCCCTCGACGAGCCCGGTGACGACGTTGTGGCTGATGTACACGGCGTCGTCGTGGCCGGTCTCGTTGAAGTAGAGCGCGCGGCCCGTCGGGTTGGCGAGCACGTTGTTTGCGAAGACGAGCCCGCTGTAGCCGGCCCACTCGTGGATCTCGACCGCGTCGTCGACCGTGTCCGCGACCGTGTTGAAGCTGACCACGGCGTTCTCGAGCGTGCCCCGGTCGCCGTCGGAGAGCCGCATCCCGACGCCCGCGCTGTTGAACACGACGTTGTTGCGCACGAGCGAGCTCCCGCGCACCCCGATGCCGCCGCCGGTGGTCTCCCACACCGCGTTGCCCTCGACCTCGTTGCGGGGGCCGTACTCGGTCGAGTCGATGTGGATGCCCCAGCCGGTGATCCGGTAGAGCACGCTGTCGGCGATGCGCACGCCCTGGCAGCCCGCGGAGAGCTCGACGCCGTAGCTGTCGCCGCCGATGTCGTGGATCCAGAGCTGGGAGAACGTGCTGTCCTCGGTCCAGCAGGAGGCGTCCCAGCAGCCCGCGTAGACGCCGTTGCCGTCGGTCGTGTCGTGCAGGTGCGCGCGCGTGACCGAGACGCGGGCGTTGTTCCCGCCGAGATAGAGCGCGGTGCCGGGGAGGGGGCCGATCTCCACGTCCTTCAGCGTCAGGTCGGTCACGTCCTCCACGACGAGCCCGCTGTGGCCGTTGGAGTTCCCCGTCGCGGCGCGGAACGTGAGGTTCTCGATGCGGACGAACGTCGACGCGCTCAGGTACGCGATCGCCCAGCCGCCGCTGTACTCGATGACGACGTCGCCCTCGCCGCGGAGCACGATGGGCGCGTCCGCGGTGCCCAGCCCGGTCCAGCGGATGGTGTCGGCCACCGGGTAGGTCCCCTTCGAGAACACCACCTCGTCGCCCGGTTGGAGCGACGCGGTGAGGGAGGCCACGTCGTCCCCCGGCGAGAGGGTCACGCTCGCGGCGTGGGCGGCGAGGGCGAGGAGCGGGATCATCACCAACCTCCGGGGCCGCCGGTGTAGCCGCGGTCGTTCTGGGAGCCGTCGACGTCGCTCCAGGTCCAGTGCCCCTCCGGGCCCTCGCCGTCGAGGGGCCCGCTGTCGATGGCGGGCGAGCCGGGGCCGAGCGTGAGGTCGTCGTCGTAGGGGTCGCCGTTGTCGGAGAAGTCCCAGAAGAGCGGGTCGGCGACGATCGACTCGATGCCCACGTACTCGTCGGAGATCGCGAAGTCGGTGCCGCTCGAGGTCGCGTAGCCGAGGTTCTTGTAGAGCATCGGCCAGGCGTCCTCGGCCACGTAGAGCCCGCTCCCGCCCACGTTCCACGCGAAGAGGTTCGCGTAGATGCCGAGGTTCGCGGCGGCGGTGCTCTCGACGAGCACGGCGGCGCCGTCCCCGGTCGAGGTGTTCCCGACGAGCGTGTTGTTCGAGAACATCAGCCAGGCGTAGCTGCCCGTGAACGCCACGCCGCCGCCCTCGGCGGCGCTGTTGTCGAGGAAGCGGCCGTTCCGGAAGCGCCCGTCGACGTACACGTCGTTGAGCGCCGCGCCGCCGCCCGTCCCGGTGGCCGCGTTGCCCACGAACACGACCCGCTCGACGTCGAAGACGCTCGGCGCGTCCACGGCGAGCCCGCCGCCGTCCCCGCTGGCCGTGTTCTCCTCGAAGGTGGAGGCGTCGATCTCGAGGTTCGACGAGACGGCGAAGAGCCCGCCACCCTGGATGGCGCGGTTCCCGGTGTAGGTCGTGCCGTCGTCCGTGAGGCTCGAGGACACGAGCGCCACGGCGCCGCCGTCGTCCCCGGCGGTGTTGCCGGAGAACACGCAGCCGTCCTCGAGCGCGAGCGCCCCGGACGAGACCGCGACCGCGCCGCCGTCCGCGGCGGTGGTGTTCAGGCTGGCGACCACGCCGCGCAGCACGAGGGCCGCGTCGGTGACGAGCACGGCGCCGCCGTCCCCATCGGGGTTGCGCGCGCCCACGAGCGAGAGGTTCTCCAACGTGACCCGGCCGTCGGTGACCGCGAGGATGCGGGCGTCCTCGGGGGCCGTGAGCGTCGTGCCGGAGGGATCCCCGCCGAGGCCCACGAGCGAGACCTCGCCGCGGTCGTCCCACGTGAGCGCCTCCGCGTAGGTGCCCGAGGCGAGCCCGACCGTGCGGCAGATCGTGTCGAGCGCGCCGAGGGCCTCCGCGATCGTCGCGAGCGGCGCGGCCTCCGTGCCGGTCCCGCCGGGCTCGGCCGCGGCGTCGACGTAGAGCGGGTACGCCGTGGCGTCGTCGTCGTCGCAGTCGGGGACCGCGCCGCAGAGCGACGCGCCGTCGCCGTCCGCGTCGAGGTCGTCGGCGCCGCCGGAGCAGTCGTTGTCGACGCCGTCGCAGACCTCGACGCCGCCCGGGAACGCGGCGGGCTCGGCGTCGTCGCAGTCCGCGTCGCAGAGCGTGTAGCCGTCGGCGTCGGCGTCCGCGCGGTCGGGGGTGACGCCGTCGCAATCGGTGTCCTTGTCGTCGCAGATCTCGACCGCCCCGGGAAACACGCCGCGGTCGTCGTCGTCGCAGTCGGCGTCGCAGAGGCGCCAGCCGTCGCCGTCGCTGTCGGCCTCGTCGGTCGGGATGACACCGTCGCAGTCGGAGTCCTCGCCGTCGCAGGCCTCCTCGGCGCCGGGGAAGATGGCCCCGTCGCGGTCGTCGCAGTCGCCGTCGGCCGGGGACACGCCGTCGCCGTCCTCGTCCGCGGTGGAGGGGCCGCCGATCGCGTCGAGCGTGACGTAGAGCGAGGGGTTGGTGGGGTCGGTCGAGCGGACCTGGAGCTCGGCGGGGCTCGCGCCCTCGTCGTCGGGCGCGAAGGTGAGCGTGAGCACGGTCGTCACGTCGCCGGCGAGCGCCTCGAAGCCATCCCGCGCGACCGACCACGCGCGCGCGTCGCCCTCGACGAGCGACGCGGAGAGGATCTCCACGCTGCCGCCGCCCTCGTTGCGCAGCACCACGGTGGCCTCCGCGCTCGCGCCGACGGCGACGGTGCCCAGGTCGACGGACCCGGGGGTGGCGGAGAGCGCGGCGGCGGCGTCCTCCTTCGAAGTGCAACCGAGCAGCGCGAGCAGGAGGAGCGTCATGGGGTCCCGGTGCCGTACTATAGTGGACCGGGAGGCCGCATGCGGACGCGCGCGACGCCGATCGGGTCGACGGGGCCCCACAGAACGGGCCTGGCGAGCATTTTCGCGCTCCTTACAGCGTGCGGGGCGCCCGCCGAGGACACCGGCCCCGTCGAGCTCCCCCCGGAGGACACGAGCGGCTGGCGCGAGGACACCGGCACGTTCCCCTTCGACACGAGCGACACGGGCACGCTCGACGAGACGCCGGCGCACTGGCTGACGTTCCGGCAGGCCGGGACGCTGCTCCTCGGCGGCGCGATCGCCGACCCGTCGTCGGTGACCGGGACGCTCGTGATCACCGAGCTCCTCGACGGCGACGAGGAGGCCCCCGCCTGCGAGCAGACGTGGGCGCTCGTCGGGGAGCGCGCGCCGGTCGACTGCGACGGCTGCGCCTACACCTTCGACGTGCTGCACACCCGCGTGGAGGCCACGGGGGGCTGCCGCGCGCCCGAGCTCCCGGACGACGGCGAGGAGCGGACCCTCGGCTACGCGACCGGCGAGGGGCGCATCTACTGGGACTGGTACGAGACCGGCGTGTGGGTGCCGCTCTGGGACGCCGGCCCCGGCGAGACGCCGGACGCGATCGCGATCGCCTGGGAGACGACGGTGGGCGTCGAGGTCGAGGAAGAGGAGGAGTAGCGCCGCGCGCTACTCGTCGCGCCCCCGGAGCGCCCGTACGACCCCGTGGAGGGTGTGCAGCTCGGCCTCGCTGAAGCCGGCGCGCCGCAGCGCCGCGCGGAGGTTGCGCAGCGCGCGGGCCCGGAGCGCGGGCTCGGAGAGGTAGCCGACGCGGTCGAGGGCGGCGGTGAGGGCGCCGAACCAGGCGTCGAACGCGGCCTGGGGCGCCGGGATCGGCCCGACGGGCGCCGGCGGGAGGGTGCTCGCGGCGTCGACGACGAGACGCGCGGCCTCGGGGGCCTCGGCGCCTTCCGGCCCCGCCGCCCACCGCTCCCAGCTCACGAGCGCCACGGCCTGCGCGAGGTTCAGCGCGGGGCAGCCGGCGTCGGTGGGGATGCGCACCAGCGTGGTGGCGCAGGCGAGGTGCTCGTAGCGGAGCCCGGTGCGCTCGGGCCCGAACAGGACCGCGGGCGCGGCGCCGCCGGCCTCGGCCGCGCGCAGCTCCGCGCCGAGGGCGCGCGGGCCCAGGAGCGGGAGCGGGAGCTCCTTCCCGCGCGCGGTGGTGGCCCACACCCGCGCGCGGTCGGCCACCGCCGCCTCGACCGTGGGGAACACACGCGCCGCCGCGAGCACGCGCTCGCCGTGGGTGGCGGCCGCGACCGCGCGGGGGTGGTCCGGGGGCGCCCCGGGCGCGACGATCCGCAGGTCCGAGAGCCCGAAGTTGGCCATCACGCGCGCGGCGGCGCCGACGTTCTCGGGGAGGCTCGGCTCGACGAGCACGATCGCGGTCATGGGCGCGTCCTATCCGGATGAAGGCGGCGTCCCGGCACGGGCCGCGGGACGCACCGAGGCTCCCCGCCGTAATCCGCCGTGATGGCGCGGAAATCCCGTGGATGCTACCGGACGTTCCCCCCGTCTCCGCGTTCGGAGTGCCCATGTCGTACCCGCGTCTCCTGCCGGCCCTCGCGCTCCTCGCGGCCTGCGCCGATCCCGACGGCGGCCTCACCAAGTTCAACAACGACCCCGTGGCGACCATCACGTCCCACGTGGACGGCGACGAGGTGGGGGAGGGCTACGTCGTGACGCTGCGCGGCACGATCGCGGACGACAACGACGCCGCGGCCGACCTCGTGGCCACCTGGTACGCCGGCGCCGACGAGCTCTGCGCCACCGCCCCCGTCGCGTCGGACGGCACCACGCTGTGCGAGGTGGTGCTCGACGCCGGGGAGACGGAGGTCGTGCTCGAGGGCCAGGACGACGACAACGCGTCCGGCACCGCCCGCGTCACGCTCGTGGTGAACGCCACGGAGGCCCCCACCGCGACCATCCTCGCGCCGGACGGCGTGGGGCCCTACTACGCCGACCAGCCCGTCACGGTGGAGGCGGTGGTGGCCGACGCCGAGGACGCGGCCGACGCGCTCGTGGTCGCGTGGACGGACGGCACCGGGGCGGCGCTCGCGCTCGCGACGACCCCCGACGGCGACGGCGCGCTGACCGACGAGCTCCTGCTGGACGAGGGCGACCACACGCTCGTGCTCACCGTCACGGACCTCACCGGCAAGACCGGCACGGCGTCCGTGGACCTCACGGTCGGGCCGGCCAGCACGTCGCTGCCCGACGTCACGATCGACCTCCCGCTCGACGGGGACGTGGTGAACGAGGGCGAGGTCGTCACCTTCCTCGCGACCGTGTCCGACGACCGCGACGCGCCCGACACGCTCTCGCTCGCCTGGGAGAGCGACGTCGACGGGCTCCTCGACGTGTCCGCGGCGGACGCCGCGGGCGCGGCCGGCTTCGACACGAGCGATCTCTCGGTGGGGGAGCACGTCGTCACCCTCACCGCCGTGGACGGGGACGGCCTGGTCGGCGAGGCGTCGATCACGCTGTCCGTGAACGGCCTCCCCGGCGCGCCCACCCTCGTGATCACGCCCGCGTCCCCGACCGGGGCCGACGACCTCGTCGCCGCGGTCACGGCCGGCGGCGTGGACCCCGAGGGCGACACGCTGAGCTACACCTGGGCGTGGACGGTCGACGGCGCGGCCACGGCCCTCACCGGCGCCACCGTGCCCGCCTCGGCCACCAACCGCGGCGAGGTGTGGGAGGTGACCGCCACCCCCAACGACGGGCGCGGCGACGGCGCGCCGGGCACCGCGACGGTCACCATCGGCAACTCCGCCCCCGTGCTCGCGGACGCGATGCTCGCGCCCGACCCGGCCGTGGAAGGGGACACCCTCGCCTGCGCGCCCGGCGCCGCCTCCGACGCGGACGGCGACGCCATCGTGTACACCTACACCTGGCAGGTGAACGGGCTGTCCGTCGCCGCGAGCGGGAGCGCGCTCGGCGACACGTGGTGGGCCCGCGGCGACACCGTCGCGTGCGTGGTCACCCCGGACGACGGCACGGACGCCGGCGCGGCGGTGACCTCCAACACCGTCACCATCGACAACAGCGCGCCGTCGATCACGTCGGTGTCGGTCACGCCGACCTCGCCCACGGCCGGCGACACGCTCACCTGCGCCGCCGCGGGCTTCTCCGACGCGGACGGCGACGCCGACGCGACGACCTACACCTGGACGCTCGACGGCGTCACGATCGGCACGGGCGCCACCCTCGCGGGGGGCTTCGCCGGCGGCGACACGATCACCTGCACGGCCACGCCGTCGGACGGGACCGTCGACGGGACGGCGCGCTCCGCCAGCGTCACCGTCGTGAACTCCGCGCCGGTGCTCGCCAGCGTGGCGCTGACGCCCGCGAGCCCGACCGAGGCCGACACGCTGACGTGCACCCCGGGCGCCGTCACCGACGCGGACGGCACCACCACCTTCACCTACACCTGGTCGTGGACCGTCGGCGGCGCGGTCATCGCGGCGACGGGCTCCACGCTCGACGGCGCCGACTTCGACCGCGGCGACGCCGTGCGCTGCCGCGTGATCCCGAACGACGGCACCGAGGACGGCGCCATGGTGGCGTCCGCCGCGGTCACCGTGCTCAACACCGCGCCGGTCGTCAGCGCGGTGACGCTCTCGTCGACCGCCCCGGACACCGACGACACGCTCTCCGTCACCGTCACGAGCAGCGACGCCGACGGGGACGCCGTGTCCTACACCTACGCCTGGTACGTGGACGGCGCGGTCGCGGGCACGAGCGCCACCCTCTCCGGCGCGAGCTTCGACGCCGGGGACACGGTGTACGTGGTGGTCACCCCGAGCGACGGGACCGACACCGGCGCCGCGTTCACCTCCGCGACCGCCACTGTCGCCAACACCGCCCCGGTCCTCGCGAGCGTCACGCTGACCCCGACCACCGCCTACGAGGCGAGCACGCTCACCTGCACCCCGAGCGCGTCCGACGCCGACGGCGACAGCGTCTCCTACACCTACGCCTGGTACGTGGACGGCGCGGCGGTGGCCGCGACCTCGTCCACGCTGACGGGGACGGACTTCTCGAAGGGTGACGTGGTCTATTGCCGCGCGACGCCGAGCGACGGGACGACCAGCGGTACGGCGATGAGCTCGTCGGCGGTGACCATCGCCAACACCGCCCCCACGCTCACGTCGGCCTCGCTCACCCCCACCACGGCCTACGAGGCGAGCACGCTCACGTGCTCCCCGTCCGGCGGCGCCGACGCCGACGGCGACAGCCTCTCCTACACCTACGCCTGGTACGTGAACGGCGCGGCGGTGGCCGCGACCTCGTCGACGCTGACGGGCACGTACTTCTCGAAGTCGGGCACGGTGTACTGCCGCGTCACGCCCACGGACGGGACGACGAGCGGCACGGCGGTGACCTCCGCCACGGTCACGATCTCCAACACCGCGCCCACGACGGCGTCGGTGTCGCTCACGCCGACCACCGCGTACGAGGGGAGCACGCTCACCTGCGCGCCGAGCTCGTCGGACGCCGACGGCGACAGCGTGTCCCACACCTACGCCTGGTACGTGAACGGCTCGGCCGTCGCCGCGACCTCGTCGACGCTCACCGGCACGTACTTCTCCAAGTCGGGCACGGTGTACTGCCGCGCCACCCCCACCGACGGCACGACGAGCGGCAGCGCGGTGAGCTCCAACACGGTGACCATCTCCAACAGCACGCCCAGCGCGCCCACCGTGGTCATCACCCCGGACGACCCCGAGGAGGGCGCGGACGACCTCGTCTGCGAGATCGACACGAGCGCCACCGATGCCGACGGGGACGCGCTCACCTACACGTTCACCTGGACCGTGGACGGCGTGAGCTACACCGGCGCCTCCTCCACCTCGTCGTCGAGCACGGTGCCCGCCGCGGCGACGACCGCGGACGACGTTTGGGTCTGCTCGGCGACGGCGACCGACGGCAGCGCCACGTCCGGCGCCGGCACCGACACCATCGACGTGATGGGGGCCAGCTACACGATCGGGTACTCCACCACGTTCTCGAGCCCGGGCACCGGGTACGCCAGCGCCAACTACCACCTGGGCCAGCAGGTCACGGTCTCGAGCGCCGTGGAGCTCTACCAGCTCGGCCTGCTCCTCCGCCTCGCGGACACCGACTCCGTCCGCATGGCGCTGTACACCGACTCGGGCGGCTCCCCCGGCACCCTCGTGGCGTACACCGCGCTCACGTCGCTCTCCGGCTACGCCGATGGCGCGGCCGTGGAGCTGGACGTGGTCGGCGCGCCGGTGAGCGTCGCCGCCGGGACCTACTGGATCACGTACAACCTGTCGGGCAACGCGTACCTGGGGTACACCACGAGCGGCGCGTCGAGCAACACGATCAAGTACGCCTCGTTGAGCTCGTCGTCGGCGTTCCCCTCCTCCTTCGGTACGGCGTCGAGCTACACGGGCCAGTTCATCAACCTGTACATGGTCGTGCGCTGACGGCGTTAGCGGCCGTAATCGGCGTTGCGTCGCGTCGCGAGCGGGACCGATTAGGGTGGAAGGACGGCCCGGTCGTCGACTGACACGTGGCCGCCCACCCTCCGGAGGACTCATGGAACCGTTCATCGGCCAGCTCATGCTCGTCGGCTTCAACTTCGCCCCGAAGGGCTGGGCGCTCTGCAACGGGCAGCTCCTGTCCATCTCGCAGAACACCGCGCTGTTCAGCCTCCTCGGCACCACCTACGGCGGCGACGGCATCACCACGTTCGCGCTGCCCGACCTGCGCGGCCGCTCGCCCATCGGCTTCGGCCAGGGCCCCGGCCTGTCCAACTACGTCCAGGGCGAGGCGTCGGGCACGGAGAACACCACGCTCCTCGTCACGAACATGCCTGCGCACAACCACTCGATCGTGGCGAACAACGGCACCGGGAACACCAACAGCCCGGAAGGCGCCTTCCTCGCGGGCTACGGCTCGGCCATGCCGCCCGAGGGCCCCTACACCAACGCCTCGCCGAACACCACGCTCAACCCGGCGGCGGTGGGCGTCGCGGGCCAGAACCAGCCCTTCAGCATCCTGAGCCCCTTCCTCGTGCTGAACTGGATCATCGCGCTCGAGGGGATCTACCCGTCGCGGGGCTGACCGGACGCGCCAGGCCGGGGGCGTTGCGGGGGGCCGGGCCCCCCGCCCCAAGATCCAGAGGCCCCCGACCTACGGCCCCAGCCGCTCGGCGCGCGTCGAGAACCCGAACGCCGCGCCGATCGACGTGCCGACCTGCCACGCCAGCGCGCCGTCGGGTGTCACCTCGTCGAGGCGGCCGGCGGTGGTCCACGACACGAGCGTGTTGCCGCCAGGCAGCCGCTCGGCGCCGCCCAGGTAGGGGACGAGCAGGCAGTCGGGCGCGGTGTAGCTCCACCGCTCGCGCGCCTCCCAAGTCACCTCGTCGAGCGCGATGTCCACGACCTCCGAGCAGGCCTCGGGGTCGGCCGGGTTGCCGCGGCTGAACACGGTGATGCCGCCGTCCACGCGCTGCACGCTGTGGGGGAGCGTCATGAGCTGAGCGCCGTCGACGTTGGTGAAGTCGCCGCCCTGGTAGTCCGACACCCACCACACCAGCTCGCCGGTGGCACGATCGACGCGGATGACCGCGTTGTTGAACGTGGCGGTCACGTAGACATCGTCCTCGTCGGCGTCGTAGGCGATGCCGTTGATGTGTGTCCAATCCTCCACGGTGACATCGGCGGGGTAGAGGTTGGGGTAGGTCTTGGCGAGGTCGGGGGAGAAGTCGTCCCAGGCCGACCACACGACGCGCTCGGTCCCGTCGGGGGCGAGCTCGCGGATGGTGTCCCCGAGGAGCTTGCGGCCGTCGACCTCGCGGATGTCCGAGCCGAGCGAGAGGTGGCCGCCGGGCGTGTACTCGACGAAGTCGGTGTGCCCGCCCGTGATGGCGCGGTTCTCGACCGCGCTGCCGTCGAGGGACACGCGCACGATCGGGCCAGGATCCTCGGCGGACGGCGCCATGTGGTTGTAGAGGACGGCCTGGCCGTCCCGGGCGAGCCACGCGCGGAAGGGCGGCCACGGGAAGCCGGCGTCGTCTTGCGGCCAGCTCCACACGACGGTCCCGGCGGCGTCGATGCCGAGGATGCCCCCGCCGCCGGGCAGGATGACGGGCGCGAGGGTGACGCCGCCCTCGGCGGACGCGGGCGCGTCGGCGGCGTAGTCGAGGTCGGGCACCCAGGCGGGGTGCGCGCCGGTCGTGACGCGGGTCTCGGCCACGTCGCCGGTGCCGTCGGCGGTCACCCGCACGTCGAGCGTCGTGAGCGGCGGGAGGCCCGTCAGCATCACGGCGTGCTCCGTGGCGGGCGCGCTCTCCGCGACGACGACCTCGCCGCCGTCGAAGGACGCGGTCACGTCGGACCGGAGCGGCGTGGCCGTCTCCCAGCGCACCCACACCACCGTGGGCACGATCGCGACCTCCGCGGAGAGCCCCGCGATGGTGAGCGTGTCGACGCCGGCGGTGTCCGCGGGCTTGTCCGGCGAGAGGCAGGCGACGAGGCCGAAGAGCGCGATCACTGCGGCGCCGGCTCGAGGAAGGTGAGCACGCGCGGCGCCGGGTTGGTGCACGTCCGGCAGCGCAGCGCGGCCACCCAGGTGCCCTGCCGGTCGATGCCGAGGAAAGGCGCCTCGCCTTCCAGGTCGCGGAGCGCGGCGCGGTCGAGCCCCGCCACGTCGAGCGTCCACGCGAGGTCGGCGAGGCGCTCGAGCGCGAACACGTCCTGCTCGAGCTCCGCGGGCGTCTCCGCGAAGCGGCCCACCCACAGCTCGTCGATCGTGGCGGCGTCGAGCGGATCGCCGAGGCCGTCGCGGGTGAGCGCGCTCCAGTCGAGCGTGACGCCGTCGTCGAAGGCGGGGATCACGACCGGGGCGAGCGAGCGGAGGTCCACGTCCACGTCGAGCCGGCTCGTGGCGTCGGTGACGGCGACCTCGGCGGCGGTCGCGTCGGCGCGCGGCTCGAGGAACACGAGCGCGTCGGCGCCCGCGGCCCCGCGCTCCCCGAGGGCGAGGAGCCACGTGCCGTAGCCCTCCTCGAAGTACTGCTGGATGTCGATCGGGTTGCCGAACATCCCGAACGCGGAGAGCGAGCAGCGCGCGTCGGACGGCGCGCACGTCACGTAGACCCCCACGTCGGCCTGGTCGAGCTCGTCGTGGGCGAGCCGCCACGCGATCTCGTCGGCGGGGAGGTCGCGGAACGCGACGAGGCGGGCCTCCTCGACGTCGGCGCGGGGGTCGAGCGCGTCCCCGCGGATGTCCCGCGTGAGCGTGTCCCAGCCGATCGTGGCGTCCGCGTGCTCGGGGACCGCGAGCGTGCCGATCGCGAGGTCCGACGTGTAGGCGAAGTTGTTCGCGTCGTCGAGCGCGCACGCCATGCACGGCTCCACCGGCGCGTCGGGGGCGCAGGCGGCGAGGAGGAGGGCGGGCAGGGTGCGACGCATGAGGCTCCGAGGGCGCGTTGGCGCTCTCGATCCATGCCGTCATCCCAGCGAGAATCGGTCAGGGGATTGTCAGGAGCCGCGCCTCGGACGAAACGGCGACGCAAAAGTCAAGGCGCCGGAGCGCGCCCCGCCCGTCTACTTCGTCGCCCCCGTGGTCCCGCCCAGCGCCGCGATTCGGGCCTCCGCCCAGATGACGCTCTTGAAGCGGCGCGCGCCGCCCTCGACCGGCACGCGGCGGTAGGCGGCGATGGCCTCGTCGTTCAGCCCGTAGGCCTCCGCGATGCCGCCGCGCACGAGCCACCAGTAGTCGGGCAGGTTCCGCACGTCGCCGCTGCGCTTCACCTCCTCGCGGAGGGTCTCGACGGCCTTGGACACCTTCCCGGCGCCGAGCTGCGCCATCGCGAGGGTGTGGCGCGTGCCGTCGCCCACGCCCTTCATCTCGATCGCGCGCTCCACCAGGGCGAGCGCCTTCGCCTCCTGGCCGGGGACGAACACGAGCGTCCACGCGGCCTCGTTGAGCTCGCGCGCGGTGATGTCGCCGTTGTCGAGGGCGGCGAGCAGGGCGGCCACGGCGGGGCCGGCGTCGCCGCGCTCCTGGGCGACCTCCACGGCGGTCGTGCGCAGCCAGATGTCGCGCGGGTGGGCGGCGATGGCCGCGTCGAGCACGGCGGCGGCGGCGTCCCAGCGGCCCTCGGCGGCCTCGAGCTCGACCTTCGCGAGCACGAGCTTCGACTCGTTCGGGTGGGCCGCGAGCAGCGTGTCGAGCACCGGGCCGAGCTCGTCCCACTTCTTCGTCGCGATCAGCGCGCCCGAGAGGCGCCGCCCGACGAGGAGCCGCTTGTCGCCGGTCTCCGTCGCGTAGGCGTCGCGGAGCACGTCGAGCGCCGCGGCGTCGGACGGCCACGCGAGCATCGCGGCGGCGACGCGCACGTGGGCGGGGTCGACGTCCCCGGCGGTCCGGTAGCGGGCGGCCAGCGCGGCGTCGTCGCCGGCGGGCTCGTCGGACTGCCAGGCGTCGATCCACCACGCGGCCCCGGCGATGTCGTTCGCCTTGACCCGGCGCATCGCCTCGCCGGCGACGGTGTGGTCCAGGATCGTGACGGCGCGCACCTCGGGGCCCTTCTTGCCCTTGGCGACGAGCAGCCGGAGCGGCCGGCGCCACTCCTTGCCGCGGAGCGTCACCTTCCAGCCGGTCTTCTCGTCGCCCTCCACGGTGAAGGTGCCGACCGCGAGGATCTCGTCGAGGCCGCGGTCCACGGCCTCGGGGTCGGGGGTGGCCGTGCCGATCCAGCTCGCCACGACCGGGCGGAGGGTGCTCCACCAGTCGTCGCGCTGGGGGTCGGCATCGAGCCAGGTCAACAGCTCGGGCGAGGCGAGGGCGGCCAGCTCGGCCTTCGGGGCCCCGCCCCCGACGGCGCGGAGGAAGCGCAGGGCCGCGGCCCCGGCGCCGCCGACCTCCGTGGCGCGGTCCTCCCAGCGGCGGGAGGCCGCGAGGCGCTCCACCAGCGCCACGCGGTCGGGCTCGGTGCCCTTGCCGACGGCGGCCTTCGCGACGGCGTGCGCCTCCGGGTAGCGCCGCAGGCGCTCGAGCTCGTCGACGGCGGCCTTCCCGTTGTTCCAGCGGCCCCACTCGTTCATGCGCGTGACCGCCGCGGCCGCGGCCGTGGGCGACTCGCCGAGCGCGGTGGCGACGACCGCCCAACGCATCAGCCCCTGCTTCACCGCGAGCTTCTTGGCGTCGGCGAAGCGGCCCTGGCCGATGAGCGCGTGCACGCGGAGCTCTTCGAGCGTGGCGTTCCGGTCGTCCTCGGGGAGCGCGCTCGCCCAGGTCTCGAGCTCGGCGAGCGGGGCCCCCTCGGCCAGAAAACGCCCGGTCGTGTCGACGGTGAGCGACATCCCGTAGGTGTTGCGGCAGGGCTCGATGGTGGCGTCGGCGTCGAGGCAGGCCTTGGCCGCCGCGCGCGCGGTGGTGGCGTCGAAGGGGGGCGAGCCCGGGCGCGCGATGGGGTCGGTGAACAGGATCACGGCGCGTCGGCCGAGGATCCAGGCGTCCTTCGGCCGGAGCTTCGCGGCCCGCTCGAGCTCGGCGACGGCGAGGTCGCGGAAGCCTCCCCGGTAGAACACGGACGAGAGGTTCACGTACCCGGCGGGGTCGTCGGGGTGGGCGGCGATGAGCTCGCGGGCGCGCTTCACGCCCTCGGCCGGCTTCTCGTCCTCCACGAGCTTCACGCTCTCGGCGACCACCCGCATCTTGCCGGTGAAGCCCGCGTTGAGCGTGGCGAGCGCGTCCGCGAGCGCCCGGGCCTCCGCCACGGGGAGGTCCGCCCGGCTCACCGTGGAGGTCATGCGCACCACCTCGAGGTCGCCCTCGCGGGCCCGCGTGAGCTCGATCCGGAGCGGGCCGTGCTCGAAGGTGAGCGCCTCCGGCACGTCGGCGAGCACGTAGCCCTCGGGCACGCGCACCCGGTATGTCTCCTCCATGCGGTTCGGCAACACGACGTAGGGCTCCGTCCGCTCCTCGTCGATCTGGCCGCGGGTGATGTCCCCCGGGAGGAGCAGGTTCTGCCGCAGGCCGATCGCCTGGGACCACTCCTCGAAGAACGGCCGCTCGCCGGAGGTGCCGCGCGCGTCGATCTGGAAGGGCTCGTCGGTGCGCGCCACGCCGCGGTGGGTCACGTCCGGGTACTTCGCGCCACCCTCCTGCTCGAACTGCTCGCGGAAGTGCGCGATCGGGTCCTTGCCCCAGGGCGGCCGGAACGGCAGCAGGACGGCGCCGTTGCCCGTCACGGACACGGTGAGCGGGGTGGGCTGGCCCGGCGTGAGCCGGATCTCCGTGGTCGTGGAGAGCCGGTTCGCCTCGGGGGCGGGCATCGGGATCTTCACCAGCGCGCCGCCCTTCGGGCGCACGAGGAGCGCGTGGTGGCCGAGCTCCTCCATGGGCGTCTCCCGCGCGCCGAGCTGCGGCACCGACGGATCGATCCAGAGCTCCGGCGGGCCCGGCACGTGCACGATCGCGTGGGAGAAGGCCGCGAGCGTGGGGTGGTCGGGGTGGGCGTCCTCGCCGGCGCCGGGCCGGATGAGCGCGATCTCGGCGGGGATCCCCGAGGCGGTCAGGAGCGCCACGAGCAGCGCCGCCTGCTCCTTGCAGTCGCCCCAGCCGCGCGCGAGCACCGCGTCGGGCGTGGCCGGCACGATGGCGGCCTCGCCGAACTCGATGCCGGTGTAGCGCACGCGGGCCCGGACGGCGTTGAGCAGCGCCTCGACGCGGTCGATCCCGGTCTTGCCCTCCGCGGCGGCGAGCAGCGGCCCGAGCTCCTTGCCGGCGAGCTTGTCGGCCACGAGCGCGTGGTAGGCGGCGGACTCGGCCTCCCAGGAGGAGCCCGTGGAGAGCTGGAGGTAGGGCGTCGCGGGGAGCTGGGGCGCCGACCAGTCGGGCCGCGCGTACGGCTCCAGGATCGGCTCCAGGTCGAACACGAGCCGGCGGACGCCGCCCTTCGTGGTCGTCTTCGGCTCCGTCTCCAGCTCGACGGCCGACCAGCGCAGCGGCATCTTCGCCGGCGCCTCCACCGTCACGCGCTTGGGCCACGCCGTCTCCCCGGTGGCCACGAGCTCGCGGGCGCTGGCGCCGCCCGGCCCGAAGGCCCCGGTCGGCCGGTCCGTGATGACGATCTCGACCACGCTCCCGGCCGTGAGCTGCGGGAGCGGCGCGTAGGCCACGCGCCGGTCGTCGAGCAGCGTCGCGTCGGAGTCGCGCGCGGCCTCCTCCACGATCGTGGAGGCGTCGAGCGTGAAGGTCTTGCCGTCGGGCCGGACGACCCGGGCCTCCATCGACGGGCGGGCCTGGAACCAGGGGGCCCAGCTCGCGTCGACCCGCGTCCAGTACGGCGCCGCCGACGGGTCGCGCAGGAGGTAGACCATGTGCTGCTCGCGGGCGACCGTGCGGTCCTCCCCGAACACGATGCGCACGTCCTCGAAGAGGATCTCGAGCGCCTGGTCCCCCACGCGCTCGGCGGCGGCGTCGAGCAGCGCCTGCGGCTCGGCCTGCATCGGGGGGAGGTCGGCCCACGCGGGGGCGGCGAGGGCGAGGGAAGGCAGCGAGAGCGCGAGGAGCATGGGACCCCCGGGCGGTTGATTAGCATGGTTCGGGGGGCATCCGCGGGGGGCGGTCGCACCGATTCGTGCCCCGGTTCCGATGCGATCGGCCGTCTTCGCGTCGTGTCCCGGAGTTGCGGTGGCGCGGTGGTATCGTCCGCCGCCATGGCGCGGGTCTACATCTCCTCGACCTTCCTGGACCTCCAGGTGGAGCGGCGGGCCGCCGCCGAGGCCGTCCGGATGCTCGGGCACCACTCGGTCGCCATGGAGGACTACGTCGCGTGTGACGAGCGGCCGCTCGCGAAGTGCCGCGCGGACGTGGCCGCGTCCCAGGCCTACGTGGGCATCCTCGGGTGGCGCTACGGCTACTGCCCGCCCGAGGGGGACGGGCGCAGCATCACCGAGCTCGAGTACGCCGAGGCCACGCGGGTGGGCATCCCGCGGCTCGTCTTCCTGTCGCCGCCCGTGGCCGCGTGGCCGGGCATGAAGGACCCCGATCTCGCGCGCGTAACCGCGCTCCGCGAGCGCCTGGGCGGCGATCACACGGCGGCGCCCCCGTTCACCTCGGCGGCCCACCTCCAGACGCTCGTCGTCGCGTCCCTGGCCAACTCGATCGGGCGGGGGCGGGACGTCCCGCGGCTCCTGCCGTACCACTGCGATCGCGACGCGCAGCACACCGCGCTCGCGGTGGCCATCCGGGAGGCCGCGGAGTGCGACGAGGTGCGCCCGCTCGTGGTGGTCGCGCACGGCGAGGGCAGGCAGGCGGTGGGGAGCTGGGTGGAGGTGGTTCGCGACACGGGGCTGGCCGAGCTCGTCGGCGCGGCCGAGGTCACGGAGCACGAGGTTCGTTGGCCCCGCGTGCCGCTCGCCCGCTTCGGGCCGGCGTTCGACGCGAGCCTGGGCGGAGCCCTGCTCCACAACCCCGCCGCGACGTCCGAGGCCATCGCGGCGCAGGTGGCCCTCCACCCGGGCCCCCTGCTGCTGCGCGTCGAGCTCGGGCCCGCCGAGCTCGGCCCCGAGCTCCCCGGACAGCTCGCGGTGCTTCGGGAGCGCGTCGCCCGCTGGGCGCCCCGCGCGCGGAATTGCCCAGTGGTCGTGCTCGTTGCCGTGACCCACCCCGAGCCGCCGACCGGCCTGCTCGCGTGGCTTGGGCTCGCCCGCCGACCACCCACCCGCGCGTGGTTGGATGCGGCGCCCCAGGGGTTGCTGCTCCCGGAGCTGCAGGACGTGGAGACGCAGGACGCCAGGGAGTGGGCGCGGTCCGAGCGCGTCCTCGCGTGGACCGACCACGCGGATCTCCTGCCAGACGTCGAGGAGCACTTCCGCGCCGCGCCCCGCCAGCCGATGCTGGACGCCGCGGGCGGGCTCCGTCGTATCCTCGCGCGCCACGCCGGAGCCCGACGCCAATGAAGAACCGCCTTTTCAACGCTGTGCCCGCCGGCCCGCCGCCGACGCCCGTCTCGCTCCCGTCGCCCCGCGGCGCCGGCACCGACGCGCCCGGCGACTACCTGGCGGACGAGGACCTCGCCGACGCCGTCAACGTCGCGCTCCTGCTGGGGCAGCCGCTCCTCGTGACGGGCGCGCCCGGAACGGGGAAGACCCAGCTCGCCGGAGCCGTTGCCTGGCAGCTCGGCGTCCCGCTCCACCGCTTCGACGCCAAGTCGGACAGCCGGGCGCGCGACCTGCTCTACACCTACGACGGGCTCGGCCACTTCCGCGCGGCACAGTCGGGCGCGTCGGACGCCCGGCCCTTCCTGACGTGGAACGCCCTGGGCCGCGCGATCCTCCAGGCCTGTCCCTTCGACCGGGTGGCCGACTTCTTCCCCGCCGGCACTCTGCCGCACGCGCCCGCGCGCTCGGTCGTCCTCATCGACGAGGTCGACAAGGCCCCGCGCGACTTCCCCAACGATCTCCTCGCCGAAGTGGAGGAGCTTCGCTTCCATGTGCCGGAGCTGGGGAACCTGCAGGCGACGGCGCCTCCGCACCTGCGCCCCGTGCTCGTCGTGACGTCCAACTCGGAGCGCACGCTCCCCGACGCCTTCCTTCGCCGCTGCGTCTACCACCACATCGGCTTTCCGCTGCGGGAGCGCCTCGCGCAGATCCTCGAGCGCCGGGTGCCCGAGGCCGTCCGTGGCCGCACGGAGTTCCTCACCGAGGTGCTGGACGTGTTCGACGCGCTGCGCTGGGCGAGCCCGCCGCTCCGGAAGCCGCCGGGCACGTCCGAGCTCATCCAGTGGGTCCAGGCGCTGCACCGAGCGGACCCCGCGTCCGACAACCCGCTCCGGAGCACGCCGAGCCTGCCGACCCGTACGCTCGGCGTCCTGGCGAAATACGAGGAGGACCTCGATCGCGCCAGGAAGATTCTGGAGCGCCGGGGACCGGCGCCCCGGTGAACACGGACCGGTTGGACGAGTTCCTCGGCGCGCTGCGCCGGGCGGGCTGGTCGCTGGGCGTGGACGCGGAGCTGCGCGTCCGCGAGCTCCTCGTGGTGCTCGCGGCGCGCGGGGAGGACGTCGACGACCCAGCGAGGGTGCAGCGGTTCCTGCGCCCGCTGCTCTGCTCCTCGCCGGAGCAGCAGGAGGCGTTCCCCCGCTTGTGGACGAAGTGGCTCGCGGAGGCCGCGCCGGCCTCCGAACCGCTACCTCCGTCGGCGCCCGTCCGGCAGCTCGAACCGCTCGCCGCCAGCTCGAAGGGCTTCGCCACCGAGATCGCGCGGCTCGCCCGCGACGCGCAGACGGCGTGGCTGTTGGGCGGCCTCGTGGTTCTGCTCGTCGGGGCGGGATTCTGGACCTGGGGACGCTGGGCGGAGCGGCAGGCGCGCGAGACGCAGATCGCCGAACCGGCGGGCGAGCCGATCGTCCTCCAACCGGCGGGCGCCCAGGACGCGGCGGTGCCCGTGGAGCCGACGCCCGAGCCGGCCTTGGGGCTCGATTGGCCGCTGGCCCTCGCGGGCGGCGCGCTGGCCCTGGTGTTGGCGTGGCGCGCCTCGAGCGAACGCTTCCTCCGGCGGAGGCCGGACAGCGGGCCCGTGCGCCTGGACCGCCTCCGCGTCGCCGTGCCCGACCGGGCCGCGCTCGCCGGCTGGGACGTGCGCGCGGTGGCCCGCCGGCTCCGACCGGTGCGCACCGTCGTGTCCGGCATCTCCGTGCCGCGCACCGTGGCGGGCGCGGTGCGCTCCTTCGGCTGGCTGGATCCGGCGCCGGACGAGCGCCCGGTCCGGGTGGAGCACCTCGCCCTCATCGACCGTGCCGCCGCCGCCGACCACCTCGCCGCGCTGGCCGAGGCCGCGCTGCGCGGGCTCTCGGACGAAGGGGTCTACGTGGACGCCTGGTCGCTCGAAGGGGCCCTCGCGCGCCGGGGCTCCGAGCGCGCGACGCTGGCGGACCTCGGCTCCCGGTATCCCGAGCGCCCGCTCTGGTACTGGGGGACCGCGGACAGCCTGCTCTCGGGCACGACCGGCGGCGTCTCGGCGCGCGGGCGCGCGCTGGGCGCGTGGACCGATCGGGTGCTCGTCACCCCGGAGCCGGCGGAGGGGTGGGGGGCCGCGCACGCCGTGCTCCGCGAGGCGGGCTGGCGCGTCGTCGAGGCGCGGCCGCGCGGGCTCGGGCGGCTGCACGAGCGCGGGCTCGCGGACGAGGGCCCGTCGCAGGGAACGGCCCCGGTCCTGCCCGCACGCCTTCGCGACGCGCCCCGCCGTTGGACCGCCCCCACCGAGCCGCCGCCGGACGAGGTCGCGGGCCTCCTCGACGACCTCGCCCTCTACCTGGGGGCCGACGGCGTGCGTTGGCTCGCCGCGTGCGCGGTGTACCCCGAACTCCGCTGGGAGCTCACGCTGGTGCTGGGCCGCGCGCTCCGCGACGTTGACGGGCATCCGCTCCTCACCGAAGCCCGCCTGGCCGCCCTCGCGCGCCTCCCCTGGCTCCGGGCGGGCTACCTCCCGGATTGGCTGCGGCTGCGCCTGCTCCAGGCTCTGCCCGCCCGCGACGCGCGCGACGTGCGCGCCACCCTGCGTCAGCTCCTCCTCTCCTCGCTGGACGGCCCCGTCGACGGCCTGGAGCTCGAGATCGCGGGCGAGGACCGCCCGTTCCTCGCGTTCCTGTGGCGTGTCGTCGCCCAGCGGGAGCGCCGCGCCGCCGATCCGGACTCCCCGTTCCAGGACCGCGTGTTCGTCGACTTCCTCGGCGGGGGGCTCGCGTTCCGGCTCCCGGCGCTGTTGCGGGAGCGGCTGTCGTCGGCGGTCGCGCTGCCGCCGCCGTCGGCGGGGCTCAACGCGGTGGTGGGGCTGCTCGCGGGGGCCGGGTTGGCGGCGTGGGTGGGGCCGTGGGCGGCGGGGGTGGCGGCCCTGGGGGCGCTCACCGTGCGCGTGCTCGGGGCGCCGGGTGGCTTCGCGGGGCGGGCCTGGACCGCGATCGCGGAGGCGATGGTGTGGGGGGCCGGCATCGGGATCGGGCTGGGCTGGATGGAGGATTGGTACCTGGTGGGTCCGGCCGTGCTCGTGGTCGCAAGCCTGGAGACGCTCGGCCGGTGGCGGTCGGGGTCCCTGCGGCGGCGCGTGTTCATTTCCTACGGCGAGGGACTGCTCGAAGGTGCTCGGGCCGTACGGGACACCCTCGTGCGCGACGACCAGGAGGTCCTCTCCGACTCCTGGGAGGAGCCAGCGGGGCGGGGGAGCCTGGAGGAGAGCGTCGCGCGCGGCATCCGGTCCGCGGATGTGGTCGTGGTGCTCGTCGGGCCCGACGGGCCCGCGGCATGGATGCGGAGCGAGATCGCGATCAGCCGGCAGTTGGGCAAGCCGCTGCTCGGATTCGTCGTCGGAACCCCGGGGCGACGGCTCGGACTCGTTCCCGAACATGACCTCGCCGCGCTCACCACCGTCGACGAGCCGGCCGATCTTCCACGCTGCGTGCGCGACGCCGTTGGCGCGTACGTGCCGCCCGGCTCCCGCCCCCTCGTCCCGGGCGCCGCGGGTTGGACCGCGGACGCGCTCCTCGTGCGTGTCACCGGTGCGGCGGACGCGTTGGCACGTCCCTGGGCGCCCCCCGACGGTGGCCTTGCCTTCCTCGGCGCGGTGCTGACCGGCGCCGGGGGTGCCGTCGCCACCGCGGCAGCCGGCGAGAAGTCGGGATTCTACGTGATCTTGACCGCTCTCGCCGGGATCCTGCTGGTGTTGCGACACGCGGGGCGGCCGGCCACCGGGAGCGCCGAGCGGATCGCGCTCGGGTTTCTCGTCGGATTGGGCGTCAGCACGTTCTTCGCCGCCGGGGGCAGGTGGACGCACTTCGCGTTGACGTACCTCCTCACCCTGGGCGGGCTGGTCGCGGCCTGGCCCACGGCGGGCGAGCCCTCCCGCGCCGTCCTCCTCGGCGCCTGGGTGGACCGCTTCCTGCCCGACCGCCTCCTCGCGGACATGGCGGCGCCCTACCCGGGCGAGCCGGCCACGGTCGAGGTGCCGACGGGGTGGGGGCGGGCACTGGCGAGGGTGGCGGCCGGGGCGGTGTGTGGCGTGCAGGCGTGTTGGCCTGCGCTGCTGGATGCCGCCGCGAGCGACGTTTCGAATGCTGCTTGGGCGCTACTGGTGGTCCACGGGCTCACGCTCGTGCCGACACTCGGTCTGGCCTGGAACGGGCGGGGCGGGCTCGGCTATGTGCAGGCACGGGTTCCATTCGTGCTCGGCACTTCCTGGGCGTGGTGGATCGTCGCGACGAAGGTTTCGGCCGGCGGGCTGCCCTGGCTGCTGTTCGTCGCGCTGGCCGTCGAACTCGTGGGTTTGGTCGGGGCGGTGGCACCGGCCCGTCCGTCCGCGGTCGCGCTCGCGCGCTTCGCCGTCCGTTGGTCGCCGGACGCGCTCCTGGTCCCCCCCCGACCGGAGGTGGTCCCGACCGCCGCGCGCCCTGGTGCCGAGGCGCCCCGAGGTCTCGTGCTCTTGTGGTGGGCCGCCATCGGCGCGGGCCTGGGGTCCATCCAGGCCACTCCCGACGGGGCGGTGCTCGCGCCACCGCAGGTCTTCGTCGTCACCGCCCTCGGGGCCCTGTTGTCGGGGGTCCCGCACCTGCGGGTGCGGGTGCCATGGGCGCCGCTGGCCGAGGGCGGCGCGTTCGCTGTCGCGTTCGGCTCCGCGACGGGTGCGCGGTCGGTTCTGAGCTTCGCCGTCGTCGTGGTTCTCGTGCTCTCTCTGTGGGCGACCGCTACGCGACCCCTCGCGGCCTTTTCTCGACACCTCCGGCTGCGCGGGCCACCGCCGTGGCTCCCACCCGTCACGCGCTTCCTCGATGCCATCTCGCCGCCGGCGTTCGTCTCGCGGCTCTTGGACCGTGGGCCGGTGTGGACCCTCGTCCTGCTCGGACCGATGAGCTTCTACGCCGCCGCCGCCGCGAGCGCCGGCACGACTCTGCCGGTGGGTACGACCCCCCTCGTCCTCAAGACGGTCCTGGCCGTGCTCCTCGCCTACACGTGCGTGATGCTCGAGGTTCGCCGTCGGACCACGGGGACCTGGCGCGCGCTCGTGGGCGCGGCCGTCTCCTCCTCGATCGTGGTGGGCGCCAGCGTGCCACTCGTCGCGCTACAGGCCTGGCAGACCGTCCTCGCCCGCCCCGCCCCCGCCTCCATCACCTTCGACGGCCCCGCCATCGTCACCGTCCACACCCTCGACCCGGTGCCGGTCACCAAGGCGCGGGTGCTCGACGCCGACGGGGTCCCCTTCGACGTTCAGCCGGTGCTCGACTGGACCGTCACGCCGCCCGAGGTCGCCCGCTTCGAGGGCGTGAACGTCGTCCCCCTGGCGCCCGGGACCGCCACGATCACCGCGAGCGTCGGCGAGGTCCGGACGAGCTACCGGCTCGTCGTCGCGCCGGCGGATCGGCTCGACGTCCTGGCCGACGGACAGCGGCCCCTGGTCGTGCGGCGGGACGTGAGCGCGCCGACCAGCAGTTGGACCTTCCGGTTCGGCGACCGCGTCGTGGTGAACGCCGCGGCGTCGGTCGGCTCCGAAGAGGTCGTCGCCGAGGTGACGTTCACCTCCTCGGACGCCGACGTGCTGCTCGTCGAGGAGGTCGCCCCGTCCGCCTCCGGAGGAGGAACGGTCGAGGCCCGCCTCTACGCTGTCCGACCCGGCTACGCTCGGCTGACCGTGTCAGCCGCGGGACTCACGGCCCAGATCCGCGTCTTCGTCAAGAAATGACCCCCCGAATTGGGGGCCCCCGGCCACTCCTCTCACTCCATCCCCCGTAGGGCTTGTGATCCCCACTCACCGGATGTAAGGTCACGCGCCTCCCGAGGTCCCGATGCTCACCGCCCTGCTCGCCTTCTCCCTCGCGCACGCCGAAGAGAACCCCGTCGTTGAGGGGGCCGCCGCCAAGGTCCAGGTGGAGACCACGAAGCCGGGCGTCACCGTCACCGTGCTCTACGACGAGTCCACGTCGACCGTCTCGACCAGCTACGGCACGGGCTCGGTCTACAACTTCAAGAAGACCGAGGTCTGCCAGGCCCCGTGCGAGTTCGAGGTCGTCCCCGGCATGCGCGGCGTCCTGTTCTCCGGCCAGGGCTACACGCCCGCGGGCGGCCGCTACGACCTCCGCGAGGGCACCTCGACCTTCAGCGTCAAGCCGGGCTCCAAGGGGCTCCTGACCGGCGGCTACTACGCCATGCTCATCGGGCTCACCGCGGCCACCGTCGGCGGCACCATGTGGGGGATCGAGAGCATCAGCGCGGGCCCCCGGGACACCGTCGACGCCTGGATCCCGGCGACCACCGTCGCGGGCGGCGTGTTGCTCGTGGCCGGCATCCCCATGATGGTGTTCTCGAAGACCAAGGTCGAGTTCGCGATGGCGCAGTAGGTCGGGGGTCTCCTGGGGCGGGGGTTCCCCCCGCAACGCCCCCGGCGGCGGCGCGTCCGCGCCGCCGCGCGCCCGGCCGCACAGCGGCCGGGCTTCCCGGCTCCGGCCGTCCCGCGCCTACGGCCCCAGCTCCCGCCGCAGCTCCGTCGGGCGCTCCGTGAGGGCCTCCAGGATGTCCTCGTGGTCGCAGTCGTCGCCCTTGCGCGGGTCGGCCTCGCACACGGGGGCGACCACGTCGACGAGGCGCGTGGTGTAGCCGAGGAGATCGCCGTCCTCCCACGCGGCGAGCACGTCGCGGCAGGCCTGCTCGAGCTGCGCGCGGCACTCGGCGTTGTTCTGGCACGCGGCCGCGACCCGCGCGCGGACGCCGCCGTAGAGCGGCCCGCCGCCGCGGAAGGCGGTGTCCTGGCCCCAGGGCACGAAGTACCACCGGTCCGCCACGGTCGCGTGGTAGAGCAGGTAGTTGTTGGTGTTGCGCGAGTAGCCGTCCCAGTTGCCCGTCACGAGGTCGACCGCGAGGTAGGTCAGCACCGACTGCTTGTCGAAGCGGGTCTCCAGCACCTCGAGGATGTTGCCGCCGTCGAGGTCGTCCACCAGCGCGGCGAGGTCGATGTAGGCGGTGGCGGGATCGCCCTCCTGGAGCGTGAAGTGGGCGAGCCCCGTCCCCGTGAGGTCCGCGGACACGAAGGTGGAGTCGTAGAGGTTGCCGTCCTCGTCCTCGGGGAACGCGCGGTCGAGGAAGTTCTCGTCCAGCGTCTCGATCAGGCTGTAGAGCCCGTAGGGCTCGCCGTTGATGGTGACGCGCCCGTATCCGTGGCGGGGGGCGGCCACCGCGACGTCGGCGAAGAGCTTGTACGCCGTGGCTTCGCGGAGCATCGTCGGGTCGAACTTCATCGAGTTGAGCGTCAACCGCTCCACGCCGAGGAAGCGCGCGCCCTCCGTGTACTCGCCGAAGTTGAGCTTGAACGAGGGCTTGCCGTCGAGGTCGTCGTAGGTGCTCGACCCCTTGAGACGCACCCCGACCTCGGCCTCGTAGCCGGCGAAGCGGAGGGTGGCGGGCACGTACGGGCCCTCGCGCTCGAGCAGCTCCACCGACGCCGGCGGGATCTCGAGCTCCAGGTCGAAGATCTTCCCCGTGGCAAAGGGGAAGCCCGCGCCGGGCGCCTCCACGAGGCCCTCGGTGCCGGTGTCCGGCGGACCCCATCCCTCGGGAGGTGTGTCCGCGGGCGGGCCGTGGAAGGGGTTGAGCTCCGCGAGCGGGGTGTCGCACGCCCCCAGGGCGCCCAACAGGATGATCATGGCCGATCCTCCAAGCCTCTTCGAGGGTAGGGACCCCGGGCGGACGGGTCGGTCACGAGTTGGCACGCGGGTGCACGGTTGGTGACAAGGCGCCGCGCAGCGGGGGCTCGCCCGTGCGGCGAGCAGGGCACCGGAGCCGCCGACGTCCCGCGCGGCACCGTGGTCGCCGCAGCGGCGGAGCCGGCTGCCCAAAAGACCCGGCTACTCGCTCCTACAGTCGAGCCACTCCCCGAGCAGGACCAGGTCGTCGTCGAGGAGCCCGCCGCCGGGGGGCATGGTCCCCACGTCGAGCACGGTGCGGCGGATGGACTGGGTCAGCGCGCGGGCCTGCTCCTCGGTGTCGAAGTCGAGGCCGACGGGCGCGCCGTGGCGGTCGGGCGCGGCGGCGGCGTGACAGGAGCGGCAGTAGGACGCGAAGAAGCCGTCGGCGAAGTTGGTCCACGTGGCCGCGGTGACACATCCGGTGTCACCCGGCTCGGCGGGGGGCGCGCACGCGAGGAGCCAGGCGAGCAGCGTCATGCGATCAGCGCGTCGATGGGGAGGGCGCCGTCGGGCACGACCTCGGCGGGGTCGATGTCGGCCATCGCGAGGAGCGTGGCGCCGAGGTGGCTCGGGAGCAGACCCGTGTCACCCGGCTCGCCGGTGGCGAGGTCCACGGGGACCCCCTGGAAGTCGCTGTTCATCGCGCCGATCACCTGCCCGCCGCGCACGCCGGCGCCGAGGAGCATGGCGGAGGTGTAGGTCCAGTGGTCCTTGCCGCCCGTGGCGTTGAGCTGGGGGTGGCGCCCCATCTCGGAGAGCACGACCACGGTGACCTCGTCCAGGAGCGCGCCGCCGGCCTGGGAGGAGCGGCCGGCGAGGTCGTCCATGAGGCGGTTCAGGTAGGCGAACAGGAGCTCGTAGTGGGTTGCCTGCATCTCGATGCCGGAGTGGCTGTCCCAGCCGGTCGAGCACCAGCCGTCGTCCTGCACGAGCGCGCAGCGGGACAGCCCGAGCGAGAAGCAGTCGAAGGCCGCGGCGGCGTCGGCGGCGATGTCGCGGGCGCAGCCGGCGTCCTCGGGGGCGAGGTTCACGTGGTCGGTGATGGTGCCCATCTCGCCGAGCACGTCGAGCGCGCGCAGGTAGCCGTCCCCGACGGCTTGCTGGCGGCCGCGGCCGGCGGAGCCGGCCCACGCGGCGGTGCGGGCACGGACGCGCGCGTCGACCAACGCATCGAGGTCGGAGGTGTAACGGTCGAGCGGGACACCCGCGTCGGTGAGCGCGGCGCCGTCGACCAGATCGCGCAGCTGGCCGTTGCTGCCGACGCGCACGACGCGGTCGGTGTGGCGGGCGGTGTACGCCGGGCCGAACACGACGAGGTGCGGCAGGAGCGGATCGGCGTTGGATCGCGCCGCGATGCTGGTCGGCCAGTCGTCCAGGCCGGACGCGGCGCTCCCGGTCATCAGGATTCGCTTGCAGCGGTCGTGCGTGACCGAGCGGACCTCGAGGCCGTTGACGAGGGCGGTCGAGGGCGCCCAGCGCTCGAAGAACGTGCGGACGGACGGGCGGCTCTCGTGGTCGACGAAGCGGAGCCCGCCCGTCTCGGCGACGACGGCGTCGGGCTCGCAGCTCACGCGCGGGTTGTCCTGGCTCGGCGTGAACACGAACGTGGTGTCCCAGCCGCCGCGCGCGAGCACGAACAGGAAGCGGCGCTCGGGGCCGGCCGCCGACGCGACGCGGGCGGGCACGAACAGCCCGCCGAGGCCCAGGGCGCCGAGCTGGAGCAGGGATCGCCGATTGAGGGACCGGAGGCTCATCGGGTCACGAACTCCGGGTCGCGCAACAGCGTGGTGAGGAGCGCGGTCCAGCCGGCCGCGGGGTCGCCGGCGGACTCCCACAGGGCGATGTCGGCGGCGCGCTCCTCGTCGGTGGGACGGCGGGCGAAGAGCCGGAGGTAGAGCGCGTCGAGCTGGTCGTCGAAGGCCGCGTCGGCGGGCGTCGTGGCGAGGTCGACGGTGAAGAGGCGCCGCTCGCCGCCCTCGACCAACTCGTGTTGGACGGCGGTGATCGCGCCGCCTTGTGCCAGGCGCTCGACGACCAACGCCCACGTGAGGCTCGGGTCGCGCTGGGCGCGCGAGACCTGCTCGCCGTCCACGCCGCCGGCGAGCACGCGGTAGCCGTAGTCGTCGTTGCCGAGCTGGTCGCAGCCGCCCTGCTCCCACGCGAAGCCGGTGAGGTCGGCGACGGCGGTGCCGAGCTGGTCGGCGGTGAGCAGCCGGGCGGTCTGCTCCCGGGCGGCGAGCGCGTCGGAGGCGTCGTCCCCCAGCGCCCCGGCGCGGTACTGCGCGGTGTCGGTGACGGCGCGGAGCAGCGGGCGGGCGCGCCAGTCGGCGGCGGCGAACGCGGTCTCCAGCGCGGCGAGCGTGGCGAACTCGTCCACCTCGGGCTCACGGCCCCACAACATCCCGGCCATCGTCTCGACCGCGCAGGCGTAGAAGCGCGGGTCGGCGGCCACGTGCGGGCCGAGCTCGGCGGGGGAGGCGAGCGGCGCGCCGAAGTACGCCATCTCGACGCCGAGGACCTCCTCGCCGAGGAGCTCACGCTCGGGGTGGTAGGTCCCCATCTCGAGGCGGTTGTAGTCGACGGCCGGGTAGAAGCCGAAGAACGTGGCGGCGAGCGGCTCCAGCGAGGCGTGGCAGGCGAGGCAGGCGGGGTCGTTCGCGATCGCCTCGGCGGTCGCGTCCTCGTCGGCGAGCGACGGCGTGGTCGAAAAGCTGACCGGCCGCTCCAGGTAGTCGACGCAGAGCAGCAGCTCGGCGAGCGCGGCGGCGCGGGAGCGGTTCGCGTTCGATTGGGAGGTGTAGTACCGCATCCACAACCCGTTGGTCGCCAACACCCCGTTGGCGGGCCGGCCGTCGGTGTAGGGCACCTCCTGCCAGCCGGTGGCGCCGTCGGGGTAGTCGAGCGGCCAGAGCGCGCCGAGCAGATCGTTCGCCATCGTGTGGTCTGCGGTCACGACGTCGCCCCAGGGGCGGTCGTCGGTGATGACACGGGCCACCAACCGGAGCGGCTCTTCGCCCACCGCGCGCTCGAAGGCGCACTCCTGGTCGGTGGGGAGCTGGTAGTCGTAGAAGCGCACCTGGAACTCGTCGATGCGCGTGCGGTAGCGGTCGGCCCAGAGCGCGACGAGGCGCTCCTCGAAGCGGGGGTCTTCGAGGAAGGCGTCGCGGAGCGTGTCGAGGGCGGCGGGGTCGGCCTCGACGGCGGCGAGCTCGTCGGTGGTGGGGGTGACCCCGCGGAGGTCGAGGCTGAGCCGGCGGAGGAGCCGCGCGTCGTCGAGGGGGACGAGGGCGGCGGTGGTCGCCTCCTCGGGGGCGGGGGTGCACGCGGCGAGGAGCACGACACAGACGAGGTGAGCGCGGCTCACGGTGTCCCCGCGGTGACGACGCGGTCGGCGAGGCCGTCGAGGGCGAGGCAGGCGTCGGTCTCGACGGCGGCGCCTTCGAAGGTGACGGCGCCGCAGGGGGTGCACTCCCCGAAGTCGACGGCCCAGGTGCCGCCGCCCGGGTCGCGCACGGTCACCACGCCGGCGGTGCAGGCGTCGTCGAGCTGGAGGTCGGTGAAGCCGAGCGTGGTCCCGCGCAGGGTGAGCGTGCCGTCGAGCCAGACGCGCTGGCCGGCGTCGTCGACGATGCCCGCGTACTCGAGCCACGCGCTCATCCCGGCGGCGAGCCAGTCGGCGTCGTTCTGGGGCTCGTGCCAGCTCCCGTTGACGAGCCCGCGGAAGGACGGGCCCTCGCGGAGCGCGCTGATCCAATGGCCGCCCACGTCGATCCACGCGCCGTCGGGGGCGACGAGCTGGAGGTCGCCCATGACGAAGAGCTCGACGTAGTCGCCCTCCTCGTCGGTCTTCACCTCCTCGGTGTAGCCGCCCACGCCCAGGTAGTACCAGCCCTCCGCGGACGTGCAGCCCTCGAAGCTCGGGCCCGCCATGTAGGTGCCCGGGCCGGGGCAGGCCTCGTCGCCGTGCCGGAACCAGCCCTGGAGCGACGTGCGGATCGTGAACGCGGACGGGAAGGGGCCCGCGAGCGCCGCCTCGATGGCCGACACCGCGTCCGGAGCCGTCCACGTCGGCGTGATCGGCTCGCTCTCGAGCGCCGGGATCGGCAGGGCGGCGGGCTCCTCGCGGTCGACCACGTCGGGCGCGGCGCAGGCGGCGAGGAGCAGCATCGGGCGAGCTTGTACTCCGAGCGCGGGCGATCCGCTTGGGCAAGTGGTGGCCCCAGGACGCTCGAGGCCCCGGGGACCGAGCCGGGGACGTTAGCAGCCGTGCCCCGGGCGTCCGTGCCCCAGCAGCCGACCCCCCAGCGCCGGCGCACCGTGCCCGCGGGTTCCCGGCCGGGTAGCCTGCGCGGGATGGCCGACCCGCTCGCCGCCGCCTACGCCACCCTCGGCCTCGCCCCCGGCGCGTCGCCCGAGGAGATCAAGCGGGCGTGGCGCCGGGTCGCCCGCGCGACCCACCCCGACCTCAACCCGGACGACCCCGACGCCGCGCGCCGCTTCAAGGCCGCCGAGGCCGCGCACGCGCTCCTCACCGACCCGGAGCGCGCGCGCCGCGTCGGCGGCGGCTTCCACGCCGGGTGGAGCCCCGGCCGGACGGGCCCCGACGACGACTGGATCGACGCCTGCGCCTGGATCGCGGAGGCGCACCTGCTGCGGCTCCGCGTCGACGTGCTCCCGCGCTACGCGACGCGCTTCCGTGGCGGCCCGTCGCTCGTCGCCGCCCTCGCCGCCGCCGTGGACCGCGGCCTCGCCGAGCAGGCGCCGCCCGACATCTCCCGCTTCGGGAGGCTCTGGTCGCGCTCGACCTGGCGGCGGCTCGAGCTCCTCGTCGACGAAGGGCCCCCGCAGGGCCTCGGCCCCGTCGGCCTCCTCCGCCGCGGCGACCGGGTGCGCCTCGTGGTGTGGCCGCGCGCCTTGTGGGCCGAGGGCGTGCGCGACGACGACACCCTCCGCGCGGTGGTCCGCAAGAGCGTGGACCTCGGCGTGACCGCCGCCGCCCCGATGGTGCTCGGCGTCGCGCGCCCCGGCCTCGTCGAGCCCGGCGCCGACCGCGCGTGGTGGGCCGGGCGGCTCCTGTGGCCCACGGTGTGGGTGCTCGTGGCGCTGCTCTCGCTCGTGCTGCTCGGCGCGAGCTGGCGGGCCGCGAACCAGCCGCGCTTCATCCGCGAGCACCCGATGATGGAGCGCGCCCGCTGACGCGAGGGGGCGCGCCCCACCGGGTTCGCGCCGATCAGGAGCCCCCAGGCCGCGCGGGGCAAGGGCCCGATATCAAACGGACTCCGCTGACGACGTCCCCGCCCAGCCAGCGGGCCGAATCCTGATCGATCCACCGCGCGAGGAGCCTGGAGGGCGGCCGCGCGTCCTCGCGCGGCCGGCTCGGCGCGACGCGACGCCGGCAGGCGGAGCGACGCGCCAGCCGAGCGGCTCGCCGCGAGCCCGGAAGGGTCCGGCCCCCGCGGGCCGCCGGGAGGCGGCGCGCGGGGGACGCGCACCGGCCTCAGTCCACGATCGCGTGCTCGCGGGGCGCGCGCGCCAGCAGCCGGAGCTGCTCCTGGAGCTCGGCGAGCGTGAAGGGCTTGCCCAGGAACCCGACGTGGCCGAGCCCGAAGAGGCCCTGGCTCACCTGGTCGCGCTCGTAGCCGGTGCAGAGGATCACGCGGGCGTCGGGATCCTGCAGCACGAGGCGCCGCAGCACCTCCGCGCCGTCGAGCCCCGGCATCCGCAGGTCGAGGAGCACCGCGACGAACTCCGGGCCCCGCGCGGCGTAGGTGTCCAGGGCCTCCTGCCCACCCGCGGCCTCCACGACCTCGTACCCGATGGCCTCCAGGAGGCGGCCGGCGGACCAGCGGATCCACTCGTCGTCGTCGACGACCAGCACGAGCCCCGGGGCGGCGGCCGGGGGGGCGGCGCGCGGCGCCGGGGGGGCCGCGATCGCCCCCTCGGCGGCCGGGAGCCGGACCAGGACGTGGGTGCCGCGCCCGGGCTCGCTGGTCAGCGTGAGGTCGCCCCCGTGGTTGCGCACCACGCCGTAGGCCATGGAGAGCCCGAGCCCGGCGCCCTGCCCCACGGCCTTGGTCGTGAAGAAGGGGTCGATCGCGCGGGCCCGGACCTCCTCGCTCATGCCGACGCCGGTGTCGGTCACCTCGACGCGGACCCAGCGCTCCGCCGGCAGGTCGGGGCGCTGCGCGGGCCGGTCCTCGGTCCGCGCGTCGAGGTGGAGCGTCCCTCCGCCGGGCATGGCGTCCAGCGCGTTCTCGGAGAGGCTCACGAGCGCCGCCTCGAGCTGCTCGTGGTCGCCTTCCACCGGGGGCAGGCCCGGCGCGACGGAGCACTCGACCGACACGGCCGGGCTCCGCGCGCGGGACGCCTCGGCCACGCGCTCGAGGATCGCCGCGACGTCGACCCGGGCCCGCCGGTACATCCCCTTCCGCGCGAAGCCGAGGAGCCGGGACGTGATCTCCCCCCCGCGCCCGGCCGCCCGTTGGAGGATCGCCAGGTCCTCTCGCGCGCGCGGGCTCGTGTCCGGCGCGAGCGCGAGCGCCGCGGCGAGGCCCGCCACCGTGCCGAGGATGTTGTTCATCTCGTGGGCGACCCCGGCCGCCATCTCCCCGAGCGTCGCCAGGGTCCGCGCCTCGCGGACCTGCTCCGCGAGCCGCGTCTGGTCCGTCACGTCCATCGCCACGCCGACCGTGCCCACGATCGCACCGCCGTCCTCGCGCAACGGCTCCACGTGCACGTCGAAGGTGCGGTCGCGCCAGTCGACCCGGTAGCGGGCCGTCTCCCCCGCGGCGGCGCTCCGCTGGGACGCGAGCGGCACCCCGCCCGGGTCGCGCGAGCCGAGCAGCTCCCGCAGGGGCTCGCCGATCCGGTCCGGGGACGGCGCGAGCCCGCCGCGACCCGCCGCGGACGTGACCCGCAGCGCGGCGTCGGTCGCCCAGACGAGCACGGGGAGCTGCTCCGCGAGGAGCCGCAGCTGCGCCTCCTGCCGCCGGATCGCGGCCTCGGCCTGGAGCTTCTCGGTGACGTCGCGGACGAGCAGCAGGATCGCGGGCGCCTCGTCCGACAGGTACGGGAGCGCCGCGACCTCGACCTCGCGGCGCTCGCCGTCGAGCCGCGTGAGCTGCTCCTCCGCGCGCTTGGCGGGGCCGGGCTCTCCGCGGAGGATGTCCTGCCGGATGGTCTTCAGGAACGGCGGGACGAAGAGCGCCTCCGCCGAGCGCCCGACGAGCGCCTCCACGTCGGTGGCCCCGGCCAGGGTGACGGCCGCGGGGTTGGCGTAGGCGACGTGGAGCTCGCGCAGCAGGAAGATGCCGTCGGGCACATGCTCGACCAGCGAGCGGAAGCGCGTTTCGCTCGCGACGAGCGCCCGCTCCGCGCGCTCCGCCTCCCGGGCGGCGGCGGTGCGGGCCGCGCGCGACAGCGCGATCTGGCGGGTCGCGACCTGGGCGACGTCGGTCAAGGCGCGCTGCTCGCGCGGGCTCCACGGGCGGGGGGCCTGGTCGAGGACGGCGAGCGCGCCGAGCGGGACGCCGTCGACCACCAGCGGCACGGCCAGGAGCGCGACGGCGCCGAGCAGCGACACCTCCCAGGCCTCCCGGAGCGCGGGGTCGTCGCGGACGTCGGCGAGCGCCTGCGGGCCGGTCGTGGCGAGGATGTGCCGCACCACGGAGTTCGAGGGCTCCCCGCCGAACGGCGGCGCGAGCCCGGTGGAGCAGCGGAAGTACGTCTCCCGCTCGCCGAGCAAGGAGACGAACGCGGCGGCGGCGCCCGTCGCGGCCACGGCGACGCGGGTGAGCTGCTCGAGCGCCGTCGCCTGGGCCTCCTCCGCGATCCCGGCCTCGCGCAGGAGCGCGGCGCGCGCCGCTTCCACGCGATCGGCGGGCGTGCGTTCGGTCACGCCCGTGCCGGTCGAGGCGGCCGTCGCTTCGGGGGCGCGGTCGGCGCGCCGTCGGTGGCCGCGGCCTCCACGGAAACGCCCTCCTCGGTGATCCGGTATGCACGGATGTCGCGGCTGTGCGCGCTCCCCCGCATCTTCACCACGGTGAGCACGCTCCGGACCCGGCCGTCGATCTCCGTGTTGTGCTGCGCGACGATGTCGTCGCAGAGGAACGCGACCTCGGGCGGGACGTACGCGAGCGGACGATCACTCTCGACCTCGACCGTCATGAACACCGTCGCGCCTTCGGCGGTGAGCGCCGCGACGAGCCGGTAGAGCGACTCGCGGAAGTCCTCGCGGAACGTCGGCGCCAGCGCGGTGCGGAAGCCCGAGAGGGAGTCGATCACCACGCGCCGCGCCCCGATCTCGCGCGCGTGCTTCCGCACCTCGTGGAGCACCTCGTCGGGCGAGAGGTCGAGCGGCCGCAGGTAGACGAGGCGCACGAGGCCCTTGGCCTGCATGGCGTCGAGGTCGAGGCCGAGCGCGCGGGCGCGGGCCACGTAGCCGCGCGGGTGCTCCTCGAACACGACGACGACCGCCGCTTCGCCGGCATCGTAGCCGGCCGCCGCGAAGCGCGTCGCGAACGCGGTCTTGCCGCTGCCGGTCGGGCCCACGAGGACCACCGCGTCCCCCGCCGGGAGCCCGCCCCCCATCATGTCGTCGAGCCCCGGCACCCCCGTCGAGAGCCGCGCGCGCGGGCGCTCCTCCTCGATGGGCGGCGCGCGCACCACCGTCCGCGGGAACACCCGCACGCCCTCCGAGGTGATGCGCATCGTGTGGAGGCCGGGCATCGTCGCCCGCCCGCGCATCTTGACGACCTGGAGCTTCCGCACGGCCGAGTTCAGATCGATGGCCTGGCGCATCCAGAACACGCCGTCGGCCACGGTGAACACCGGGTTGCGGAGCTCGTGCTCCAGGTACTCGCCGACCAGGAACGAGGTCACCTCCCAGCTCGTGAGCTTCAGGGCGAGCCGCTGGATGAACCGCTCGAGCGCCGGCGTCGTGCCGCGCTCGGCCGCCGCCACGGTGACGGTGCGGAAGGAGTCGACCACCACCACGCCCGGGCGGGCCCGCTCCACCTCGGCGGAGATCCGGTCGAGGACGAGCGTGAGGTCCTCGCGCAGCACCTCCTCGCTCAGGTTCAGGAACTGGACGGCGGTGCCGACGCGGTCCCGGTCGAAGAAGCTCATCTGCTGCTGGTACCGGATGAGCTTGAGCGTCGGCTCGCCGAGCACCGTGAAGTAGAGCGCCGGCCGCTCGGCGGTCGCGTTCGCGAACACGATCTGCTGCGTGAGCGTGGTCTTGCCCGCCCCGGGCTCGCCCGCGACCAGGTTGAACGAGAACTCGGGGAGCCCGCCGCCGAGCACCTCGTCGAGGCCGGGCACCCCGGTGGGGAGGCTGCCGATCGTGACGTTTCCGGCCTTCATGGATTCCCCTCGGGGTCGCTCGGGCGGCCCTCCCAGTCATGGAGCACGAGGCGCGTGGCGAGGTCGTCGCCGATGAACCGCCCGAGGAGCGCGGTGAGCTCGTCGAGCGTCGCCGCCACGGCGTCGCGCAGCGCCTCGGCGTCCGGGGTGGAGCCCGCGTCGTCGAGGCCGGTGAGCGGGGGGGCGGACCCGGGCGCCCACCGGACGCCGGCCAGCGCCCCGCCGCGCGCGCCCGACAGCGCCCGCTCGAGGAGCGCGTCGAACGCGTCCACGCCGATCCAGCGGCCGAGGCGCGCCCGCAGCGCCAGGAGGATCCGCGACGCGGCCTCGGCGGTCACGCCCGGCGAGCTGCCCGCGGGGATGTCCGCGGCGACGATGCGACGGCCGACGCTGCTCGTGGGCCCCTCCGGCATCCGCATCCGTGGGCCGACCTCCAGGCGGCTGACGTCGCCTCCACGCGGCGATTTGGCTTCCTAACATGAAAAGCGCCGAGGGGTGGCGGAACCGGCGCGGCAGCGGCGCGGCCGCCGATGTCCCGATCGACGGGCCGGCCGGCTCCTCGTCCGGGCGGCTGCTCCGCACCGCGGCGACGTCCTTCCCGCGGGGGACGTCGGCGGCTCCCGCGCCCCGGGGTGGTACGATCACGATCGAATGGGAGCTGCGATGCGACGCGTCCTCGCCCTCTCGGTCCTCGCCGCCTGCGCGCCGGCGGAGGAGGAGCCCGTCGATCCGGGCCGGCCGGTCGATCCGCTCTACCTGCCCGACCTCTCCGACGTGGACGTGCCCGCCGCCTACGCGGAGGCCTTCGCGCTCGCGCTGGACGTGCGCGCCGCCGGGGCCTGGGCCGGCCACCTCGCGGCGCTGGACCTCGCCGCGCCCGGTTGCCCCGACCTGTGGGCGGGCGCGCCCGAGGAGCTGGAGGTCGACGGCGACGGCGTGTCCTGGGCGGACCACTGCGCCGCGGGCGCCGTGGACTTCGGCGGGGCGCTCTACTGGGAGACGGCCGCGTCGGTGAGCGGAGACGCCGCGTCCGCCGAGGGGCTCGTCACGGACGCCGCCCGGACGCTCGTGGGCGACGCGGTCGTGGGCGAGGGCGGCGTCGCCCGCTTCGAGCTCGACGGGGAGGCCTCCGACGCGCTCACCCGCACGGTCGCGCCCGGCTACGACCACTGGACGTGGTCGAGCCTCGTGACCGGCACGGTGACGGGCTCCGACGTGTTCGCCGGCACGGCCACCCCCGCCGGCTACCGCGCCGACCTGTACCTGGCCGTCGAGGGCGGCGACGCCGCCCGGCTCGAGGCGCGCGGGAACCTGTACCTCTACGAGGACCGCATCGCCGAGCGCTTCGACAGCCTCGCGCTGGACCTCACGTACCTGGGCGTCGGCGGCCCGAGCGACTGCACGCTCGAACCGTCGGGCTGGCTGTCGCTGCGGGACAGCGACGCCTACTGGTACGACCTCGTGTTCCTGCCCGGCGACGCCGAGGACGTCGACACCGGCCTCGATCCCGCCTGCGACGGCTGCGGCACGCTCTACGTGCGCGGCGTGGAGTCGGGCGAGGTGTGCGTGGACCTCTCCGCGGCCTGGGACGGGCGGCTCGAGCCGCCGGACGTGAGCGAGTTCGTGTGGTCGATCCACGGGTGAGGGGCGCCCGAAGCGGGCGTGCGGCGACCGGACTCCCACAACGCGGGGGGTGACGGGTCACCCGGGGAGTTGTGGGACGGTATTCTGCGCAAGTCGTTGCACAACGTCGGGGGTGAGGGGGTCACCCCGGGCGTTGTGGGACGGTTCGGGGTGGGGACCGTCTCACAACGGGCGGGGTGACGGGCCACCCGGGGAGTTGTGAGACTCGCGCGGCCGCCTCCAAGGGGGACCGCGCGAGGAGCCTGGAGGGCGGCCGGCGGCGGCCGTCCTCGGCCGGCGGCGGCCGGCTCGGCGCGACGCGACGCCGGCAGGCGGAGCGTCGCGCCAGCCGAGCCCGGAGGGCGAGCCCGGAAGGGTCCGGCCCCGGCGTCTTCGCCGGGGACGCGCCCGTCAGAACGTGAACACCTCGGCCTGCGCGAGCAGGTACCCGGGGGTGATGCGGGCGCGCCAGGTGATCGCGCCCGCGGCGTCGGTGGCGACGACCTCGCCGTAGTTGCCCCAGGTGGAGAGGTGGCCGCCGCCGGGGAGCACGTCGATGTCGCCGAAGACGAAGGTGAAGAGCGCGTCGGGGTGGCGCCACTCCCAGGTGCGCGTGGCGGTGCCGGCGGCCTCGTCGACGGCGTAGCGGACGAGCCGCGAGCCGGCGGGGTCGTTGTAGCCGTTGTCGAAGACCATCAGCTCGCCGTCGACGAGCTCGGGGGCGTGCTGGCGGCCGGGGCCGGCGTCGTTGGGGAGCGCGAGCGTCGCGTTCTCGCCGCCGAGCACCCAGCGGGTCGCGCCAGTGGCGCGGTCGATCTTCACGACGCTGCGCAGGTAGAACAGCGAGAGGTAGTAGGCGTCCTCCGCGGCGTCGTAGAAGAGGCCGTTGGCGTGCGTCCAGTCGACGCCGGCGGTGTAGGTGCCGGCGCCCCAGGCCTCGTGCCGGGTGACGGGGAACTCGTCGAAGGCGTTCCACACGACGCGAGTGGTGCCGTCGTCGAGCACCTCGGTGAGCGTGTCGCCGACGACGGCCTCCCCGTCGATCTCGCGGACCTCGCCGACGATGGCGGCGTACCCGCCGGGGACCTCGATGACGTCGTGGTGGGCGAGGGGGAGGGGGGCGATCGACGGAGGGGCGCCGTCCAGCGGGACGCGCTCGACGGTGGCGTCCTCGATCGTGTCGTGGGCGCTGTGCATGACGAGCAGGTCGCCGCCGCTGGGGTGGGCGACGGGCACGATCCCCCAGTCGGGGAGCCAGTACCAGACGATCGCGCCGTCGTGATCGATGATGTACACGCCCGTGGACTCGGCGGGGAACTCCTGCCAGGAGAGGAGGACGTAGTCGGCGTCGAGGGTGCCCTCGAGGACCTCGAAGGTCGGGATGCCGGTGGGGAGCGCGCCGGTGCGCGTGGTCTGCCAGTCGCCGCGCCAGTCGCCGCGCGCGAGGCGCCAGCGCACGTCGGTGTCCGCGCGCAGGCCGTAGAGGGTGGCCGAGCCCGCGCCGGTCGCGACGTGGTCCCCGGTCGGCGCTTCGTACTCCACGCTTACGTCCGCGTCGGCGGGCTCCCAGGTGACGTGCACGAGCGTCGTGATCGTGTCGTCCACGGCGGCCGACGCGGAGTACGACGGCGTCGGGTCGGAGCAGGCCGAGAGCGTCGCGAGCGCAACGAGAAGCGGCACGTCCCTCACCTCGTGACACGGCCCCCTATCCGGCGCACGCCCCCCTCTGGTACGCTGAGGACGAACCGGGAGGGCGCGTGTTCACCCCGCTCCTGCTCACGCTGGCGAGCTGCGACCCGGCCCCCGAGGAGACGTTTTCGGCGTTGCCGGCGCGCGAGTCGCTGGTGCGGCTCTCGCTCGAGCTGCGCGGCGTGCGCCCGAGCGAGGACGAGCTCGCGACGATCGAGGCCGATCCCGACGCGTACGACGCCTTCGTGGACCGCTGGCTCGACGACCCCCGCTTCTACGGGCGGATGCGGGAGGTGTTCAACCTCCGCTACCTCACGCGCACCGGCGACACGTACTTCGAGCCCGCCGAGGCCGGGCTGGAGGAGCTCGACGCCGCGCTGGTGGGCGACTCGATCGGCGAGGAGCCGCTGCGGCTGTTGACGTACATCCTCGAGAACGACCTCCCCTACTCGTACATGGTCACGGCCGACCACACGATGGCCGACCCCTACCTCGCGGCGATGTGGGACCTCGACCGCGGCGAGGGCGACGGCTGGTCGCCCGCGTACTGGCGCGACGGCCGGCCCGCGGCGGGCATCCTCTCGATGACGACGATCTGGCAGCGCTACCCGTCGATGGGCGGCAACGCGAGCCGGCACCGCGCCAACGCGATCTCGCGGATGCTGCTCTGCGACGACTACCTCTCGCGGCCGATCGTGCTCGACCGCGCGGCCGTGGATCTCCTCACGGTGGACCCCGAGAACGCCATCGCGATCACGCCGTCCTGCCAGTCCTGCCACAGCACGCTCGACCCGCTCGCGGCGAACCTCTTCGGCTTCTTCCACTACGACGCCGCCGACGTGCTCGACGACGCCATCACCTACCGCCCGGAGAACGAGGGGGAGTGGCGCGCCTACGCCGGCAAGGAGCCCGGCTACTACGGGCGTCCGACCGCCAACCTCGTGGAGCTCGGCGCGTCGATCGCGGCGGACGCGCGCTTCGCCGACTGCGCGGTGCGGACGGTGTGGGAGGGCCTCTCCCAGCGCGCCTACACCGACGACGACTGGGCGGAGGTGCAGGCGCTGCGGGACGTGTACGACGCCGCGGGCGGGCGGCTCCAGCCGGTCGTGCGCGCGATCGTGACCTCCGAGAGCTTCAAGGCGGGCGCGACGATCGATCCGGCGCTGGACGAGCGGCTCGCGACCGTGCGGCTCGTGTCGCCGGCCCAGCTCGCGGACTCCGTGGAGGGGCTGACCGGCTACCGCTGGACCTTCGACGGCCGCGAGGGCCTGGCCACCAACGACCTCGGGCTGCCCGTGCTCGCGGGCGGGGTGGACAGCCGGTACGTCACGCTGCGGTCGCACACGCCTTCGCTCGGGATGGCGCTCGTGCAGGAGCGGCTCGCGCAGGCGGCCGCGCGGCACGTCGCGGAGCACGACCTCGCCGAGGGGCGCACGGACGACGCGATCCTCCTCCGCTACGTCACCGCGGCGGACACCCCGGGCTCCGACGCGTTCGACACGCAGATCCGCTGGCTCTACCTGCGGATCACCGGCGTGCCGCTCGCCGAGGACGCGACCGAGCCCGCCGAGCTGGCGGCGCTCTGGAACGAGCTCATGAAGGTCGAGGACTCGCCCACCGCCGCGTGGGCCGGGGTCGTCTCGGCGGTTCTGCGCGACCCGCGCGTGATCTTCTACTGATGGAGGCCCGCATGCGACTCTCCCGCCGTGCGCTCCTCTCGGGCTCCGCCGCCGTCGCGGCCGGCGCCGCGTTCGGGGCGCGCCCCCGCCTGGCCCACGCCGCCCCGCCCGACCGCAAGTTCCTGTTCTTCTACGCGAGCGGCGGCTGGGACACGACGACCGTGCTCGACCCCCACTTCGACACCGACGGCGTCGACATGGACCCCGACACCGAGCTCGGGAGCGCCGGCAACCTGCGCTGGACCGCGGGCATCGACCGGCCGAGCGCGAGCCGCTTCTTCACCCGCTGGGGCGGCCGCGCGTGCATCGTGAACGGCATCGACGCGCACAGCGTCGGCCACGACTCGGCCCAGCAGTTCGTGATGACCGGCACCTCCGCGTCGAGCTACGCCGACTGGCCCACGCTGCTCGCGGCGCACGGGCAGGCCGACTACCCGCTCCCCCACGTGGTCTTCTCGGGGCCGAGCTTCGCCGGCACGCACGGCGCCACGCTCGTGCGCGCGGGGGGCGGCACGCTGCTCGAGCTGGTCGACGGCTCGATCCTCGGACGCGCCGATCTACCCGCGCCCGTGCCCGCGCAGCCCCAGAACGCGATGGTGGACGCCTTCGTCCGCAACCGCGCCGCGGCGTTCGCGGCCACGAAGACCGGCGAGGGGCGGGCGCGCGCCGAGGGGCTCCTGTCCAACCTGGAGCGCGCCATGGAGCTCGAAGGGCGCGCCTTCGAGGCCGGGCTCTCCGACCTCGGCCGCACCGTGATCGACCAGGCCACCCAGGCGAGCGAGCTCTTCCGGCTCGGGCTCGCCCGCTGCGCGATGATCCAGATCGACGGCGGCTACGACACCCACGGCGAGCCGTCGCAGGCCGCGCAGCAGGACGAGTTCTACGCCGTGCTCGACGCGCTGATGGAGCACCTGGCGCGCACCCCCGGCGACAACGCCGCCTGGCTCGTCGACGAGGTCGTGATCGTCGCGCTCTCCGAGTTCGGGCGCACGCCCCTGCTCAACGGCGGCAACGGAAAGGACCACTGGCCCTACGGCTCGGCGCTGCTCGTCGGGAGCGGCGTGGCCGGCAACCGCGTGGTCGGGAAGACCGACGGGGGGCTCGTGGCCGAGCCCATCGACTTCACCACGGGGCAGGCCTCCTCGGGCGGCGACCGGCTCGCCTGCGAGCACCTCGGCACCGCGCTGCTCGCGCTCGGCGGCCTCGATCCGCAGGAGCACCTCCCCGACGTGCAGGTGCTGGAGGCCGTGATCCGGTGATCCTGCTGCTCCTGGCCTGCGCGGGCACCCCCGACGACACCGCCGGCGCCTGCGACCGCGACCCGCCGCTCACCTGGGCCAACTTCGGCCAGGGCTGGATGGACAAGCACTGCACCGGCTGCCACTCGTCGCTGCTGCGCGCGGACCAGCGCAACGGCGCGCCCGTGCAGGTCGACCTCGACACCTGGGAGGACGCCGTGGCGTGGGGACCGCGCATCGCCGCGCGCTCGCTCGGCAAGGAGGCCACGATGCCGCCGGGCGGGGGGCCGTCCGAGGAGGAGCGCCGCCTGCTCGCGGAGTGGCTCGAGTGCGCGGTGCTGCCGGCGGGGGAGGAATGAGGCCGGTGCTCGCGACGCTGCTCCTCTCGGCCTGCTCCGAGTTCGTCCTCCACGAGCCGCCCCCTGCCGACGTGGCGGAGCCGCCCCCCGACGACCCCGACGCGCACTTCGGCGAGCCGCCCGACTGGAGCACGTGCTCGGCCGGCTGGTACGGCCAGTACTTCAACCTCCCCGGCGACCACCCCGACCTCGAGCCCGAGGTCGTCCCCGCGGCCATGGACGACCTCGACTGGTGGGACGACGACCGGCTCGCGCTCCGCCGCTACGACGCCTCGCTGGACGTGGGCGCCAACTGGTGGCCCGTGGACGAGGGCGTCGAGGGCGATCCCGCCTACTTCGCCGCGCGCTGGACCGCGTGGCTGCGGGTCACCGGCGGCGGGAGCCTCGACGTGGTCCTCGGCGCGGAGACGGTGGCGTGGCTCTCCGTGAACCGCGAGGAGGTCGCCCGCGTGGAGGACACCGCGCTGGGCAGCACGCTCGTGGAGGTGCCGGTCGAGAGCGGGCAGTTCCCGATCGAGGTCCGCTTCGGGCAGCTGCGCGCCGACGGGAGCGGGCTCCGCTTCCGCATCGCCGCGGGCGAGGCGCAGCTCTGCTACCCGGACTTCTCGGGCGCGGAGTGAGGTTGGCGCCGAAACGGGCGCGACCCCGAGGGGCCGCGCCCGGTCTCGATCAGTAGCCGCCGCTCGGGAAGTAGCCCCAGGCGATGTTGCCGGTGGGGCGGATGTCCGTCGCCGCGTTGAGCCGCACCGCGGTCACGTCGTACTTCGTGGTGCAGATCTGCTCCTCGTCGTCCGGGCACTCGACCTGGACGTCGCGGGAGGAGACCGTGGCGTTGCCCTCGAAGCCGAGGTCGGCCGAGAAGGTGCCCTCGACGTCGATGGCCTGGCTCTCCGAGGTGCTCTCGCAGCCGTCGTAGGAGGTCGAGTAGCCGCTCTCGTAGCTGACCTCGAAGGCGTCGCCCTCGGCGGGCGGGCCCACGAGCAGGATGCCGGAGAGCTCGAGCACGAGGCTCTCGCCGGTCCGGTACATCGACGCGAGCATCTGCGTCTCCTGCCCGATCTGCGTGCTCTCGGGGTCGCAGGAGTTGCTCTTCATCTCGAGCGTGACCAGGTAGGTGCCGTCGTGCGCCGCGAACAGGCTGCAGCCGGAGAGGAGCAGCGGTGCCAGGAGGAAGGCGCGCATCCTAGTTGTCCGGGTAGGAGTCGGGGGAGGACACCGTCCGCTCCGCCGAGAAGGTGGTCTCGACCGAGCACCGGTACTCGTCGTCGCCGCTCGCCTGGCGCGAGGACTCGGTCACGGTGCCGCTGAGCACCGACCCGTCGAGCGTGGCTTCGAGCTCGATGCCCTCGCTCTCCTCGTAGTCCTCGTCGGTGTAGACCTGGTCCCACGACGCCTGGAGCGAGCTCCCCTCGGCCGTGCCGACGAGGTACTCGCCGTAGAGCACGAGGAACTCGCCCGAGTCGAGCTTGAAGATGTCGACGAAGGAGTTGGACGTGCCCGTGTACCGGGTCTCGTCGTCGGGGTCGGCGCAGTCGCCGGAAACCTTCTGCTGGCGTTCGGCCAGGAAAAGCCACGTGCCCTCGAAGGGGCTCGTGCAGCCGAGGAGGTTCAGGAGCAGGAAGGGAGCCATCGGGTCTCCGAAAATCGGGCGGAGGCTATCTCAATTTCTTGTAGAGGACGACCTCGCGCGGAAGGAGCAGGCTCGACGCGCGGTAGCGGGAGACCGTCCCGACGCGGGTCCAACCTGGGTTCTCCCTCTCGAATCGCGTCGCGTCCGCGGCGTACAGGCACAGGAGCAGCCCGTCGGCCTCGCCCGGCGCGCGCCAGGGCGGCGCCTCCACGAACTCCCACCAGTGGCGCTTCTTGTCCGGCGGCGCGAGGGCCAGGGCGGGGCCGGTCCGCACGGGGACGGGGGCGTAGAGATCCACGAGCGCGGCCAGCGCGGCGGGCGGGAAGGTGGTGCCGGGCGCGTCGGCGCGCACCTCGATGGCGGTCACCCCCGCTGCCACGAGCGCGCGCGTGCCCTCCTGGAGGTTGACCGCCTGGTGGTGCCGGACGACCGGCCAGTAGCCGCCGACCAGGATCACGAGGCCGGAGCCCACGAGGAAGCGGGCCGCGGCCGGGGAGCGGAACGCCGTGGCCATGGCGAGGGCCACCCCGACGGGGAGCGCGTAGCGGGCGGTGTGCTCGACGGGCGACCACGCCACGACCGCCGGCACGGTCGCCAGCGCGCCGAGCACGAGCCGGCCGAGCCGATCCCCCCCGCGCGCGCCGAGCGCCGTGGCGAGCCCGAGCACCCACGCGGCGGGGCGGAGGTGCACGGCGAGGGCGAGCGCGGCGGCGGCGTAGTGCGGGGCGGGGCGGAGGCGGGGCGGGCGGAGCCCCGCGAGCGCGGCGGCGCCGAAGGCGAGCACGCCCAGGAACAGCGGCAGCGGCAGCGCGAGCGCGAGGGCGGGCACCACCACGAAGGCCGCGCCTGTGACCTTCGTGAGCGCCGCCGGGACGGCCGCGAGGGCCGCCACGGCCCCGGTGACGGGCCCCCGGGCGCGCAGGAGCGCCCCCCAGGCGAACGCGACGCACACGCAGAGCGGCAGGTCGGCGAGGAGCCACCCGGACTGCGCCTGCAAGAGCGGGAGCCCGACCACGAGCCAGCCCGCGAGCCGCGCCGCGCGCTCGGTCCGGGGCCCGGGCGGCCCGGCGGCGCGCGCCGCCCACGTCACCACGAGCGGCAGCGCCACCGCCCAGGCCGTCAGGACGAGGTCCATCACCCGCGTCGACTCGCCGAACAGCCGGAACGCGAGCCCGTAGACCGCCGGGACGAAGGGGAACGGCTTGTGGAAGCGGGCCTCCTCGCCGGTCCAGACGAGCTCCCGCCAGCCCAGCAGCGCGTCGATCGGCGCGCGCGCGACGTGCTGGGAGAGCGTGAACCAGGTCGAGGTGTCGGGCTGCCCCTGCGCGACGTCGAGGAAGAGCAGGTGCACCAGGAGCGCGCCGATCCACGGCGGCGGCACCCACCGCGCCCGCGCCGCCGCGAGCGCGAGCCCCACGAGCAGCGCGAGGGCGAAGCCGCCCGGGCCCAGGTGCGCCTGGACGCGGAACCACGCGAAGCTCTCGGTGCGGTTGGGCGTGCCGCCGACCCAGCCGGCGAGCTCGGCCAGCAACGCCAGGAGCACGATCAACGGGCGATCCAGGCGGGCGCGGGCGCGCGCTCGCCGCCGACGAGGACCTCGCCGGTGACGAGGTCCTCCACCGTGCGCCCGCCCGCGGGCACGGCCGGCTCGCCGTCGAACGCGAGCCAGCCGCCCTCCGTCTCGAGGAGCCGCCCGCCCTCCGCGGGCACCTCGGCGAAGCTGGCGGGATCCTGCCCGGCGAGGTGCCCCGCGAGGCGGCGGAACACGTCCCCGGCGGGCTTCGTCTCGTAGCGGACCACGTTCCCGTCGGCGTAGCCGCGGAAGAGCGAGTTCGTGGCGTAGCCGGCGGGCCCTTCGCGCTCGTTCGGCGCGTCGACGAGCGAATGCCAGAACACGCGATCGGCGCCGTCCGCCAAGAAACCGCCGACGATGCCGGCGACCATCTTCGCCTGCCAGAGCTCGTCCACCCAGCCCTGGGGGCCCTCGGACGGCACGCTGGTCTCGGTGATCCACACCGGCAGGTCGGGGGCGAGCGCGCGGGCCGTGCGCATCGTGCGCTGCACGGCGCCCAGGTTGTCGGAGCTGAAGTAGCAGTGGAGCGAGAGCCCGTCGATCGCCTCGCGGGCGCCTTCGACCGCGAGCACGTCGGCGAGGTAGGTGCGGCCGGCCGGCATCGCCGCCCGGTAGATGCCGGCGGAGAGCACGCGGGCGTCGGGGTCCGCGCGGCGGATCGCCCGCGACGTGGCGATCAGCACCTCCGCGTACTCCCGCGGCGTCTCGAAGGGCGCGCGGGGGGCGTCCGCCCCGTCGAGGCCCGCGGCGGCGTCACCGAGCGCGTCGCCGCCGAGGCCGCCGAGCCCGCGCTCCTCGCGGCCACGCGGCGCCACGAGGTGGTGCTGGTCGGGCTCGTTGTCGACCTCCCAGGCGAGCACCGGCCGCGCGAGGCCGGGCATGTCGTCCGCGCCGTCGCCGTCATAGCGCTCGACGAGCGCCTCCACCCAGGCCTCGTAGCCGGCCAGGTCGGCGGGCACGTAGCGGTCGGTGTAGAGCGCGGTGCGTGTGCCGGGCCAGGGGCCGATCACCAGGACCACGTCCAGGCCGGCCTCGCCGACGGTCCGCATGAAGCGGTCGGCCTCCGCGAAGCTGCCCTTCCACGAGGAGTACGCGAGGTTCGGCCAGGCGTGGCTGTTCGCCCGCACGAGCCGCGCCCCGAGCGCCCGCACCATGCCGACGCGCCGCGCGAGCGTGCCGCCCCCGGAGAACAGCCGCGCGCCCGGGTTGCCCGGGAGCGAGACGCCCTCGTTGATCCCGAGGACGGCGGCGCCCTCCGCCGTGGTGCGCGGCACGGGCGTGGTGCGCACGATCGCCGGCTCGACGGCCTCCTCCCGCGGGGCGGGGCGCGGCGGGCGGGCCGGGCGCGCGAGCCTCCACGCGACGCCCGCCGCCAGGAGCAGCGCGGTGCCGAGCAGCAGGGAGCGTCGCGCGCGGGGAGACATCGCGGCGCCCGTCTAAACCGGGCTACCCCGGCTCGCCCACCAGCCGCACGAGCCCTTGCGAGGTCGCGAACCACAAGGTGGGGGGCGACGTGGACGGGTCCACGGCGATCTGCTGCACGCCGTCGGCCGGGATCCAGTCGGCCGTCACCGCGGCGAGCGCGGCGCCGTCCCAGCGCCAGAGCCCGCTCGACGTGCCGATCCACACGTCGCCTGTTCCGTCGGCGCGCACCGCGCGGGCGGAGACCGGCTCGGCGAAGAGGTCGACCGCGCTCGCGCCCACCTCGGACGCGACCGTCACCCGCGCGACGCCGAAGAGCTCGGAGGCCACCCAGAGATCGCCGCCGTTGGCGTCCAGGTCCGCGATCTCCAGCAGCTCCTCGATGGCGACGGGCCACGTGGCGACGGTCTCCAGGAGGTCGGCGCTGGGGGAGAGGTCGCCGTCGTTGGAGTAGCGCCAGCGCGAGAGCTGGTAGGCGTCGCCGTTCCACACGTCGCCGTCTTGCGAGAACGCGACGCCCTTGGTGTAGCCGTGCGGATGCGTGGGGTGGGCGTGCTCGGCGAAGCGGCCGAGGTCGGCGTCCCAGAGGCAGAGCCCCTCGTTGGTGCCCATCCAGATGTCGCCGACGCCCACGCCCCAGGGCTGCTCGCGCAGCCGCACGACCGAGGTGATCTCGTCGCTCTCGGTGTGGTCGATCGTGCGCAGGATCGTGAGCGCGCCGGCGTCGTCGACGACGACCTGCTCGCCCTGGCGCGTCACGTCGCCGATGTGCCCGACCCAGACCGAGCCGTCGCGCGCGGCGAGCACCGCGGTGGGGCTGTCCGTGTAGAGTCCGTTCGCCACGCCGTAGACGCGCGCCGTGGCGCTCACCGGGTCGAGGTGCACGAGGCCGGCGGCCGTCGCGCCCCACACCGTGCCGTCCGGCGCCACCGACAGGCCGCTCCACCCGGCCACCGGCAGGCCCTCGTCGCTCCCGAAGCGCGTCACGCCGAGCTCCGCGGGGGTGCCGGTGTCGCCGGTGTCCCCCGTGTCGCCGGTGTCGCCCGTGTCGCCCGTGTCGCCGGTGTCTCCGCCGGTCACGTGCACCGTGCGGTTGAGCTGCGAGATGCCGCAGGCGTCCTCGCCCTGGAGCGTCAGGAGGTGGTCGCCGGGCGCGGACGGGGTCCACGCGCCGGCCCCGCCGACGACCTCGACGTCGCCGTCGACGGCCCAGAGCAGGACCACCTCGTAGCCGGCGCTCGACGCACCCTCGCCCGAGAGCGGGATCTCGTCGCCCACCGCGTACGTGGCGCCGTCCTCGGGCGAGAGCACGGTCAGCGTGGGGTTCCCGCGGCACACGCCGGACGCGGTGTCGTCGGCGGGCTTGTCGTCGGGGCCGGAGCAGGCGGCGAGGAGGAGGACGGTCAGCATGGCCCCGTTTTACACGGGCGAAGGAGCTCCCGCGACCACACGGCGGGGGCGTTGCGGGGGGCGCGCCCCCCGCCCCAAGATCCAGACCCCCTACACCCCGGGGTTCGTGTCCTCGTGCGACGCGCTCGGGTGGCGGCCCTGCAGGCGCCAGGCCGTGGCGAAGCCGAGCGGCACGAGCACGAAGCCGGCCACGGTGACCGCCATCTCCCCGAGCAGCACGAGCAGGCCGAGGGAGCGGATGCCCTCCGACGAGGCGAGCGAGAGCGCGGCGAAGGCCACCACCGTGGTCAACGTGCCGAGCGCGGAGGCCCAGCCGGTGGTCGAGAGCGCCTTCTGGATGCGCCCCGGGCCTTCCTGCTTCATGCGGTGGATCAGGTGGATCATCACGTCGATGCCGATGCCGAGCACGATCGGGATGCCCACGAAGTTCACGATGGAGATCTTGATGTTCGAGCTCACGAGCAGCGCCCCCCACCACGCGACGCCCGCGAGGAGCACGGCGATGGCGCCGGCGGTGGCGCGGAAGGCCCGCAGGTCGAGCAGCGTGAAGAAGAGCACCAGCGCGAAGGCGATGGCGCCGATGACCGGCGCGTCGCGCTGCATGAGCGTGTAGAGCACGCCGAGCGTCAGGTACTCGCTCGCGATGAGCTGCCCGGGGAGCTCGCGCTCGACCGCGACGGCGAGGTTGGCGGCCTCGCGCATGTCCCACATGTTGCCCGAGGGGAGCATGAGCAGGCGGTGCACGCCGTCGTTGGCGCCGAGCACGTGCCGCAGGGGGGCGGGGAGGTCCTCGGCCGAGAGCGGCACGAGCGGCACGGTCCCGAGCTTGCCGATGTTCTCGCGCACCTGCGGGGGGAGGTACGTCGCGTTCGGGTCCTGGCCGAGGGCGACGATCTCTTCGAGCAGCGCGAGCTTCTCGCCCTGGTCCTCGGGGATCACCGTGCGGATGGACAACACGGTCGCGACCTCGGGGAAGCGCCCGTCGGCCACGCGCTTCAGGATGCGCTCGTAGTTCTCGTCGAGCTCCTCCGCGGTGGCGTAGCTCGCGATCATCGGCGCGTAGGACTGCCGGGCGAGCTCCTTCTCGGCGTCCGAGAGGTCCTCGTAGGCGAGGCCGGTGCGGCGGAGCTCGGAGAGGTCGTACTCGAGCTCGATGCGCGGGATGAGCAGCGCGGACACGAACGTGATGCACCCGATGACCATCAGCGCCATGGGGGCGAGCCGGTAGGAGGCCGGGCTCTTGCGGCGGTGGCGCCGGTGGCGGTGGTGGGGCTCGGGGATCTCCTCGCGGTCGAGCCACGCGAGCATGAGCGGCATGCACACGAGCTCGGCCACGAGGCAGAGCAGGAGCCCGAGCGAGAGCAGCCAGCCGAGCTGCCGGAACCCCGCGAAGTGCGCGGCGAGCAGCGCCGCGAAGCCCGCGGCGGAGGTGAGCGCCGCGGAGGTGCACGCGCCGCCGACCAGGTCCCAGGCGCGGATGATCGAGTCCTCGACGTGGTGGCCGGCCTTCCGGATCTCGCGGTAGCGCGCGTAGAGGTGCACGCCGAACTCGACGCCGAGCCCGATGAGGACGGCGTTCACGAAGGACGTGAACGTGTTGAGCGAGCCGACGGTGGCCCCGGCCACGCCGAGCGCCCAGAGGTTCGCGAGCACGAGCGGCGCGAAGATGATGAGGAGCGACCGGGGCGTGCGGAACGCGGCCGCGATGATGACGAGCACCATCACGAAGCTGGCCGCGGTGATCCAGCCGATGTCGCGGACGATGTTCTCGTAGTCCTCGACGTTGTGGCGGTACGCGCCGCCGATCCACGCGATGGACACGCCGTTCGGCGGGGGGCCGGCCGCGACGGGTGGGTGTTCCTCCTCGATGCCGAGCGCGATGAGGAAGGGCTCGACGAGCTTGTGGCCGGCCGAGGGCTCCTGCCGCTCCTCGGGCATCCGGGCGCCGGACTCCTCGAGGATCGTGTCCACCTTGTGCATGAACACGCGCGAGAACGGGATGTCGTGCGCCGAGCCCTTGGGGCGGATCAACATCCGCCCCATGTGGCCCTCGCCGCCGAAGGCGAGCGGCGTGGGTGTGGCCTGGAGGCGCTGCGTGAGCGGCCCGAGGTCGAGCAGGCGCGCGGCGATGAACGGGTTCGCGGCGGCCGGGCCCATGCTGATCGCGGCCTGGAGCCGGTCGCGGATGGTGACGAGGTCGGCCGTCGGGATCTGCAGGAGGCCGAGGCGGAAGGCGACGTCCTGGTCGATCTGCCAGAGGACGTAGTCGACCTCGGGGAGCGCCTGGATCTTCGCGCCGACGTCGGCGAGCCAGGCGTCGCGCCGGCCCTCGTCCTCCGCCTCGACGGCGATGGTGAGGAAGTTGACGCCGCCCTCCTCGCGGTCGAGCCGCGCGAGCGCCTGCGTGGAGGCCTCCTCCTGCGGCATGAGCGCGAGGATGTCGCTGTCGACCCGGAGGCGCACGGCGAAGAAGGCCGCGAGCACGGTCGCCACGGACAGCAGCACCAGCGTGAGGGTGCGGTTGCGCAGCACACCGCGCGCGAGGCGTCCGTAGAGTCCAGGCTGGTGGGCGCTCGTCACCGGGGGGTCCTTCGGCGCGCCCCTATACACCGGAGACGTTAGGAGGGAAAGCAGGGAACGGCATGGGGCTGCGGGTCCAGATCCTCGGTGCGACACGACTCGCGCGCATCGTGGTCTCGTACGTGACGGAGCGCCGCGGCGCCCGCGTGGTGGGCATCGATCCGGGCCTCGAGCACGAGGCGAACCCGTGGTTCGCGCCGGTCCGCGGCCTCGCGCGGGACAACGGCGCGGTGCTCGGGCGGGCCGAGGCCGACCTCGTGCTCGATCTCGACCCGGACGCCCGGCCCACGCGCGGCGAGGGCCCGATGCTACGCGTCCTCGCGCCGCCGGGCGCCCGCTCGCCCGACGTGAACCGCGCGCTGCTCGGGCCCGGTGCCTGGGCGATGGTGCTCACCCCCGCCGATGGGCAGGGCGCCTGGGCCACCCGCACGCTCGTGGCCGAAGGGGAGGCGCCCGAGGACGACGCCGACCAGCTCCTGGACGACGCGACCACCCGCGCCGTCGAGGCGCTCGACGACGGCTGGGACGCCATGCTCGCCGGCGCGCCCGCCGAGCCGCTGCCGCGCCCGCTCGTCGCGGGGCGCTTCCGCCCGCAGGAGACCTTCCTCGTGTGGGAGCAGCCCGCCGACCGCATCGTGGCCCGCATCCGCGCGTGCGCCGGCCCGTACGGGGGCGCGCGCACCCACGTCGGGGAGGCGGCCGTCTACCTGCTCGACGCGCGGGTCGTCGCGACGGAGACCCCCGCCGGCTTCGACCCCGGCGTGGTCGTGCGCGCAGAGGACGCGCTCGAGATCGCCACGGGCCGCGGGGTCGTGCGCGTGGAGCGCCTGCGCCCGGGGTGGCGCCCGCCGCGCCCGGCGGCCCGCTACGCCCGCGAGGTGGGCGTGACGATCGGGCACCAGCTGAGCTGACCGCGCGGGCGGCTACGCCAGCGCCGCGAGCCGCTCCATCCGCACGTCGAGCCGCGCTCGGACTTCGTCGAGCGGCACGTCCCAGAGGGTGTCCCAGTCCACGACGAGCATCGGGACGCTGCCGCGGGCGAGGAGGTGGCCGCGGGTGACGGCCTCGAGCATCACGTCGTGCCGGATGGTGCCGCCGTTGGCGGCCGCCCCGAAGATGCCCGCGAGCAGCGCCAGGGAGTGCCGCGCCGGGCACTGCGACGCGATGAAGGCGAGGAGCCCGGCCTCGCCGTAGCCGGTGGTGCCGAAGCCGGTGAGCGCGTGGCCGATGTCGTGTGTCTCGTACGTGCGGGCGCGGAGCCAGCCGCGCTCCGTCCCGAAGTCGGGGATGCGCAGCGCGTCGGGGTCGATGCCCGCCTGCGCGAGGTGGTCGTGGTAGGCGCGGCCGAGGCTGCCGGGGGGCTTCTGGGCGTACCAGCCGAGCGGGTGCGCCGCGATGCGCGGGCGGGCGTCGAGCACCGGGCCGTGGCCCTGCTCGCGGAGCCAGCCGGCGGTCCAGGCGTACCAGGTGTCGTCCTGGAACGCCTGCACGACGCGGAGCACGTTCGGGAGGTGCTGGGGCGCCACCACCAGGGTGGCGAACGCCTCGAGCTGGGCGGCCGACCATTCCATGCGGTCGCGTTATCACCGCCGCGTCGGACCGGAGGCCCGTTGACGACCCCCTGGCGTGAAGCCCCCGTCGCCTTCAACGAGGCGGCGCTGCTCGACCTCGGCGAGGCCGATCCCGAGAACCCCGGGCGCAACCTGCTCGTCGTGCTCGAGCTCTACGGCGAGGTCGACCCGGAGCGCCTCCGGGCGGCCTTCGCGCGCGTGATCGCGCGGCACGAGAACCTGCGCACCACCTTCGCGCGTGGACCGGCGGGCTGGATCCGGCGCGTACACGCCGACGCCACGCCGGACTTCGAGGCGATCGACGTCGCCGGCGAGCCCGACCCCGAGGCCGCCGCCCGTGCGGCCGTCCGCGCGCTGCGCGACACGGTGTTCGACGTGGGGGCCCTGCCGCTCGCGCGCGCGACGCTCCTGCGCCTCGGGCCCGCGCGGAGCTGGCTCGTCTGCGTGACGGAGCACGTGACGGTCGACGGCCTCGCCGTCGGCGTCCTGCTCGGCGAGGTGGGCGCGTTCTACGCGGCCGGGGCGGACGCCGCGCTCCCGCCCGCGCTCGTGGAGCCCCCGCCGCAGCCCGCGGACCACGCCGCCCGCCTCGCCCCGATCCTCGCGGCCGCGGAGGACGAGGCCGCGCGCCGGGTGCCCGGCGCCTACACGCTCCCCCTCGACCGCCCGCGCCCCGCCGTCGACGACCACGCCGGCGAGGTCGTGCGCTTCCCCCTCGCGGGGCCGGCCGCCGTGCGCGGCGCCTGCGAGGCCCGCGGCTGGCCGTTCGCCGCGCCGTTCCTGGCCGCCCTCGAGGTCGCCCTCGCCCGGCACGCGGGGCGCCCGGACGTGGCCTACTCGCTGGTCCGGAGCGGCCGCCACGGGCCGATCTCCCCGCGCGTGCTCGGCTACCTCGCCTGGGGCGACATCGTCGACGCCGCGGTCCGGCCGGGCGACCGCTGGGCCGACGTCGTCGCGCGCGCCGCCGCCACGCTGGCGGACCGCGCCCCCGCGCGGATGCTCCACAACACCCGCCACGCCCCGCCGGGCCGCCGCGTCGTCCTCAACGTGAACCGCTGGCGCCTCCCCGCCGCGTTCGGCGACCTCGCGGTGCAGGTGCGCTTCGACATCGAGCAGGCCATCGCGCTCTGGTCGACGCACGACCTGTTCGTGCAGGTGTTCGACACGCCGATGGGCGTGCTCGGGGCGGTGCGGTGGCGCCGCAGCGTACTCGACACGGCCACGGTCGCCGGGCTCGTCGAGGACCTCCGCGGCGGCCTGGCGGCGCTGCTCGCGGACCCGGACGCGCTCGTCGACGGGGAGCGCGGAGCGCGCTGAGGCTCAGGCCGGGGCCACGGACCCCCACGTCCACACGTCCTGGGCGGCGTGGAGCGCGGCGACGTCGGCCTCCACGGAGGGCCCCGGCGCCCCGCGCACGACGATACCGAGCGCGCCGGCGCGCAGCCCGACGATCCCCGCGCGGAGCAGGCGCCCGGGGTCCGCGAGCGGCCCGGCGACGAGGGCGCCGCACGCGATCGACTGGGCCGCGACCACGCGCGCCCGCGCCTCCGCGACGGAGGCCGTCTCGGGTCCGCAGGCGAGCGCCGCCCCGAAGCCCGGCGCATCCGACAGGAGCACGATCAGGCCCTCGGCCGTCGCGGCCTCGGCGAGCGCCGCGTCGCCCGCCCCGAGCGCGATCCCCACCGCGCCGAGATCCCGCAGCCGGCGCGCCTGCGCGGCGGCGTCGGCCTCGGGCGTCACCTTCGCGAGCAGGGGCACCCGGTGCGCGTAGCGGCGCGCGACGGCGCGGAGCGTGTCCTCGGGGGCCACGAGCCCGCTGCAGCCGCCCTCCTGCGCCAGCGCCGCGACGGCCTCGGCCGGGCCCTCGGCGTCCAGCAACGCGACATACCCGCTGCCGCCGAGCCGCCCGGCGTCGAAGAGGGCCTGGAAGCTCCGGAGCCACGCGGGGCCCCGCTGGGTGGCGGCGCGGTCCACGTAGTCCGGGCCGGCGAAAAGCCCGGGCGCGAGCGGCGGGAGGGGCGCGAGCGGGGCGTCGAGGAGCGCGGCGTCTCCGCCCAACAGAGCACGGATGGTCTCGAGGTGCATGGATCTCCGGGGAGCCGGTCGCCGTGGGGGCGGATGATAGTGCGCGACGGGCGCCGAGTGGCGCTGCTTCGGCACTGCCGAGGTTGAAGTACGGGTTTTGCCGTACGTCCCCGTTGCCGCCCGACCGGGCCGACCTACCTTCGTGGGGCAACGAACATGGGGGGCTGATGCAGAACGTCGGGAACACGGACAAGGCGGTCAACCACCTCGACTCCTTTCTCCGCGGGGAGATCTCGTCGGTGGAGACCTACCGCCAGGCGCTCGACAAGATCCAGGACCAGCGCGTCCGCAACGAGCTGCAGAACCTCCTGCGCTCGCACCAGGAGCGCTGCGACCTGCTCCGCCAGCGCATCGTCGAGCTCGGGGGCAGCCCCTCGCAGGGCTCCGGGCTCTGGGGCTCCTTCGCCAAGCTCGTCGAAGGCGCCGGCAAGGTGTTCGGCGTGGGTCCCGCCCTGGCCGCCCTGCACCAGGGCGAGGAGCACGGTCTCAACGACTACCGACGTGATCTCTCCGACCTCGATCCGCAATCGCAGGAGTTGATCCGGAGCCGCATCCTGCCCGAGCAGGAGCGCACCTTCCGCGCGATCACGAACCTGCAACAGACGGTGCCCGCGTAGGAGTACCGCGAGGGCTGCTGGGCCTTTCGGCTCGCGCCTGACGCGCTCCTGGGGGGAACGCTGGCACCTGCGCCGCGGTCCGGGCTTCCGAGCCCTGGCCGCGGCGCTCCTTTTTGTGCGGGGGTGCCGCGCCGCGCCATGGTTTCCGGGCGCGGGCGGCACCCCCTGCCTCTCGCGGCTAGGCCGCGTCCGCCTGCTTGGGCTTGCGGAACATCAACCACCCGAACCCGCCCAGGACCGCCGCGAACACGAGCCCGGCGCCGAGCACCGCGGGGTGGAAGGGGTCGTAGGTGAGCGTGTGGACGATCCACTCGCCCGCCTCGTGCACCGACGCGCCGCCGTCCGGGCCCGAGAACGAGAGGCTCATCGTGGTCGCGCGGAGCGCGGAGGTGAGGCCCTCGCCGGTGCCGGGCTCGCCCACGGCCCAGGCCACGACCGTGCCCCGGTCGTAGGGCACGGCCGCGATGCGGAGGTCGTGCCCGTTGATCTCGGGCGCGAGCAGGAAGCCGAGCCGGTCCTTGCGCTCGATCCGCGTGGCGGCGGGCACCTTCTCGGCCGCCTTGCCGAAGAAGCGCTGCTTGAGCAGGAGCTCCTGGTCCACGAACGAGGCGTCGTCGACGATCCCCATCTTCCAGGGCTCGCTGCAGAACAGCACGACGTCCGCCTCGCCGCTCGGGCGCGGGTGGATCGCGCGGAGGCACGCGCTGGGGTCCTTCGGGCCGATGCCCACGTCGGCGAGCGCCTCGGCGGCGCCCGGCTCCTCGCTCGGCAGCGGCTTGCGCCAGCCGTCGGGCAGCGTCGCGGAGAACCCGAGGTCGGTCTCGACCGTGCCGCCGAGCGCGAGCAGCTCGGCCGCCGGCTTCTGCACCGAGAGCCGCGTGAGCAGCGTGTCGAGCGCGGTCGCGGCGCGCGCCACGTTCGGGCCGACGGCGAGCGTCGCCACGTGCATCACCTTCCCGTCCACCGGGAAGGCCGCCACGAACATCGCGCCCTTGGGGCCGCCCTTGTCGAGCGAGAAGCGCATCGTCGTGCGCGCGGTCGGCCGCCCGGCCACCTCCTCGATGGCCACGCTCTCGCGGATGACGCCGAGCGCGCGCATCTCCTGGAGCTTCTCGCCGTACACGCCCGCCCAGCGCTCGGCGGCCTCCTTCTCGATCGGCACCTGGAACGCCGTGGACCAGACCTCGATGGCCACGCCGCCGTCCCCGGTCCGCCCCTTGAAGTCCCAGTCGGACCAGCGGGTCATCTCCCAGCCGCCGGGCAGGTCCAGCGTGATGCCCGCGTCGGCGAGGGCGTAGGCCTCGGCGTGGGCGAGGGGCGCGGCGAAGAGCGCGGCGAGCAGCAACGGACCTCCGAGTGCGGCCGGGGACGTAACGCGGGCTCCGTCCGGGCAGCCGCTTCGCGCTGCGTCGACGTCGTGCCCGTCGGGACGTCGGTGGTTCCGGTGCCCCCTACAGGCCCGCGGCGTCGAGCTCCCCGCCCCGGCGCGCGAACCACGCGGGGAGGTCCGCCTGGCACGCCCGGATGTCGGCCGGGCGCTGCTCCAGCAGCGGGTCGCGGGCGAGCGCCTCGCCGGTGAGCGCGACGGCCGCGGCCACCTCGGCCTCGACGGAGGAGCCGGGGATCGTGGCGGAGAGCGTGCCGATCGTGGCCTCGACGCGGTCGCGGCAGCCCACGTCGCGGAGGCAGGCCTGCGAGAGCACGCCGTAGGGCGTGGTCACCGGCGTCGCGCTGTAGAACGCCCAGTCCGGGTCCCAGGGCAGGAGCACGGCCCGCCCGCCCCGGCCGGGGTCGAAGTACACCCGGTAGTTGTTCGAGTAGTAGCTGTAGCTGTCGTAGTGGCCGGTCCAGGCGGCCACCGCGAGGAAGTCGGCGTGCTGGTCGAGGTCCACGAGCGCGCCCACGCCGTCGAGGCCGCCGCCCGCGGCGGTGACGGCCGCGGTCACCGCCTGCACGTCGGTGAGCCCTACGTCCGTGCCCTCGTCGAGCGTGAAGTAGGGGTCGCCCGCGGTGGTGAAGTCGACGAGCGTGTAGCTGCCGTTGGGCCAGAGGTAGTAGTCGCCGTCGTAGAGGTTCCCGCTCGGGTCGGCGAAGTTCGCCTGGAGGAACTCGTCGTCGTAGTCCTCCACGAGGCTGTAGAGGCCGCGGGCCTCGCCGTCGATCGTGACCTCGGCGTAGGCGACGCGCGGCGCGGGGATGCCGACCGCGCGGTGGATGGCGTACGCGGCGAGCTCCTTCGCCTTCGCGCAGTCCTGGACCATGTTGTTCAGGTTGATCTTCTCGAGCCCGTGGAGCTTCGCGCCCTCGCCCATCTCGAGGAGGTCGATCTTCAGCGCGGCCTTCCCGTCGATCGAGCGGAAGGAGCCGAGCCGCCCCTTCAGCCGCACGCCGACGTTCGGGAACACCTCCCCGTCGAACGTGAGGTCGGCGGGCACGTAGGTGTAGGGGTCGGCGGCGAGGCTCGCGCGCTCGGCGCGCCCGAGCGTGATCTCGACGGTGTGGACCACGTCGAGGTTGAACACGACCGTGTCGTCCGGGTCGTGCTCGCCGGTGCCGCCGGTGTCCACGGGCCCGTTGTCCGGGACGTGCTCGACGTCGGTGTCCTCGACCTCGGGGGCCGCGGGGCGATCCCGATCCGGCCGCCCGTCGACGTGGAGGGACGTGGGAGTGCACGCGAGGAGGAGGAGGGCCAGCACGCGCGGGAGGATACCCGAACGTCGGCGGGGAGCGGGGCGGCCCTCGCCCCCCCGCCCCGAGAAGACTAAAGACCCGCCATGCCGACCACCTTCCACCTGCGCGTCTGGACCCGCTTCCTCGCTCCTGTCGAGGACGTGTGGCGGCTCAAGACCGACCCGGGGGCGCTCGCGGCGGAATTCCGGCCGCTCGCGAGCTTCTGCGTGAAGGACGGCGACGCGCTGCGCCGGGCCCTTGACGGGCAGGTGCCCGCGCAGCTCGACGCCAGCTTCCGGCTCGCGCGCCTCCTCCCCGTGGCGTGGCCGCTCCGGATGGAGTCGGTCGTGGCGGGCGTGTCCTACCGGGACACCTCGACGAACCGCCTCTTCTCGCGGTTCGAGCACGACCACCTCTTCGAGCCCACGCCCGACGGCTGCCGCTACGTGGACGCCGTCACGTTCGTGAGCACGATCCCCGCGCAGAAGGCGACCGCGATCCTGACCAAGCGGCTGTTCGAGCACCGCCACGCGGTGGCGGCGAAGAGGCTCCCGACCGACCCGGAGGCCACGGGCGTGGCGGTGCTGCGCGTGCTCGTCGAGGACGAGGACGAGCAGCGCAAGGCGGGCTGATTGCTGCTCCTCGCGCTCCTCGCCTGCACGTCCGAGCCCGAGGGCGGCAAGGTCGTGGTGGTGGGCCTCGACGGCCTCGAGTACTCGATGCTCGACCGCCTCGTGGCGGCGGGTGACCTCCCCAACTTCGCGCGGCTCATGAACGAGGGCGTGCGCGGGGAGATGGCGCTCACCACGCCGATCATGTCGCCGATCCTGTGGACCACGATCGCGTCGGGCTACCCGGCGGACGTGCACGGCATCGGCGGGTGGACCACCGGGCGCGGGCACAGCTTCTCGGGCGCGGACGTGCGCGTGAGCCGCGTGTGGGACGTGGCCAGCGGCGCGGGGCAGAAGGTGGGCGTGAGCGGCTGGCTCATGACGTGGCCGGCCACGCCCGTGGACGGCTGGATGTTGTCCGAGCGCTTCGTGTGGTCCTTCCCGATGAACAAGGACCCCGCCGAGAAGAGCGTCGGCGTCGCGTCGACCGCCGACCGCAAGGCCACGACGTTCCCGGACGCGCTCGCGACGCGCGCGGCGGCGCTCCGGCCCGACGACGCCTGGGTCGCCGCGCACCCGCTCGGCTACCAGGTGTTGGAGTACGGCGCGCCGTTCCACCCGCTGCTCCGCGACGAGACGCACGTGCGCGTGTTCGAGGCGGAGTGGCCGCACACGGACGGGCGCTTCGGGGCGCTCTACCTCAACGGCGCCGACCAGGTGAGCCACCTCTACTGGGCCTACGCGGACCCCGGCGTGCAGGACCTCATCCGGAAGGACCCCGCGGCGCACACCGCGGCGGCGCAGGCCGCGAGCAAGCCCGGCCGCCGGCCGCTCCCCTACGCCGACGGCATCGACGCCGCGGAGCTCGACCGCGCGTCCCGCTACGTGCCCGACTACTACCGCTACCTCGACGGCGTGGTCGGCCGCGTGTGGGCGCTGCTCGACGCGGACACGACGCTCGTCGTCGTGAGCGACCACGGCTTCCGCGTGTCGAGCGCGCAGCCGCTCATCAACGGCTCGCACAACGACACGGCCGTGTTCCTCGCGGCGGGGCGGGCGGTGAAGCCGGGGAAGATCCAGCTGCACGTGTTCGACGTGGCGCCGACCCTCTACGCGCTGCTCGGGCTCCCCGCTGCCGCGGACATGCCCGGCAAGGTGCTGACCGAGGCGTTCGACGTGCCCGTGCTCCCCACGGTGCCGACGCGGCGGCTCGAGCGTGTGGCCATCGGCGAGGGTGCCGCGGACGGCGGGACGGCCGACGATCAGCTGCGCGATCAGCTCGAAGCGCTCGGCTACATCGACGAGCAGGGGCTGCCCGACGCGAGCATCGGTCAGAGCCGACGGCAGCAGTGAAATCGGAAACGGACCGAAACGACTTGTTCGTACCCCGCGCGCCCGCCGCCCCGTAAGAGGTAGGCGCGAACGGAGGAGCAATTGTCGAGCTGGACCCCCCTGGCCGCGGCGGCCCGCGACGCCCGCGCGCTGCGTGTGCGCGCGTGGCGCAGCGAGGGCGCGATCCGCGACGTGCCCGTCGCCTATGTCGTGATCAACGGCGTGATGCGCTTCTACCGGCGCGGCCGCCCCGGGGCGCTCGACGCCGCCGGCGAGCGGCACATCGCCCGGAGCTTCTGCCCCGCGCACGCGGCCTGGCTCGACGCGCTCGACCGCGTCGTCGCGCTCGTGCCCGGCGCGGACCTCGCCGAGCCGACGCCCGCGGGCGTGCCGGTGGCGCAGCTCCTCGCCGACCTCGCGCACCCGCGCGTGACGACGATGGTGGAGAAGGGGGGCGCCACGCTCCCGCCGGCGCGCCGGACGGACGAGCCCACGGCCCTCTTCGCGGCGATCCAGGCGGGCGGGACCGACGAGGCCGTCGCGCTCGCGGAGACCGTCGCGGACGTGAACGCGCAAAACAACGGCTGGACGCCGCTGCTCTTCGGCGCCCAGGTGGGCGCCGACCGCGTCGTGGAGGCGCTGCTCGCGGCGGGGGCCGACCCGCGCGCGGTAACGCCCGAGGGCTTCACGGGGCTCCACCTCGTCGCGCGGAAGGTCGGCGGGCGGCTCCAGGGCTTCTCGGTGACGGTGCGTCGCGACGGGCAGGTGGTCACCCTCACCGACCCCGACGAGATCCGCGCCGCGACCGGCTCGCACCCGGACGACGAGTACGCGGCCGCGGTGCGCGTGGGGGAGCTCCTGCTCGCGGCCGCGCCCGACCTCGCGACCGTCGCGACGCGGCGCGGCCAGCGCCCGCTCTCCCACGCCGCCAACTACGGGGCCGACGCGCTCGTGGCGCGGGTGCTCGCGGCGGAGGGCGTCGACGTGGACGCGCGCGACCAGGACGGCGTGAGCGCGCTCGCGTACGCCACGCGGAACGGGCACGTGGCCGTGGTCCGCCGGCTGCTCAAGGCCGGCGCGAACCCCGACGTGCGCGACAACTGGGGCTTCACGCCGCTGCACGACGCCGCCGAGGCCGGCCGCGACGAGGTCGCCGTGGTGCTGCTCAAGGGCGGCGCGGACCCCGCCATCCGGACGACCGCGTCCGTGTCCGGCTGGGAGCCCGGCATGACGCCGGCCGACCTCGCCTGGGCCAAGGGGAATGCCGCGCTCGCCGGGAAGCTGGAGAAGGCCGCGAAGCGGCGGCCGAGCGCCGAGACGCACGCGGAGTAGAGGCGGGCCTTCAGAGGCTCACGGCCCCGCGGGTCGCACCCGCCACACCCCCCCGCTCTCGTCCCGGTACACCAGCTCGAGGCGCGGGTCGGCCTCCGCCCGGGCGATCATCGGCGCGTTCGTCGCCACGACCCAGCCCGCCCCGAAGGCGTCCGCGGCCATGTCGCCGAGGCGCGCCACGTTGCCGGCGAGCGCGGCCTCCACGAGGACGGCGCGCTTCGGGTCGCCCGCGGACAGGAAGTGTGGATCGAGCCCGACCACGTAGGTGCACTGGGGCGCCCAGTACACGAGCTCGGAGAAGTCGGTCCAGTCGGCGTGGAACACGGCGCAGTCCCGCGCCGGCAGCGCCGCCGCCACCGCCTCCAACCGCGACGCCGGCGGCACCGTGGTGCGCACGTGGTCGAGCACCGCGGCCCCGTTCCAGGCCGCCAGCGGCAGGCCGAGCCACAACACGAGGGTGGACCGCCCGTTGTCGCGCCAGAGCAGCGCCAGCGCGGCCGTCGTGAACGGCACGGCGTACTCCAGCCACTTGACCGCGCCCGCCGACGCCACGAGCCACCCCGCCGCGAGGATCGCCATCGCGCGGGTGTCCGCGTCGGCGCGGCGCATCCCCCACACGCCCCAGGCGCCGAGCGCCACCATCGGCGCCACGTGCACGAGCCACGTGCGCGTGTCGACGGGCATCCACTCGGCCCCGACCGCCTGGCCCGAGGGGTTCAGCACCTTCTCCACGGCGTGAAGCCACAAGAAGCCGAAGGTGTGCGGCGACTGCGGGTGGATCGCGAAGCCGAGCCCCACGCCGAGCGCGGCGTAGATAGCGGGCCGGAGATCGGCGAGCCCGGGCCGCCCCGGCGCCCCCGCGAGCCCCGCCACGAGCGCGCAGGGCACGAGCATCACGGACACGTGGTAGGTCCACGCGAACACGACGCCGAGCACGAGCAGCGCGAGCGACCGCCCCCGCAGCGCGAGCCCGATCCCCACGAGGAGGAGCGCGAGCGAGAGCGCCTGCGTGCGCGGCATGAGCATGCGGTCGTCGAAGAAGCGCGAGGCGCCGAGCAGCGCGAGCGCCCAGAGCGCCGGGTGCCGCACGCCGCGCCCGTCGAGCAGCCACGCGAACGCGGCGAGCATCGCCGCGGCGAACACCGTCGCGCTCGCGTGGGCCGCCCCGAGCAGCGGCAGCACCTTCGTGAACGGCCAGATCAACGCGTGGAAGAGCCACTGGTGGTCCACCCAGCGCCCGTCCGCGAACACCCCGTGCGGCATCCAGCGGAAGTCGCGCCCCAGCCACTCCCCCGGGCCGAAGCTCGCGTACCGGACGTGGAAGTAGCCGTCGTAGTCCGCGAGCCGCGGCTCGAGCGCGTGCAGCACGCCGAAGTAGACGGCCCCGAGCAGAAAGGCGGTGACGGCGGGACGCATCGCGCGAGAGGGTAGCGCACTGTGGGGGCCCCTGGCTGGATAGCTTCCGGGAGTGCACCCCCTCGACCCCCGCGTTGTGAACCTCTGGCGCCTCCAGGGGCTCACCCGCCTCGGCACCTTCTGGCTCCCGGTCCTCCTCGTCGGCTCCGGCTGGGTGGGCTTCCGCTTCGGGGTCGTGCCCGCGGCCGCGCTCGCCGGCACGTTCGGCCTCCTGCTCGCGGTCTGGACCCTCGCCTGGCCCACGCTGTCCTGGCGCCACTTCCGCTACGGCGTCCGCAACGACGACCTGCTCGTCGAGAGCGGCGTGCTCTTCCGGCACACCGTCAGCATCCCGCTCGACCGCATCCAGCACGTCGACACGCGGCAGGGGCCGCTCGAGCGCGCGTTCGGCCTGTCCCGGCTGGTCGTGTACACGGCCGCGGGCATGAGCGCCGACGGCTCGATCCCGGGCCTCGAGGAGGACCGCGCCGACGCCCTGCGCGACGCGCTCGTGCGCCGGCGGGGCGACGATGGCGTCTGACGCCGCGGCGAACGGCCAGGCGGAGTGGCGCTCGCTCGAACCCGCCTCCCTGCTCGTCAACCTCATCCCCGACCTCTGGCGCACCGCCCGTGCGGCCTGGCCGCTCCTGCTCGCCGTGCTCGTCGGCGGCGGCATCGCCAACCTCGTCAACCTCGGCCTGCTCGGCGTGTTCTTCGCCTCCGCGATCGGCCGCACGGTGCTGCACTTCCTGACGCTCCGCTACCGCCTGAACGCGGGCAAGCTCGAGATCCGCACCGGGCTCATCGGCCGCCGCTTCCGGGTCATCGACCCGGCGCGCATCCAGAACGTCGAGATCGTCCAGAACGTGTTCCACAAGCTCGCCGGGCTGGTGGAGCTGCGCATCGAGACGGCCGGGGACACGGGCGCCGAGGGCATGCTCTCCGCGCTCTCGATCAAGGAGGCCAACGCGCTGCGCGAGCGCCTCCACGCCTCCCAGCACCCCGCCGGCGTGGAGGCCGCGGCCGCGCCGCCCCCCGAGGAGCTCCTGTCCATCACGCTGCCGGAGCTCGTCGGCTACGGCGTGAGCGCCGGGCGGGTCGGGGCGGTCGTGCTCGCCGCGGGCGTGGCCTTCGAGGTGCTCGGCCAGCTCTCGCCGGAGCGGGTCGCGCAGGGCATGAGCGCCATGCGGCCCGGCGCGGCCGTCGGGCTCGGGCTCCTCGCGCTCGCGGGCGGCTACGCGTTCTCGGTCGCCGGCACGATCCTGCGCCACTACGGCTTCCGGCTGTACCGCTCGCCGCGGGGCCTGCGCTTCGAGGCCGGGCTCCTCACCCGGCGCGGCGTCGAGATGGCGCTCTCCAAGGTGCAGCTCGTGCGGGTGGACGAGCCGTGGATGCGGCGGCTCATGGGCTACGGGACCGTCGTCGTCGAGACCGCCGCGTCCGGCGCCCCGGGCGAGGAGGCCACGCCCGAGGGCGTCCTCCCGATGGTGACCACCGAGGAGCAGGCCGAGGTCGCGCGCATCATCCTCCCCTCGCTCGACATCGATCCGTGGACCACGCCGCTCCTGCCCGCCGCGCGCCAGGCGGCCGTCCGCGCCGTCGTGGGCGGCACGCTCCGCTGGGCGTTCCTCGGCGGGCTGCTGTGGTGGTTCGTGGGGGCGTTCGGGCTCCTGCTCGCGCCGGTCGGCGGCGTGCTCGGCTGGCTCGACTGGCGGCGCCAGGGCTGGCGCGTCTCCGAGGGCTACGTCGTGTCGCGCGCCGGCTTCCTCACGCGCCGCACCTGGATCGTCCCCCGCGCGAAGATCCAGTCGGTCCACCTCATGTCGGACCCGCTCCTGCGCCGCTACCAGCTCGCCCGCGTGGTCGTGTGGGTCGCGGGCGGCAGCATGGGGCTCCCGGCGCTCGACGTGGCCGACGCCGAGCGGATCTTCGCCGAGCTGGCGCGCGGGCACTCCCGCCGTCCGGGCGCTTCTCTTCTTGGGGCAGGGGGGGCTGCCGCCCCCCCCGCAACGCCCCCCCCGCTCCCGTCAGGTCAACAGCAGGTGGCAGAACCAGACCGCGGCGAGGACCCCGGAGAGGTCGGACACGAGCCCGGTCGGGACGGCGTGGCGGGTCTTGTTGACGCCGACCGCGCCGAAGTACACGGCGAGGACGTAGAAGGTCGTCTCGGTGGTGCCCTGCATCGTGCCGGCGACCTCCGCGATGAAGGAGTCCGGGCCGTAGGTCTTGGTGATCTCGCCGGTGAGCGCGAAGGCGCCGCTGCCGGACAGCGGGCGGAGCAGCGCGAGGGGCAGGACCTCGGGCGGCATCCCGACGAGCCGCACCACCGGGCCGAAGAAGCCGACCACGCGGTCCATGGCGCCGCTGGCGCGGAACATGCCGACGGCCGTGAGGATCGCGATCAGGTAGGGGACGATCCGGATCGCCGTTGAGAAGCCGTCTTTGGCGCCGTCGATGAAGGCCTCGTAGACGCGCACCCGGCCGATCACGCCCGCGGTGAGGAGCCCGAGGATGAGGCAGGGGATGATCCAGGCGGTGGCGGCCTCGCCGTAGATGTAGACCACCGCCACGAGCGCCCCGAACGCGCCCGCGAACAGCGCCGCAGGCACGAAGTCGAGCCAGCTCTCCTTCGTGCGGAACGTCTCGGTGTGCGGCGCGGGGAAGAGCCGCGAGAACAACTTGGCGGCCATCACCGCGATCACCGTGTTCACCGCGCTCGCGGCGATCGTGGTCACGAAGATCGACGCCGGCGTCGTGGCGCCGAGCGAGGCGCGGAGCGCGATGACGCCGGAGGGGAGCACCGCCACCCCGCTCGTGTTGATCGCGAGGAAGAGCACCATCGCGTTGGTGGCCGTGCCCTTCGTCTTGTTGAGCGCGTCGAGCTCCTGCATCGCCTTGATGCCGAACGGCGTGGCGGCGTTGCCGAGGCCGAGCACGTTGGCGGCGATGTTCATGATCATCGCGCCCATGGCGGGGTGGTCGGCCGGCACGTCGGGGAAGAGCCGCACCATCACCGGGCGGATCATCCGGGCGAGCACGTCGAGGCCGCCCGCCGCCTCCAGCACCTTCATGAGCCCGAGGAACAGCGTCATCGCGCCCGCGAGGCTGATGGCGAGGTCCACGCTGCCCTTCGCGCCGTCGAGCGCGGCCTTGCCGACCGCGGCCATCGTCCCCGGCTCGCCGAACGCCGCGGCCACCACCGACACCAGCACGAGCCCGAAGAAGACGATGTTCATGGTGCGCCGACTGTAACGCTTGACGTGTCGAGAGGGGCGGCGAGGCGGCGTGGTGCTCCGGCGGCCGGGAGCCCACCGCCCGCCGTGATACCCGGCGAGGACGGCGCCGGACCGCGCCGCGGAGCGCGTGTGCACGTCCTCTTCCTCGACGAATCCGCCGGTGCCCGCGCCCCGCTCGGGGAGGCCATCCTGCGCCACCTCGCGCCGTGGCACGACGCGACCGCGGCGGGGTGGGCGCCCTCGCACGTGCGGCCGGAGGTGCGCGAGGTGCTCGCGGAGGAGGGCGTGCCCTCGGACGAGCTCCGCGCGCGCGGGCTCCCCTCCGTGCCGTGGGACGAGATCGACGTGGTCGTGCGCTTCGTCCCCGACGAGGGGAAGCTGCGCGTGGCGGCGCGCGCGCGGCAGCTCGACTGGCGCATCCCCGACCCCCTCGCCGCGCCGCCGCACGAGCGCATGGAGGCCTTCCGCGCGGCCCGGGACGAGATCACCCGCCGGGTGAAGAAGCTCGTGGAGGAGGCGGGATGATGCGGATGCTCCGCGACTGGGGCGCGGCCGTGCTGGTCGGGCTCGCGGTCTTCTTCGCGGTGGACTGGCTCTCGAAGGGCGCCGACCTGCGCGGCGAGCCCGCGCCCGCGTTCGAGCTGGTCAACGTGGCCGGCGGCTCCACGAAGCTCGCGGACTACGCGGGGAAGACGGTGGTCCTCAACTTCTGGGGCAGCTGGTGCCCGCCGTGCGTGGCGGAGATCCCCGAGTTCGCGAGCTGGGCCGAGCAGAACCCCGACGTCCCGATCCTCGGCATCGCGTACAACAGCGGCTCGGGCGCGAAGCTCGCGAAGGACGCCGACCGCCTCGGCATCACCTGGCCCGTCCTCGAGTCCGACGCCGCCGTGCTCTCAGCGTACGGGGTGCAGGTGTACCCCACGACCGTCGTGGTCGGGCCGGACGGCACGATCAAGGCCACCGCGCACGGCGGCATCGACGCCCAGGGGCTCGCCGCGCTCGTCGCCTCCGCGAAGTAGCCCTACAAGCCGCGCACCCACGCGGTCAGCTCGGCCACCCCGGCCTCGTCGACCTGCTCGGTGCCGAGCGGCGGCATCGAGCTCGGGAAGAAGCCCTGCTCGCGGCTGGACATGCGGTGGAGGATCTCGCTGCTCTCGGGGTCGCCGGGCGAGATGCGGCGCTCGGCCGTGCGCAGGGCCGGCGAGTCCGCCACGTCGGTGAGCACGGCGGCCGGGAGGGTGAAGTCGAAGTCCCCGCCGGGGTCGTAGCAGACGTACGCGCCCTCGCGCGCCTCGTTGTGGCAGTGGCTGCAGTTGGCGTGGAGGTAGCCGAGCGCGGCGGTGTCGGCCGCGGGCGCCGAGACGGCCCCGGGCGCCGGGGCGATGCGCCCGTCCGCGACGAGCTGGTCGAGGTCGTAGCCCTCCGCGCCGGCGAGCTGCACCGCGGAGAAGCCGAGCACGAAGCTGGCGCGCCCATCGTGGCAGGCGCCGCACTCCTCGGCGGTGGGCACGTCGTGGGGGGTGCCGCGCGCGTCGGCCTCTCCGGCGGAGACCGCGGTCGCGTCGTCGCCGTCCCACCGGTACGCCACGGCCGCCCAGTCGGCGTCCCCGGGCCCGGTCTTCTCGATCATGCGCGTCTCCACGCGCACGCCGTCCACCACGAACTCCTTCCAGGCGCGCGTCCCCTCGGGGAAGCGCCACTCGTCGGGGTCGGACGCGTCGATGGTGCCGCCCTCCGGCAGCCGGATCCAGCGCTGCTTGTCGGCGCCGTCCGTCCACAGCGGGAAGCGCGGCGAGAAGGTGATCACGTCGGCGGAGACGGTGTCGGCGGCGATGTCCGCGTAGAGCCCCGTGGCGGAGAGGCGCTCGGGCAGGGGGGAGGTGTCCGCGGTCGGGCATTCGCGGAAGTCCGCGCACGCGGCGAGGGCGAGGAGGGGGAGGCGGAGGAGGACGCGCATGGGGCTCGGCAGGTTGGACACCATGGGGGGCACGGATCGTTACCCCGATTTCGGGGCGCGCCCGGTTACGCGCCCGCCGATGTCCGCCGAGCCCGACTGGTCCGTCCACCTCCTGCAGCTGGCCGCGCGCGGCGCGCTCGGGCGGGCGTCCCGGACGCTGCTGCTCGACCTCCCGGCGCTCGCCCAGCCCTGGACGTGCGCCACGGGCCACTGCACCCCCGGCCGCCGCGCGCCCGACGCGCGCTCCTGCTGCGCCGACCTGGAGGTGAGCCCGTCGGCCGAGGAGCGCGCCGCCATCGAGGCCGCGCTGCCCGAGATCGCCGCGTTCCTGGCCCCGCGGGACCCGCGCTGGGCCGCGCCCGTCGATCCCTTCGACGGCGACGCGCTCCGCCGCCCCGGCCGCCGCTGCGTGTTCGCCCTGCCCCCCTCCGACGCGCCCGGTGACGGCCTCTCCTGCGGGCTGCACGCGCTGGAGGACGCCACCGGCCGGCCGCGCGGCGCGCTCAAGCCGCTGCCCTGCCGCCTCTTCCCGCTCGTGCTCGTCGACATCGAGGACGGCCGCACGCTGCTCTCCGCGATCGCGCCCCGGACCTGGCGCCTCGCCGGATCGCGGCCCGCCCGGGCGTTCCCGTGCCTGGGGCTCGAGGGCGCCCCCACCGTGGCGGAGGCCTGCGCGGACACGATCACCACGCTCTACGGGGCGAAGGCGGCGCGGACGGTGGTGGAGGTCGTGGCGGGGTGGAGGGCTTCGTAGCTTCGGGCGGCGCCCCGAGGCCGGGGTGGCGTCGTCAGGGCACCCGAACCGCCGACGTCCCGCCGGAGGCACCCAGGCCGCCGCAACGCGGAGCGGTTGCCCGAAAAAACCGCTACGGACAGGCTGCCCCGACGCGCGCGCCTTCCGTGGCCCCCTGCCAGAAGAGGTCGCCGCCGCCGGCGCCGTCCGTGTCGCCGATGGCCCAGAGCGCGCTGCCGAGCGCCTCGCCGGGGGCGCCGACCCGCACCTGCTCGGGGGCCTGGCCCCAGCCGACGCGCCAGATGGCGCCCCGGCCGCCCTCGGCGTCGTCGTCGGCGAGCCAGGCCTCGGCGCGGCCGTCGCCGTCTACGTCGGCGAGCGCGATGCCCTCGGCGCCGATGTCCCAGCGGCCGGCGAGGAGGATGGGGCAGCCGGCGCCGGAGACCGGCCGCACGCCGGTGACGCCGCCGATGAGCGCGTCGTCCCGCCCGTCCCCGTCGAGGTCGCCGCCGATCGCGAGGGTGGTGCCCATCTGCTCGCCGGTCTCGCCGTAGAGCAGGAGCGCCGCGGCGAGGTCCATGTCCTGCTCGCCGGCCTCGACCGTGAAGAAGACGTAGGCGCGGCCGTCCCCCCAGGCGCTGCGCGGGTTGCCGACCAGGAGGTCGTCGAGGCCGTCGCCGTCGAGGTCCGCGCGCTCGCCGGGCCGGGCCGCGGCCACCTCGTAGGTGTCCCAGCTCGGGGGCGTCGCGAGGAGGAGGTCGGCGTCCTCGACGGTGAGGACGTCGCCGGAGGCGCCGTGGAACAACGCCATGGCGAGCTCGCCGTCGAAGGTGCGCGCGCCGATCCACACGTCGGAGAGGCCGTCGCCGTCGCGGTCCCCGGCGTGGCCGACCCGGCCGTCGCGGCTCCAGGCCGTGCCGTCGGTGATGGACGTGCGCGCGAGGGCGTCCGCAGCGCCCGACACGCCGGGCGGGAGGAGCCAGGCGGCGGACTCGCCGCTGACGAGCAGCTCGACGACCGCGTTGCCATCGGTGTCGCCGGCCCCGGCGAAGGGGGCGGGCACGCTGGGGCGGCCGCCGGAGATGGTCGCGCGGGTGGTGCCGTCGCCGCTCACGGTGGTGACGAGCCCGTCGGCGTCGAGCAGGCCGAGCTCGGCGCGGCCGTCGCCGTCCACGTCGCCGAGCGCGGACGCCCAGGCCGCCCGCGGGAGCGGGACTTCGGCGGGACTGTCCACGACGCCGTCGCAGTCGTCGTCCACGCCGTTGCAGACGTCGCGGCCGTAGCGCGGCGCGACCGTGGCGTCGTCGTCGTCGCAGTCGCCCTCGCCGACGCCCACGCCGTCGCCGTCGGCGTCGCAGCCGCCGCCGAAGGCCAGCGCGCCGTCGAGCACGGCCGCGTACGTCTCCGCGCGCACCCGCGGGTCGGGGACGCCGTCGCCGTCGGCGTCGGTGGCGGCGACCAGGGAGCGCTCGGACTGCAGCGTGATCGCGCCCGCCCAGGCCCCGATCTCGCCGCGCGCGCCCACCGCGACCACGCGCGACTCCGTGGCCACGAGCAGGTCCTCGGCGCCGTCCCCGTCGAGGTCGCCGCCGTTCGCGAGCCCGGTCGCCACGTGGTCGAGGGCGTCGTCGACGCCGCTCGCCCCGAGCCGCACGGGGGTCGTGCCCGCGAGCGTCCAGAGGGTGTCGCCCACGCGGACCAGCGCGGCGCCGAGGCCGGCGTGCGCGCCGGGGTCCCAGGCGAGGTCCTCCGCGCCCATCGAGCCGCCGATCCGGCCGCTGTCCCAGCGCGCGACGAGGCCGGCGCCGGCGTTGGCGGTCGGCATGCCGAGCACGAGCTCGGGGAGGCCGTCCCCGTCGGCGTCCGGGGCCGTGGCGAAGCTCCAGGCGCCGCCGCCGGTGTTGCGCTCCCAGGTGGCGTCGGCGTCCCCCACGTCGACGTCGCCGTCGACCCCCGAGAACAGGAGCACGTGCCGGTAGTAGCCGACGAGCAGCTCGGCGCGGCCGTCCCCGGTGAGGTCCGGGGCGAGCGCGAGGCTGCCGCCGGGCTGGCCGTCGAGCGCGCCGCCCGTGAACACGAAGGCGTCGTCGAGCGTGGTGTCGGGGCCGATCGGGCCGGCGAACACGAAGACGCGCCCCTCGTTGGGCACCCCGTCGACCTCGGCGTAGGGTGCTGCCACCACGAGGTCGACCACGCCGTCGCCGGTGAGGTCGCGCCCGGTGGCGATCTGGGCGCCGAAGCTCGGGCTCTGGCCCGTGCCGGTGATGCGCACGACCAGCGTCCCGTCGGCGTCGTAGAGGGCGACCGCGCCGTCCTCCGTCGCGACGCTGCTCGTGTCGCCGACGACCAGCGCGAGCGCGCCGCCCGCGAGAAGCGGGGCCGCGGCCGTCACCGCGGGCGTGCCGTCGACGATCAGCGCGTAGGGGTCGTCCACGCGACCGTCGCAGTCGTCGTCGACGCCGTCGCAGTCCTCGGGGCCGGTGGGCACGCACGGCTCGTCGGTGACCGGGCCGTCGACCCCGTCGCAGTCGGCGTCGAGCCCGTCGACCACCGGGTCCTCGGCGCCCGGGGACACGCCCGGATCGAAGTCGTCGCAGTCGGAGCCGCCGTCGCCGCGCGCATCCCAGCCGTCCTGGTCCGCGTCACGGGCGGCGGGGCAGGTGGCGGGGGTGGGCTCGCCCTCAGGCTGCACGGTGGGCGGGGGCAGGTTGTCGATGCGGTCCCCACCGTCCCGGCCGCGGCAGGCGGCGACGAGCAGGAGCGCGAGCGGGCGGAGGCGCATGCGACGGGAGTCTAGCGCGTCCTTGCCGAGGCCCGCGTGCCCCGTTAGGGGCGCGCCTTCCTTTTTCGAGGTGCCGATTGGCGAGCGACGACCTCATCGAGATCGATGGCGTGATCAAAGAGGTCTTCCCCGGTGGGGCCTTCCTGGTGCAGACGGACGCGGGCACCGAGGTGCACGCCCACCTGGCGGGCAAGCTGCGTCGGTTCCGCATCCGCGTCGTGCTCGGTGACCGGGTGACGGTGGCGGTGTCCCCGTACGACCTGACGAAGGGCCGGATCACCTTCCGGCACAAGTAGGGCGGGCGGGGGCTTCAGCGCGCGTCGGTGGGGTCCGGCTCGATACGGCAGTCCAGCTCCAGCCCTCCGTCCGTGCCCGTGCGCAACTTGCACGCGACCCGGCAATGCCGGTCCAGCGCGTACACCAGGACGGCGGTGGCGAGCGCGGTGGCGCCCAGGATGACGATCGCCCGGATGGGGTCCATGCCTCCTCCTGAGGTTGGGGGCGCCCCAAATGGATTCACCGGGCTGACGACGGGAAACTTCCGGACAAGCGACGTTCTTCGACGGTGGTTCTCCGGCGGAGGCGACGCGGGGCGCCGTTCCCGCGGCAAATTTCCGAAACGGACTTCGCATCGATCGTCGGAAGATCCGGGACACGGTGGTTTCGTCGACCTCAGCGGCCCTGGGCGCTCGTCGGCGCTCGTCCGACGGAAATGCGAAATCTTCGAGCGCAACGTCGGGTGCGGCCTTGTCGCGACGCCCGCCGGGTTTACTCCCAGACGAGTAGTCGGGCACCCGAGACGGTGCTCGAGAAGCACGCTTGAACGGGGCTCTCGCGCCTTCCTTCCGGCATCCGAACGACACACCACCAAATCAGGGTGGGGCCCCCCGCCCGCCATTCAACGTCCCGCGGCGCGTAGAGCCCCGCGAGTGGGACGCACCATGACGCATCGACACGAGATCCAGATCGTCTTCCTCGAAGCGGCGGGGCCGCGCTACTACGTCTGCGTGGATTGCGGCCCCTGCGCCGTCTACGAGGCGCCCCGGCGCGGGCCGTTGCCGTTGCGGTGCGACCGGCACCGACAGGAGCGGGAAGCCGAGCGCTTGCGGCGGGCGCGGCAGGCGCGGCAGTGCGCCGTCACCGCCGCGGCTCCCGCGGGCTCGAAGCGTCAGTACGACGAGACGACCCGCCTCGTCCGCCGGACCCTGCAGTGGGCGGCGCGGACCGACCAGCTGCAGGGCGACCCCGACGAGTACCTGAGGGTGCTCCGCAACCAGAAGGGGTATCGCCGGGAGATCCTCGACGCGGCGGTCCGGGCGTACGATCGGGCCGGATACGGCCAGAAGCCCGGCGCGGCCTGGGTCGTGATCAAGCGCTTCCTGGGGTTGCCCTAGGTCGCGCCGCGCGGATGTACGCGCGCGGCCGTTCCGTCGTACAGTCCCGCCATGAACTACATGACGACCCGTCGGAAGCTCGCCATCGCCACGTGGGGGGCGCCCGACGAGGGCAACATCCTCGGCAAGCTCACCGTCGACGCGACGGAGGCGCTCGCCTACCTGGCGCACGTGCGCGCGACGACCGGCGAGAAGGTGACCATCACCCACCTCGTCGGGAAGGTGGTGGGGAACGCGCTCGCCAAGGCGCCGGGGCTCAACGGCTACATTCGCCTCGGCCGCTACGTGCCGCACGCGCACGTGAACGTGACCTACCTGGTCGCGCTCGAGGAGGGGGCCGACCTCGCGAAGGCGAAGGTCGACGACATCGACAAGAAGTCGGTCGTCGAGGTGGCGCGGGACCTGCGCGGCCGGGCCGAGAAGCTGCGCGCCGGGCAGGACGAGGCCTTCAAGAAGTCGATGGGGCCGATCAAGATCCTGCCGACCTGGCTCATCCGCCCCGTGCTGAAGCTCACGGGCTGGTTGACGAGCAGCCTCGGCCTGAGCGTGCCCGCGCTCGGGCTCGAGCCCTTCCCCTTCGGGAGCTGCATCGTCACGTCCGTCGGCATGTTCGGGCTCGACGAGGGCTTCGCGCCCTTCACGCCGTTCGCCCGCGTGCCGCTCCTGGTGCTCGTGGGGACCGTGCGGGACGGCGTCGTGGCGGTCGACGGCGTGCCGACCGTGCGCAAGCAGCTCACGATCACCGCCACCATCGACCACCGCTTCCTCGACGGCGCCCAGGGCGGCGTCCTCGCGAAGGTCGTGCGGGACCAGCTCGAGAACCCCTGGCAGCTGGACGGGCTCGCGCGTCCGGCCCTCCCGGGACCCACGTCCGCGGCCTGATCGGGCGCCGAGGGGCGGTCGAGGGACGAATCGGCTCGGTGGATCGGTTAGATGGCGCGGTCCATGCGCTACGTCCCTGAAAATCCACTCATCGTCCAGTCCGACCACACGCTCCTCCTGGAGACGATGGGGCCGCACTTCCGGGCCGCGCGCGACGCGCTGGCACGCTTCGCCGAGCTGGTGAAGTCCCCGGACTACGTCCACACCTACCGCGTCACGCCGCTCTCGCTTTGGAACGCGGCCAGCGCGGGCATGACCACCGAAGAGGTGGTCGCCGCGCTCGAGCAGTACGCCAAGTACGACGTCCCGCCCAACGTCCCGGTCAACATCCAGGAGACGATGGGCCGGTACGGCCGGCTGAAGCTGTACAAGGATCCGCGCGGGCTGCGGCTCGAGGCGGCCGACCCGATCCTGATGACGGAGGTGTGCAGCCTCAAGCCCGTCATCCCGCTGCTCGGCGCCCGCCTCGGCGACACCGCCGTGCTCGTGGAGCCGGGCAACCGCGGCGAGCTCAAGCAGGCGCTCACCCACGCCGGGCACCCGGTCGAGGACCTCGCCGGCTACCGCGACGGCGAGCACCTCGACTTCACCGTCACCCAGGACATGAAGAACGGGCAGGCGTGGGCGCTGCGCGACTACCAGCGGCTCGCGGTCGAGGCCTTCCACGGGGACGGCCTCGCGCAGGGCGGCTCGGGCGTGGTGGTGCTCCCCTGCGGCGCCGGCAAGACCATGGTCGGCATCGGCGCGATGGCGCGTCTCAACATGAAGACGCTCATCCTCTGCACGAACGTGACCGCGTTGCGTCAGTGGCGGAACGAGATCCTCGACAAGACCACGCTCACCGAGGACCAGGTGGGCGAGTACTCGGGCGAGCTCAAGGACATCAAGGCCGTCACGCTCTCGACCTACCAGATGCTCACGTTCCGCAAGTCGCGGAACGAGAACTTCGTGCACTTCGGCCTGTTCGACCGGGAGAACTGGGGCCTCGTCATCTACGACGAGGTGCACCTCCTCCCCGCGCCGATCTTCCGCGCCGTCGCGCACCTCCAGGCGCGCCGCCGCCTCGGGCTGACCGCCACGCTCGTGCGCGAGGACGGCAAGGAGGCCGACGTCTTCGCGCTCATCGGGCCCAAGCGGTACGACGTGCCGTGGAAGGACCTCGAGCACCAGGGCTGGATCGCCTCGGCGAGCTGCACCGAGATCCGGGTCGGCTTCTCCGAGGAGGACCGCATCCGCTACGCGGTCGCCGACGACCGCGAGAAGTTCCGCATCGCGAGCATCAACGCGCGGAAGGGGCCGGTCATCGAGGGGCTCCTGGACAGGCACAAGGACGACCGCGTGCTCATCCTCGGCATGTACGTCGAGCAGCTCGAGTTCCTCTCGCGGCGCCTGGGCCTGCCGCTCATCGAGGGGCGCACGCCGCAGAAGCGCCGGGACGAGCTCTACGAGCGCTTCCGCACCGGCCAGGACCGCGTCCTCGTCATCTCGAAGGTCGGGAACTTCTCCGTGGACCTCCCCGACGCGAACGTGGCCATCCAGATCAGCGGCACCTGGGGCAGCCGGCAGGAGGAGGCGCAGCGGCTCGGCCGCATCCTCCGCCCGAAGCAGGGCGCCAACAAGGCGAGCTTCTACACGCTCATCACGCGCGACACCGTCGAGCAGACGTTCGGCGAGAAGCGGCAGCTCTTCCTCACCGAGCAGGGATACGCCTACCGGATCGAGGCCCGCGAATGAGCATCATCCACCGGAACGTCGCCGTCCTGCGCGTCGCCGATCCCGGCGTCTTCGACGAGATCCGGGCCGTCCTACCGCTCGACGTGCACGTCATGGGCTGGATCTCGCCCACCGAGGCCGTGCTCGATCCGCACGAGCTGAAGCCCCTGCTCGAGGCGCTCGAGGCCCGCGGCATGGGCGCGCTCGTGCGCCGCACGGGCCCCGCGGGCGGGTAGGGGCTCTTCTTCTTGGGGCGGGGGGGCTCGGGAGCGGGGGGGGGGGGGGGGGGGGGGGGGCCCGGCGGGCGCCGGCGGCGGCGGGGCCCCGGGGCAGGGGCGCGCCGGGCCCCCCCCGGGCCCCGGGGGGGGGTTCGGGGCAGTTCTAAGGGGGGGGGGGGGCCGGGGTAGCGCGCGGCGGGCGGCCGGCCGGTGCGCCCCGGGTCCGGCGGTGGCGCCCCCCTGGGAGGGACCGCCGGGGGCCTGGGCCCGGTTCTCCGGCCGCCCGCCCGCCGCGCGCGGACGGAGGCCCCCCCGCAACGCCCCCCCTCCTACCGGTCGGCCTCGCCCTCGCGGTCGTCCCCGGCGCCCGGGTTGCCCTCGGCGCGGGGGTCCTCCTCGGTGTCGAGGTAGCCGAGCGCTTCGAGCGCGGCGCGCTGCTCGTCGTCGACCCCGATCACCGCCCCGCCGGTCGGGAGCGGGATCGCGGCGTAGGTGACCTCGAGCGACCGCCCCATGGCCTGCACCTTGGCGAGGGGCTCGCCGAAGCCGTCGAAGAGCAGCGGATCGAGCGCCACGGGCTCGAGCCCGGGCTTCGCGACCCGGACCGTGACCGAGGGCGCGAGGGCGACGGCGTCCTGCCGCGGCGCGACGAACACCTCGCGGTGCCAGCCGCGGGCGGAGCGGAAGGTGGCGCGGATCGTCTCGTCGTCGAGGCGCTCGATGTCGGCCTTGGACTTCATCGTCGCGTCGTCGCCCACCCAGGCGTGGGCGATGCCGCCGGGCACGTGGAGCTCCACCGCGAAGGTGCCGCCGCCGCTGCGCCCGCGGGGCGAGAGCCGGTACGCGACGGCGACCTCGCGGCCGAGCGACGCGGCCAGGGCGTCACGCGCGCCGGCCACCACGGCGTCGCCGCGGTCGGGACGGAGGTTGGCGAGCTCGAAGGCGTCCTTCGCCACGTCGAACAGGAGCTCCTTCCCGCTCCGGGTCACGTACTTCATGCCCTTGGCGAGGCTCCCCCACGCCTCGTTGCCGTAGAGCGGGCGCCCGAAGGCGAGGGGGCGCGTCTCGAGCTCGGGGTCGCGCTCGCCGCGCGCGAGGCCGGCGAGCGAGCGGCCGGCCAGCTCGCGGTCGGGCATGCCGAGCAGGTCGAGCACGGTGGGCGTGAGGTCGAGCAGCGACACCGGCGTCGGGACCCGGCGCGGCGCGAGGCCGGGCGCCTTCACGATCAGCGGGATGCGGAGGAGCTCGTCGTAGAGCGTGTGGCCGTGCTCCAGGTCGCCGTGGTCGAAGAACTCCTCGCCGTGGTCGGCGAACACGACCACGGTCGCGTCGTCGCCCACCTCGGCGAGCAGCCGCGCGACCTGGTCGTCCACGTAGCGGAGGTTCTGGTCGTACCGGCCGACCAGGTACTTCTTGATCCTGTCCCGGTTCCCACGCGCCGCGGACAGGAGCATGTTGCGGTTGAACCCCTCGGGCAGCGCCGCGGGCTTCTCCCCCTCGTAGAGCCCTCGGTAGCTGCCGGGCTCCTTGTAGGGCAGGTGGAGGTCCATGAAGTGGACCATCACGAGCGCGTCCCGGTCGGGATTCCGGCCGAGGAAGTCGAGCGCGCGGTCGACCTCGTAGCGGGCGTAGGGCCAGTTCACGCAGCCGTGCTCGCCCCAGCCGTCGGCCATGTCGAAGTTCGACGAGAGGTACACGTTCCCGACGAACGCGGCGGTCGCCCAGCCGGCGGCACCGAGGCGCTCCTGGATCGTCCGCGCCTCGCCCCACCGCTCCGGCTGCTCGCCGGTGAGCGCAGTCCGGGTGCTCGGGAGCGTCCAGGGCGCGACGGACCGCGCGTCCTCGAAGACCACGGCGTCCTCGGCCCAGGCGTCGAGCTTGCGGCTCGCGTCGCGACCGTAGCCATACACGCCGAGGTGGTCGCGCCGCATCGTGTCGAGGAAGACGAGCACGGCCCGCCGCGGCGCGGCCGAGGGCGTGTAGACCGTGGGCGCGCCCACGAACACGTGGTCGCGCGTGGCGTCGGCGTCCTTCGTCGCGAGCGCGAGCCGGACCTTCTTCCCGCCCCACTTCGCGAGCGGCACGCGCACGTCGGCGAAGCCGCTCGCGGCCGCGCGCACGGTCGCGACGACCTCGCCGTCGACGCGCACCTCCACGTCGGCGCCGTCGCTGGCCGTCCCGTCGTCGATCTCCGGCGGGAGCATCCCGAGCTCCATCGAGAGCGTCGCGTCGGCCGGGAGCGTCACGTCCCAGCCCGCCACCGAGGGGGCGGGCAGGTAGAGGCCGTGCCGCGTGACGTCGGCCACCTGGGCCGAGCGGATCACGAAGGCTTCGTCACTCGCGACCTCGGCGCGGCTCCGCCAGAGCGCGTGCTCGCGCTCCCGGGCCTCCGGGTAGGTGACGACGAACTCGCCCGCGCGCGGCGGGGGGGCGTCGGGCTTGACGCGGACGGTGATGGAGTCCGCGGAGAACTGCCACGTGCCCGCGAGGATCGCGTCGTCCGGATCGCCCCCGAAGCGGAAGGAGGTCGAGCCGCGCTTGACGTTCATCCCCTCCGGCGGCGCGTTGAAGAACAACGCGCGCGACCGCACCGGGAGCGGCGCCTCGTAGGACCGCACCCCCTGCGCCGCGCCGACGAGCCGGAACGGCCCCCGGATCTCGATCCGCTCGGGCTCCGTGCCGGCCTCCTGGGAGACCGAGAGCTCGGCGAACGGCAGGGAGGTGAGGCCGATGCCGTCGCCCGCGAGGGCGGCGGCCACCGCCGCGAAGAGCATGGACCCGCGCCGCCTCTACGCGCGCCGGCGCCGGAGCGCCGCCGCCGCCGCGAGCGCGAGCCCGCCGAGCGTGAAGCCGGCCGCCGCGCCGCCCGTCGAGCAGCCCGAGCCCTCGGCCGCGACGTCCTCGACCTCGACGGTCAGGAAGCTCGCCTTGAGCCCGCCCGGCCCGCCGATGTTCATGACGACGGTGTAGGTGCCCTCGGCCGGGAAGGTGATGAGCGGGTTCCACGCGCCGAGAGCGTCGCCGTCGCCGTCGCCGTCGAAGTCGACCATGTTGTCGGGGCTGATCGCGCTCTCGCCGTCACCCTTGTAGACCTCCCACGAGATCGTGTCGACGCAGCCGTACACGGACACGTCCGTGTGGTTCAGCGTGCGCCAGGTGAGGCCGTCCTCGTGGGTCATCGTGAAGAAGCCCTCGGCGCCCTCGGCGGGCGTGGGGGCCTCGCACGCGAGCACGTAGCCGAGCTCGTCGTAGGTGTAGGTGCTGACGCCGCAGACCGGATCCTCGAGGTCGATCTCCGCCTCGACCGTGAACTGGCCGGAGGTCGTGTACTCGTGGGTCGGGTTGATCTCGGTGCTCGTGTTGCCGTCGCCGAAGTTCCAGCGCGCGCCGACCACCGTGGTGTCGCTGACGATCTCGAAGCTCACCGCGAGCGGAGCGCCGCCGATGCGGTCGGTCGTGGCCTGGAAGAAGCCGTAGGGACCGTAGAGCTGGGAGATGCTGTCGATGTCGTCCTGCGCGATGTCGGCCTTCGTGATGTCGCAGGCCCCGACGGACCAGAACATCGTCGCGTCCTGCTTCGACGCCTCGGTGCAGGGATCGCCGTCCTCGCACGAGTGCGCGAGGCCGTGCAGGTGCCCGATCTCGTGGGTGGCGACGGCCTCGATGGAGGTCTGCCCGCCGCACGCGGTCTCGATGTCCTCGACGGAGCCGAAGTCCACCTGGTCGTTGAAGACGATGTCGGCGTCGATGAGGTGGCGGTAGGTCTTGTTCGCCGTCTCCTTGACGATCACGCTCTCCGTGACCGGGTAGGTCACGCCGAGGACGCCCGCCTCCACGTTCCCCTTGGGGTCCTCCCAGTGGATCGTGATGTTCCCGTCGGTGTAGTTGGGCTCGTCGAGGGCCGTGTTCCCGGTGTAGCTGGAGCTGATGGCGGCGCACTCCGCGTCCAGCCAATTCTCCCAGGAGAGCTGCAGGACCTCGAGGGAGTAGCCCTCGGCCAGCGAGTCCTCCTCGGTGTAGCCCATCTGCCAGGTGATGGGGAAGTCCTCTTCGGACCAGCGGCCACCGGTGTGCTCCCAGGCGTTGGCCGCAGGGAGGGCGAGCAGGAGGAGGGAGAACATCAGCGGACCCCCGGCTGGAGCTTGTTGATGGAGCGGAGGCGCTCGGCGCTCAGGCCCGGGATCGGCTGGCCGTCCCACCCCAGCTCCGCGCGGGCGCGGATCCGCGCCTCCATCGCGTCGAGGGCGATCCGCTCGCCGACGGGCGGGAGCGGGAGGAAGCGCGCGTCGTACCGCTTGTCCTGCCGGAGCATGAACTGCACGAGGACCGGCGCCCCGTCCCGCGGGTCGGGGCGGACCGTGAACTTGCCCTTGCCCATGGCCACGGTGCCGTACACCCCGCGAGAGGGCTTGTCGGTGAGGAAGAGCAGCGTCTGCTCGCCCACGTCGTAGCGGGCGGAGCCATCGACGATCATCTGGCGGTTCCCGACGACGCCGCCGGCGGCCTCGACCGTGACGTAGTCGCCCTCGTCGGCGTCGCCCTTGAGGGGCTCGTCGACGCGCACGAGCGCGCGCGTCCAGATGTGGCCGTTCTCGTCCTCGTCGACCCACACCGAGTCCACGGTGCCGCGCACGACGAGGTCCGAAGCGTCGACCATCTGCTCGACGGAGAGCGGCGCCACCGTGGTGGCGGCCGCGGGGGCGATGGTGGCGACCGAGAGCGCGGCCACGATCGCGAGGCGGTGGAGAAGGCGCATGGACTCCCTCTGTTCCCAAGGCGTAGCGGCGCACGGTACCCGGTCGGGGGGCGCCCCGTCAAGACGCCGGGGTGATCCGCGTCCGCTTCGAACCGCGGTGGGCGGCCGCGCGTGTGCCGCCCACGCACGACCGTACCGATCCGGTTGACTTCCTGCCCCGCCTCAACTATTCCTTCCCGTTCGCCAGACCGGCAGTCGTCTGCTCGTGCCGTCGCCCCACGGTCCGAGAGACACTCTGAGCCGGGCACCACCCGCGAGGAACCCGCGAATGTTGCAGATGCGCACCCTCCCCCTCCGCCTGCTGGGGCTGTTCGCCGCCCTGCTGGCCCTGGCCGGGCCGGCCTTCGGGTCGGCGACCTCCGGCACGATCAAGGGGCAGGTGATCGACGACGGTCAGCTCTCGATCCCGGGCGTCCTCCTCACCCTGTCTTCGCCGGCCCTCATCGGCGGCGCGCAGCAGCGCACCTCGGACGAGGAGGGGCGCTTCATGTTCGTCGAGCTCCCTCCCGGCAACTACGAGCTCAAGGCGCAGAAGCAGGGCTTCGGGTCCGTCACGAAGACGGCCATCGACGTCGCGCTGGGCCGCACCACGCAGTTGACGATCGAGATGAAGGTCGGCCAGGAGGAGCTGACGGTCAAGGCCGCCAAGCCCACGGTCGACACCGAGAAGGCGTCGAAGGGCGACACCTTCTCCAAGGAGTTCCTCTCCCGCATCCCGAGCGGCCGCAGCTACCAGGACGTGGTCTCCAACACCTCGGGCGTGGTCGGCAGCGGGAACGTCTCCTCCGGCGGCGCGAGTGGGAACGAGAACACCTTCCTCCTCGACGGCATCAACATCACCGACCCGGTGACGGGCACCTTCTCGCTGAACTTCAACTTCGACGCGATCGAGGAGATCGAGGTCATCACCGGCGGCTACGACCCCGAGTACGGCCAGAGCCTCGGCGCGGTCGTCTCCGTCGTCACGAAGTCCGGCGGCAACCAGCTCGAGGTCATCACCAACGCCTTCTACATGAACGGCAACTGGGGTCCCAAGATGGACGCCCGGTACTCGGCCGACGGCTACCAGATCGCGCCGACCGGCTTCGACGAGTCCTCGCAGACCGGCTCGGTCGGCGTGGTCGTGTCGGGTCCGATCGTGAAGGACAAGGTCTGGTTCCTCGGCAGCTACGAGTACAACCGCACCCTGTACGCCAACGTGGGCGTGCAGCTCCCGCGCGACTTCGACGGGCACTACTTCTTCTCGAAGGTCACGGCGCAGCCCTCGAGCGCGCACCGGTTCACGCTCCAGTTCGGCACGAACCCCTCGACGATCGACAACACCGATCAGAGCGACACGCGCATCAACCCGGAGGCGCAGTCCCGGCAGGCCCAGGGCGGGTACCTCACCTCGCTCAAGTGGAACTGGTTCATCAACCCGGAGACGAACCTCGAGACCTTCGTGTCCTACCAGAAGGTCACGATCGACGCCTCGGGCGTGCCCTGTACGCACGACGGCAACCTCGGCTACCACCCCTGCGAGGCGGACGAGCAGGAGGGCCACCTCGACTTCGAGACGCCGGGCCGCGTCGGTCTCAGCGGCGCCTACGACTCCGACAACGCGGGCTTCTACTACTTCGACGACCGCCACCGCGTGGAGGCGTCCAGCAAGTACTCGCTGCTCCAGGTCGACTTCCTCGGGAAGCACGACATCAAGGCCGGCGTCGAGGCCAGCTACATCCTCTGGGACCAGATCCAGGGCTACAACGGCAACCTGATCTTCTACGACTGGTACCGGAACCCCTTCGATCCCAACACCCTCGAGAACTACGCCTGGATCGAGATCTCCGGCCCGTCCGTCTACCGGTCGACCGGCTACCACGTCGGCGCGTTCATCCAGGACGTGTACAAGCCGATCCAGAACCTCACCTTCCGCTACGGCCTTCGCTACGACCGGGCGGTGCACCGCAACGACGCCGGTGAGGCGGTCGTCGACGTGGGGCTCTTCGGGCCGCGCGTCTACGCCGTGTGGGATCCCTGGGCCAACGAGAAGACGAAGATCTACGGCGGCTACGGGCGCTTCAACGACACCGGCCGGCTCGAGGTCGGGAGCTACCTCTCCCAGTCGAACCTCGGCAGCAAGACGGTGTTCGGCGAGGTCATCGGCGGCGTCGACTCCTCCGCCGGCAACAACGGCGGCGACTACTCCACCGACAACACCGTCACGGTGCTCGACAACACCACGGCCCCGCACTCCGACGAGTTCAGCCTCGGCGCGCAGCGCGAGGTGCTGACCGACATCGCGGTCGGCGTGGAGTTCACCGGCAAGTTCACGCGCAACATCTACAACTTCGACGAGACCAACCTCATCGTCGACGAGGACGGCTACGCCTACGTCGGCTCCGGGGACGGCACGCTCGACCAGCAGCTCCGGCTCCGCACGCCGTCGCTCGCGCTGCGCGACTTCTACCAGACCGACGTGTCGATCACGCGCAACTGGGCCGACCGCTGGCTGCTCCAGGCCACCTACTCCTACGTGGTCAGCAAGGGCCGCACGCAGTCGAGCCTCTCGACGGTGTTCGCGAACCCCTCGCAGCTCGAGCTCTGGTACGGCAACCTGCCCTACGACTTCCGCCACCAGGTGAAGGTCCAGGCCGCGTGGGACCTCCCCATCGACCCGTGGACGACCACCCTCGGCATGCGCGGGTCGTTCTTCTCGGGCGCGCCGCTGTCCCGGTACTACTACTCGCAGGGCGACAGCATGCAGGCGGGCGGGGACTCGTACAGCCTCCTGAAGCAGCCCCGCGGCACCTACGGGCGGTCCGGGCCCTACTGGGAGATCTCGGTGCTGGTCGAGCAGGACATCCCGGTCCGCAAGGGCAAGCTCTCGGCGACCGCCCAGGTCGACAACATCACGAACAACCAGGACCCGTACTACCTGTACGACAGCTACTCCTACTACATCGACACCCAGAACCGGTACATCATCGCCTACCGCCAGGACGCCATCACGGCCCAGGTCGGCGTGAAGTACGAGTTCTAGGAGGACTGCATGGTCAGCACGCTCCTGATCCTGGCTCTCGGCTGCGCCTACGAAGAGGTGCTGCCCGAGAAGGACATCACCGGCACCGTCATCGTCCCCGCGGCGGCGGTCACCCGCCTGCTGCCGAACGGGGAGACGCTGGAGGATCCGCGCCTCATGGGCCCGATCTTCCTCGGCGCCTTCTCCGGCATCGACAGCACGAGCTTCGGGTACCCGCACCCGTCCATGGGGCCGATCGTCACGGCGGACACGCCGGGCGACACCTTCCCCTACGGCGGCACCACCGTGGGGCGCTTCGACTTCGCCTGCTACGAGGCGCTCGCCTGCAAGGTGGTGACCGGCCGGTTCGAAGACTACGCCGACATCCTCGACTACTTCGAGCTGTTGGAGAACCCGGTGCGGGACGCCAACGGCGCGCTCGTCGACAACGCGAGCACGTTCCAGCAGGCCTGCTACGAGTACTACTACGCCACGTCGGACGCCGAGATGGCGTTCATCGGGGCGGACCAGTTCACGGTGAACGGCGACGGCGACTACGAGGCCTCGTTCACGATGCCGCACACGGTGTTCGTGGACGGGATGAAGTTGTGGGGCTGGATGGACGCCCCCACCATCGACCTCGCGAACTCCTCCAACAACGGCGGGTTCTCGACCTGCGACCCGAACAGCGGCCGCAACCAGGTCGAGTACGACGAGGACTACTACGAGGGGCGCGCGTACTACGACGCCCTCAACACCCCGAGCCAGTACGTCTTCGACGGTGACTGGATCGCACAGGACACGGAGGAGGCGGTCGTCACGCTCGTCGAGGACGAGAGCGGCGAGATGGTGCCGACGAACCCCGTGGTCCGGCTCGACTTCGGCTTTGGCGTGGAGGACGGGGAGTGATGCGTTCCAACCAGCTCATCCTTCTGTCGCTCGCGGCGCTCGTCGCCGGCTGCTCCAACATCCGCGACCAGTTCCGGCCGAGGGTCTCCGACGCGCCGTTCGTCTTCGACATCGGCGTGCTCACGCCGATCGACTACGCCGGGCTCGTCGCCGCCCAGGAGGACATCACCGGGGTGCCCGAGTCCGTGTACTTCGGTCGCCTCGGCGCGGGCGAGAACCCCGGCGTGTTCGGCGGGGCCACGTTCCAGTTCATGGGGACGGGCGGGGACGTGTGCATCGTCGTCGACCCCGAGTCCATCTTCTGGAACCAGGAGATCTCGACCCAGTCGACCACGGTCAAGTACAAGTACAAGGACATCTACCAGGACGACGGCGACATCGACCTCGCGGTCGGCCTGTCCGCGTACTACACCGGCTCCCCCGGCAAGGAGATCGGCGACTTCGAGGCGGTCTACACCGACCCCTCGGGCATCGATCACGAGCTCGAGTTCAACGAGTGCGTGCAGGTCGGCTACTTCGGCGATCCGGCCCACGCCGGGCGCGCCACGGTCGAGTACTGCGAGATCGACACGTCCCTGCGCCCCGGCGTCATGTACACCGCGGTGCTCGAGACCTTCGCGCTCCCCATCGACGACAGCATCCTGAACTACGGCGTGATCGTGTACGACGGGCCGTGCCAGGACAAGACGGCGCCCGACGGCAGCCCGATCCCCGGTGTGCCCTGGACCAACGAGGACGGCGGCATCAGCACCGGCCCGACCGAGTGCGCCGTCCCGAACGAGGTCCAGAACGCCGACCCCGACGGCGAGCTCCCTGAGGACAAGTGGTGGGTGCCCGACCTCGAGGCCGCCATCTGCGGGGGCAAGGGCAAGGTCAACACCTGGTGCAAGGACAACCCCGGCGAGGGCTGCCAGGAGCTCGACGACGCGATCGTCGAGTAGCCCCGCGCGGAGCGGATCGAGGGCCCGGCTTCACGCCGGGCCTTCGTCGTCCTGGGGCCCCTCGTCCGACGGACCGAGCCCCGCCCCTACTTCACCAGGGGCCCGAGGACACGATCCTCGAACACGGTGCCGTCCACGATGCGCCGCATCTGCACGGCGTCGGCGGAGAGCCAGAGGACGCCGGGCTTCGCGCCCTCGAGCTTCTGGGGAGCGGCCGCCTGCGCGCCGTACCAGACCGCGCCGCTCGTGTCCGTCGTCAGGTAGTAGAACGGGCCGTAGCCCGTGGGCTGGAGCGCGGTGATCGCGCCGGGGGCCGTCCAGGGCAGCGGCGCCGACTCCTGGATCACCTTCCCGGCCAGGTCGGACCAGACCGCGCGGTAGGTGGCGGTGGGCGTCCCGGGGCGGGTGAGCACCGAGAGGAGCGCGAGCCCACCGGGGCGATCGCCCTGGTCCGGCAGCGTGTCGAAGGCGAGCCCGCTCGCGGTCCACCCGTCCGCCAGGGCGGCGACGCGCGCGCCGCGAGCCCCGATCTCCGCGGGGAGCGTCGGGTCGACGCGGTAGAGGTCCACGGCGGCGCCGTGGCCGAGCGCGATCAGGAGGTTGCTCGCCGCGTCGACGGCCGTGGTCACGGTGGCGGGGCGCGTGGGGAGGCGCGTGACCTCGCGGAGCACCTGGCCGCCGCGGTCGTCCACGCAGAGCGCGCGGACCGTGCCGCCCGTGCCAGACGGGTCCGGCACCCAGAGGGGGACCACGACGCCGCCCCGCGCGTCGGTGACGCCGCGCCCGAGGAGCTCGGCCTTGGGGTAGGGGATCGTCACGGTGCGCGGCTTCCCGCGCAGGGCGGTGCCCTCCAGGCGCGCCAGCGTGAGGCTCTGCGGCCCCGACAACCAGTAGAGGTAGCGGGAGGAGGCGTCGGGCGCGCGCGCCCGGGTGAGCACGGGGTCGGCCTTGGCGGGCAGGCGGGCGAGGTGGAAGAGCCCCAGGGCGCGCGTCGAGCCCTTCGGCGCGAGCTGGAGCATGTAGAGGTCGAAGCCGCCCCGGACCTCCTGGACCCACGGGATCATCGCCCCGATGGTCTGCTGGATCGTCGCCTCGTAGGCGTAGGCGCCGCCGACCGGCTTCGCGACGGCGAGGCGGACCTTCCGGTTGGCGAGCGCCACGTCCCCGGCGGGATCCTTCACCGTCAGGCCGAGCTCCCAGTCGCCGGGATCGAGCCCGCCGGAGGAGGGGATCTCGAGCGTGACCTGCCGCTGCGCGCGCGGCGCGATCGTCCACTCCGTCGGCGCGTCGGCGGCCGGAGGCGTGGTGAAGCGCTCCCACTTGTACGTGTCCTTCTTCATCGTGAAGCGGACGAGGTGGGGGCGCGCCGCGAGGTCGGGGAACGTGAGCGGACCGGTGCCCTCGTTGCGCACGGTGAGCGTCACGAGCATCGGGAAGCCCGCGACGTAGTCCTCTCGCAGGTCGGCGGAGATCACGAGGCCGTTCTTCGCCTTGGCCTGGTTGGGCGACGGCGCGGCCTCGGTCGTGACGGCGGTCGCGGGTCCCGTGGGGGGCGCCGCCGGGGTCGGGGCGGTGGGGGGCGCGGTCGCGGAAGGCGCGGCGAGGCTCGGGCCCGCGATCGCCAGGAGCGCGAGCACGGTGAGGCGGGGGAGGGTGTTCATCGCGGGCATGATGTCACGGGCTGCGGCCAGCTTCCAACAAACGAGACACCTCGATGCGAGCTTCCTCGGGGGTCGCGACCACGCCATCCAGCTGGAGCTCCCGCAATGAAGCCAACACCCGCCCCATCTCGGGGCCCGGATGGACGCCGAGGGCCGCGAGGGCCGCCCCGGAGAGCAGCACGGGCAGGGGCGCATCGCGCACGCCCAGCCGCTCGGCCGCAGGGAGCAGGGCGTCGTTCCCCGTCAGCGCCGCGAGCAGGTCCAGCTCGCCCTCCTCGCCGAGCCGCCGCACGAGCCGATCGTCGAGCGGGCCCGCCGCGGCCGGCCGCCGCGCCACGAGCGAGAGCACGACGCGCCGGACGGGGTAGCCGCCCACACGAAACACGCGCAGCCGGTCGAGGACCGAGGTGACGGCCTCGACGCCGCAGTCGGCGCAGGCCGCCGCGTACAGGAGCGCGAGGCGGCGGTTCGGGTCGGACACGGGCACGCGCGCGATCCGATCGAGGTCGGGGGGGCACGCGCGGTCCCACTCCGGGATCACCTTGCGCCACTGCCCCGTCCGCCGGGCGAGCCCCCAGCCGTGGGCGAGGTTCCGGCCCTTCAGGAGGAGCTTCTCGACCTCCCCCCGGATGCGCTCGGCGGGGAGCTCGTGCAGCGGCATCTCCGCGCACAACGCCTCGAGCGCCGGGTCGACGGAGAAGCCGAAGCGCGCCGCGAACTGGACGACGCGCAGCGCGCGGAGCGGGTCCTCGCCGAAGGTGCGCGGGTCGACCGCGCGGAGGATGCCCTGCGCGAGGTCCGCGCGGCCGCCGAAGGGGTCCTCGAACGCGCCGGTGAGCGGGTCCCACGCGATCGCGTTGATGGTCAGGTCGCGCCTGCGCGCGGCCTCCACGACCCCGAGGCCCGGGTCGGACGTGGCGCGGATGCCCTTGTGGCCGGTGCCCTCGCGCGCGTCCCGGCGCGGCAGGCTCACGTCGAGCTCGATCCCGTCCCACCGGAGCTTGAGCACGCCGAAGGCCCGCCCCACCTCGTTCACGTGCCCGAAGCGGCGGAGGATCGCCACCACCTGGTCGAGCTCGAGCCCGTGAACCTCGATGTCCAGGTCCTTGCCCGGGCTGCCGAGCAGCGCGTCGCGCACCGTGCCGCCGACGAGGAGCGCGCGCCCGCCGGCGTCGGCGCACGCGCGGAAGAGGTCACGGAGCCCGTCGGGGATCATCGGCGTCTTCTATCCGGCGGGCCCGCGCCCCCGCGGCCGCGCCCGAGGCTTACGACGGCCGTTCTCGCCCCACCGCGGCCACGCCGGGCCCGTACGTTTCCGGTTACCGATCCGAAATGCGCCTGCTCGCCACGCTCCTCGCCGCGTCCGTCCTCTCCACCGCGCACGCCGCCCCGGCGCTCCTGCCGGCGCCGAACGTGAAGCCCGGGGATCCGGCGCTCCTGTTCTCCCTGCCCGCCGTCAACGAGGATGCCGCGCTCCGCGCCGTCTCGCGCCCGCACGTCGCGCTCTCGGACTTCACCGGCGTGCTGCCGGGCTTCCCGGCGCGCGTGGTCGTCCTGCAGTTCGTGACCCGGCAGGGCGGCGAGGCGCACCTCCAGGCCATCAACCGGCTCCACAAGCGCTACGCCACGCGCGGCGCGCGCTTCCTCGCCATCGTGGTCGACGACGGCGAGCTCGCCGCGCTCTCCGAGTGGGTCGAGTCGCAGCGGCTCGACTTCCCCGTGCTGCGGGACGCGCACCGCGTCGTGGCCGATCGCTACGGCGTGCAGCGCTTCCCGCTCACGGTCGTGGTCGACGCGGCGGGCGACATCGACGCGGTCGGCGCCCCGACCGACGCGCTGGAGACGAGCCTCGAGGCCGTGATCACGCCGTTCCTCGCGGAGTGAGCGCGCAGCGGCGCCGCGGGGAATGATCCCCGCGCGGCGCTCGGTCAGGCCGAGGTGACCTCGTCCTCGCTGAACGTGCCGGGCACGTTGACCAGGATGACCGTGATGTTGTCCTTGCCCCCGCCCATGTGCGCGGCGCGGATGAGCTCGCGCGACACGATACGGTTGTCGGGGGTCTGGTTCACGATCGACTCGATCTCCTGGTCCTCGACCTCGCCCCAGAGCCCGTCGGAGCAGAGGAGCAACCGGTCGCCCTGCTCGAGCTCGACGCGGAAGATGTCGATGTCGACGTTCCGCTCGGTCCCCACGGTGCGGAGCAGGATGTTCGAGTGCGGGTGGTTGCGCGCCTCTTCGGCGGTGATGCGGTTCTGCTCGACCATCCGCGCGACGAGCGAGTGGTCGCGCGTGATCTGGTGGAGCGTGTCGTTGCGCACGAGGTAGCCGCGGGAGTCCCCGACGTTGGCGCAGAGCGCCACCTGGTCGTCGATCACCATGCAGGCCACGAGCGTCGTGCCCATGTCGTTGCCGCGGGCCTCGGCGTTGCCCTTGATGGTGTTGTTGGCCTCCTGGAAGGCCTCGTCGAGGATGTTCTCGATCGCGTCCACGCTGGGGCGCGGCGACACGTCGACCCGCTGGCGCGCGACCGCGATCAGCGTCTCGACGGCGAGGCGGCTCGCCACCTCGCCGCAGTCGTGCCCGCCCATGCCGTCCGCGACCACGAAGATCTCGACGCCCTCGGTCAGGCGCGCCCAGCCCCAGTTGTCCTCGTTGAGCATGCGCTGCAGGCCCACGTCGGTCATCCCGGCGTGGACGGTGGAGCGCGTGCGCCCGTGCCGGTGCGCCTCCTGCTGGAGCGCGCGGCCGAACTCGGCGGAGGTGGCGAAGAGCCCGCGCTCCGCCTCCATGAAGAACTCCTGCCAGCTCCGCTCCTCGACCGAGGTGTAGCGGCGCAGGATCTCGCCGAGCTCCATCAGCGACGCCCGCGTCTCCTCCGGGGTGAGCGGCGTGTCGGTGACGGCGGCCACGTCGGGATCGAACAGGACGATCTCGCCGTTGGGCCGGATCATGAAGTTCGAGCGGTGCAGCCAATTCAGCCGGACGCCGTTGAACGCGAGCATCCCGAGGAGCGCGATGGCGCGCTGCGCGAAGGCCACCACCCGGTCGATCGGCAGCGGCGCCGCCTCGTCGAGCAGCAGCATCTCGTTGTTGTACGGCACGACCGAGCAGATCTGCGTCGGGTTCTCCTCGGGGAAGGGGAACACGTCGCAGGGCGCGAGCATGGCCGGGTGGCTGATCTGCCGGTGGAAGAACGCCAGGAAGGGCTCGAAGCCGCTTCGCTCCCAGCGCGAGGAGAGCAGGAACTGGCGGGTCGCCAACGAGCCGCCGCACTCGGTACAGTGCTCGGCGGAGCTCGGGTTCTCCTCGTTTCCGCACTCCCAGCAGCGCCGCGACGGGCGGTCCGGGCGATGGTCGTCCACGAGGTAGAACATCCGGCCCTCGGCCAGCCGGATCAGGCCTTCCACCCGGTAGTAATCGGAGAGGTTCATGCCCGGCTGGAAGCTCGGGGGGCGGGCACGGAAGCCGCTTGCCATGCGGGGAGGGTCCTTACCGGTGGGGGGGGCCGGGCGAGAGGGTGCGAGTGTAGATCGTGGTCAACAGCGAACGCAAATACTCCCTGGGGCGCCCCGACGAGAGTGCGCGGGAGTGGCCTATCGCGGTAGGAATGCGGCCGGAGGAGACGATGACCTGCCCGGCCCCCTGGACGCTGGAGCACGAGGACGCGAGCGGCGCGCGCGCAGGCCGCCTGCAGCTGCGGCGGGCCGTCGTGACGACACCGATCTTCATGCCCGTGGGGACCCAGGCGGCGATCCGCACGGTGTCACCACTTCATCTGAAGGACGTCGGCGCACAGATCATCCTCGCGAACACCTACCACCTCTCGCAGCGGCCCGGGGAGGACGTGGTCAAGAAGGCGGGCGGGCTCCACAAGTTCATGGCCGTGGACCTGCCGATCCTGACGGACTCCGGCGGCTTTCAGGTCTTCTCCCTCGACAAGAAGGAGGTCAGCGAGGAGGGCGTCGCGTTCACCTACGAGGTGGACGGGAAGCGCACGTTCCTCACGCCCGAGCGATCGATGCAGATCCAGATGGATCTCGGCAGCGACATCGCGATGGTGTTCGACGAGTGCCTGCCCTTCGGCGCGGACCGCGCGTATGCCGAGCGGAGCGTGGCCCGCACGACGCGCTGGGAGAAGCGGAGCAAGGCGGCGCACACCCGAGAGGACCAGTCGCTCTTCGGCATCGTCCAGGGCGGCTTCTGGCCCGACCTCCGCAAGCGCTCGGCCGAGGAGATCCAGGAGATCGGGTTCGACGGCTACGCGATCGGCGGCCTGTCCGTCGGCGAGGGGCACCAGAACATGTGCGACGTGCTCGACGCGACCACGCCGCACATGTCGAAGACGCACGCGCGCTACCTGATGGGCGTCGGCCGCCCCCTCGATCTCGTGGAGGGCGTGGCGCGCGGTGTGGACATGTTCGACTGCGTGCTCGCCACCCGGCACGCGCGCAGCGGCATGCTCTACACGTCCGTCGGGCGCATGCGCGTCACGGACGCGAAGTGGCGCAAGGACATGTTCCCGCCCGACACGGCGTGCGACTGCTACACCTGCAAGAACTTCACGCGCGCGTATCTGCACCACCTCTTCCGCGTCGGGGAGGTGCTCGGCGCGACCCTGTGCACGATCCACAACCTGCGCTGGTTCGCCAACTTCATGGCCGCCATGCGCGCGAGCATCGTCGACGGCACCTTCACCAGCTTCCGGAAGCGGGTGCACGAGGTGTACCCCGAGGACGTCGAGCCGAAGCCCGTCGCGGCCTACCCCGCGCCCAAGGGGCGCCCCCAGGGCCCGGGCGGCAAGGGGCCCGGCGGCGCCAAGGGGCCCGGCGGAAAGCGGCGGTAGGACGGTCCGCGCCCGGCCCGCAGCCTACCCCACCGCCGCGAGGATGCCCGCGATCGCGAGGGCCGCGATCGCCACCACCAGGAGCACGCGCGTGGCGCTCCACCGCGGCGCGGCCGGCTCCGGGCGCGCCGGGGCCTCCTGCGCGCGCGTGGCCGCGTCCCATGCCGCCGCGCCCCCCGCCGCCCGCGCCGCGCCCGCCCCGGCCTCCTCGGTGGCCGTGGGGTCCCGCGGGAGCGGGGGCGTGGCGTCGCGCGCGCCGGGGATCGTCCGCGGCCGCACGACGTCGAGGCGGCGCCCGTCGGGATCGCTCGTCTCGGGGTCGCCGCGCCGGGCGCCGTTCGACCCGCCGGCGCGTCGGGGGACCTCCTCGCTCGTGTCGGGGTCACCACGCCGCTCGAGCATCGCCTCGAAGCCCTCGATCTGCGTCGCGGTGTCCTCCCGCTCCGGCGCGAGCTCCGCGGGATCCCGGCCCGCCCGGCGCGCGGGCTCGCGGCCGCGGGGCGGCACCCCGTCGAGCGCAGGGAGCGGGTCCAGGGGCTCGTCGGCGATGAGGCGCTTGAGCGCCGTGCAGGGCACGCCCTCGGCGGCGGGCGCGGCGTCCGGCGGCGGCTGCGCCGCGATCCACGCGAGGACCGCCGTCCGCCGCTGCTCCCCGCCGCGGTCGGGGCCGGAGGGCGGGCCCTCGGTGTGCTCCCCGGTGGCCGTGCCGGTGGTGGGCGCGTCGAAGAGCCCGATCGCATCGCGGTCCGGGCCGACGGCCACGCCCACCTCGTCGAGGGCCTGGCTCTCGATCCACGCCACGGCGAGCGGGTCGCCGACCGCGTCGGCGGGGACCTCCTCGACGGGCACGCCCCACGCCGGCTCGCCGTCGAGCGCGCCCAGCCAGCGCGCCCCGTCCGGCGGCGCGGCCGCGAAGAGCCGCAACAGCCGCCCGGTCTCGTCGCGCACGAGCGTCGCGCGGGCGCCTTCCCGCGCCAGGACCTCGCAGCGCAGCCGCGCCATCACTCCTCCGGGTCGAACAGCGGCGCGTCGGCCGGCACGGGATCTTGCGGGAAGCGGAAGGTCTCCAGCACCGTCGACCAGGCGGGCAGCGCGCGGTCGAGCTGTCCCGCGGGGGCCTGCAGCGTGATCTGCGCCACGTGCCGCCCGGCGCGGGTGATGATCGTGCTGTAGTCGGCCTCCACGAACTGCCACCGGCGCCGCCCGGTGACGGCCCAGGCCTCGTGGCCGTCGAGGTCGATCTGGTGGAGGTGGGAGCGGCCGTTCTCGATGCCCATCGAGCGCCCCATCGACAGCGCCCGCGTCTCGGCGAGCAGGTCGAGGGGGAGCTGCCGCGACCGCGCGTCGGCGTGCACCAGCTCCACCGTGATGGTCGCCCGGGCGGCCGGGTCCGCGAGCTCCAGCACGTCGTTGCCGAACCAGCGGTGGTTGCGGGTGATCCGCCAGCCGCCGGGCACGTCCAGATCGAAGCGACCCGGCGCGTCCGGTCGCCACGCCGCCGCGCAGCCGAGGAGGAGGAGGAGCACCGCCCGGATCCTGCCGCGTCCCGTCGCCGGGCGCAATCGCCGCGCGCGGACGCCCGCCCCGCCGGGCCCCGCGGGGCGCTCGGCGGGGGTCGACGCGTCGTGTCGCCCGCGTGTGGTATGGTCCGCCGCGATGGCCCGACTCGTGTTCTACCGGGGCCCCGCCACCGAGGGGGATCCGCCCCTCTTCGTGGCCCGCCTCCGCCAGGGCCGCACCCGCATCGGGCGCGTGGACGACTGCGACGTCGTGCTCCCCGACGACGAGGTGAGCCGGTCCCACTGCGTGATCGACCCCGCCGACGGCGGCTGGCTCCTCACGGACCGATCGAGCAACGGCACCTTCCGCAACGGCGCGCGCGTCGCGCGCTGCGTGCTCGAGCACAACGACCTCCTGCGCTTCGGCCCCTTCGCGGCCCGCGTGGACCTGTACGCGGACATCCTCGCGGGCCCGACCGAGGAGGCGCAGCCCGAGCAGCGCCACGAGGAGATCGTGGAGGCGGGCGAGCAGCTCACGGTGACGGAGGCGTGGCTCACCGTGCTCCACGGCCCCGGCGAGGGCAAGCGCTTCCGGCTGCGCGGCGGCAAGGTGGCCGTCGGCGGCTTCGGCAGCCGGGTGGTGCTCCCCGACGGCGGGCTCGTGAAGGACCACGTGCGCATCCGCCTGCTGCAAGGCCGCACGATGATCGAGCCCGGCCAGGGCGCGGCCTTCTTCGGCCCGACGCGCATCCGCGACATCTTCCCGCTCTACCCGGGCGAGGAGGTGCGGATCGGGAACACGGAGTTCACCGTCGAGTGGGACCTGCGCGAGGACACGCCGATCGCCGACCACTTCGGCGAGATGGTCGGGGCGTCGGAGGCGATGCGCCGGGCGTTCGGGATGTTGCGGCGCATGGCCGCCCACCACGCCTCGGTGCTCCTCATCGGCGAGTCGGGCACCGGCAAGGAGCTCGCGGCGCGGGCCATCCACGACGCCAGCCCGCGGGCGGGGCGCCCGTTCGTCGCGCTCAACTGCGGCGCGATCACGCCGACGCTGTTCGAGTCCGAGCTCTTCGGCCACGAGAAGGGCTCGTTCACCGGCGCGAACGAGCGCCGCGACGGCGCGTTCCAGCGCGCGGACGGCGGCACCCTGTTCCTGGACGAGATCGGCGAGCTTCCCGAGGAGGCGCAGAGCAAGCTGCTTCGCGCGCTGGAGAGCGGAGAGGTCCGGCGCGTCGGCGGGAGCGAGCCGATGTTCCCGGACGTGCGCGTCGTCGCCGCCACCAACCGGAGCCTCGCCGAGGAGGCGAAGCAGGGGAAGTTCCGGAGCGACCTCTACTTCCGCCTCGCGGTGCTCGCGGTGCGCCTGCCCGCGCTGCGGGAGCGGCCCGAGGACATCCCGATCCTCGCGGAGACGATCGCCCGGCGCATCCACCCCGATCTCTCGCTCACGGCCGACGCGATCGAGGCGCTCAAGGGCTACCCCTGGCCCGGCAACGCCCGCGAGATGCGGAACGTGCTCACGCGGGCGTTCGTGCTCTATGGGCCGAGCATCGACGCGAGCTGCCTGCTCTTCAACCCGCTCGACCGCGAGGGCGCCACCACCAACTGGGCGCGCAACAACGTCATCGACGAGGCCGAGCGCGAGGTGGTGGTCGACGCGCTCCGCCGCGCGAACGGCAACCGCTCGCAGGCCGCGCGGATGCTGGGGATCGCCCGGTCCAGCCTGCTCTACAAGCTCCGCCGGTGGGGCATCGAGGACTGACCGGGCTCGTGGGGGCGCCCGGCCGGTGGCGGCCCGCCTCACGGGATGGCTCCCCGCTCCCGCAGCGACTCCCACCGCCCGCCCCCCACCACGAGGTGGTCCGCGAGCCGCACGCCGAGCACGTCGCAAGAGGTCGCGAGCGCGCGGGTGGCGCGTAGGTCCTCCGGTGAGGGGGACGGGTCCCCGCTCGGGTGGTTGTGCGCCACGATCACCGAGGCAGCGCCGAGCTCCACGGCCGGCCGGAGGATGTGACGGGGGTCGAAGACCGTGAGGCGGTCACTGCCGGTAGAGAGCCGCCGGTAGGTGAGCGGGCGACAGCGGAGGTCGAGGTAGAGCGCGTGGAGCTCCTCCTGCGGGAGCCCGTCGAGCGCCGGGAGGAACCACCGGGCGGCCGCGGTGGGCCCGTCCACGGGCGCCATGTCCACACGAGCGTCGGTCCGGACCCGCTGGCCGAGCGCGAGCCCGGCGTGCAGCCGCGTGGCGCGCGCGGGCCCCACCCCGCGCACGGCCGCGAGGGCCCCCGGGGAGGCCCCGGCGAGGCCGCCGACCCCCCCGAAGCGATCGAGCAGATCGCTCGCGATGGTCCGCGCCGACCGGCCGCCCGCGCCCGTCCCGAGCACCAGGGCGACGAGGTCCGTGGGGCCGGCGCCCTCCGGGCCGGTCAGCAGGTAGCGCTCACGGGGCATCATCCGCACCTCCGCCGGGCGCCCCTGCACCCGGCGTGCCGACGGGAGGAGCTCGGTTTTCGGCGAGCGGGGGTGACGGACGTCCGTCAGGCCCCGACGGACGTCCGTCGATCCGGGGGCGTCAAGAGGGCCCCCTCGGACACAATCTGTCCGGGCGTGGATGTCCGCGCGGAATCCCCGGACGGGCCCGCGCGATAGACGTCCGGCGATGTGGCCGACCCTCTTCAAGCAGCAGACCGCGTTCGGCGAGGTGCCCTACAACAGCTGGGGCCTCATGATCACGCTCGCGTTCCTCGCGGCGGCGATCATCTCGCACCGGCGCGCGGCGAAGGTCGGCATCGATCCCGACAAGATGGTGGGGCTCTACCTCACCGCCATCGTGCTCGGGCTCGCCGGCGCCCGCCTGCTCCACTTCCTCATGGCCACGCCGGACGTGTTCTTCGCCGATCCGATGGTGTTCTTCCGCATCTGGCAGGGCGGCTTCGCGTTCTACGGCGGCTTCATCCTCGCGGGCATCGGCGGCATCCTCTACGGCATCAAGCGGGGCATGAACCCGTGGAAGCTCGCCGACGTGGTCGCCCCCACCGTCATGCTCGGCCTCGCCATCGGGCGCATCGGCTGCTTCATGGCGGGCTGCTGCCACGGAGCGATCATCCAGCTCCCCGCGGACGCGACGCCGCTGCTCCCGGACACGTTCACCGGCGGGCAGATCTTCCTGCTCGACCACTTCCCGTTCTTCGCCGAGCTCACGCGCCACGGCGTCGGCCACAACGACGTGCCGGTGTACCCGACCCAGCTCTGGGAGTCGGCGGCCTGCGTCACGATCTTCCTCGTCACGTCCTGGATCTGGCGCCACCGCCGCTTCGACGGGCAGGTGTTCGCGGCCGTGCTGCTGCTCTACTCGATGTGGCGCCCGGTCAACGAGTCGATGCGCGGCGACGAGGTGCGCGGGGTCGGCTACCTCGGCTTCCTCACCACCTCGCAGCTCATCTCGATCCCCGTGGCGGTGCTCGGCGTCCTCATCGTGCTCATGCGCTTCCGCAAGGGCGTGGCGCCGGAGACGCCCTTCGTGCACGACGACGAGGGCGAGACCGCATCCGCGCCCCGCATCTGACACGTCAGCGGTCGGCGTTCGCCTGCGGGGCCCCGGCCCGGCGGGCGGGCCAGCGGTCGATCCAGGCCTCGACGCGCGGGTAGATCTCGGTGGCGGCGCGCTCCCCGAGGGCGAGGTCGAGGTGGCCGTAGTCCGCCACGAGCCCGGACTCCGTGCCCGCGCGGAAGACCTCGACCGGGCCGCCGAAGGCGTCCGCGTAGGCCTCGACCCAGGCCGGCGCGACCACGCGGTCGCCCGCCCCCACCACGAGGAAGGCCGGCACCTCGACCGCGGCGAGCGCCTCCAGGTAGTCGACGCTGCGATCCCAGCTGGTGAAGCGCTCCTGGCGGATCATCCGGGCGAAGTGGGCCATCTCCCCGCGCGACAGCGGGCTCACGATGGTGCGGAGCATCCGGTCGATGGTGGCGGGCTCGAAGTTCGCCGGGTTGTAGAGCCGCTCCTGGACGCGCACGCGCAGCGGGCCCTCGTCGAAGTCGGCGGCCGTGGCGGCGAACACCGCGGTGTCGAGCGAGAGCAGCGCGGCGCCCCCGGCCGCGAAGCCGGTCTGGGCGAGCTTCACCATCGGCACGTCGCGGGTGAAGGTGCCGGGGCTCCCGAGGTAGGTCACCGACGCGAGCGACGCGGCGCCGCCGGACGTGGCGTAGATGGTGCCCACCATGCCGCCCATGGAGTGGCCGACGTAGGAGACCGTCTCGTAGCCGGTGCAGGCGCGCACGTGCTCGACGGCGGCCTTCACGTCGTAGCGGCCGTAGTGGTCCACCCGCCAGCCGTTGAGCTGCGGGCGCCCGTCGAGATCGGTGACGGCGTCCCCGTGGCCGCGCAGGTCGAGGAGCCACACGTCGTGGCCGCGATCGGCGAGCCAGTCGGCCATGGAGTGTCCGGCGTCGAGGTCGAAGAAGTGGTGGTTGCTCGAGATGCCGTGCACCATCAGCACGGGCGGGCCGCTCGCCGGGTGGTGGTGCAGCGCGACGGTCGCGCCGTCCTCGGTCCCGAGCCGCACGGTGCGCGCGAGGGTGCAGTGATCCCCGACAGTCGGTCGGGTTTCCCAGCAGCCGAGCACGAGGAGGAGCCACATCGATTAGAAGGTACCGCCCGCCGGCGCCCCCCGCACGTGCGCCTGGAGGCATCATGCTGCTCCTTCCGCTGTTGTTCGCCGCCTCCGCCGCCACCCTCGAAGACGCATGGGCCGCCGCTGAGGAGGGTGGCACCGAGCTCCGGATCGTGAAGGAGCAGCGCGTGCAGGCGGAGACGCTCACGACGCAGGCGTGGTCGCTGCTCTCGCCGAAGCTCGTGGCGGGAGCGGACTACACCATCAACGAGTACGAGATCGCGCTCGATTTCTCCGAGATGATCCCCGAGGAGTTCCGGGACTTCATCGACGCGGGCGAGCCCATCGTCGTGAACAAGAAGGAGTACCTCTCCTGGAACGCGAGCGTGGTGCAGCCGCTGTTCTCGGGGCAGGCGCTGCCGCTCTTCCAGGCGGCCACGCAGACCGTGAAGGCCAGCCGCGCGGAGGAGCAGTCCAAGCGTGCGGAGATCCGCACGGGCATCGCCGCGGCGTACTACGGCGTGCTCGTCGCGCGGGAGGCCGCGCAGCTCGCCGAGCGCGCCGTCGAGCACGCCCGCGCGCACGCCAAGCTCGCGTCCCAGCAGGTCGACGTGGGCCTCGCCCCGCCCACCGCGCGGCTGCAGGCGGACATCGCGGTGCTCCGGGCCGAGCGCGACCAGGCCAACGCGCGCGAGGGCAAGGTGCGCGCCGAGGAGGCGCTGGCGCGGCTCACCGGCTGGCCGCTCGACACGCCGATCGAGGTGCCCGAGGCGCCCGTCATCCCGTACACCGACCTCGACGCCGCGGAGGACCGCGCCCAGACCAACCGCCCGGAGATCGCCGTGGCGCGGCACCAGGCGCGCGCGGCGCGGTACGGGCGCATCGCCGCCGACCTCGCCTGGCTCCCCAACGTCGATGGCCGCTTCACCTGGTCCTACAACGAGAACACCGGCTTCTCCGACGACAAGGACATGTGGCAGCTGGTGTTCTCGGCGCGCTGGACGCTCTGGGACGGCGGCGCGCGCATCGCGGAGCAGCAGAAGCAGGCGAGCGTGCGGCGGATGGCGCTCCTCGCCGAGGAGCGCACGCGCGAGACGACGACCGAGGAGGTGCGCGGGGCCTGGGGCGCGTACGAGACCGCCCGCACCACGCTCGCCGCGGTGGAGCGGGAGCTCGCGCTCGCGAAGGAGAACGTCCGCCTCTCCGAGATCGGCTTCCAGGCGGGGAGCATCTCCTTCCTCGAGCTGGAGGACGCCCGCGTGGGGCTCCTCGCCGCCGAGGTGGGCGTGCTGCAGACCCGCACGCAGCGGGACCTCGCGGCGCTCACCCTGCGGGCGGCGACGGGGGACCTGTAGCTACGGCCGCGGCTGCGAGGCCGCGACCGCCAGCCAGAAGTCGGCCGTCACCGCGAGCGCGCGCGAGAGCTCCTCGAGAGAGGACGGCTTGGTCACGAAGGCGTTGGCACCGGCCTCGTAGCAGGCCTGCACGTCGCGCAGGTCCTCCGAGGTCGTGAACACCACCACGGGCAGCCGCCGCAGCGACGGATCCTGCTTCAGCGCGCGGAGCGCCTCGCGGCCGTTCACCCGGGGCATGTTCAGGTCGAGGAGCACGAGGTCCGGCACCGGGGAGGTCGCGGGCTCGACCCAGCGGCCCTGCCGGCGCAGGTAGTCCAGGAGCTCGCGGCCGTCGGTCACGTAGCGGACGTCGGGCTGCGCCGGTGTGCGTGCGAGGGCCCCGCCGATGAGCAGGCGATCGTCCTCGTCGTCTTCGGCGACGAGGATCAGGGGACGTCGACAGGAACGCATTCGGCGGGCACTCCCGGATGGGCGCGCACGGGCAGACAGACGGTGAACACGCTGCCCTGGCCGGGACTGCCCCGCGCCGTGATCTCGCCGCCGTGCAGCTCCGCGATGCGGCGGCAGGTCGCGAGGCCGATGCCCTGCCCGTCGAAGCGCCCGCGGGCGTGCGCCGTCCGGAACACCTCGAAGAGGTGCCCGGAGTCCGACTCGTCGAGCCCCACCCCGTTGTCCGCGACCGTGATCGCCACGCGCCCGCCGCTCCGCGGGGCGGAAGCGACCTCGATGACGGGCGGAACGCCCGGCCGGCGGAACTTCAGCGCGTTGTCGAACAGGTGGGTGAACAGCTCGCAGAGGAGCGCCGGGTCGGCCTCGATGGTGGGGAGGACGCCCACCACGACGGACGCGCCGGCCTCGGTGATCCGCGCGGACAGCCGCCCCTCGGCCTCGCGGACCACCGCCGCGACGTCGACGTTGGGCACCACGCGCGCGGACGCCCCGAGCCGCGAGTAGGTGTGCAGGGCAGCCACGCGATCCTGGAGGAGCGCGGCGGCCCGGCGGATGCGGCCCAGCGCGTCCGCGGCGCTCGGGTCGCCCGCCGGCGCGTCCCGGGCGACGTCCGCGAGGAGCTGGATCTTGCGGAGGGGCTCGCGGAGCTCGTGGGAGGCGACCGTCGCGAAGGCGTCGAGGTCGCGGAGGGCGATCTGGAGCTCGCCCGCGCGCGTCCGGAGGTGGTCCTCGGCGATCCGGCGGGAGGTGTCGTCGACGACGACGAGGAGGGTGGTCCGCTCCATGCCCGGGAGCGGGTCGGGCACGGGCGCGGCGGCGAGGCGCAGGAAGCGACGCTCGGCCCCGGCGTTCACGGCGACCGTCACGCGGGCGGGCCCCTGCTCGGCGCGCCGGAGGAAGTCGTGGAACAGGTCCCGGACCGCCGGATCGACACAGTCGACGAGCGCGAGCCCGGGGCCCGCGGAGCGGCCGAGCAGGTCGCACAGGCGCGGATTCGCGTACAGCACGCGGCCGTCCGCGTTCATGACGCTGACGCCCTCCGGGATGTTCTCGACGATCTTGCGGAAGCGGTCGGCCTGCCGGGCCCGGGCCTCTTCCCGCTCGTCGAGGCTCTGGCCGTGCCGGAGGGTGCCGGCCGCGAGCAGCACCATCATCACGGTGGCCTGGAGCGCGATTCCGAAGCCCTCGTCGTAGATGCCCCTGCGCTCGCCAGCCATCCGGAGGATCCCCAGCGCGGTCGGGAGGACCACGAACGCCGGGAGGAGGGTGCGGACCGTGCGGCCCCCCGGCCCGCGGCTCCGCCACCGCGCGACGAGGCCGCGCTCCGGCTGGGACAACGCCACGGCGGCGCCGAGGAGCGCGAACGCCGTCCCCGTGGGCACGGCCATCGTCGTCGCCAACGGGAAGACCGGCACCGTGGCGCGGAGCAGGAGCCCGACCATCGACAGGTAGCAGAGCGTGACCGGGACGACCACGAGGGGCTGCGCGAGGCCTTGGTGGCCCGGCAGGCGGCGCGTGAGCATCGCGAGCCCCGTCAGCGTGGCGGCCACGGCGGTCTGCGGGGACATCCGCATCGTGCCGCGCAGGACCGCGTGGTCGATGCCGAGGTCGCGCCCGCTCACGTACTCAACGGTGGTGAGCGCGCCGACGACGACCGAGAAGAGGGCCAGGAGGATCGCGGGTACCCGGGCGCGGTCCGGCAGCCCGAGTGAGATCCCGCAGGCGACGATGGAGAGGGCCGTGTTCGGCTGCATGGCCGGCATGGCGGGGTGCACCGCCCGCAGGCTCTCGATCGCGGCCAGCCAGCCGAGCACGCCCGTGGCGCCGATACACGCGGCGAAGAGCGCCACCACCCGCGCCCCGCGGGGGATGGGCCGGTCGGTGGGTCGCGGGGTGGGTTTCGTACACGCCAAGCTACGCACCCCGCCTGCTGCCGGTGGGCGCACGGGCCGGCCGTCCTTACGTGGAGCGCGAACGGGGGGAGGAGTGGAGCCGCTCACAGCCGTGCTCCTGACCGGCGCGACGGGGTTCGTCGGGGCCCGCCTCTACCCGGAGCTCCGGCGGAGCGGCTTCCGCGTGCGGTGCGCCACGCGGGACCCCGCGCGCGCGGCGGAGCGCCACCCCGGCCGCGATTGGGTGCGCATGGACGCCGCGGATCCGGCGTCCGTCGCCGCGGCGCTCGAGGGCATGGACGCGGCCGTCTACCTCATCCACGGGATGGCCGAGGGCCCCGGCTACGCGGAGCGGGACCGGGCCGCCGCGACCACCTTCCGCGACGCCGCTGCGCACGCGGGGCTCCGGCGCATCGTGTACCTGGGCGGGGTGGCGCCGCTGGGTCCTCCCTCCCCGCACCTGCGGAGCCGGCTCGAGACCGGCGCGATCCTCCGCTCCGGTCCCGCGCCGGTCGTCGAGATCCGCGCGAGCATGATCGTCGGCGCGGGGAGCGCGAGCTGGCGCATCTGCCGCGATCTCGCCGCGCGCCTGCCGCTCATGCTGCTGCCGAAGTGGCTCGCGAGCCGCTCGCAGCCGGTCGCCGTCGACGACGTGGTGCGTGCGCTGCGCGTCGCGCTCGAGCTGCCCGACGAGGGCTCCGCGATCTACGACCTCCCGGGCCCCGAGACGCTCACGGCGGAGGCGATCCTCCTACGCATCGCCCGGCTCCGGGGCATGCGCCCGCTCACGCTCCACGTCCCCGTCCTCACGCCGCGGCTCTCCAGCCTCTGGCTGCGCTTCGTCTCGGGCGCCGACTACGCCATCGCCCGGGAGCTCGTGGACGGGCTCACCAGCGACCTCGTTGCCACGCAGCCCTCCTTCTGGGAGCGGATGCCGGGGGAGCGTCCGACGCCCTTCGACGACGCGGCCCGCGAGGCCCTCGCCGGGGAGCACCCGGCGCCCGCGACACGCCTGCTCGAAGATCTCGCGCGCTCGCTGGCGCAGCGGGTGAGCTGAGGTCGCGCGACCGGATCAGCGCCGGAGCAGGCTCGCGAGCGAGGGCGGCACCTCGTCGAGCGCGGTCGCGAGCAGCGGCTCCAGCGGTCGGCTGTTGGCCGTGTGGACGAACAGGCGCCGCCCGCTCGGCTCGGCCTCGAGCGCCGCGAAGGCCTTCGCGGTGTACGTGCCCTCCAGGGCGAGCCCGAGGTCGGCCGCGCGGGCCTTCGCCGCCTCGGTCGCGGGCGTGGGGCGGGCGTAGCCCTCGCCGTAGAAGCCGTCGACGACACGCAGCCCGCCGAGGGCCACGGTCGGCGCGCCGTGGCGGCGCAGGAGCGCGAGGGCGCGGCCGGCGAGGCGCCGCACGCGGAGGCCCGACGCGAGCCAGGACGGGGCGGCGCGCACCGCGACGACCTCGGACGCGAGCCCGGCGAGCCGCAGCCCCACGAGCAGGCCCGCGGCGGTGCCGCCCGAGCCGAGCGCCACGTAGATCCGATCGGGCGCCGGCAGCTCCCCCGCCGCCACCTGGGCGGCGATCTCCAGCCCGCCGCCCACCCAGCCCACGCACCCGAGCGGGCTCGACCCGCCGATGGGGAACGACGTCGGCGGGTACCCGCCGAACCCCCGGATCGCGACCTCCGCCTTCGCCCACGCGAACGGCACCGCGACCCCGCTCGACGCGACCCAGAGCTTCTCCGCGTGCGCGTGGAGGATGCGCGCGTTCACCCGCGCCGACGGCGTGTCGGGCTGCGGCGCGACCACGGCGTGTACGTGGGCCCCGCTCGCCTGCCCGTACACCGCGGTGGCGACGAGGTGGTTGCTGCCGACCGTGCCCGCCGTGAGCACGTCGCCGCCGGTCTCCAGCGCGGCCCCGAGCAGCCACTCGAGCTTCCGCACCTTGTTGCCGCCGTAGAGCGTGCCGGCGCGGTCCTCGCGCTTCACCCAGGTGTCGGGGCCGATGGGCTCGATGGCGGTCGGCCCGCCCAGGAGCGGGATCCGCGCGAGGGGGAGGGCGGCGAGGTCGAACACCGGATCAGGGGATGTCGAGCAGGTAGTACAGGCCCGTGCCGTAGGCGTGGGTCTCGCCGTAGGCCATGACGAGGACGCGACCGTCCGCGAGCACGTTTGGCCAGGTGCCGCGCCACTGGGAGTCGGTCTCCGCGTAGATGCGCACGTCCGCGGCCGACGCGGAGACGACCCCGCTCGGGAGGTCGTCGAACACGTAGACGGCGCCCCGGAAGCGGCCGTCCCCCCCCCAGCGCGGGTCGGTGAGGACGAGCTCGGCGTCGCCGTCCGCCCGGACGTCCCCGGCGGTGGCGAAGAACTCGCTGTCGGCGGGGTTCTCGTTCTCCGAGCCGATCCGCGCGCTCGCCACGTCGGCCAGCGCGCCGCCGACGGGCGGGCCCCGGAGGAGCCACACCGAGCTGGCGTCGGTCGTCACGAGCTCGCCGTGCCCGTCCCCGTCGATGTCGCCGAGGATCTGGGGCTCCCCGGTCCCGGTCACCACGGCGGACCCGTCCGACTCGTCCGGCCACACGTCCCCGAGCGGCCCCGGGAAGACGGTGAACGCCTCGTCGTCCGACTGGTAGACCACCAGGTCCGCGAACCCGTCGCCGTCGAGGTCGCCGCCGGCCACCTGGTTGAGCTCGCCGAACGCGGTGCCCATGCGCGGCTCGAGCAACGTCGTGACCGTCGCGTCCCCGGCCACCCGCCACGCCCCCACCTCGCCGGTGTAGGCCGAGCGCGTCCCCGCGACGACCGTCACCTCGGGCGCGCCGTCCCCGTCGAGGTCCTCCACGAGGAAGTTCGGCCACCCGGCCGAGGTGTACACGGGGTCGAGCGCGACCGACCACCGCGTGGAGGCGCCCGCGGCCAGGGGGCCGGCGTACAGGCGGATCGTGCTCGTGGACCAGACGAACTCGTCGTACGGATCGTAGGGATCGGGCTCGGTCGTGGTGCTCACCTCCACGAGATCGGTGAGGCCGTCCCCGTCGAGGTCGCCGCCCGCCCACTCCGCCGGGTCCCCGAGCGCGCCTCCGCCGACGGTGCGCTCCCCGATCGTCGCGTCCCCCGTCGCGTGCGGCGTGGCCACCACGAACGCCCCGATCCGCTCGAAGAGGAGCGCGTCCGCCCCGTCCTCGGCGAACGCGCCGACCGCCACGGGGCTCCACGTGGAGCCGTCGAGGTCGTCCAGGAGCCGCGCACCCTCCGCCGGGACGATCGCGCCCTCGGAGCCCTCTCCGGTGTCGCCCGAGTCGCCCGAGTCGCCCGAGTCGCCCGCGTCGCCCGAGTCGCCCGAGTCACCCGAGTCGTCGGGCTCCCCCGTATCGTCGGGATCGGGCGAGGTGTCCGTGGGGAGCTCCACCGACCCCGCGGGCTTCTCGTCCTCCGCCGCGCATCCCACGAACACGAGCAACAGCAGGCGCATGCCCCGAGGATAACCGTCTCGCGCGGCCGCACGCGCGGCCGGACGGGACTATTCTTGGCAGATGGACTGCCTGCTGCCCGACGTGCTCGACGCGCTCTCGGGGGGGCACGCGGACGACGTGCGCATGATCGAGGCGCCGGCCGAGATGGGCCGGGTGCGCCCCCGGGGCGGCCGGAAGGGGGTGTACGGCGAGAGCCTCGCGTTCCACCTCGACGGCACCAACTTCACGGTCCAGTGGTCCGACGCGACCGTCGACCCTGCCCGCGCCGCCGATCTGCTCGACCAGCTCGAGTCGGCCTGGACCGTGCTCGTCGACGAGGAGGGCTGGCCCGCGCCCACCTCCTCCGACGAGTGGCTCCTGTGGGTCGTCCTCGACCCCGCGCTCGGCGGCTCCGGCTACACCACCGTCTACGGCTCCGACGACTACCCCGACGGCTACCCGGTCACCTACCTCAACCCTGCCTACGACCTGGAGGATCCGCGCTTCGGGCTCTCGGTCGCCGTGCACGAGTTCGGCCACATGCTCCAGTACCGGCTGCGCGACTGGGAGCTCGGGGGCGCGGACGCCTGGTACTGGGAGGCCACGAGCGAGTGGGTCGCGGAGCGGGCCGCGCCGTCGCTCGACACCTACGCCGAGTCGACGTTCTGGTACGCGCAGTGGCCCCACGCGCGCTTCGACGCCGTGGAGCGCTTCCACCCCTACGGCATGCTCCTGCTCAACGCCTGGCTCGACGAGCGCGTGTTCGGCTTCGACGGCGTGCGCGAGGTGTGGCTCGCGGGCCGGGACGACGACACCGCCTGGGACGTGCTCGTCGGGGAGGTCGCCGGGCGCGACTTCGGCGAGATGGTGGCGGAGATGGCCGCCGAGGTGGCCGCCGGCACGCTTCGCGAGGGGGCGTTGTACGAGCGGCCGACCCGCGCCGCCACCCACGACGCCGCGCCGGCGTGGGAGGTCCTCCCGCTGCCGGGCTTGTACGGGAGCTACTTCGTCGACATCGGCGGGGGCGCGGTCACCGTCGACGGGCCCGTGCGCGCCGCCTTCGTCCAGGACGGCGTCGTCACCGACGCGGCGCCCGCCGAGGGGGCCTACACGCTCGTGATCACGGCCGTCGGGGAGGAGGGCGAGGTCGGCTACGGCACCACCCCGACCGCCGGTCGCGGAGAGGACGACCCGCCGATCGCGTGCGGGTGCGCGAGCGTCCCCCGGGTCGGGGCCTGGCCGGCCGTCGGGCTCCTGGTCGCCGCGGTCGGGCTCCGGCGGCGCGTCGGGTCGTGACTTTTCTTGGGGCAGGGGGGCTCCGCCCCCCCGCAACGCCCCCCCGTCCGTGCCGAGGAGAACTCCGTCGGGTCGGGGCGATCCCCTTCGGTTGGGGAGCCGCGCCGAGGCGGGGCCGGGTCGTGGTAGATCCTCGCACATGCCGAACGTCCACCTGACCCGCCTGACGAAGGTCTCCTCGTTCCGGCGCATCGCCGCCGCGGTGTGGCCCGAGCCCACCGACCCGCAGATGTACGGCTCGATGGAGATCCGCGCGGAGCCGCTCGAAGCGTGGATCGCCGCGGAGCGCGCGCGCACCGGGGAGAAGGTCACGATCACGCACGCGGTCACCCGCGCGCTCGCGATGGTGCTGGACCGGCACCGGGACATCAACGGGATCGTGCGCTTCGGCGAGATCTGGATCCGCCGGGACGTGGACATCTTCGTGCAGGTGGCCGTCGAGGACGCCGAGGGGAGCGCGGCCAAGGCCGATCTCTCGGGGGTCAAGATCGCGCGCGCCGACACGCTCTCGGTCGCCGACATCGCCCGCCAGCTCCGCGATCGCGCCGCGAAGATCCGCGCCCGCCAGGACGCCGACTTCGAGGGCACCAAGCGGCTCCTCGACACCATGCCCGGCCCGCTCCTCCGGCTGGTGCTCGGCTTCGTGAACTGGCTGCAATGGACCTGGAACATCAGCCCGCGGATGCTCGGCGCGCCGCCGGACCCCTTCGGCTCCGCCTTCGTCACGAACGTCGGCACCTTCGGCCTCACGCGCGCCTACGCGCCGTTCTTCCCCCTCGGGCGGCCCGTGCTCATCGTCACGCTCGGCGCCGTGGAGCGCAAGCCCGTGGTCGAGGGCGATCGCGTCGTGCCCGGGCGTGTCCTGCACGTGAACGGCACCTTCGACCACCGGCTCGTCGACGGGCTGCACGCCGGGCTCGTTGCCAAGGAGCTGCGCGAGATCCTGGAGAACCCGGACAGGCTGGAGCTCGCGGCGCCTTCCTCCGCGCCGCAGGAGGCCTCGTGATCCGCTCCGCGCTCCTCTCCGTGCTGCTCGTCGGCTGCCCCCTGCCCGACAAGGACGACGCGGACACGGGCGAGACCGGGGACGCCGACACCGACACCGACACCGACACCGACACCGACGTCGACACGGGCACGGACACGTCCGGCGGCGGGAGCGACGTCCTCATCATGTGGATGAACGGGGGCTGCGGCGCCCGGACCTGCACCTGGGAGATCAACGCCACCGGCGAGCTCGGCACCGTCACCCTCTCGCTCATCGAGACGGGCGACCCGGCGTTCGAGTGCCTCGTCGAGTGCGGCGTGTGGGCCGAGGAGCACGACGCCTTCCTCACCACCGACTTCGACGCGGAGAGCGAGACCAAGGCGATCGAGCTCGCGCTCACCGAGGACCCGGACGCGCAGACCGCCAACGTGAGCACGTTGTTCGACGTGAACGAGCGGTCCACGTCCAACCAACTCACCGTGCTGTTCGTCGTCACCGACCGGGACGGCAACTACGCGGACTGCGCCACGTACGGGCACATGCCGGAGTACTTCGCGGATGTCTGCACGAACAACGCGAACGAGTGGTGACTAGGGGACGGGGAGGACGACGCGGAAGCCGAGGTCGTCGTCGAACTCATCCGCTCCGAACCACTGCCGGAACGAAGAACGACATTCGTCGGCACCGGACGACCAACAGCCGCCACGGATCACGCGAGCACGCTCGGTCCCTGGTAGAGAGAGCGGATCGATCGATCCCTTGGGGGTGTAGGGACGACACCACTCATCTGTGCACCACTCCCAGACATTGCCGTAGATGTCGAAGAGTCCCCACTGATTTGAGAGCTTTTGCCCCACGGGGTGTGTGCGTTTGTCCGAGTTTCCCTGGTGCCAAGCGTACTCGTTGAGCCTCGCTTCATCTTCGCCGAAGCTTCGAATTCCATCCGTGCCTGCGCGAGCGAAGTACTCCCACTCGGCCTCCGTGGGCAGACGGTAGCCGGCGTCCAGGTTGACGCTCTCCACATATGCGCCGCTCCTGTCGAATCTGTACGCAGGCGCGAGCCGCTCGCGGGCCGAGAGAACATTGCACCAGCGGACCGCGTCGAGCCAGGAGACGTTCTCTACGGGGAGGTCGTCACCGTTGAAGAACGACGGGCCGAGATTCAGACCAGAGCCTCGGGCGATCTCCCGCCACTGAGCTTGCGTCACCGGAGTGACGCTCACACGGAGATCCCTGGTGATCGTGACGGTATGCCTCGGTCGCTCGTCTCTGTGGCCGACTCCTTCGGGGCTTCCCATCCGGAACGAGCCAGGGCCGACGGTCACGAGCTCCAGCGAGGGTACAGAGACAGCTCTCTTCCTGCCCCTCTCGATGTTCCACGCGCGCTCCACCGCCTGAGATAGCTCGCCGACAGTTGCGTACCGGTTCTGCGGCTCCTCCTCCAACCCCTTCGCCAGTGCGCTCCGGAGCGAATCCGAGAGCTGGAGGCGCGACAGGAAGCGCTCGGGATGCCCGACGTCCCTCATGAGCAGGTCGCGCCCGGCGGCACAGAACGTGAGCACCAGGGTCAACCCGTACACATCCGCGCGAGCATCCGCTCGGTGCGGGGGCTGCTCGATCTCGGGCGCCAGGTAGCAGATGCTGCCGACCGCGCGAGTGCGTTGGGCGGTCTCCGCGTCCACCACTCGCACGAGGTCGAAGTCCGCCATCCGCCCCCGACCTGCCGCGTCGAGCAGCACGTTGTGAGGCTTGACATCGCCATGGACCCGACCCCGGGCGTGCGCCACAGCAAGGCCGCGGGCGGCGTCCAACGCGACGCGCATCGCGTCTCGAACACCGAGGCGGCGGGAGAGAACAGCCTCCCGGAGGTTGCCACCTCGCATGAGCGCCATCGAATAGAACCGTTCGCCCGGCGCCGGGAGCCGCAGCACGGGAACGATCGCGTCGTGATCCAGGGATGCCATGAACGCAGCGCCTCTGCGAAACTGCTCCACATACGTGGGCGCCTCGATCCACTTGGAGTGGAGGACCTTCAGCGCGACCTCGCGCTCCTCGCCGAACTCCAGCGACTCGACCGCGCGCCACACGGTGGCGAAGCCCCCCTCACCGATCTGCGCCACCAGGGTGTAGGGTCCGAGGGTGGCGCCCGGGCCCACCGAGCGCTCGCCGCGGATGGAGCGTTCGAGTGACACGATCTCGCGGTCCAGCTCCGCCACGCCCTCCCCCGCCCGACGCGCCTCCCGCCGACGCTCGTAGGCGAGATCCAGCTGGCCGGCTTTGTCCGGGTCTTTCCCCATGCCCGCCGAGCGCGCCTCTGGCACACCCAATGGCGCCGGGTCGACCTCCGCCTGCCCGCGGAGCGCGCGCACGACGGCGTCGAGGTCCCCGAGCGGGAAGCCCTTGTGCTGCGCGAGGTCGCGCGGGAGCGGCGTGGGCTCGAACCAGCCGCACCGGACCTTGTGGTTGTGGCCGCCCGCCTCGTAGAGGAGCTGGCGCACGAGGAAGCCCTCCCACGTCACGCCCCGGCTCTCCCCGACGGGCTCCTCGAAGCGCTCGACGTAGGTGGGGGTGCACACGAGCAGCACGACGTCGGCCTTCTCGACCTGCCGGCGCATCCAGCCGGGCCAGCCCTCCGGCACGACACCCTCGAAGCGGTCGATCCAGGCATCGACGCCGCGCCGCCGGAGCGACTGCGCGAGGTCCAGCACGCGCGCCTCGTGCGCGTCGGACTCGTGGGCGTAGCTGATTAAGACGCGCGGCATCGTCGCGACCCTCTATCCGCCGAGGCGGAGGCCCGGCCGGGATCGAGCTCTGGTACGATGCCCGAATGACCTTCGGCACACTCCTTGCCTTTCTCCTGCTCTTCGCGCCGTCCGCCGACGCGGCGAAGCCGTCGAAGGAGGAGCGCGCCCGCGCGCAGAGCGTGACCGCGATGGAGCAGATGCGGGGCTCGATGGAGCACGGGAGCCGCGCCTGGGCCGACATCACCCGCCGCCTCGGCGACTACTCGCACGCGCAGGCCGAGACCGTCGCGCGGGAGGGCGGCGCGGACACCCCCTGGCGCGAGCGCGCCGTGGCGGCATGGACGGAATGGCTCGCCGAGGCCTCCGACACCGACAGCGACGTGCCCGGCGTGCTCCTCTCGCTGGGGGACGAGCAGGCGAAGCTGGGGGACGTCGAGGGGGCGCGCCGGGCCTACGCGCGGCTTCTGGCCGAGTGGGAGGAGTCCCCCGAGGCGTCGGCCGCCGTGGAGCGCGTGCGGTCGCTCGGCTCCGGCACGGCCGAGTCCAAGCCCGCGGCGCCGGACCCCGCGGCCGGCGCGTCCTTCAAGGAGGCGGTCCGCGCCGCGATCGCGGACGCGACGCCCACCGTCGAGGCCTGCTACGAGGCGGCTCTCCGCGAGCTCCCCGACCTTCGGGGCAAGGTGATCGTGTCCTTCTCGATCGACCCGGCCGGGAAGGTCCAGGAGGCCCGGATCAAGGAGTCCTCGCTCTCCAACGCCGCCGTGGAGGCCTGCGTCGTCGGGCAGGTGCAGGCGCTCGCCTTCCCCGCGACGGGCGCCACGGAGCCGGTGAAGGTGGCCTACCCCTTCGTCTTCGAGCCCGTCAGCGCCCGAGCGCCTTGAGCACCTCGCTCACGAGCGCGTCCTCCATCGAGGACGACACGACCGGCGCGGTGGTGACGCGCGCCATCTTGAGGTCGACCTTGGGCGCCACGCCCGACGGGGTGGGGTGCGCGCAGCCGGAGCAGGAGCGGCAGGCCTCGGGGAGGTCGGCCCCGGCGTGGTCGGCCTTCGCGACGGCAGAGGGCGGGCCGCCGTAGCGCTTGAGCCCCATGGAGCGGAGCTTCGCGGCCTCGTCGGGCGGGAGCTCCTTCACGCCGCCGAGATCCCGCGCCGTCTTGGTGATGAGCGCGGTGTGCTCCATCGTCTCGAGGTTGCAGAAGGCGGTGAGCAGGTCCTTGCCGAGGCACACGGCGCCGTGGCGGTCCATCAGCACCGCGTCGTGGTGGCGCACGTAGGGGCGGATGCCGTCCGCGAGCGACTTCGTGCCGGTGGTGGCGTACTCGACGGTGGGGACGGTGCCGAGCGTGAGCACGACCTCGGGAAGCACGCAGCGCGCCATGCTCACGCCCGCGATGGTGAACGCGATGGAGATGGGCGGGTGCGTGTGGATGACCGCGCGCACGTCGGGCCGCTCGTCGTAGCAGGCGAGGTGCATCGCCATCTCGGACGTGGGGTTCCCCTGGCCGCGGAGCTTGCGGCCGCTCCGGTCGATGACCACGAGGTCGTCGTCCGTGAGGAAGCCCTTGTGGCAGCCCGCCTTGGTGCAGAGCACGCTCCCGTCGGGCAACAACGCGGAGAGGTTGCCGTCCATCGCGACGAGCAGGTGCCGCTCGTAGCAGAGGCGGCCGAACTTGACGATGTCTTCGCGGAGGCGGCGCTCGGGGACCATGGGCGCGGATCTACCACGCCCTGCCGCGTGGGGGCACCCGGGCCGCCGACGTCGGCCGGAGGCGGGGCGGCCTCCGCAGCGCGGAGCGGCTGCCCGAACAGAGCCCTACCAGGGCACGGCGACCCCGTTCCACGTGCGCACGGTGTCGCCGCTCCCGAAGCCGATGACGACCTCGCGCACGGTGTTGCTGTTGTAGGGCTGGGGCTGGTACAACGTGTCCGTCCGCCAGCCGCCGATGCCGCTGCCCCACTGCAGGCCGTGGCCGTAGGAGGTGGGGTCGTTGCCCACCATGGAGGTGACGGTGCCGTCGGTCTCGACGCGGTAGAGCCCGCGGCTCGAGTAGTCCGCGACCCACAGGTTGCCGCAGGTGTCGATGCCGAGCCCGTCGTGCCAGCCGGACCCGACGCCCGAGGCGTAGAGCGCCGGCTCGGTGACAGGGTCGAGGTTGGCGTCGAGCTCGACGTAGTAGACGTCGCCGCGGCCGATGGTCCCGAGGAAGAGCACGGTGCTGTCGAGGTTGAACTCGAGCACGTGGTAGGTGTACCCGGCGGGCGTGTCGAGCAGCGTCGTGACCTCGCCGGTGTCGGGATCGACGCGCTTCACGTCGGGGTAGGCGATGTAGACCATCTCGTCGGGCCCGACGACCACGCCGTAGGCGCTCCCCACGTCGGTGGCGATGGTGGTCGTGCCACCCGCGGCGTCCAACCGGACCAGGCGTTGGTTGGTGTTGTCCGCGTACACCCAATCCCCGTTGGGGAAGCGGTCGATCTGTTGGACGGTGCCCACGCCGGGCAGGAAGACTTGGCGGTTCCCGTCGTAGTCCGTCTTCACGAGCGAGCCGCGGCCGTCGTAGCCGAGCAGGTTTCCGTCGTCGTCGAAGGACACGCCGTGGTAGGCGCGCGCGTCGGAGAGCGTGGTGTCGTCGAGCGCCTCGGGCGGCAGGTTGGTGCACGACCAGGTGAGCGCGACGCTCGCCTCGGCCACCACGGGGTCGTTGACGCCGTCGCTGACCGACACGACCGCGCGGAAGGTGTCGGGGTAGCCGACGTAGGCGCCGTCGATGACGGTGAGGTCGTCGAACCAGGGGACGTACGACTCGTTCTGGTACCAGGTGATGGTGGTGGTGAGCGGGTCGCCGTCGGGGTCGACGGGGAGCGGGTCGATGGTGAGCGTGAGGTCGTCGCCGTCCCGGGGCTCGGTGGGCGTGATGGCGAGGCCGGGCGCGCTCGGTGGCGAGTTGCCGACGACGACGGCGGCGGTCGCGGCGGGGCCGTCGAGCTCGCCGTCGTTGGGCGTGACGGTGACCTCCCAGCGCTGGCCGAGCGCCGCGCCGGTGCCGGGCACGGTGGGGCCGTCGAGGCCGGCGTCCACGCCGTCGACGGTCCAGGCGTAGCGGTAGGTGACCGCGTCGCCGTCGGGATCGACCGCCTCGGTGACGATGGTGACGGTGAAGTCGGCGCCCACCGGCGGGGTGGAGGGGGTGATGGCGATCGCGGCCGCGCCGGGCGCCTCGTTCTCGTCGGGCGGCGCGGTGTCGGCGGTGTCGACGGCCGTGTCGGTGTCCGTGTCCGGCGCCGCCGAGTCCGATGACTTGGCGGTGTCACCGGTCCCGTCGGCGCACGCGGCGAGCAGGAGGAGCAGGGAACGCATGGGGGCCTCTCCGCCCAACATAGACGAGGCTTTCCGGGAGCCGCGCCCCCCGCGTTCAGCCCGGGAGCCCCGTCACGCGCACCGGGTCGGCGCCGGTGCCGTCATAGGTGCCGGCCGCGCCGGGGCCCTCGGGGCCGAGCTGCGACCACTCGTCGTCGCCCCAGCACCACACCGCGCCGTCCGCGTCGATCCCGCAGACGTGGTCCTGGCCCGCGTCCACGGCGCGGATGCCCGCGAGCGCCGAGAGGTCCTCCGCGGCGGCGTCGCCCCAGCAGTCGACGGTGCCTCCGGGGAGGACGGCGCAGGCGCGCGCGTCGCCGAGGGCGAGGTCCGTCGCCACGGGCACGCCGTCGACCGTGGCGGGGATCGGGTCGGCGTCGTCGGTGCGCCAGCACCAGGGCTGGTCGGCGCCGTCGAGCACGCAGCCCTCCTCGAGCCCCAGCACGAGCCCGTGCGCGTCGGGCACGTACGCCGCGGGCGGGTTGGTGCAGTCGAGGGCGCCGTCGGCGTGGAGCGCGCACCACTCGCCGCTCGGGGCGATCGCAGCGTCCACGAAGTCGCCCTCCGCGAGCACCTGGACGTCCCCGGCGTACCCCCAGCCGATGTCCCGGGCGGACAGCGCGCCGTCCGTTTCGACGACGAGCGCCCGGCCGTAGCCCGTCGTGATCCGCGCCACGTCGGTGAAGCTCGCGTCGGGCGTGCCGACGGTGAAGGTCTGGCCGTCGTAGCCCCAGGTGGAGCCGGTGTGGCACGCCGCGCTCGCGTCGGGGTGGCGGACGCAGAGGAAGTTGTCGCTCATGGCGGCGGCGACGACGGGGCCGAGGCCGGCCACGCGGGTCGGGGGCGCCGTGACCTGCCCGGCGGGCACGTTGAAGCGGCCCCAACACCAGAGCTCGCCGGCGCCGGTGACGGCGCACGTGCCGCGCTCGCCGACGGCGAGGTCGACGACCTCGGGGCCGCCGGGGGTCCAGCCGGCCGGCCTGGTTTCTTCGTTGTCACAGGCGAGGAGGAGCAACATCAGCATGGGGTCTCCGTTCTGGAGCCAACATGCCGCCGCGCCGCGGGGCGATCCGCTTAGCTCGGCTTAATCGTGGGCCCACCCGCGGAGCCCCGGCCCGGTACGTGGGGGCGCCGCTACCCGCCGCGCCGCGCCTTCAGCTCCATCCAACCCCGCAACATGCCGAGGGTGAGGCGGTCGGCCGGCACGGTGACGGACGCGACGCCGGCCGCGCGGAGCCGGACCTCGAGCGCGCGCGTCTCCTCCTCGATGCCCATCGCCGTCACCTTGGCGAAGGCGGCCTCGACCCCCGCGGCCCCGTCCCCCGGCCGGGCGCGGGCGCTCGCGGCGACGGCGGGATCGGCGAGGTTCACGAGCAGCGGGCGGTGGCGGCTCGCGAGCGCGCCGAGGGCGCCGGTGAGGCGGTCGGTGGTGCCGGGGTCGACGACGGAGGTGCACACGACCGTGAGCGTGCGGCGGGGCAGCCCGGAGGCGCACCAGCGCACGAGGCCGTCCCAGTCGGGCTCGTGGGCGTCGGCCTGCTCGCGGTGGAGCGCCTCGAACACGGCGGCGAAGTCCTGCACGCGCCCGCCGGTGCGCACCACGCGGCGGACCGTGCGCGAGAACAGCACGATGGTGACCTCGTCGCCCCACGTGACGGCCACCCGCGCGAGCGCGAGCGCCGCGGAGAGCGCGTGGTCGAGCTTCGTCCAGGCGCCGTCCGCGCCGGCCATGGGGCGGCCGGCGTCGAGCAGGATGGCGAGGCGCTGGCGCTGCTCCCAGGTGCGCTCGACGCTGACGGGGCGGCCGCCGGCGGCGCCGGCCCGGCGGGCGGTCGCCTTCCACTGGATCGAGCGGTAGTCGTCGCCGGGGAGGTACTCGCGGAGCGACGCGACCTCGGTGGACGGGCCGGACATCGCCCGCGCGTGCGCCCCGTCGCGCTTCTCGAGCGCGGCCCGGAGCACCATGCCCGTCTCGCCCTCGTGGTGCACCTTGGGGAAGATCTTCACGGCGAGCGGGTCGCCGCCGCGGCGCTCGGCCCAGGCGAGGCCGAGGGGCCCGCGCACGCGGAGCGCGGCGGTGCCGAGGGTGACGCGGTCCCGCGCGCGGGGGCGCACGGCGACGGTGGGCGCGACCTCGGTGCCGGGCGGCACCTCCACGTCGAGCTCCACGGCGGTGTCGGCGAGCGCGGCGGGCAGCACCTCGCGGACGCGTACGCCGAGCGGGCGGCCGGAGGGGTTGGCGACCCGCACGGTGAGCGTGGCGAGCTCGCCCTGGTAGACGGTGGGCGGCAGCTCGCGCACCAGCTCGAGCCGCATCCGGCGGGCGGCGCGGCCGTCGAGCACGACGAGGGCCCCGATGATCACGTCGAGCGCGAGCCCGACGTAGCCGAGCGTGGGCGCGACCCAGCCCGCCACGAAGAGCAGGCTGGCCCAGCCCCACAGCCGGAAGGCGCGGGCGCTCGGGAGGATGGCGCCGCGCGCGGCCGCCGGGGTGCTCACCGGGGGACCTCGATGCGCGCGAGCAGCCCGGCGAGGATGGCCTCGCCCGACTGGCCCTCGAGCTCGGCGTCGGGGGTGGGGACGAGGCGGTGCCGGAGGACGGGGGGCGCCATGCGCTTGATGTCGTCGGGGAGGACGAAGGCGCGGCCGTCGAGCGCCGCCCACACGCGCGCGGCGGCGAGCAGCGCGGTGCCCGCGCGGGGGCTCGCGCCCGCGCTGAGGCGGGGGTCCCTGCGGGTCCCGGCGACGAGCGCGAGGAGGTAGTCCAGGACGCGCTCCTCGACGTGCACCGCGCCGAGCGCCGCGCGGATGCGGGGGAGCTCGTCGGGCGCGAGTACGGGCGAGACGGCGTCGGGACGCGCGGCGCCGCCGAGCGAGCGGCGGTAGACCTCCTTCTCGTCGGCCGCGGCGGGGTAGGCGACGCGCACCTTCACGAGGAAGCGGTCGAGCTGCGCCTCCGGCAGGGGCCAGGTGCCCTCGTGGTCGAGCGGGTTCTGCGTCGCGACGACGAAGAAGGGCTCGGTGAGCGGGTGGCTCACCCCGTCGATGGTCACCTGCCGCTCCTCCATCGCCTCGAGGAGCGCCGCCTGGGTCTTGGGCGGGGCGCGGTTGATCTCGTCGCCGAGGAGCACGTTCGTGAAGATGGGGCCCGTCTGGAGCCGGAAGGTGTGCGTCGCGAGGTCGAACACGTTGGTGCCGACGATGTCCGCGGGCATGAGGTCGGGCGTGAACTGCACGCGGCGGAACGGCAGGCCGAGCGCGGCGGCGAGGGTGCGGGCGAGGAGCGTCTTGGCGAGGCCGGGCACGCCCTCGAGCAGCGCGTGGCCGCCCGCGAGCAGCGCGACGAGGAGCTCGGAGACGGCGTCCGGCTGGCCGACCACGACGGTGGCGAGGGCCGCGCGGAGCGCGTCGGCGCGCGCCGCGACCATCTCGAGGGGGAGCGCGTCCGGGTCGGACGGGCGGGTGGAAGAGCGGGGGGAGGTCACAGGCGGTGCTCCTCTTGGAGGGCGGTCACGCGGGCGGCGTAGTCGACGAGCGCCGCGTCGGTGGCGACGTCGGGCGCGGGGAAGGTGGACGGATCGAGGCCGCGGCGGGCCGCGCGGGCGCGCAGCAGCACGGCGAGGCGGTGGGCGGCGTCGGCGGCGTGGCCCTTCCCGCGGTGCAGGGACGCGAGGGCGCGGAGCGCGCGGGCCATCGACGCGGCGGGGAGCGCGGGGGGCGGCAGCGGGTCGCCGAAGCGGCGCGCGAGGGTGACCGCGGCGACGAGCCAGAGCGCGCCGAGGTGCGCGAAGAGCAGCACCGGCACGTGGCCGGGGACCGTGCGGGCGAGCGGGGCGGCGCCGTGGTGCCACTCGGCGAAGCGCACCGCCCGCCCGCCGAGCAGGGCGTCGAGCAGCGCGAGGTTGTCGGCGCGGCCGAGGTGGTCGTTCTGGAAGACGGTGGCGTCGGAGACGACGACGACCTCGCCCTCGCCGCGCTCTCGGCGGCACGCGCGGGCGCGCCCGGCGGTGTCGGCGGCGAGCGTCTCGGCGTCGCCGGGGCAGAGGAGGTGCCAGCGGCGCGCGGCGGTGCGGAGCGTGCCGTGCGGGCCGGTGGCCTCGCGGCGCACCTCGTCCCACGCGCGCCAGTCGGCCCAGGCGTAGGGGGGATCGTCCGAGTCGCGGACGAGCGTGATGCCGAGGGCCTTCTCGACGAGCTCGGCGGGGGGCGTGGTGTCGGAGCTCCCGTCGAGGAGGAGCACGAGGCGGCCGCCGCGCGTGGCGAAGTGGAGGAGCGCCGCGGTGTCCCCGGCCGAGAACGGGCGCTCCAGCGGCCACGCGAGCACGAGCGTGAAGGCGGGGTCGAGGGCGGGCAGGGCGTCGAAGGGCTCGTCCCAGGCGGCCACGTCCGCGGGGGCGTCGGTCCCTTCGCCGGCGAGCCACGCGAAGGCGGCGCGGTAGCCGCGGCCGGTGCGGTCGTGGACGCTCCGCGCGCCGCCGGGCGGCGCCGACACGAGCGTGAGCGCCGCGATGAGGGCCGCGATCGCCACGACGATCAGCCACGCGCGCCGGCTCACCGCACCACCTGCTCCGCCAGCGGGAGGAGCGCGCGGACGCTGGTGACGTCGAGGTGCGCGCCGCCGTAGAGCAGGCCGTCCACCTCGTTGGTGAGCCGGGCGAGCGCGGGGAGGCGGTCCCAGCCCGGAGCGGCGCGGCGCACCTCGGCCAGGAGCTCGCGGTTGGTGCGGTCGGGCGCCGGCCGCGCGAAGCCGTGGGCCTCGACGTGCGCGGCCACCCAGCGCCAGAGCGCGCGCAGCGCCGCGGCGGGATCCCCGTCGGCGAGGTGCCGCTCGATCTCGGCGCGGGTCGGCGGCGCGAGGGCGGCCGGGAGCGGCTGCGCCGCCGGCTCCTCGCCCGTGGCGGGGGCGCGCCCCGCGCGGAGGATGCGCACGAGCCGGACGGTCACCACCGCCGCGAGGATCCCCGCGAGGAGGATCACCAGGAGCGCGATCGCGCCGGCGGAGCCCGCGACGGCCGGGAGCGAGCCCTCCAGGAGGTCCTGGAGCCCACGGGTCACCACGTCCTGGAGCCACGCGAGGACGTTCGGGCCGTCGTCGGACGTGGAGAGGCCCTCCTGCTCGAGCAGGCGCGCGAGGCGCTCGTGGTCGGGGCCGGGCGCGGCGTTCGGCGTGCTCAACGGCGGGGCCGGGCGCCAGGCGTGGAGATCGACCCCGGCGCCGCGCGAGGCGACCGGAAGGCGGCCGGGGCGCGGGACGCGTGGCCGCACGGAGGAGCCCCGGGCCCCGGCCGGTCCGCGGCCGCGCGGGCCGCGGACCAAGCGGCTCCGCCGCGCGCCTGGAGGGCGCCGACC
>CAYWGD010000003.1:141041-198429 GCA_964457335.1 uncultured Enterobacteriaceae bacterium | reverse complement strand
GAGACGGCGACGGCACGGGCGGGGGGATTTCTTCACAGGCTCAACGCCCCCCCCGTGGTGGGGAGGGTGTCGCCGCGGAGGGAGGCGGCGCGACGCTCGCCGGCGCCCGCATCCTCGACCTCTGCGCCGGGGCGGGCGGGAAGTCGCTCGCGCTCGCGGCGCTCGGCGCGCGGGTGCAGGCCTGGGACGTGCGCCGGCACGCGCTCGACGAGCTCCTGAAGCGCGCGGCGCGGGCCCGGCTCGACATCCGCGTGGGCCCGCCGAAGGGGCGCTACGATCTCGTGCTCGTCGACGCGCCCTGCTCCGGGACCGGCGTGTTGCGGCGGCACCCCGAGAACCGCTGGAAGCTGCGGTTCCCGACGGACGCGCAGGCCCAGCTGTTGCGGGAGGCGCGCGGCTACGGCGGGCGGGTGGTCTACGCGACGTGCGCGCTCACGCTCGCGGAGAACGAGCGGCTCGTGCGGAGCGTCGCGGAGCCGCTCCACGAGGCCACGGTGTGGCCCGACGCGGAGCGGGAGGGGTTCTACATGGCGGAGATCGCGGGGGAGTAGCGCGCGGCGCTGGGAGGCGCGGCCGGCGGTGACAGGCGCGGCCGCGGCTCCACCAGCGGCCCGTTGCGGGTGCCGCCCGCCGGCCGTGGGGCCGTCGGCGCGCTCACCCCCTCCGCATCCCCTCCGCGCGCTTCTGCGCGACGAGGGCGGCGAGGTCGCGGTCCGGGCGGTCGGGGTACTGGTCGTCGAGCATCGTCGCGGCCCGCACGCGGTCGAGCCGGAACACGCGGAAGCCCTCGCGGAGCTCGCACCACGCGCCGACGCTCCACGCCGGGCCGAACCAGAACAGGCCGAGCGGCCAGATCACGCGCTCGGACGGCGCGCCTTCGCCGTCGGCGTAGGAGATGTGCACGCGGCGGCGGTCGCGCAGCGCCAGTCGGAGCGTGGCGCCGGCGGGGTCCTCGGGGGGCAACACGCCCGTATGCGCGTAGACGCCGAGCTCCGGATCGAAGGTCGGGGCGAACACGGCGGTGGCCTGGAGCCGGGCGCGCAGGTCGGCGGGGAGGGCGGCCTCGACCTTGTCCAGCGCGCGCCGCGCCGCGAGGGCGAGGTCGCGGTCGCCCACCCGGGTCACGAGCCGGACGCCGACCACCAGCGCCTCGATCTCCTCCGCGTCGAACACGAGCGGCGGGAGCTCGTGGTCCCGCGCGAGGCGGTAGCCGACGCCCGCCTCGCCCTCGATGCGCACGCCGCTCGCGCGCAGGTCGTCGACGTCGCGGTACACGGTCCGCACGGACACCCCGAGCCGGTCGGCGAGCTCCCGCGCGGTCAGGAGGCGGCTCGCCCGCAGCACGTGGACGATCTGGAACAGGCGGTCGGCGCGTCGCATGCCGCCGAGCCTACCCGCCCCACGGCGGCTGCTGCCATGCTCCTGCCACCACGCTGGCAGGAGCATGTCGATTCAGCCCGCGCTGCTGACAGCAGGGTGTCAGCAGCGCCGCGCTACTCAGCGTCCACCGAAACCCGGAGCCCCCATGTCCTCCCTCGTCCTCTGCGAAGTCGCCGACGCCTCCGCCACCGCGGGCATCGAGTCCTTCTCGCCGTTCTGCCTCAAGGTGCACCGCGCGCTGCGCCTCGCGGGCCTCCCCTACGAGCGGCGGCACGGCGCCCGCCCCGACTCCTGGCGCGCGCACAACCCCACCGGCCAGGTGCCCGTCCTGCTCGTGGACGGCCGCCCGGTGCGCGACTCGACCGAGATCCTGCGCTGGCTCGTGGCCGAGGGCCGCCTCGCCGCCACGCCGGAGTCCTGGCTCTGGGAGGAGCTCGCGGACACCTCGCTCAACGGCTTCGTCGTCGCGTCCCGCTGGGCCGACGCCGACAACTGGCCGCGGACGAAGGAGTCGTTCTTCGGGTCGATGCCCGCCCCGCTGAAGCTCCTGATCCCGGGCCTCATCCGCCGGGGCGTGCTGCGGTCGCTCGTCGCGCGGGACGTGTGGCGCGCCGGCCCCGAGGCGTGCTGGGCCCGCCTCGACGCGCTCCTGGACGCGCTCGACGCGCGCGCGCCGGCCGCCGGGACCGGGTGGGTGGGCCCCTGGACGGTCGCGGACGTGGCCCTCTTCGGGCAGCTCCGGAGCCTGGACACCCCGCTCACACCCCGGCAGGCCGAGGCGCTGCGGGCCCGGCGGAACCTCTCGGCGTGGATCGACGGCGTGGACGCGGCGACGCGAGCGGGGGTCGTGCGGGCGGCGTGAGGCCCCGCCGCCGCACCGCCCCCACCAACCCCGCCATCACCCCCACCCCGAACACCCCCGATCCCGCCGAGCTGCACCCCGCCGGCGCCGGCTCCCCCGCCGTGAACAGGCACCGCGAGATCGGGAACAACACGTCGGCGGCGACGTACAGGTAGTACGACTTCCCGTCCTCCAGCGCGGGCGGCGCCCCATCCTCCGGCCACCGCTGCGTCATCCCCGCGGGCACCTTGCCGTACACGATGGCCTCCGACGCCACGGGCACGCCGTCCTCCGGCACGTCCACCCGCCACAAGGTCCCCTCCGGCAGGTCCAGGTTCGGGGGCACCGTGGGCGTGACGGTGTCCGCCTCCATCACGTAGACGTACCGGGCCCGGCCCGGCAGCCAGCGGATGGTGCCGTCCGGCGCGATGCCCTCCTCCTCGGAGCACTCCGAGGGGACGAACGCGCGCTGCACGTCGAGCGGGCCGGCGCCGCCGTAGGTGCGGTCCGCGAACTCCTCCCGCGCGCGGCCGCGGTGCGCGAGCTCCCCCTCGAAGAAGGTGATCATGCGCTCCGGGTCCGTGGTCGGGATGGCGGGGTGGTTCGGGTTCTCCTCGGAGGAACGCCAGAAGCCGTTGTTCTCCGCGGGCGGGTAGGTGCCGAAGCCGATGGTCGGGATCCAGCCGGCGGCCATGGCGAGGCCGTCGTCGTGGAACATGTTGGCGAGGTTGCCCTCGAAGTCGGCGTCGAACACCGCCGCGCCGACCCCCTTGGCGCTCGCGTGGCAGCACTCGCACGCGCCGGCGCGCAGCTGGTCCCGCACCCAGTCGACCTCGGCGACGTAGGTCGGGTCCTCCATCCGCGGGTCCTCCTCGAACGCGCGCTCGTCGGGCGGGGCGTCGGAGTAGCCGCGCTGCCGCACGACGGTGTCGCAGGAGGCGTAGTCGGCGAAGTGCCGGCCCTCCTCCGTCGCGCCGGAGACGACCTCCCAGGTGCACACCTGCCCGCCCTCGGACTGCCCCGGCGGCTCGTCGGGGAGCGGGTCGACACACACGCGCACCGGCTGGGGCCAGGGGTCCTCGAGCACGACGATCTCGTCCTCGCCGGTGCAGACGGACCCGGGCTCCCACACGCCGTCCGCGAAGAATTCGCAGCCGAACTCGTTCGTGCCGCAGCGGTCGGGGGCGTCGGCGTCGACGAAGGTGCGGATCCGCACGTCGCCGTCGTCGTAGGTGCACGTGCCCAGGAGAGACGCGACGGCGCAGGAGGCGTCGGGCTCGAAGGTGGACTGGAGCTCGAGGCAGTCGGCCTCGGCGTAGTCGGCGTCGGCCTCGTAGTACTCGCGGCACTCGAGCTCGCCGGAGAACGGGCTCGTGTACGAGCAGCTGCCGATCGGGGTCCCCTCGAGGGGGGTGGCCGTGTCGCACGCGGCGAGGAGCAGGAGGAGGAGGTGCATGGTGTTCTCCGATTGCCTGTAGACACCGACTGATTGTCATCTACGTCAGACTATTACCCTCAGCAAGGCACCCGGTTAGAAATCGTCCATGGCCCGCAAGGTCGGCGACCGGAACCGCGACTTCGAGCGAAAACGCGAGCAGATCCTCGACGCGCTGCAGGTGCGCCTGATGCAGCCCGACGCGGCCCGCGTCACCATGAACGAGATGGCCCAGGCCGCGGACGTGAGCCTCTCCACCTTGCGCCACCACTTCGGGACGCGCTCCGACGTGATGGCGGCGGTGCTCGAGCGCCTCGGCCGCCTCGGCGCGCCCTACCTCGCCTCCGTGGTCGCCGCGCCCACCGGCGACGTGCGGACCTCCCTCACCTGGCTGGTCGGCCAGCTCGTGCGCGGGCTCCGGTTCGGCCTCGGGGACGTGGTCGGTTTGGGCCTGACCGTGGGCCTGCGCGACGAGACCGCGGGCCCCGCCTTCCTGCGCAACATGCTCGAGCCGATGCTCCAGAGCGTGGAGACGCGCCTCGCGCACCACGTCCGCACCGGCGAGCTCGCCGACACCGACCTGCGGCTCGCCGCGCTCACCCTCGTCTCGCCGCTGGTCCTCGCCGTGCTGCACCAGCGCGGGCTCTGCGGCGACACCGTGCGGCCGCTCGACCTCGACGGCATGGTCGCGTCGCACGTGGACGGGTTCTTGCGCGGCTACGGAGTCCGCTGATTCTTGGGGCGGGGGGCGAGCCCCCCGCAACGCCCCCCGCACTCACGGGCTGGCGAACCCCTACGCCGGCTTCCACCCGTGCGACCGCGCGGCCCAGCCGCAGAGCTTGTAGAGGAGGCGCGCGGCGACGTTGCCGTCCCACGGGTCCGCGCCGATCTCGTTGAGGTCGAAGCCGACGATGCGGCGGCGCTCGCCGACGGCCTCGAGCAGCACGACCACGTCGCGGAAGGAGAGGCCGCCGGGCACGGGCGTGCCGGTGTGCGGGCAGAAGGCGGGGTCGAGGCCGTCGACGTCGAAGGAGACGTACACGTCGGCCGGGAGCGCGTCGACGATGCGGTCGACGACGCTCATCCAGGAGGCGCCGCGCGCGAGGTCCCTGGCGATGGCGTTGTCGAAGAAGGGCACGATGCGGCCGCCGCTCGCCTCCTGGAAGGCGACCTCGCCCGCGCCCACGTCGCGGATGCCGACCTGGACGAGCTTCCCAACCTGCGGGATGCGCGTCATCACGTTGTGGAAGATGCTCGCGTGCGACCAGGTGAAGCCCTCGTAGGCGTCGCGGAGGTCGGCGTGCGCGTCGATGTGGAGGATGCCCACGCCGGGGTGCCGCTCGGCCACGGCGCGGATGGCGCCGAAGGGGACGGAGTGGTCGCCGCCGATCACCGCGGGGATGCGCCCGGCGTCGAGCTCGGCGCGGATGGCGTCGTAGACCAGCGTGTTCAGATCGTCGCCACGCGCGTTCACGCGGGCGGCCGCCGCGGGGTCGGCCCCGCCGCTCTCGATGACGGCGAGCGCGTCGGCCTCGACCTCGGCGTCCCACTCCGCCACGCGGGGGTCGGCGGGCAGCATGGCGATGCCGGCCTTCCACACGGGGCCCACGTCGAGGTCCTCGAGGTCCACCTGCCAGGAGGCCTCGAGCAGCGCGTCGGGCCCGCCGCGCGTGCCGCGGCGGAACGACGTGGTGGCCTGCCAGGGCACGGGGAGGACCACCACGCGGGCGTCGGCGGGGGCGGTGTCGAGGCCGTAGAGGCCGCCGCCGGTGGCGGCGGCGTCGGGGTCGAACGTCATGGGAAGCTCCGGGGGCCGGCTCCTAACCCGCGAGGGGCCAGCCCCGGAGGCGCGTCAGGTCAGCCGGTCGAGCCCGCGCCGCCCGAGCTCGTCGAGGAGCTCGCGCACGGCCTGGCCCTCGGCCCGGGGCGCGACGAGCAGCGCGTCGGGCGTGTCGACCACGACCAGATCCCGCACGCCGAGCAGCGCCACGACCTTGCCCGCGGCGTGCACGACGTTGCCGGCGGAGCGCACCGCGACCACCGCGTCCGCCACGGCCACGCCGCCCTCGCCGGTCGGGAGGACGTCGAGCAGCGCGGGCCAGCTCCCCACGTCGGACCAGCCGCAGTCCATCGGCACCACGCGCACGTTCGGCGCTCGCTCGAGCACGCCGGTGTCGATGCTCGTGGCCTCGGCCAGCGCCCACACCTCCGCGATGCGGGCGCCGTGCCTGAGGGCGTCGATCATCGCCGCGACGCCCGGCAGGTGCGTGGCGACCGCGCCGAGGAGCGCCTTGGGGCTCCACGCGAAGACGCCTGCGTTCCAGAGGTGGCCCGCGGCGAGGTGGCGCTCCGCCTCGGGGAGCGGCGGCTTCTCGACGAAGCGGCGGACGGCGCGATCGGGGCCCTCCCCGGGGGCCGGCTCGATCCAGCCGAAGCCGGTCTCCGGGCGGGTGGCGCGCACCCCGAGGGTCACGAGCGCGTCGCCCCGCGCGACCTCGGCCGCGGCGGCGAGCGCGTCGCGGAACGCGGCCTCGTCGGCCATCACGTGGTCGGAGGGGAGCACCACGCAGCCGGCGCCGCCCCGGCGCGCGACCTCGAAGGTGGCCCAGGCGATGGCGGCGGCCGTGTTCCGCGGGCTCGGCTCGACGAGGAGCGGGACGTCGGGGAGCTGCTCGCGCACGGCCCCCACCATGTCGGGCCCGGTGACCACGAGCACGCGGTCGCGCGGCAGCCCCGCGCGGGCGACGGTGCGCTGCAGCAGCGTGGGGCCCCCGTCGATCGAGAGGCACTGCTTCGGGAGCGCGCGGCGCGAGAGCGGCCAGAAGCGCGTGCCGCGACCGCCGGCGAGCACCACCGCGTAGAAGTCGTCTGGAAGTGACAAGCGTCCTCCGGTTTGCAATCGTGTCAACGGGGGATCGGGACAGGGCCGGGGGTGATCCGCGCGGGGGACTCGAGCACGAAGGAGTGGGGCTCGGTGGCGTCCGCGTAGATCTCCACGAACCCGGCGTCGCGCGCCGTCAGGACCTGGCGCACCGCGCCGTCGACCCAGAGCACGTGCTGGCTGCCCGGCGCGAGGCCGCCGACCTCGAAACGGACGCGCGAGGCCGACTCGGGCGTGAGGGTCCAGGCGCGGCGGACGGGGCCCCAGGACACCGGGTCCACGGCCACCGTGCCCTCGTCGGGGGTGACCCGGAGCGCGAGTGCGTCCACGCCCAGCACGCCGGCCCCGTCGTCCCCGCTCAGGGTGACCGTGGAGCCGTCGGCGGTCACCGCGGTGGCGCGGGCGGCGTCGTTCGCGAACACGCGCCGCGTCGTGTCCGAAAACGTCATCACCGCGTCGTAGCCCTGGAGCTGGACACCGGCGGCGTCGCTGTCGACGACGGCGTTCGCGGACGCGCCGTCCGCGCGGATGTAGCTCCCGTCGAGGTCGTTCCCCAAGAACCGGTTGTCGCCGGAGTCGAACAGGAAGGCCGCGAAGGTCCCGTTGGCGCGGAACACGTTGCCGACGAAGTCGTTGGCGTGGATGCCCGACGCGCGCAGGCCGAGCTGGCCGTTGCGGCTCACGTCGTTGTTCGCGAAGGTGTTGCCGGTCGGACGCCCGTCGTTGATGGTGGGCGGGTCCGTGCCCCGGTACAGGTAGATGCCGAAGAGCGTGTTGTCGCAGAGGGAGTTGTCCGCGACCAGGTTGTCCGACGCGCCGACGCTCAGCCGCACCCCGAAGGCGTTGCCACGCGCGACGTTGTTCCGGACGATGTTGGCGTGGCTGTCCATGAGGGCGAAGCCGGCGTCGCGGTTGTCCTCGGCGAGGTTGTCCTCGACCACGGTGTCGGTGACCGCGCGGTGGAGCATGAAGCCCGTGCCGACGTTGCGCGCGGAGGTGTTGCGACGCACGATCAGCCCGTCACACCGCTTGGAGCAGATGAAGCCGTGGTTGCCGTTGTCGTGGGTGGAGTTGTCCTCGATGACGAGCGCGTCGGAGTCGTCGTGGGGATCGATGCCGTACTCGACGTTGTCGTGAAACTCGCTGCCGGCGATGCGCATGCCGTACGCGCCGTAGCTGTACATGCCGAAGTAGTTGTGGTGCACGGTCGAGTCGACGATGTCGCCGCGCACGTCGACCAGCTCGAACACGTGGGGCGTGGGGTCCCGCACCTTCCACACGAGCCCGTAGGACTCGGCGGCGTAGTAGCCGAGGTGGCCGATGTCGCTCTCGATCACGTCCATGCGCGACTCGCGCGGGGTGTCGCCGTCGAGGAAGCTGACGGCGCGGACGAACGCGCGGCCGTCCTCGTGCGTGGTGTCGGGGCCGTTGGCGGTCGGGTCCCAGGAGGTGACACGGGTCCCCCGGAGCAGGAGCGTGCCCCACTCGGCGCGGAGCTCCACGAAGCGGGTGGGCTCGCTCAGAAGCCGCAGCTCGTCGGCGTCGCCGCCGCGGGTGGTGCCGTCGACCACGAGCGTCGCGCCCTCCATGAGCTGGAGGTTGGCCCCGAGGAGCCACACGTTCGGGCGCACGGCCTCGAGCGGCGCGTCGGGGAGCAGGCGGTCGATGTCGGTGAGCGTGCACGTGACGGCGCCGGTGACGTAGATCCGGTTGGACGACGCGGCCCAACGCAGGTGCTCGGCGCCGCACGGGGCGTCGGCGAAGGCGAGGGCGGGCCAGCCCCCGAGCAGGACGAGGAGGGAACGGTTGCGCACGGGGCTCCTCACAAGAAGGTGTCCAGGAACGCGACGAGGTGCTCGCCCGGCCCCTCGGGGAGCGCGCCGGTGAACAGGAGCACTCCGAGGACGAAGAGGCCCACCCAGAGGGCGGTCAGGTACGCGGCCATCCGCTGCTTCCAACGCCACCCGTCGCCGGTGGCGGCGGCGCGCTGGTCACCCCGGTTGGCCCAGCGCTGCATCGGGAGCCGGAAGAGGATGTACACCTTCACCAGGCTCGCGCCGATCTGGTTGAAGTAGAGCATCGCCGGGAACGTCATGTCGACGCGCGTGTGGTAGCCGAAGAGCAGGCAGGACTGGACGCCGCGGGTGAGCAGCACCCAGAGCGGAAACGCCAGCAAGAGGCCCGGGTCCACGAGCCCGCCGCCGATCATCGCGACCGGGCCCGCGAGGCAGCTCCACATCGCGATGCGTTGGTCGAGGATGCACCACCAGATGAACGGGCCGACCCGCGCGGGACCCAGGCGGAGCGCGCGGCGGCCGTTCCGGAGCATGTTGCCGGACCAACGCAGCAGGTTCTGGAGCACGCGATCGGACAGATCGCCGTCCAGGCGCTCGATCGTGTACACGAGCGCGTCGGGGACGTACCGCATCTCCGCGCCGCGCGCGAGCAGGCAGTACCAGGTGCTCTTGTCGTCGCCCGACAGGAAGCGGAAGCGGCCCCACAACCAATCGTCGAGGTGATCCTCCTCCACCGTCGCGACGAACGCCTCGTCGAGCACGGCCCGCGCCCGGTACACGGACAGGCGGCCGGTCAGGGTGAGCACCTTCCGCGAGAGCGCGTGGGAGTTCATCGTGAGGTGGCGCTGCGCGAACCGCAGATCGAGCCACTTCTGCATGAACACGGGCCCCCGCACGATCGCCCGCTCGAGCGTCGTGAGCGCGTCCATGCGCGGCTCCAGCGCGAAGAGCGGCAGGCAGCGCTCCAGGCACCCGGGCGCCATGAGGCTGTCCCCGTCGAGGAACACGACCGGGGTGTCCCCGCCGACGCCGATGCGGGAGAGCGCGCGGAGCGCGGCGCCGATGGCCACGCGCTTGCCGGGCTTGGGCTGCCGCACGAACACGACCTCGAGGCGCGCGGGGACCCGCACCGCGGCGAGGTGCTCGGTGATGACCGCCTCGTCGGAGGCGTCACCCGTGCCCACCACGAGCCGGCCGGGCACGTCGATGCGCGCGAGCTCGGCCACGATGCTGTCGAGCACCGCGCGGGTGGTGGCCGGGTCCTCCCGGAAGGTGGTCATCATGAAGGCGACCTCGCCCGGGCGCCAACCGCCGGCCCACAACGCCGCGCCCTCCCGGCGGAGGCGCGCGTAGACCACGCGCTCGTAGAGGTTGGCGCGCACGAAGTGGGTGAACCACCACGCGAAGCGCCAGATCGCGAGCACCCCGAGCCCGCCGAAGATGCCGCGCACCGTGGTGCTGCGGACGAGGTCGGCGGGGAGCGCGAGGATGCCCCCGAACACCACGGCGAAGTACAGGTAGAGCGCACCGAGATCGCGGGCGCGCCACACGAAGCGCTCGGGCTTCACCGCGTCCACGACTCGTACCGGGCGAGGAGGTACACGAGGCGCCGCTCGACGTCCGCGGCGGCGGGGGGCTCGAAGCCGGGGTCGGGGTGGAGCGTGTGGAACGCCAGCGCCGCGCCGATGGCCCGCTTCGGGTCGAAGGTGGAGCCCGGCGCGCCGTAGCCGAAGCCCGCGCGCCCCCGGGCCGCGTCGATCGGGGCCACGGAGCCCTCGAACTCGCCGCCGGTCTCGCCGGACCGGAGCCGCCCCTCGACGAGCCGCCACGCGGCGGTCACGGGCGCGTCGCAGCAGCCGGTCGCGAGCGCGATCTCCAGCCAGGCGTCGAGGTTGTAGACGTGGTAGCGCAGCGCGTCGCGCTCGCGGAGATCGACGCTCTCGCCGGTCTCGGCGTCGAGGTTGTCGACGGCGTGCGCCTCGGCGGCCGCGCGGTCCGTGGCGAGGCCCCCGGCGTCGTCCAACGCGCGATCGAGCAGGAGCAGCGACGCGAGCTGGCGGGTGTGGTGGTTGTTGCGCGCCGTTCGCGGCCCGAAGCGCCAGGCGCGCTTCCGGTCCCGCATCGTGGTGAGCCACGCGCGGACGGCCTCGTCGTCGGCCGGTCGCATCGCGGGCCGCGCCAGGATCCAGGCGTCGACGAGCGCGTCGAGGCGCGTCTCGTCGATGGGATGGCCGGTCGGCACGTGGGTGCGCGCCCAGGCGACGAGCCGGCCGGTCGCGCCGTCGGCGTACCGTGTCTCGCCGGTGAGGCGCCAGGCCAGCGCGAGGAAGCGGGCGTCGTCGGCGTCCTGGAAGGCCGCCCGTGTCAGGAGCAGCGCGGGATCGTCGGGGTCGGCCACGCCGGCGCTGGCGAGGTGCGCGAGCGGGCGAGGGCGCCGCGCGAGGGCGCGGCCCGCCTCGCGGAGGACACGCGCGCGTGTCGCGGGGCGCACGGCGACCGGCGCGGGCGCCCACCCGGGGGGCAGCGCGGCCCCGTCGGCGATGTCCGCGAACGCCTGGGACGCCGTGTCCGCCGCCGCGCACCCGTGCTGCGGGGGGAGCGCCGCCCCGAGGAGCGCGCCCCCGAGGAGCCCCGCCCCGAGGAGCGGGGGGAGGCCGCGCCTCATCGCCAGCTCCGGGGGAGGCTCACCACCGCGGGCAGCCCGACGGAGTCGGACTTGCGCAGCTCCGCCATGGCGGCGGCCCGGCTGTCGGGCTCGCCCGCGTACCCCGCGAGGTCGAGCACCACGCGGAGCCGGGGCGTGCCGCCGACCGCCATCGCCGCCTCGCTCGCGGCGGACTCCGCCCCGATCGAGCGCACCACGGCGTCGTAGGTGCGGCCCACGCCCGGCACGTACACCCGCGCGGCGCTGCCGAGGCGCACGTACCCGGCCTCCTGGCGCGTCACCCACGCCTCGACCTGCCGGTCCTCGTCGCGCTCGACCACGACCACCACCGTGCCCTGCCGTACCGCCGCGCCCGCGGTCTGCAGCACGGCGGACACGCGCCCGGCGAACGGGACGCGCGCGCTCCGCAGCGCCTCCGCGCGCGTCCGCTCCGAGGCCAGCCGCCGCTCCGCGAGCGCGAAGGTGGTCCGCGCCGCCGCGAGCGCCGCGTCGGCCTCGGGCAGGGCCGCCGCGACGCGCTCCCCGTCGAAGGCATAGCCGCGCCGGACCGCGTCGACCCGCGTCTGCTCGGCGGCCAGCCGCGCCCGCGCCGCTTCGAGCTGGCCCGCGAGCTCGGCCCGCCGCCCGCGGACCTCGTCCAGGTCGAACGCGGAGACGCCGGCGGCGGCGCCGAGGGCCTCCACGCGGGTGACGTGCTCCCCGGCCCAGCCGACCCGCTGGGCCAGGAGCGCCACCTGGCGCCGCTCCGCCCGGGCCCTTGCCCGCGCGACGCGCCCCTCGATGCCGAGGCGCTCGGCGGCCGCGACGCGCTCGGCCTCGAGCCGCGCCACCTCCGCACGGGCGGCCTCCATCTCGAGCGCCGCGCGCTCGACCTGTGCGTCGACACCCGCCGCCTCGACACGGAAGGCCTCCTGCCCCTCCCGGACGGTGTCGCCGTCGGCCACGAGGAGCTCGCGCACGACCCCGTCCGCGGGGCTCGCCACGCGGGCGGTGGCCGCCACGAGCGAGGCGGCGTCGACCTCGATGCGCCACACGCGCCGGTAGAGCGCGCTCCCGAGCCAGGCCGTCAGCAGGACGCCGAGGACCAGGTACAGGATCGCGCGCAGCGGCGGGCGCCAGCGCCTCGGCGGCGCCGCGACCGGCGGCGGTAGCACCCGCGGGGGCGCGACCGCGTCCACCGGCGGCGCGACGGTGGACGCCGCCGGCGGCGTGTCACCCGCGCCGGTCCACGGCGCGGCGTGCTCCGTGAGCCGCGCGCGGGCGGCCTCGGGCAGCGAGGTGAACGCCAGCCCCACCTCGCCGCCGGCCGCCCACACGGTGCGCGCGCGGACCGCGAAGGGGCCAGCCCCATCTCCCACCGCCACCTGGAGCGTCGCGTCGGGGGCCGGGGCGGCCGCGGCCACCCGCAGCCCGCCAGGGCTCCAGTCCACCACCTCCAGGCGTTCGGCGCCGAGGTCCACCCACAGGGGCGCCGCGCTCGCGGGCACCCGCACGTGCTTCCGGCGGTCGGCCGGCAGCTGGCGGACGGTGATCCGCGCCTGCTCCGTTCGGGCGTACGGCGTCGTCACCGATACAGCTCCTCGTAGGCGCCGAGGCGCCGGAGCGTCTCGTCGGCGGTGAGGTCGAGGAGGCGCCGCCCCGTGTGGGGCGCCACCCCCGCCCAGCGCTCCGTCCCGAGCTTCTGCGTGACGACCACGTAGTCGCAGTCGGCCAGGAGCGCGTCGAGGCCGTCCACGAGGTGCGGGCCGAGCTCCCCGTCCGCCCCGGCGGCGAGGAGCGGGTCGTACACCCGCACCGTCCGCCCCGCGGCCACGAGCCGCCGGAGCGCCTCGAGGAAGGGCGACTCCCGCAGGTCGGGCGTGCCCTGCTTGAACGAGATCCCCACGAAGCCCACCGCGGTCGGGTCGGCCGCCACGATGCGTGCCACCAATCGGTCGATCTGCTCGCGGTTGGACGCGTACACGCCCTGGAGCATCTCCAGGCGCACGTCGGTGTTGCTCGACACGTGTCGCAACGCGCGAACGTCCTTCGGAAGGCAGGAACCGCCGAACGGCGGGCCAGGACGCAGGTAGCGCGCCGAGATGTTGAGCTTGCGATCGCTGCAGAACACGTCCATCACCGGGTAGGGATCGACACCCAACTCCCGGCACAACAGCCCGATCTCGTTGCCGAAGGTCACCTTCACGGCGTGGAAGTAGTTGTCCGCGTACTTGACCATCGCCGCGGCGCCGGGATCGAGGAAGAACGTGTCCGCGGGGATGCCCTCGTAGAGCGCGCGGCACGCCGCCTCGGCGGCCTGCCCGCGGGCGCCGAACACGATCTTGGGCGGGGCGAAGAAGTCCTCGACCGCGCTCCCCTCGCGGAGGAACTCGGGGTTGCTCGCGTAGCCGAGGCCGGCCCCGTACGAGAGCCCGGTCGTGTCGGCGAGCAGCGCCTGGAGCCGGCGGTGCACGTGCGGGAGGCAGGTGGACCGCACGATCACGGTGTAGGCGTCGCGGCGCGCGGCGCGGACCGCCCGGCCGATGCTGGCGATCGCGCGGGTGAGCTGGGAGTCGTCCGCGCCCCCGTCCGGCCGGGACGGCGTCGCGACGCACACCAGGGCCACGTCGCTCGCGGCCACGGCCGCCTCCACGTTGTCGACCGCGCGCAGGTTTCCGGCGGCGTGCGCCTCGGCGACGAGCGCGTCCAGCCCCGGCTCGACCACCGGCGGGCGGCCGGCCGTCAGGGCGGCGACCTTCCCCGGGTCGATGTCCATGCCGACGACGCGATGTCCGAGCCTCGGCAGGCACCCGCAGTTGACGGAGCCGATGTATCCGAGCCCGATGACGGCGATCCTCACAGGTTGCCTCCCGCCAGCAGCGCTGGCTTGGTGTCGTCCCGACGGCCGAGTGCGCGGAGCGCGGGCTCCACGCGAAGCAGCTCGGTCAGCGCCACGACGAGGTGGTAGAGCGTGGCCGCGGGGATGGTGGCGGCGATCGGCCGGCCCTCCCCGTCGAAGTGGTCCATCCAGGTGCCGCGCGGCGTGCGGGCCAGGTACCGGTCGAGCAACAGCCCCGTGGTGCTCGCGAGCGCCGCGCGCGAGTCCGTCCCGTCGAGCTCGAAGAGCGCCACGTGGGCCTTGAGCCGCTCGGTGTTGGGCCAGGTCCGCGAGCCGCGGGCGAGCGCCTCCCCGTCGTCGCGGACGGCGTCGTAGGTGGCCCCCGTCAAGGGGTCCACGCCGTGGCGCTCCGCGAAGGCCACGAGCGGCCCGGCGAGCCACCCGACGGGCCGCTCGAGCACGCGCTGGCTGGCCGCCAGGAGCCAGGCCCACTCGAAGTGGTGCCCCGGCTCGAGCGCCCGGCCGGCATCCCCGGGGGCGCGCGCCAGGTCCTCGGTGTAGGCCTCGGCGAGCGTGCCCGTGCGCGGATCGACGAAGCGGGTGACACAAAGCGTGACGAGCTCGTCGGCCAGCGCGCGGAAGCGCCGCTCGCCCGGCGAACCCCGCTCGCACCCCTCGCAGAGCGTGAGCGCCGCTTCGAGCAGGTGCATGTGCGGGTTCTGGAGCCGCCAGCCCGTGGCCGGCAAGGCCTGCCGGAACCCCCGCCCTGAGGGGTGCCGCAGCCGGGCCTCGACGAAGTCGAGCGTGCGGTGCGCCCAGGTCAGCGCCTCGGGGTCCCCGCCGGCGCGGTGGAGCCACCCGAGCGCGAACAGCACGAAGGCGTGGTCGTACAGGTCGGGGGTGGGGTCGAGCACCTTCCCCGCGGGCGTCAGCCTCCGCGCCCAGCCGCGATTCGGGCCCATCCAGCCCTTCTCCACGAGCCACGCGAAGCCGTCGCGGGCGATGGGCAGGCCCGGGGCCCACCCGAGCAGCGCGGCGTGCGAGAACACGTAGATCTGGCGGCAGGCCACGCGCAGGCGCCGGAAGCCGCCGCGCTCCGGGCGGCCGTCCAGGTCGAGCGCCTCGTGGAATCCCCCGCGGTCGCGGTCCACGCCCACCTCGGCCCAGAACGGCAAGGCGTGCTGGAAGACCCACTCCCGCGCACGGTCGAAGTCCGGTACAACCACGGTCGTTCCCCCCCGGAACGCATCCGAGGTAGGGCCCGGGACCCGCCGGCTCCACGGGTGCTGACCCGGGCGACGGTGTGTAGGCGGCCACGCCCCGCCCGGGTGCACGGCTGCACGCCCACGAACGAGCGTCGCGGCCTCACGGCGAGGCCGAGCCCAGGGCCCGCGCGGCGCCGGGCGCTCCGCCAGACCGCACACGCCGGCGTGCAGACCCGCGACGCGAGGATTCTCAGGCGCGGCTCGGCCTGTCACACCTCGTCAGGGAAACCCGTCGTCGAGCGGCCGTGCCACCAACCGAGCGCCCCCGCGGTCGGGCGCCTCGGGATTCGCCGTCCGCGCGTCCCCACGGTTACACCCCCGCCGTGCTCCGCAAGGCGCTCCTCGGGCTCCTGTTGGCCGCCGGCGCGCTCGCCGTGGTCGAGGGGGGGCTCCGCGCGGTGTACTCCGTCGACGCGCTCCTCTTCGAATGGGAGCGTCCGACCGGGCTCATCGCCACGTCGCTCACCGGCGGGGTGGTCACGCGCCCGGGCATGGCGGAGGCGCGCACCGACGGCCCCTACCCGTGGCGCGTGCAGCTGAACGAGATGGGCTTCCGCGAGGATCGGACGATCCCGCGCGCCGAGGCGGGCGTGTACCGGGTGCTCGCGCTCGGGGATTCCTGGATGTTCGGGTTCTCGGTGGACCAGGGGAAGACCGTCCCCGACGTGCTCGAGGGGCTCCTCCCCGCGAAGCTGGGCGTCGACCGCGTGGAGGTGGTGAACGCCGGGGTGTTCGGCTCCTCGGCGTTCGACATGCTCGCGCGGTACCGTCAGCTCGTGGAGACCTACGACTTCGACGCCGTGCTGCTCGGGACGCCGCACAACAGCGCGCGCTTCCGCGAGCTCGAGGACCAGCGCGCCGCCTGGTACCGGCAGGTGCGGGCGGGGCCGGCGAGCACGCTGCGGCTCTACCTCCTGGTGCGCTGGTGGATGGCGCCCTACCGCGCGGGGCTCTACGCGGAGCCGCCGAGCGGCGCCGGGCGGGAGCCGGAGTTCGCGGACATCCGCGCGCTCGCCGTGGATGCCGGCGCCCGGGGGATGCCGGTGTGGTTCGTCGAGATGCCGAACAACCTCCCGCAGGCCCAGGCGGGCTTCGACGGCGTGCCCGACTGGCGCGCGGCGCTCGAGCCCGCCGGCGTGCTCTTCGGCGGGCACGCGCTCGGCGAGCGGGCGTGCTGGGGTTTCTACGACGAGGGCCACCCCAGCGAGGCGGGCGCGTACGCCATCGCGGCGCGGATGGCCGAGGTCGTGGCGTCCGGGCGCACGCTGCCCGTCGGCGCCGAGCCGCGCTGCGCGGACGGGCCCGCGGCCGGGCCGACGAAGCCGGGGTGGACATGGGCGCGCTGAAGCGGCTGGCGCTGGGGCTCCTCGTGGCGCTCGCGCTCCTGGGCGCGACGGAGGGCGCGCTCCGGGTCACGCTCCCCGCGGTGCGCACCGCCACGCTCCCCGACACGATGATCCGCGCCCACCTCGAGAACACGGGCTTCCGCTACGACCCCGACCTGTACTGGTACTGGGGGATGCTCCCGAGCGCGGCGATGCAGATCAACGAGTTCGGCTTCCGGCGAACCCGGCCGATGACGCAGGCGAAGCCGGCGGGCGTGACGCGCGCCGTGACGCTCGGGGACAGCCAGACGCTCGGGGCGGGGGTCGGCGTGGAGGAGACCTACTCCGCGGTGGCGGAGCGGCTCCTCGGGGATGGCTGGGAGGTGCTCAACGCCGGCATCAGCGGCTACCGCTCGCTCAACGTCTACCGGCTCCTGCAGCGCCGCATCGAGGCCTTCGACCCCGATGTCGTCGTGGTGGACTGCATGCCCTTCGACAGCCCGCGCGACGACGGCGCGCTGGTCGGCCGCCCCATCGGCGGGCTCGAGACGCAGGCGCGGGCGCTGCTCTGGAAGTCGCGGCTCTACTACGTGCTCCGGCTCGGGCTGGACAAGGCGCGGCCGAACCACGCGCGCTGGCTCGACCGCGCCGCGCGCCCGGGAGACGCCCAGGGCCAGGGGAACCACGACCTCATCGCGGAGTGGGGCAAGGCCCGCGGGATCAGGGTCGTGTTCGTGCAGTACCCGGTGTCGGAGCAGGACTGGCGGCTCGGCTGCCACACCCTGCCGAAGGAGCTTCCCGCCGATCAACCGGTCGTCCCGGCGTGCGAGGCGCTGCAGGAGGACGGCCGCCCGGCGCGGCAGCTCTTCCAGGACCGGAACCACCTGACCGTGGCGGGCAACGAGGTCGTCGGCAAGGCGCTGGCGGACACCCTCTCCGCGCTGGAGTGACGGCCCCTGGTACTCAGGCGCCTTGGAGGCCACCTCCGGCGTTGCGCACGAGCTTGATGGCCTTCTCCGGGCACGCGGGCACACACAACCCGCAGGCCCGACACGCATCGGGCCGCTCCACGAACGCCTGCTTCCCGCCGTGCACCCACACCTTGAAGCGCACGAGCGGGGTCAGGAGCCCCTTCTCCTCGCGCGTGAGCGGGCGGAGCGTGAACACGCCCTCCGGGCAGACGCGGAGGCAATCCGCCTTGCCCTCGCAGCGGAGCGGGTCGATGCGGGGCTCGAGGCGGCCACTAGTCTCGTCGCAGGGCATGCGGCGAGTCTACTACCGCTCGTTCGACACGATCTCCCCGATGTCCTCGACCATGCGCCCGAGCTGCTCCCGGGTGAGCGTGAAGGGGATCCGGGCGCGGCCGTCGGGGCCCACGCGGAGCCGCTCCACGGACACCTCGCGGCCGTCCGTGCGCACCTCGTAGTACTCGCGCTTTCGCGGGGGGCTACGCAGGACGGCCCCGCCCAGCGTGGGGTCGACCTCCACGGGGGCGACGGGCTCCGGCAGCACGTCGAGCGCGTCGGGGAGCCGCTCCACGGCCTGGTGCAGGTCGCCGGCGCCCACACCGCGCACGCGCACCCCGCGCACGGACACGCCGAGCCGGTCGACGTCCGCCACGTCGACCTCCGCCCGCACGTCGCCATCGTCCGCGTGCACCACCCCGGTGGTGAGCTTGCGGTCGAGGGCGTCCGCGAGGTCGCTCATCTGCGCGCTCCCATGGGTTTTGGCCCCTCGTAGGCGAAGTGCTCGCCGTCGTGGTGGAGGATCGCGTCCTTGCCCTCGATGCGCGTGCGCAGGTGCACCGGGCGGCCCCACACGCGCGCGAGGTTCCCGAGCGTGTGGCTCGCCCACTCGAGCTGGATGTCGACGCCCTCGTACTCGTGCGTGAGCTCGAGCTCGCCGCGGTTGGCGTGGTTGCCGTCCGTCACGTACACGCGCGGCTGGCCGTGGTTCGACACCATGAACAGGAGCTTCTGCTTGATGTCGGCGAACTCCCGGCTGTCGACGAGGAACTCCCCGCTCTTCTTGTCGAACTCGTAGGTGAAGAGCCCCACCCGGCGGCAGAACTCCTCCGTGAGGAAGGTGTCGAGGAACGTCACGTCGTTGTGCGTGCGGCGGACCTCGAAGATCTTCTCCTTGCCGAGGTTGGTCGGCTTGTACCAGTCCCGCTTGGCGACGGCGTCGTCGCACTCCATCCAGTCCTTGCCGAATTGCCCCCGGTCCCAACGCTTGTGGATGTCACGATAGAGCTCGAGCCCGATCTTGTACGGGTTGAGCTGCCCGGGGCGCATGGCCACGGTTCCCGAGTGGTGGTCGGCGTAGTCGATGACCTCGGCGTCTTCGAGGATCTGCTCGGTCATGAGCTTGGTGTGCCAGTAGCTGGCCCAGCCCTCGTTCATGATCTTCGTCTGCGCCTGGGGGGCGAAGTAGTACGCTTCCTCCCGGATGATCGACAGGATGTCCACCTGCCAACGTTGCATCCGGCCGTGCTCCATCACGAAGCCGAGCACGTCGCGCTCGGGGGACTCGGGGAAGTTCTTCGCCCGCTCCGCCGCCGCCTGCGCCCGCTGCTGCTGCCGCTCGACGTAGTCGGGCGGGTTGATGTACGAGTCCATGTACGAGCGCGCGGGCAGCTTGTGGCTCGCGGTCGAAGGCTCGTCGTCCTCGGCCGGGCGGGTGCGCTTGATGTGGTCCCGGTAGGGATCGATCAGGTTGTCGACCGAGAGGCAGGTGTCGAGCCAGGTCTCCGTGGCGTTCTCGCCGACGGCGTCGATGATGCGACGCACGCGCGCGGCGTGGTTGGCCATCTGGTCGAGCATCTTGCGGTCGGTGTGCCCGAACCAGGCGTTGTTCTTGAAGAAGTCCACGTGCCCGAACACGTGCGCCATCACGAGCTTCTGGTCCACGAAGGCGTTGTTGTCGAGCAGGTAGGCGTACGCAGGGTTGGTGTTGATCACCATCTCGTAGATCTTCTGGAGCCCGTACTCGTACCCCTTCTGCATCTGGAGGTACTCCATGCCCCAGCGCCAGTGCGGATAGCGCGTCGGAAAGCCGCCGTACGACGCGATCATGTTGATCTCGTCGTAGTCGCACATCTCGAACACGGTGTCGAAGAAGTCGAGCCCGTGGCTCCGGGCGATCGCCTCGATGCGCTGCCGGGCGTCCTCGAGCTCCGGAGGGAGCTGTCGCCGCGAGCGCCGGAAGTACTCCTCGACCATCGCTACCTCCCCTTCCCGAGGAAGTCCTTGATGGAACCCATGATGGCCTCCCGGTCCGGGATCTTCGAGAGGACCACGCGATCGTCGGCCTGGAAGTCGCCACGCAGGTCGTTGTAGAACTGTCCGCTCCCGTACTCGCTCTCGACCTGCCCGTAACAGAACAGGTTCACGCAGCGCAGAAGCCGGTTCTTGAGCAGCTCGACGCAGGTGCGGGTGTCCGCCGCGGACCAGTTGTCCCCGTCGGAGAACTGGAACAGGTAGATGTTCCACTCCTCGGGCGGGTAGAACTCGGTGATGAGCGAGTCCACCAGCATGTACGCCGAGGAGATGAGTGTCCCGCCGCTCTCGCGCGTGCGGAAGAACGTCTCCCGGTCCACCTCGCGCGCGACCGCGTCGTGGATGACGAAGCGCGTCTCGATGTGCTTGTAGTTGGCACGCAGCCACGTGTCGATCCAGAACGCCTCGAGCCGGACGATCTCCTTCTGCTCGCGCCCCATCGAGCCCGACACGTCCATCACGTAGATGATGGCGGCGGCCGACTGCGGGTCGGTCTTGCTGTTCCACGTCCGGAAGCGCAGGTCCTCCTTCTGCGGGATCAGCACGGGCCGGGCGGGGTTGTAGGTCCCCGCCACGATCTCGCGCTTGAGCGCCTCGCGGAAGGTGCGCTTCTGGTGGCGGAGCGAGCGCGGGCCCACCTTCGCGATGCCCGTGTACTTGTCCCGCGTGGCGGTGATGTTCTTCTTCCCGCGCGGCTCGATGCGCGGGAGGTGGAGCTCCTCCCCGAGGATCTCGGCCAGCTCCTCGATGCTGATCTCCGCCTCCAGGAGGTGCTCGCCCGGGCTGTCACCCGCCTGGCCCGCCCCCTCCTCCGCGCCGTCGACCTTGTCGCCCTCGTCGCCCTCGCCCTGGCCCACGCCGCCGGTCTGGTTCTTCCCGTAGCGGAGGCGGGGGATGTTGATCTCCGGGAGGGGGATCGAGACGAACTTGTCCCCCTGCTTCCCGATGATCTCGCCGCTCGACATGTACCGCTTCAAGTCCTTGCGGACGCGGCCCTTCACGATCTGCCGGAAGCGGTTGAGGTCGTTCTCGATGTTGAGGATCACACCGAATCCTTTGCGTCCCCGCGCGCGAAGATGGACGCAACGTAATTGAGCACGTCCGTCGCCGAATGATCGTCGTAGCCGTACTGGTCGATCAAACGTTGCTTCACGATGTCGATCTTGGCCTGGGTGTCGGGATCGACCACCTGGGACACGAGGCTCGTGAGCTTGATCGTGTCCTTCTGGTCCTCGAACACCTTCAGCTCGAGCGCGCGGTAGAGCCGCTCGTTCATCCGGTAGTTGAAGGTCTTCCCGTCGAGCGCCAACGCGCCGATGTAGTTCATCAGCTCGCGGCGGAAGTCCTCCTTCCGGGACACCGGGATGTCGATCTTCTCCTCGATGCCGCGCATGAGCCGCTCGTCGGGCTCCTCGTACGCGCCGGTGAAGGGGTTCTTGACCCGCTCCTTCTGCGTGAAGGCCTTCACGTTGTCGATGTAGTTGGCGCAGAGCCGCTGGATCGCGCCCTCGTCCGCCGCGATGGCCTTCTGGACCTCGTTCTTCACGATGTCCTCGTACTCCTTCTTCACGAGCCCGATGAGGTCGCGGTACTTCTTCTTCTTCTCCTCGTCGTTGATGAGCGAGTGGTTCTTCAGCCCGCTCTCGAGCTCGTTGAGGACCATGAAGGCGTTGAGGCTCGGCGTCTCCGCGTCGCGCACGAGCGCGTTGGAGATCTTGTCCTGCACGTAGCGGGGGCTCACCCCGTCCATGCCCTCCCGGATCGAGCTCTTGCGCAGCTCCTTGACGTTGTCCTCGGTGAAGCCGGGGAGCGTCTTGCCGTCGTAGAGCTTGAGCTTCTGGAGCAGCGTGAGGTTGGCCTTCTTCGGGTCCTCGAGCCGCGAGAGCACCGCCCACATCGCCGCCATCTCCAGCGTGTGCGGCGCGATGTGCTTGTGCACGCGGTTCTTGTTGAAGTCGCGCTTGTAGATGCGCGCTTCCGCCGTCCACTTCGTGATGTACGGGATGTCGATCTTGATCGTGCGGTCCCGCAAGGCCTCCATGAACTCGTTCGACTGGAGCTTGCGGTACTCGGGCTCGTTCGTGTGCCCGATGATGACCTCGTCGATGTAGGTCTGCGCGAACTTCTTCGGCTTGATGACGTGCTCCTGGCTCGCGCCGAGCAGGTCGTAGAGGAAGGCCACGTCGAGCTTGAGCATCTCGACGAACTCGATGATGCCGCGGTTGGCGACGCAGAACTCGCCGTCGAAGTTGAAGGCGCGCGGGTCGGAGTCGGACCCGAACTCGGCGATCTTCCGGTAGTTGATGTCGCCGGTGAGCTCGGTCGAGTCCTGGTTCTTCTCGTCCTTCGGCTGGAACGTGCCGACGCCGACGCGGTCCTTCTCGGAGAGGAGGAGCCGCCGGACGCGGATGCGCTCGATGAGGCGGAGCCAGTCGCCGCCGGTCTCCTTGAGCGCGTCCCGGTAGAGGTAGCGGCTCACCGGGTCGAGGTCGCCCTCGATGTGGATCGGGTAGGTCGCCTTCCCCTTGAGCGTGCGGTTCAGCTCCTCGACGATCTGGGTCCGCATCTCGATCGGCACGAGCCGGAGCGGATCCTCGTTGAGGGGCGACGGCACCACCGACCCGTCGGGCAGGTGCCAGGAGAAGGTGTACATCGCGCCCTGGGGCTGGCGGCTGTACCACTCGAGGCCCTTCTTGAAGAGGCGCGCGATGGTGCTCTTGGCGGAGCCGACCGGTCCGTGCAGGAGGATGACGCGGCGCTCCGGGCCGAGCCCCAGCGCGGCGGACTTCAGCACGTTCACCAGCTTCATCAGGTGCACGTCGATGCCGAAGATCGCGTCCTTGCCGTGCTCGACGGGGTCGTCGAAGAACTTGTACCGGACGATCGGCTTCTTGTACTCGGTGTACGTCTCCGTTCCGAAGGAGACGATCATGTCGTACAGCCGCTGGTAGGCGTTGCGGGTGACGCTCGGCCGCTCCCGCACGAGGTCCAGGTAGTCCGCGAACGAACCTTCCCAGTGCTGCTCGCGGTAGCGGTCGATGTCCTGGAGCTCGGCGATCATGCCGAGGATTCCGGAGGGGCGAGAGAACGGGTCGGGCGTCATTGCGGACTCCATCGGTAGCGGCCGTACAGGCGCGTCTGGCGGATGGAGCGAAGGCTCTTCGCCCCATCGCGCTTGGATCGGGGGAGCGAAAAGAGCGTTTGTGCGGGCCGCACAGTCAGTATGCACGAGGAAACGACGACTGCGACCTGATCCTGAGGACACGTAAGCGCGGTGTTGCCTTCCGCGTCACGTCTGCCGGTACAGGTAGGCACGAACGCGCGACTCGTCATCTACCGGCTTTCCAGGCCAACCTTGCTCGCTCACGGCACCGTTCGCGCCCACTCCCACCAGGACCCGTCATCGTTTGTCACTGCCAGAAAGCCGTGGGCGACGAGCGCCGCCCATGCCATGCTGCTCCGCACGCCGCCGGTGCAATACACGACGATCGGTGTGTCACGCGGCAGGTCCGGGGGCGCCGAGAGGAGCCCGTGCCAGGGCACGTTCCGCGCCCCGGGGACGTGGCCGCCGCGGGCTTCCCCGTACTTCGTCGCCCCGCCGAACTCGTCCGGCTCGCGCACGTCCAGCACCACGGGAGGCCGGGGGCCCTGGAGCGCCGCGGCGAGGGCGGCGGTCGTGGTGCGGAGCTCCGGGCGCGGCTTCGCGGTGAAGCGCCCCGGGCGCGGGGACGGCGGGAAGTGCTCCCGGCGGCCGGGCCACGCCTGCATGCCGCCCTCGAGGATGTGGACGGCGGGGTGCCCGAGGTAGGCGAGGTCCCAGGCGATGCGCGCCTCCTCGCCCCACCCGTCGCGCCAGCCGCCCACGACGAGCACGGGCCGCTCCGCGTCGACGCCGAGGTCCGCGTAGGCGGCCGCGACCGTGTCGGGCGGCCCGAGCGTGCCGGACGTGGGCCCGGTGGTGCCGATGCGCCAGTCCACGCGCACGGCGCCCGGCACGTGCCCGGCGAGGTAGGCGCCCCGCCCGCGCGCGTCCAGCACGGTGGCGCCGGAGGCCACGAGCGCGGCGGCGGTTCCGGCGTCGACGAAGGGGGGGCCGAGCGGCATCGGGCCCCAACCTACGCACGCGTCGCGGAGCGGAAAGGGCCCGCGTGGAGATCTCCCGGGTTCGGGGGCTTCTTCTTCATGGGGCGGGGGGGGGGGGCGGCCCCCCCCCCCCCCCCCCCGCAACGCCCCCCCCTCACTGCGTGGAGCCTCGCGCCCCCCGCACGATCCGCTCGCGCTCCAGGAACGTGACGGTGTCGACCACGGACCACACGGTGAGGGCCACGGCGGCGAAGAGCGCGGGGAGACCGGGCACGCCCACCGAGAGCTCGCCGAGCGCGCCCGCGACGGTGACACACACGAATCGCCCGAGGGCGAGCAGGGCCTGGCGCGGCCAGTCGCCCCGCACCAGCGCCCAGCTCCCCGCGAAGGGCTCCACGTCGGGCCGGAGCGCGACCACCTGCGCGAGGAAGCGGCCGCCCACGAGCCACACGAGGCCCGGCAGCACGCCGAGCACGAGGCCGACGGCGACGCGGTTCGAGTACGTGAGCGCCGCGAGGAAGTAGCGACCGCACCGCGAGAACCCGTCCGCGGCGAGGCGCACGAAGCCACCGGGCTCCTCCCCTCGGAGCATGCGCGCGATCAAGACGGTCGCGCCGAGGAGCGGCGGCCACCCGAGGAACGGCCCGAGGGCCGCCAGCGCCAGGTCGCCGTGCGAGAGCGGCGTGGGTGCCCACCAGGCGCGCGCGAGATCCAACGGCAGGAGGCACACCAGGTGAAGGAGCCCGACGCGGAGCCCCTGCGCGCGCAGCACGGCCGCGCTCGTGCGCGCGATCCCGCGCACCGAGGTGGTCTCCGTCCCCGAAGCCGCGTGCGGGGGGGCTTCCCACAGGGTCGGTGCAGGCGGTGCGGAGGGCACCCGAGCATCCTACCTGTGGCGCGACCCGACCGCCGCCGTGGTCGCGCTCGCCGCTGGTCCGCGCGCGGCCCGCGTCGATGTCGCGCGCGTGACGACTCGCCGAGACCTCGACATCTCCGCGCGTTGTGCCGCGTTCTTGCCCGAAATCGCGTCTCAACCCGCGGAGACCTCGACATCTGTGCGAGCTGTGTCGCCTTCCACCCCCGACACGGCGTCACGACCCGCCGAGACCTGGACATCTCGGCGACCTGCGTCGCCCGACGGCCTGCCCCCATGGCGAGCGCTCGGCCACCGGCGCGGCTTCCTGGGGGGTCCGGGGGGCCGCCGGCCCCCCGGCGGGGTCCAGGGGCGGAGCCCCGGCGGGGCGTTGCGGGGCGGAGCCCTGCCCCAAGAAACACCCGCCGACAACCCCGGCAGCTCCCTACCGCAGCCGCCCCACCCGATCCGTCCGCCCGAGGGCCTCCCACTGGCGCACGGCGAGGGCGCGGGCGCGGGCGGCCCGCCCGGGGTCGGGGCAGCGGCGGGCGGCGCGCTCCATCGCCTCGGCGACGTCGGCGTCCACGAGGTCGGTGGCGGCGAGGAGCTGGGCCGCGCGCCCGAGGTGGGCGTCGAGGGCGGGCCACTGGGCGCGGGCGGCGTCGATGGGCGCGAGCATCGCGAAGGTGAGCCCGAGGAGGACCGGGTCCTCGTGGCGCTCGGCGTGTACGCGCGCGGCTTCGAGCACGGTGCGGGCGTCCACGGGGCGGCCCTGGAGGTCGAGGACCAGCCCGAGGCGCACGAGCACGAGGCCCACGTCCTCGGAGCCGGCCCCCTCGAGCGTGCGCAGCGCGGCGCGGTAGCCGGCGACGGCCTCCTCCAGGCCGCCACGGCTCCGCGCGATCTCCGCGCGCGTGAAGGTGGCCTCGGCCTGCCCCACGCGGTTGCCGAGCCGCGCGTAGACGCCCCCCGCCTCGTGGACGAGCGCGAGCGCGGCGTCGAGGTGCCCGGACCGGCGGGCGGCCTCGGCGCGCAGCCGGAGGCAGTCGCCGTGGCGGCGCTCGTCCCCGCCGCGCACGAGCGCCGCCTGGGCCTGCTCGAGGAGGCGGGACGCGCGCGCGAGCTCGCCCATCTGGAGCGCGAGGGCGCCGAGGCCGAGGGCGCAGGCCGCGGCCCCCCGGTCCCCGCCCACCCGCTCGAACAGCGCGCGGGCCTGCTGGTAGAGGTCGAGGGCGCGGGAGGGTGCGCCGCGGACGCGGGCGACCTCGGCGGCGAGCAGGAGCGCGTCGGGGAGGAGGCCCGCCCAGCCGTGGCGCCGCGCGTCGGCGAGGAGCACGTCGGCACGCTGCCCGGCGGCGACGGCCTGCCCCTGGCGCAGGTTCAGCCATGCGTGGAGGAGGCGCCCCTCGCCCCACCGCGGGTCCGTGGGCGGGGCGCCGATGCCGCGGAGCGCCTCGTCGCGCGCGACCAGCAGCGCGTAGGCGGCGGGGAACTCGGCGCGGGCGGAGCGCTCGCGCGCGGCCTGCATCAGGAGGCCGGCCGCTTCGGCGTGCGCGCCGGCGGCCAGGAGGTGCCGGCCGAGGCGCTCGGCGAGCGCGGGGACGCCGTGGCGGCCACGCAGCATGGCGGCGCAGGCACGGTGGGCGGCGGCGGAGCGGCCGGCCTCGACCGCGCCGCGCTCCACGCTCTCGCGGAGCATCCCGTGGGAGAAGGCCCAGACGAGCTCCTCCTCGTCGCGCTCGACGGGCGCCACGAGGCGCTCCAGGACGAGCCGCTCCACGAGCCCCGCCGGGACGGGGACCCCCGCGGCGGCACAGGCGGCGGTCCACTCGCCCTCGTCGACCTCCGCGCCGAGGGCGGCCGCGATCTCCAGGGCCCGCCGGCCGGCGTGGGCACCGGCACCGAGGCCCTGGAGCGCGCGGTCGAGGCGGGCGTCCCACACGGCGTGCAGGTCGTCGGGGAGCTCGGCCCGCGCGCCGGCCCGCAGGCGGAAGCCGTCCTCGCCGACCTCGAGGATTCCGCGCGCCACCCAGTCGCCGACGAGCCGCACCGCGAAGGCCGGGTTGCCGCCGCTGCGCTGGCGCACCTGGTCCGCGAGCGCGCCGCCGAGGCCGAGGAGCCCCTCGACCAGCTCGACCTGGTCGTGCTCGCCGAGCGGGCGGACCTCGATCCAGGTGGCGACCGCGCCCAGGCCCATCACCTCCGAGAGCTGGAGCGCCTCCACGGGGCGCTCCGCGAGGGCCTCGGCCTGGGCCGTGACGAGCAGGAGGATGGGCGCCGGCGAGGTCTCCTGGGCGCGGAGCACGTCGGCCAGCAAGGCGAGCGCGTCGCCGCCCCACTGCACGTCCTCGACGCGCAGGATGACCGGCCGCGCGACCGCGGCGCGCTCCAGCACGCGGCGGACGAGGGCGTGGCGCTCGGCGGGGCCGTCCATGCCGAGGGTGTCGTCGGGGTCGGCGGGCGGCGCGACGAGCTCGGCGACGGCCCGGATCTCGACGGGATCGGCCACGCCCTGGGCCCGGAGCCGCTGGGCGACCCGCGCGCGCGCCGCGCCCTCGTCGAGGCCCTCGGTGCCGAGGTGGCGCGCGACCATCGCCGCGAGGGTGGTGGTGGGATCGAGATCCCGGCCGTGTTCCACGTGGAACACGTCGGCGCCGCCGACCTCGTGCGCGCGCTCGCAGAGCCACTCGGCGAGGCGGCTCGTGCCGCAGCCGGCGGGGCCGTGGAGGAGGACGAGGCGCGCGGACCACGTCTCCCGCACCTCGCGCAGCGCGTCCCAGAGCCGGTCGCGCTCCGCCTCGCGCCCGACCATCGGCACGCCACGCAGCGACCACAGGCCGAGGCCGGCCCCGACGAGGCGCATGGGCGTGCGGGGCGGCTCGGCCGTGCGCCAGTCCGCGGGGACGAGGCCGCCGGGCTCGCGGGTGCCGTCGAGGGTGAGGAGCGCGGCGGCGGCGTCGCCGGCGCGCTGGAGGCGGCGGGTGGGGTCCTTCTCGAGGAGCCGGGCGAGCCACTCGGGGAAGGCGGGCGGCACCGGGAAGCGCGGGCGGAAGGCGGGGAGCGGGAGCTCCTCGTGCGCCATCGCCAGGACCTCGGGGGGGCGGCGATCGCCGAAGGGCGGCTCGCCGGTCGCGAGGCGCCACGCGAGGCAGCCCAGCGCGTAGAGGTCGGTCCAGGGCCCGTAGTCCCGCCAGGCGCGTCGGAACTGCTCGGGCGCCATGTAGGCGGGGGTCCCGGTGACGACCGCGCGGTTGCGCCCCTCGGCCTCCAGCGCGAAGGCGAGGCCGAAGTCGGTGAGCTTCACGCCGGGGCGCGCGTCGTCGGGGGCCGAGAAGATGACGTTGTCCGGCTTGATGTCCCGGTGCAGCACGCCGCGGGCGTGGGCGTGGGCGAGCGGCGCGCAGAGGTCGAGCAGGAGCCGACGCAGCTGGCGCCAGTCGCGGGCGACCGCGTGCTTGAGCGTGCCGCCGGTGCAGAGCTCCATGGCGAACCACGGCGTGCCGGCCAGGAGCCGCCCGCCGGAGGCGGCCTCGGCGGCGCCGTCCACGACACCGTGATCGAGCACGAGGATGATCCCGGGGTGGTCGAGCCGGGCGACGGCGCGCACCTCGGCGATGAAGGCGTCGCGCAGCCGCGCGTCGTCTCCCCTCAGGAGCTTGACGGCCACCGGCACCTGCTGGCGTACGTGGACGGCCCGCCACACCTCGCCCATGCCGCCCTGGGCGAGCGGCACGAGGAGCTGGAAGGGACCGAGGTGGACCGGCACGGTCCGGAGCGTACCGCGCCCCAGGACGGAGGTGGCGAACGGTGGGTGACGGGGCGGTAGACCGGCGCTTCCTGGTTAGGGGTCTGGCGTGCCGACCCTCTCCCGCGACACCCTCCGCCTCGTCTCCGGCACGGTCGACCTCGCCCGTCGCCGCTTCCTCACCGGTACCGACGAGATCCGTCTGACGACGACCGAGGCGGCGCTCCTGCGCTACCTCGCCGACGCCGCGGGGCGGCCCGTCCCGCGCGAGGAGATCCTGCGGGAGGTGTGGGGCTACGCGCCCGACAGCCTCTCGCGCACGGTCGACGTGACGATGCGGCGGTTGCGCGCGAAGGTGGAGCCGGACCCCGCCTTCCCCACCCACCTGCTCTCGGTGCACGGCGTCGGGTACACGTTCGTGCCGGCGCCGCCCGAGGGCACGGCGGCCCCGTCGGTCGCGGAGCCGGCCGAGCGGGTGGAGCGGGCGGAGGCGGACGAGGGGGCGGAGGACGCTGAGCCGCGCGTCCCCGAAGAGGCCTCCGCGGGCGGGACCGAGCCGGTGGTCGGTGGCGCGCCCGCCTCGACCGAAGCGTTCGAGGCGCTCGGCGAGGCGGCCCGGAGCCGCGCCGCGGCCGACGAGGCGATCGGGCGGGCGGACGCGCGCGCCGCCGCCTGGAAGCTCCTGCGCGAGGGCGCGCGGCCGCTCACGCTCGTGGGCCCGGCGGGCGTGGGCAAGACCCGGCTCGCGCGGCTCCTCTTCGAGGAGGCCCGCGCGGCCGGCAAGCAGTGCCGCTTCGTCGACCTCAGCGCCGCCACGAACGCCGAGGATCTCGCGCTCGCCGCCGCGGCGGCGCTGCGGCTCGAAGCACCGACGGACCGCGCGCTCACGGCCGCCCTCGCGCGTGCGGGCGACGCCTTCGTGGTCCTCGACAACTTCGAGCAGCTCGACGCGGAGGCCACCGAGCGCGTGGGGCGCTGGCTCGCCGCCGCGCCGGGCATCGCGGTGGTGATCACGAGCCGCCGGCGGCTCGGGCTCCTCGAGGAGATCGTGCTCCCCATCGAGCCGCTCGGCGTGGAGGACGCGGTGGCGCTCTTCCGCCGCCGCGCCCGCCGCGTGCGCGCGGACGTGCAGCTCGAGGACGAGGCGCTCCTCCGCTCGATCGTGACGCGCCTGGACGGCCTGCCGCTCGCGATCGAGCTGGCCGCGGCGCGCGTGCGCGCCCTCTCCCTCGGCGAGCTCGCCAACCGGCTGGAGCTCCGCTTCCTCCGCGACCCCGCGCCCACGCACCGCTGGGCGACGCTGCGCGCTGCGCTCGACGCCTCCTGGGCCCTGCTCCCGGCCGAGCCGCGCCGCGCGCTCGCGGCGCTCTCCGCGGTGCCGGGCACGACCTCGGTGGCGGTCGCCGAGGAGCTCCTGGCGCGCGTGGGCGTGGACGACCCGCTCGACGCCATCGAGACCCTGACCGAGCACTCCCTGCTGCGGATCGAGGAGGGCCCGTCCGGCGCCCGCGCGGCGCGCATCGCGCTGTTCGTGTGCGTGACGGAGTACGCCGGCGCGCGGATCGCCGAGGCCGGCGCCGAGGGCGCCGCGGCCGCCTGGATCGGGGCGCTCGCGGACACGATGGAGCGCTGGGCCGCCACGCTCCAGGGCGCCGACGGGCGGCACGCGATGACGCGCATCCTGGCCGAGGCCGACGGCGTGGTCGCCGCCGTGCAGCGCGCGCAGACCCTCGCCGCCACGGCGCGCGCCGAGGGCGAGGACGCGATGGCCGACGCCGTGCGCGCGGCCTGGAACTTCCACCGCGCCGCGGAGCTCCAGGGCGGGCACCCGGCCGAGGTGTACGTGCTCGACCGCGCCGTGGCGTTCACGCGCGAGAGCGGGGACGTTCCCACGCTCGCCCGGCTCCTCTCGAGCCGCGTGCGGGCCCACGACCGCGCGGGGCGACTCGCCGAGGCCTGCGCGGACGCCGACGAGGTGGCGCGCCTCGCCGCGGAGCACCCGGGCCTGCGCGACGAGAACGCGCGCGCCCAGTTCGCCCGCGTGACCGCGCTGCGCCACGCCGAGCACCCCGAGGCGGCCCTCGCCGCCCTCGCCGGGCTGGAGGTCCCGCCGACGGCCTCGGCCGGCTTCCGCAGCTACGCCGCGAGCGAGCGCGGGCTCCTGCTGAACCGGCTCGGCGACCCCGGCGCGGCGGCGGCGGCCTTCGAGGAGGCCTTCCGCATCGCGGCCCAGGGCGGCGAGGGCCGGCGCGCGGAGATGGCCTTCGACCACCTCGCCCTGGCGCGCGTGGACGAGGGGACCGCGGGGTCCATGGAAACCCAGGTGCGCGCCGAGCGCGACCGGCGCCGTGCCGCGGGCGGCGACGCGCAGGCCTCGCCCCTGAACTACGTGCTCGGCGCCATCGCGCTCGAGGCCGGGCGGCTCGAGGAGGCCCGCGAGGGGTTTTTGGCCGAGCAGCGGAGCGCGGAGACGCGCGGGCGCGTCACGGCCGTCGCGGCGGGCTTCGTGAACCTGGGGCTCGTGACGCTGCACGCCGGCGAGCCGGCCCAGGCCGTCCAGGAGTTCGGGGAGGCGCTGCGCCGCTACCGGGCCGCGCGCCCGGACGGCATCCCCCTCATCGCGCCGGTCGGGCTCGCCGTGGCCCGCGTGGCCGCCGGCGAGCGCGGCGTGGTGCTCGGCGTCGACCCCACCCGCGTGCCGGGCACCCCCGTCGACCGCGCGATGGCCGCCCTCGGCGAAGCGGTGGTCGCGTTCGGCGCGGTCCCGCCCGAGGAGCGCGAGTCCGCCCGCGCGCGGGTCCTCGCCGCCGCGGCGCACCCCGCCACCGGGCTCTCCGACGACCTGCGGGCGCTCGCTCGCTTCGCGCGCCGGTGGTTCGCGGACCGGTAGCGCCCGCGCGCTACCGCGCGGTGTAGACGCTCTGGAGGAACGTGCCGAGCGAGGCGGCGACGCGCCCGGCCACCTCGAGGTCCTGGTCCGTGTAGGGGCGCGGTGGGTTCAGGAGCTCGATGCAGCCGAAGATCGCCCCGCTGTCCGCGCGGACGGGCACCGCCAGCATGCCGCGCGTGGTGAAGCCCGTGGCGCGGTCGACGCGCGCGTCGTGCCGCCGATCCCGCCGCGCGTCGGCCACCGAGAGCGCGACGCCGAACTGGCAGACGAAGCCCGCGATTCCGCGCTCGAGCGGGATCACCGTGTCCACCAGCCGGCCCGCCGCGGGGCCGGACGCCGCCCGGAACCGCAGGCCGTCGCCCGCCCGCGTCCGGATGAGCACCGCGCCCGCGCCGGCGGGCACGAGGTCGAGGAGGATGCGCAGCGCGATGCCGGACGCCGCGGCCACACCGGTGGCGGTGGAGATCTCGCCGAGGCGCAAGAACAGGTCCTCGACGAGGTCGTCGGGGAGGCCGCGGAAGCGGCCGGCCCCCACGAGCAGCCCGCCCTCCGCGGTGCGCTCGTCGGGGACGAACGGGGGCGCGTCGGGGTCGGCCGCCGGGACGACCGTGGCCGAGGGCCGCGGGGTCGGCTCGGCCGCCGCCGGCTCGCCCCGGGGCGCCATCGTGGCCGGCTCGGCCGGAGCGGCCCGGGGCTGCGCCACCGGCGGAGCGACGGGCGGAGCGACCGCGCGCGGCACGAAGCGGGGCGCGGGCGCGTCGAAGGGGTCCGCGTCGTCCGGGCCGGCCACCCGCCCGACCGCGTCGACGCTCGGCGTCGGCATGTCGAAGGCCCCGCCGTCCACGGGCTCGATGCGGATCTCGAGGTCGGTCACCGGGTCGCGGGCGATGGCGCCGCCGTCGTCCTGCGGCTCGATCGAGAGCTGCCCGAGGCCGCCCAGGTCGAGCCCCAGCTCGGGGAGCCCGCGCGCGAGCGCGTCGAGCCACCCCTCCGCGTGGACCACCGCCTCCCCGAACCCGATGCCGATGCGCCACGTCTGCGTCATCGGGAGCGGGTATCCGGTCGCCCGGTTCCCGGCCCACGCGGCGGCGCTTCGGGACACCGTCGGCCTCGTCGTCGTGCTCGAGCAGCGACTGGCGCGCCCGAGCAGCCGGGCGCGCCCTCGAAGACGGCCGGTCGCTCGACCTGGCGGCGACCCAGGACGGCGGCGCGCGCGCTCCCCCGCGGTCGTGCCGGTCACGAGGCTCGAGCCGAGGTCGAGGGTCGTCTCCGAGGTGTAGACGGCGCCGCCGTCCTGCGTGCCCGCGTTGCTCGCGAACGTCGCGTGCCGGACCACCTGCTCGCCGGCGTCGACGGCGCAGAGCCCGCCGCCCGAGCCGGCGACGTTGCCGTGGAACACGACGTTCGTCCAGCGCCCCCCGTTCGCCTCGTCGACGTACGCGCCCCCGCCGTACCCGGCCTCGTTCCGGACGAAGCGCGTGCGCACGGCGTCCACCGTCCCCACCTCCCTCGCGTGGAGGCCGCCCCCCGACCTCGTGGCGCCGGCCGCGTTCCCCTCGAAGCGCACGTCCGTGATCGTGAGCGTGTTCCCGCCGTCGATCAACGCGCCGCCCCCGTCCTCGGCGGCCACGTTGTCGAGGAAGCGCACCCCTTCGAGCACCGCGTCGCCCGGCGCGGCGTAGAGGCCGCCGCCGTGCTCGGCCGTGTTGCCGCGGAGCTCCCCGTCGACGATCGAGAGGTTCCCGTCCTCGCAGTACACGCCCTCGTCGGCCGCCGCGTTGCGGGAGAACGTCGCGGACACGCGCGAGATCCGTGTGCAGGGGGCTCGTGGTCACCGGCTCCAGGCCGACGGCGACGCCGCCGCCCGTTCCCTCGCTGGTGTTGGCGGTGAACACGACCTCGGTCAGCGTGGCCGTGCCACCCAGCTGCGTGAGGTAGACGGCGCCCCCCGAGACGCTGGCGGTGTTCGCTTCGAAGGTCGTGGCGAGCGCGTCGAAGGTGCTCCCCCAGAACACGTACACGGCGCCCCCATACGTCGCGGCGTTGCGGGCCAAGCTGGCGTTCGTGAGGGAGACGCCCGACCCGCTGTTCACGTGGATCGCGCCGCCGTCCTCTCCGACGTTGTCGATCCAGGTGCCGCCCGTGTCCACGATCGCCGACATCTGGCCGTACACCGCCCCGCCCTGGGTGGCGGTGTTTCCGGCGAACGCGGCCTCCGAGAGCTCGATGATCGAGCTCTGGGAGAGGTACACCGCGCCGCCATGGTAGGCGGTGCCGCCCTCGAACGTGGTGCCGGCGACGGTCACGGCCGCCCCCGTTCGGAGGTAGAGGTGCCCTCCGGCGCTGCCGGTGCTCCCGCCGACGGCGTTGTCCGCGAACGTCGAGCTCCTCGGAGCGACGCGCGAGGGGGGCTGGAGGGCGGGGCGGGCGCGCCGCGCGGAGGGCCGGAGGCCGCGGAATCGCTCGCAGCCCGCCCCGGTCCGCCCGCGCGCGGCGGGCGGACGGAGGCGCCCCGCGCCGACCCCGGAAGACACCCGCCCCCGCGTCTTCGCGGGGGCGCGCCCGCTACCGCTCCACGCGCTCCCAGCCCGCCGGCCCCGCCTTCAGCTCGGCCGTGGGCCAGTACTGGAGGTCGAGCTTCAGCGTGATGACCTGCGGCTTGCCGTCGAGGTCCACCGTCTTGAGCCGCAGCGCGCCGCGGTCCCCGCGCCCCGCCACCGCCGCGAGGAAGGCCTCGAGCGTGGGCGTGGGCGTCCCGTCCACCGCGAGGATGCGCGTGGTCGGGCGCAGGCCGTAGCGGCTCGCCGGCGAGCCGCTCGCCGTGGCGCTCACGTAGAGCCCCTCCGGCGCGAGCCCGTAGTCGGCCGCGAGCGGCAAGTGCGGCGCGTGCAGCACCGCGCCGGCCCACAACGCCGCGCGGTCCACCCCGACGCCGCCGAGCGGCACCGTCGCGAGGTCCACGTCCCGCTCCGCGCCGTCCCGCAGGACGGTGAGCCGCATGCGCTCCTTCGCGGCGTGCCGCTCCACGTCCCGGAAGCGCGCGACGGGCGCGCCGTCCACCGCGAGCACGAGATCCCCCTCGCGGAGGAGCTCGGCCGCGGGTGTACCCGCCTGCCGCCGCACGACCCACAAGACCTGGCGCCGCTTCGGATCGACCGCCGCGAGCTTCTCGGCCCACGCCGCGGGGAGCCCGCGCTCGCGCGCCGCCGCGAGGTTCATCGGCGCGAGCTCGAGCCCGTGGCTCCGCACCACGGGGAGCGTGCCGGCCTGCATCGGCGCGATCACGTCCGCGAGGACCTCCGCCGGGATGCCGCGGAACCAGGCCTGGGGCTTGTCGCCGCGGTCCTCCACGAAGCTCGTCCACAACGCCTGCACGCGCCCCGCGCGGTCGGCCAGCACCCCGCCGACCACGGGCGCCGCGCGCTCGACCCCGATCACGTCGATGTTGCGGTCCCGGAAGAAGGGCGGCCGCGGCACGGGCAGCACCACCGGCACGAGCGGCGTTGCCTTCGTCTCCTGCTGGAGCACCTCCTGCTGCGGCGAGAGCCCCACGTGGAACGTCGTGTCCCCGGCGTCGAGCACGCGCGGAGCGAGCCGCACGCTCTCCACCGGCGTGTCGCCGATGGCCGCGGGGTCGTACGCGACCACCGCGAGGCCGTGCAGCGGGTGGATCCACTCCACGCGCCCGGGCACCCGCACCGTGCCCGCGAACGTGAGGGTCACGTCGCCGAGCGCGATGGGGACGGTGTCGCGGTCCACGAGCACCCGCCCGCGCTCCGCGTCGATCACCACCCCGGTCCCGCTGAAGTTCGAGGCGTACACGCCCTCCAGCCGGTACGGGATGGTGTTCGTCACCCACACGAGCGAAGACGCGAGCGCTTTCGCCGCGGCGCCCTCCACGGCCGGCAGCGACCCCGTCGCGGGGGCCGGCGACGCCGGGGGCCGGGGCGCAGCCGAGGCCACGCAGGGCCAGGTACCCGTCGCGTCATCGCGCGTGCACCGCCGCATCGGGAACCAGCGCCGGTCGATCGTGACCACCGCGACCTGCTCCCGGCGCGGCTCGCGCGGGTCGATCCACCGCACGGGCACGCGATCCCCGGTCGCCGGGCGCGCGAGCGCCTCCTCGACGGTCGCGAGCGTGCGCGCCTCCTCGGTGCCCACGCCGGTGAGGAGCGCGCCGTCGGGGATGCCCGCGTTGCCGAGCACGTAGCCGGCGGAGGCCACCCACACGCCGGTGTCGAGCGGGAGCCCGTGGCTCCGGGCCTGCTGGAAGGAGAAGGGGTTGAGCACGCCGCCGCCGAACTCGAGGTACTGCGCCGGCGTGATCGCGTGGAGGTCCCCCACCGGGACGCGCACGGTGAGCGGCTGCCCGCCGCGCTCCACCTCGATGGAGACCTCGCCGCCCACCTTCCCGTCGAGCGTCTCCTCCCACGGCACGAACGCCGTGACGAGCGCGCCGTCCACCCGCACGATCACGTCCCCCGGCTCGAGCTTCCCGGACGCCGGGCCGCCGGGGATCACCTGGTCGACCGTCAGCATCCCCGTGCCCTCGGGGAACGCCGCGCGCACCGCTCCCTCGGTCGGCTCCCGGAGCCCGAGCCGACGCACCTCGTCGTACGGGCGGTAGCGGAACACCGCCTGGATCGTGCCGCGCGCGACCGGCTGGCCGGCCCGGATCGTGTCCAGCGCCCGCACCACGCGGTCGAGCGGCAGGTAGAAGCTCGACGCCGCCCGCTGGCTCCCGCCGGCGTTGAGCGCGATCACGTGCCCGTGCACGTCCAAGACCGGCGAGCCCGACGAGCCGCCCGACGTGCTCGACGCCGCCTGGTAGTAGAAGGTGTCGAAGTCGTTGAAGCGCCCCTCGCCGTAGCTCGGCGCGTCGCGGTCCAGCCGCGCGAGCGTGCCCTGGAGGATCGAGATCTTCTCGCCCGCGTCGTTCCCGACCACGCGCAGATCGACGCCCACCTTGGCGTGCCCCGGCTCGAGCGGGAGCGCCTGCACCTCCAGGAAGCGCAGCGCGGCCGGATCGAAGCGGTACACGCCGAAGTCGTGCACCGGGTCGCGGTAGACGGCCTCGAGCGGCACCTCCTCGTGGTTGTAGAACACCGCCTCGGCCACGACGGGCCCCGGCTCGACCACGTGGCGGTTCGTGAGGATGAGCCCACGCTCCGCGTCGACCACGAAGCCGGTGGCCACGCTCGACGCGGCGCCCTCGGTGTCGAACGCCCGCGTGGAGCTCACGCGGATCGCGACGATCGACGGGACCACGCGCTCCAGCGTGGCCTCCCAGGACGCGGGCGCGGCGGCCGGCGCCTTCGCGCCCTTGGGGCCCGCGTACGTGGCGTTCGGCGCCGCCTGGGGCGGGATGGGCGCGGCGACGTTGGCCCCGACGGGCTCCCCGGGGCGCGCCGGGCGCGCGGGGGTGAGGGCCAGGGCGGCGGAGGCGAAGACGGCGAGGAGGGTCCCGAGCATGCGACCCTGCCCCTATCGCCCCTCCCCGCCTGAGGGAGGGAAATGTTCAGGGGGGCGGTCATTTTTTGGCTCAGGCGCGTCTGGTCGGCATCCGGACGCCGCGGCGCCTCGGGCTACCCCTCGCGGTCGCCCCGCCAGTCGAACTCGACGTTGCAGGGGTCGTCGAACATCGCGTCGAACACGCCGCAATCCCCCTGGAGCACGCCCACGAACGCGGTGTGCCCCTCGAACGTGGTGTTCGAGCCCATCTCCCCGGTGTCCGCCTGCTCCGTCGCCAGCCAGCACGCGCCGGAGTCGTCGAGGTACGCGGTGCCCTGGGCCTCCCGGGCGAAGGCCGTCCCGTCGACCGAGAACGCGAGGTCGTCGTCCGTGCCGTCGAACTCGAACACGAGCGTGCCGTCCTCCCAGGAGAGCTCGCCCGTCGCGTCGTCGAGCGCCTGGCCGCCGCCGTAGAGGTCGCAGGAGTCGACCGTGACGGGCGAGTAGTCGACGAAGTAGTCGCCCTCCTCGAGCCGCACGCACGCCGCGAGGAGCGCGCACCCCCAGAGGACGTGCCGCATCAGCGCCCCGGCTTCTCGGAGAGGAACGCGCGCTTGCCCGGCTGGCCCTTCGCGGCGTCCGCCTCCGGGAGCGGCTTCTTCTGCTTCGTGATGGACGGCCACGTCTTCGCGAGCTTCGCGTTGATGGCGATGAACTCGCGCTGGTCCGCGGGCACGTCCTCGTCCAGGTAGATCGCCTCCGCGGGGCACGCGGGCACACACGCGGCGCAGTCGATGCACTCCACCGGGTCGATGACGAGCATGTTCTCGCCTTCCTTGAAGCAGTCGACCGGGCAGACGTTCACGCAGTCCGTGTACTTGCAGCGGATGCAGGCTTCGGTGACGACGAAGGCCATCTACTTCTTCTCTTCGTTCGGGTTGGTGTCGTCCCAGCCGTCGTTCTCGCCGTCGAGGTACCACGGCTTGTCCTCGCCGGCGTTCTTCTTCCGCCCCTTGTCCGCCGCCTCGCTCGCGACGCGCGCGGCCTCGTCCCGGTGGAAGGGGTTCGATGACGCCTTGTGGGCGGGCGGCCGGCCGGGGTGCTTCGCCTCGTCGTTGACGGCGGCGAGCCCGGCCTTGACCTTGTCCTTGATACGCGAGAGGAGTCCCATGTCCGCCTACTGGCTGATGAGCTTGGTGAGGCTGCCGTACTGGCGCATCTTGAAGACGGTCAGCTCGCCCCGCTGGAAGTACTGCAGGGCGACCTTGAACATCCGCACGTAGTTGGCCGCCCAGGCGAGGTAGTACACCTTTTCGACGTTCTCCGGCTTCTTCCAGTGCTCACGCTCGTCCAGGAGCTTGCGGATGAAGGGGCGCGGGACGAAGTTCTTCGACGCGAGGCAGTAGATCGCGAGGTAGAACTTGTCCTCGTCGCTGCGGGGCCAGTCCATCGACACGCGGAATTGTTTCCACGCCTTGGTGTTGCGCCCCTCGACGAGGTTTGGATCCAATGTCCCGTCGGCGAGGCCCTTCTTGGTGAGGGCCGTGCCGGGGAAGTAGTTCAGCGAGTAGAAGTAGATCGAGTAGGGACGCGGCAATTCCAGCAGGAACTCCGCGGTCTCGAGCTTCATCTCCTCGGTGGCGTGCGGGTTGTCGATGATGACGTCGTAGACGATGTCGAGCTTGAGGTCCTTGTTGAACTCCGCGAACTTCAGGATCGCGGTGTTCCCCGGCGAGCGGTTGTGGAGCTCCTTCGACTCCTTCGACGAGCCCGACTCGATCCCCGTCTGCACGCGGATGAGCCCCACCTGCACGAGCTTGCGCAGCATGTCCTCGCGCAGCATCGGCGGGATGAGCAGGCACTCGAAGGGGATGCCGACGCGCTTCGGGTACTCGACGAGGAACTCCTCCATCCACTCGTTGCCGAAGGCGAAGCTCGTGTCGTCGTCGATCTTGATGCGCGCCACCCGCGGGAAGTGCGCCTTCATGTACTCGAGCTCGCCCATGATGTGCTGCACGGAGCGCGCGCGGTAGAACTGCTTGCCCTTCTCGTCGTACACGTCGCGGAGGATCGACACGTAGCAGTAGCTGCAGTTGTACGGGCACCCGCGGGAGAAGTAGATGCGGTACTCGGCCGTGCGCTTCCACGGCTCCTCGATCGTGAGCTTCCCGTCCTCGATGTAGTACTTGTTGTCGTCCTCGACGTCCGGGTAGGGCAGCCAGTCGAGGTCCTGGATGAGCGGGCGCGGCTTGTTCTGGAACACCGAGCCGTTCTTGTTGGCCCAGATGTTGGGGATGTTGGTCGTGTCCCCGCCGTCGCGCAGCGCGGTCGCGAGGTCGATGGACGCCATCTCCCCCTCGCCGACGCAGACGTAGTCGACCTCCCCGATGCACTCCTCCGGGACGGAGGTCGGGTGGATGCCACCCCACACCACCGGCGTCGCCGGGAAGCGCTTCTTGATGCGCGCCGTGACCTCGCGCGCCATCGGGTAGAGGCTCGACATGAAGCCCAGGCCGACGAGATCCGCCTTCTTCTCGGCGATCACGTCGAGCGCCATCTGGATCTCCTTGTCCGACGGCATCTCCAGCATGTTGTGGCGCCAGTCGCGCAGGAACACGATGTGCGTGTCGAACCCGGCGCGCTGCAGCGCCGCCGACACGTACCGGATCCCCGCGTTCTCGACGCTGTAGATGGTCATGAGCACGACCGTGAACCGGCGCTTGCCGGGCTCGACGGTCTTCGAGGGCTGGGTCGCCACCATCGTGGGGTACTCCGGAAGGGAAGCTAGGAGGCGAGCATGCGGAAACCGGCGGTCGCCTTCCGCATGAAGTCCTTCGGGCTCTGGATCTGTGTGAGGTTGCGCGCGATGAACTTCGGGCGCCAGTAGAAGCGGCGGTAGGCCGTCTCCAACATCTGCCGGAGCTCGGCGCGGGTGAAGTACTCGTCCCACACCTGCGCCTTGAAGTCCTCGCGCGGGTTGCGCATGAACTCGATCCAGGGGCTCACGTCGAGCACGCCGTCCCGCTGGCCCTCGTCGTAGAGCGTGGTGCCGGGGAAGGGGGTGAGCACGTTGAACATCACGAAGTCGGGGTCGAGGCGGATGGAGTAGTCGATGGTGTCCATCACGTCCTCCTTCGTGCGCTCGGTGGGGGTCCCGATCATGAAGTAGGCGACGGTGTGGATGCCGATCTCGCGGCAGAGCTTGAAGGCGTTCTCGATCTCGCGGACGGTCACGTCCTTCTTCAGCCGCAACAGGCCCTCTTCCGTGCCCTGCTCCACGCCGAACTGGATGCGGTGACACCCGGCCTGCTTCATCTTCGTGAGCAGCTCGCGGTTCACGCCCTTCACGCGGAAGCGCACCGTCCAGCGCAGCTGGAGCCCGCGGCGGATGATCTCGTCGCAGAGATCGATCACGCGCTGGTTGGTGATGTTGAACGTGTCGTCGACGAAGTAGAACTCCTCGATGCCGAGGTCCAGGCAGGCTTGGATCTCGTCGCACACGCGGCCCGGCGTCATCACGCGGTAGCGGTGGCGCGGGGTGTTGCAGAAGGTGCAGCGGTAGGGGCAGCCGCGCGAGGAGATGAGCGTCGTGAAGATGCCGCCCTTCCCCATCACGTCGTAGTAGCGCTTGTAGTCGACCATCGTGCGGTCGACGATCGGGTAGTCGTCGAGCGAGTTGCTGAAGTAGACGTCCTGCTCGGGGACGGGGTCGTCCGGGTGGGCCATCGTGCCGGGGATGCCCTTCGGCGTCTCGCCCTTCTCCCAGGCGTCGCAGAGGTCGAGCATGGGCTTCTGGCCTTCGCCCTTCACCACCGCGTCCACGCCGGGGAGCCCCACGCACTCCTTCGGGAAGTCGCTCACGTGCGGCCCGCCGACCACGACGTACTTCGCCCCGGCCTTCTTGGCGGTCTGCACCGTCTTGAGCACGTCCACGAGCTGCACGGTGAACGCGGTGACGCCCACCACGTCCGGCTTCCACTCCCGGATCCGGCGCTCGAGCTCGTCGTACTCGAGGTCGTCGAGCTGCGCGTCGACGATCGTGACCTCGTGGTGGCTGTAGCTCCTGAGGAACTGGGCGATCGACATGAGCGACAGCGGCGGGTACGACAGGTTCTCCGCGGCGACCGCCTCGGGGACCTCGCTCTCCACGGAGTGCTTGGCAGGCGGGCGGATGAGCATCACGCGCATGGGCCGGACGTCCTCGCCGAGCATCTTGCCCGATCGCTCCGGGGCGGGTCAAACGGCGTGTGGGGGCGGACACGGAACCTGTAGCCGGGGGATCAGAACCCGCGCGACGCCGGCGACGCCCGCTTTCGGATAGGCCGCGGGGGTGCGCCGCCTCCTGCCCGTGCCCGCGCCCCTCCCCCGCCGCTGGTGGGTGGCCGCGCCCGTGCTGCTGGCGACGTCGCTCGGGCTGATGGCGCCCAACGTTGTTCCTGGCTCCTTCCCTGGCAATCCCGATCTCCCCTTCGCCGCGGTCACGACGAACCTCCACTGGCAGCTCCACGCGCGCGGCCTCGCGGGCGTCATGGCGGACGACCTGCACGGCTTCCCGCTCCGCACCGACCGCGTCGTCACCGACGGCTTCCCGCTGGACGCCTTCGCGTCCTGGCCGCTCACCGCGATCCTCGGCCACGACCTCGGGATGTGGGCGTGGATCATCGGGACCTTCTGGGCGGCGGGGCTCGCGGCGGCGTGGCTCGGCATGCGCTGGTGGGGCACCCTCGGCGCGGGGCTCGTGGCGGGGATCGGCTTCCAGGCGGGCGAGGCGCTCCTGCGCGAGGTCGCGGAGGGCCGGCCGACCCAGGCCTTCGCCGCGGTCTTCCTGCCGCTCGCGCTCGGCTTCGGCGTCGAGGTCGCCCGCTCCGGACGCGCACGCCCCGCCGCCGGCGCCGGGCTCGCCGCCGCGCTCGGCACCCTCGCGAGCTGGGGGATGGCCCCCGTGCTGGTGCTCGCGGCGCTCGGGCCGGGCATCGGCGCCTTCGCCGGCTCCTTCTTCTCGGGGCGGGGGGCCGAGCCCCCCGCAACGCCCCCCGCTCTCTCGCCCGGGTCGACCGGGCGCGGTTTCGCGCCGCCGCCGCGCCCGACCCTCACCCCGCTCCTCCTCACCCTCGGCGCGCTGGTCGCCCCGCTCGCCCCCGTGGTGGCGTGGGTGATCGCCGGGCGGGGCGAGCTCCCGAGCTTCGGCATGGACCCCTGGCAGGAGGCCGTGCTCGGCCTGCGCCAGGTCCGGCCCGTGGACCTCGCCGCGGCGCGCATCCACGGGCTCGGGGGCGTCGCGGTCGGCACGCTGGCGCGGCCCGCGCTGCTCCTCGCGGCGGCCTGGGTCGCGTGGCGCGGGCGCGTGCGGCACTGGGGGCTCCCGCTCGCCTTCGCGTGCCTCGCCGGCCTGCTCGGCCTGGGGAGCTGGCTCCCGGGGCCGGTGGTGCTGCCCTGGGGCTGGCTGCAGGAGCTGCCGGGGCTCGGGCGCCTCTGGTGGCCCGACCGCGCCTGGATCGCCGTGAGCCTGGGCCTCGCGCTCCTCGCGGCCGGCGCGCCCCGCCGCTGGGCGCCCGCGCTCGCGGCCCTCGTCTTCCTCGAGGCGTGGCTCGCCTCCTCCGCGCTGCCGTTGCAGCGGCTGCCGCCGGGTCCGTCGCCCGCGGCGGAGGTGCTGGCACGCGCCCCCGACGTGCCGCTCGTGCTCCTCCCGACGGGGGAGGGCCCCTTCCGCCCCGATCGGCTCGACCTCGTGGATCAGGTGCACCACGGCCGCCCGCTCGCCAACGGCACCCGGCCGGTGCTCGACCTCACGAGCCCCGACGCGGTGCTCCGCGGGTGGCGCAACAACGCCGGGCTGCGCGCCCTCCTCGCCTGCGAGATGGGCGGCGGCGCCGGCTCCACGGACGCCGAGCGCGCGGCCGCGGGCGACCAGCTCGTGCGCGCGGGCCTGCGCGAGGTGTACCTCGACCCCCGCTACGTCGCGTCGGACCCCTCCTACGCCGCGTGTGTGGAGGGCGTGCTCGCCGGGTGGGAGCGGAACGAGGAGCCGCCGCTGGTGCGGTTCCGCGCGCGCTGACCGCCGGCGCCGCCTGCGTCAGCGCTTCAGGCGCTTCACCATCGCCTTGGCGCCGTCGTGCTTGGGGTCGACCGCGAGCGCCGCCATCGCCTCCCGCAGCGCGTTCGCGGCGAGGCCGTTGGCCTCGTAGCAGTCCGCGAGCCCCATGCGGTAGGTCACGTTCTTCGGCTCCTTCTGCACGGCCTTCCGGAGCCACGCAACCGCGCCGCGCTCGTCGTTCTCGTGCTTCCGCAAGAGCAGGCCGAGCCGGTAGTACGCGAGCCCCTCGGGTGGATCGCAGTCCGTGGCCAGCCGGTACGCGGCGATGGCCTCCTTCACGCGCTGGAAGGACTCCTCCTGCGCCGCCTGGGAGATGAAGCCCTTCGCCTTCCCCTCGCGCGACCGGGCCTGCGCCTGGGCGAGCAGCGTCGCGTAGTCCTCGTTCTTCGGGTCGAACTTGACCGCGAGATAGAGCGCGCCCTCCGCCTTCGCGTAGCGCCCGGCGTCGAAGTCCGCCTTGCCGGCCTCGTAGTACTGCTTCGCCCGCCCGAGCTGCTCGGCGATCTGCTGGCGGATCTTCTCGACCGCGGCGGGCGGCTTGGGCTTGGGCGGCGGGGGGGGCGCGGCGGGCGGGCGGGGCGGGAGCCGGGTCTGGTAGACGGGCGTGCCGCCGGGCGAGGTCACGCCGGCCTGGACCTCGCCGTTGAGGTGCGCCGTGACGATGGGCATCCGCTCGGGCTCCGAGCGGTCGGCGGGCCGCTCGAACAGCGACTCCGGGGGCCGGTCGAAGAGCGGCTCCGTGGTGCGCTCGGGCGGGCGGTCGAGGACGACGGCGCGCCCCTCCAGGCCGAGCTCGCGGTGGTAGGCCTGCCGCTTGTTCGCGTCCCGCAGGGTGCGGAAGGCGCGCGTGGCCGCGACGAAGTTCTCCTCGATCACGGAGGCGTAGTCCCCCGTGTCGCGGCTGTAGAAGCGGTCGGGGTGCCATTGCCGCGCGACCTGGTGGTACGCGGCCTCGATCTCCTCCTGCCCCACGCCCGCGCGCAGCCCGAGGATGTCGTACAGCGTGCCGTCGGTGCGAGCGCGCGCCAGGGCCTCGATGCGTCCGATCTCTTCCGTGCTCAGCGGACGCCGCTCCCCGGCCACCGTCACCTCCACTGAAAGGCTACCGTAAGTCTCCGGCGCACGCTCGTCCCGAACGCGCGCGGCGCATGCGCGCCATCCCGGACGGGCCCCTTATCGCCGCCGGGCCCGCGGGTGCGCGGCGCGGTGCGCGGTCCGCAGCTGGTCGAGCTCCACCGCCGTGTACCGCTGCGTGGTGGAGAGCGAGGCGTGACCGAGCATCTCCTGGATGGCGCGGATGTCCGCGCCGCCGGCGAGCAGGTGCGTGGCGAAGGAGTGCCGGAGCGCGTGCGGATGGGCCCCCGCCACCCCGTTCGCGGCGCCCGCCGACCGCACGATGTCGTAGAGGGCTCGCGTGGTGAGCCGGCCTCCCCGCACGTTGCGGAAGAGCGCCCCGTCGCGCACGCCGGACGCCTCGCGCCACGCCCGCACCGCGCCCAGGGCGGGCGGGCCGAGCGGCACCACGCGGGCCTTGCGCCCCTTGCCGGAGCGCACGCGGACGAGCCCCTCGTCGAGGTCGACGTCCTCGACGTCGAGCGCCGCCACCTCGGAGACGCGCAGCCCGGCGCCGTACGCCACCTCGAGGAGCGCCGCGTCCCGGAGCCGCCGCCACTCCGACTGCGCCCCGTCGCCCTCCGCCAGCCCCCCGCGGGGGTCCTCGACGACCCGCGTCGCCTCGTCCACCTCCAGCACGCGCGGCAGGGGGCGCTTCACCCGCGGCGACGCCAGCCGGTCGGCCGGGCTCTCCGCCAGGAGCCCCTCGCGCACCATCCAGCGAAAGAAGGTGCGGAGGGCTCCGACCCGCTGCTGGAGGCTCGCCGGCGCGGTCGCGCCTCGGGCGAGGTGCGTGCGGAGATCCAGGATGGTCGCCGCCGCGAGGGGCCGCGGCGCCATCGACGCGGCGAGGGCTTCTATCTCCCGGGCGTAGGCCCGGATCGTATGCGGCGAAGCCGCGCGTTCTGCACGAAGAAAGGAGAGAAAAGGCCCAATCTGGTCCATTCGGGGATCTTGTAGCCTCTCCGGGAATCCGGCGCCGCTCCGCTTGCGAGCGGGAAGGGATCGGGTGTAGTCAGGCGCCCTGGGAAGGTACATGCCGAAGCCGCTCGTCATCGTGGAGTCTCCTGCCAAGGCCCGCACGATCTCCAAGTTCCTCGGCCCGTCGTACACGGTCGAGGCGAGCAAGGGACACGTCCGGGACCTGCCGGAGCGCGCCACGGACGTGTCCGCGGAGCAGCGCAAGGAGGGCTGGACGAAGCTCGGCGTGAAGGTCGACGACGACTTCCGCCCGCTCTACGTCATCTCGGACGACCGGCGCGAGCAGGTCGCCCAGCTCAAGGCGCTCGTGAAGGACGCCTCCGCCGTCTACCTCGCGACAGACGAGGATCGCGAGGGCGAGAGCATCTCCTGGCACCTCAAGGAGGTGCTCAAGCCGAAGGTGCCCGTGAAGCGGCTCGTGTTCCACGAGATCACGCCCGAGGCCATCAAGAAGGCGATCGCCACCCCGCGCGACATCGACGAGAACCTCGTCCACGCGCAGGAGGCCCGCCGCATCGTGGACCGGCTCTACGGCTACGAGGTGAGCCCGCTGCTCTGGCACAAGGTCCGCACGGGCCTGTCCGCGGGCCGCGTCCAGTCCGTGGCCGTCCGCATGCTGGTGGAGCGCGAGAAGGCCCGCCGGGCGTTCAAGTCCTCCACCTGGTGGGACGTCGACGGCACCTTCGGCGCCAAGGGCGGCGCGCTGCCGGCCCGGCTCGTCGAGGTGGCGAAGAAGCGCCTCGCCACCGGCCGCGACTTCGACGAGACCACCGGCAAGCTCGCCAGGGCCGACGTGCTCCTGCTCGACGAGACGTCCGCGAAGGCGCTCGTGGCGCGGCTCGAGGGCAAGCCCGGGCGCGTCGACAAGGTCGAGGCGAAGCCCTGGAAGGAGCGGCCGTACCCGCCGTTCACCACGAGCACGCTCCAGCAGGAGGCGATCCGCAAGTTCCGGTGGAGCGCCAAGCAGACGATGGACGTGGCGCAGCGCCTCTACGAGAGCGGCTGGATCACCTACATGCGTACGGACTCGGTCACGCTGTCGGAGCAGGCCGTCTCCGCGGCGCGGGGCCTGATCTCCGCGCGCTACGGCAAGGACTACCTGCCGGCGGCGCCCCGCATCTACAAGACCAAGGTGAAGAACGCCCAGGAGGCCCACGAGGCCATCCGCCCGGCCGGCGAGCGCTTCCGCGACGTCGAGGAGGCCCAGCGCGAGCTCGGCGAGCGCGAGGCCCGGCTCTACGAGCTCATCTGGAAGCGCACCGTGGCGTGCCAGATGGAGGACGCGCACGGCAGCCTCACGACGGTCACGCTCGCGGTCGAGGACGCGAAGTTCACCGCGACCGGCAAGGTCATCAAGTTCCCCGGCTTCCGCCGCGCCTACGTCGAGGGCAGCGACGACCCCGAGGCCGAGCTCGCCGACCAGGAGCGCCCGCTCCCGCCGCTCGAGGAGGGCGAGCGCGTCGACACCCGGAAGCTCGAGGCCAAGGGCCACACGACCCAGCCGCCCGCGCGGCTCACCGAAGCGACGCTCGTGAAGGAGCTCGAGGCCCGCGGGATCGGCCGGCCCTCGACCTACGCCTCGATCATCGACAAGATCCTCGAGAAGTACGCCTTCAAGCGCGGCGGGGCGCTCGTCCCGACGTTCACGGCGTTCGCGGTGACCGAGCTCATGGAGCGGCACCTCGCCGAGCTCGTGGACTACGCCTTCACCGCGCGCATCGAGGACGACCTCGACCTCGTCTCCCTCGGGAAGAAGAACTGGGTGGACACGCTCCGTGGCTTCTACTTCGGGGACGCCGGGCTCAAGGACAAGCTCGGGCACGCGGAGCAGGCCGCCGACCCGCGCAGCATCTGCTCGATCCCCGTCGGCAAGGTCGACGGCGTCGACGTGGTCGTGCGCGTCGGCAAGTTCGGCCCCTTCCTCTCCGCGGGGGAGGCCACGGCCGACATCCCCGAGGACGTCGCCCCCGACGAGGTCACGCTCGAGTACGCGCAGGAGCGCCTCCAGAAGAAGGCCCAGGGGCCGGTCGTGCTGGGCACCGACGAGGGCGAGCCCATCCTGCTCATGAACGGCCGCTTCGGGCCCTTCGTGCAGCGCGGCGAGATCGACCCGAACGCGAAGAAGGGCGAGAAGCCCGAGCGCGCCTCCCTGCTCCCGGGCATGGATCCCACGCAGCTCACGCTCGACGTGGCGGTCCAGCTCCTCTCGCTCCCGCGCTCGCTCGGGTCCGACCCGAAGACGGGCGAGGAGATCACCGCCGCGAACGGCCGCTACGGCCCCTACGTGCGGCGCGGCAAGGAGAGCCGGTCGGTCCCGCCGGGGCAGTCGGTGCTCACCATCCGCCTCGACGAGGCGTCGAAGCTCTTCGACCAGCCGGTCCGGCGCGCCCGCGCCGCGATCGAGCCGCTCAAGGAGCTCGGCGTCGACCCGGTGTCCGGCGGCACGGTGAAGGTGCTGAAGGGCCGCTTCGGCCCCTACTGCACCGACGGCACCACGAACGCCTCGCTCCCCCGCGGCGTCGATCCCGAGGGCTTCACGCTCGCCGACGCCGCGGAGCTCCTCGCGAAGCGCCGCGAGGCCGGGCCGTCCGTGAAGAAGGGACGCGGCGCCAAGCGCGGCGCGGCGAAGGCCGCTCCGGCCAAGGCGGCGCCCAAGGCGACGAAGGCCAAGGCCGACGCCACCGAGGCGAAGCCCGCGAAGAAGGCCCCGAAGAAGGCGTCCGCGAAGAAGGCCGACGGCGCCAAGGGGAGCAAGAAGGGGCCGGACCTCGGGGTCACCCGCACGGTCAAGGCCGGCGCGACGCGCAAGACGAAGGCCGAGGTGAAGGAGCCCGCCTCCGACGCGCGCGCGGCCACCCGCACGGGCTCGCGCCGGATCGTGGAGGAGACGACCTGATCCGTCGCCTCGCCCGTCGCCGGCCGTGACGCCCGCCCCCGCCGAGCAGCCCGTCGCGGCGCCCCCCGAGGCCCGCGCCGGGCGCGCAATCGCCTGGATGCTGCTCGGCTCCGCGATGTTCGCGGCGATGGCCACCTTCGTGGCCTTCGCCCACCGCTCGGACCCCGATCTCTCCACGTTCACGGCCAGCGCCGCGCGCTCGGTCGTGAACCTCGGCGCCCTGCTCGTGTTGTCCTGGCGCGCGCCCCGCCGGCTCCTCGGCGACCTGCGCCCCGCGCTCTGGGCCCGCGGCGTCCTCGGCGGCGTCGCGCTGATCACGTACTTCGGGGCCATCCGCCACCTCTCGGTCGGCGAGGCCGCGTTCCTCAACCAGACGAGCGCGGTGTGGGTCGCGCTCCTGGCGCCCTTCCTCCTCGGCCAGCGCACCGGCGGCGCCGCGTGGATCGCCATCCTCGGGTCGCTCGCGGGCGTCGCGCTCCTCGGCCACCCGCGCCCCGACGCCGACGACACCCTCGGCCGCGTCCTCGGCCTCGTGAGCGGGCTCGCCGCCGCGGGCGCCTACGTCTCGGTCAACAAGGCCTCCGCCACGAACCCGCCCGTCGCCATCGTCTTCTGGTTCACGCTCGTGGGCAGCGTGGCGTCCGTCGTCCTCGCGCTCGCGACCGGCGCGCGCCTGGGCACCGACGCCACGACCGCGGCCTGGCTCCTCGGCTCGGGCCTCGCCGCCACCTTCGGCCAGCTCCTCATGACGGCCGCCTACCGCGACGGCCACGCCGCCTCGGTCGCAGCCGCCGGCGCGGCATCGCCGCTGATCACGGCGCTCCTCGGCTGGGGGCTCCTCGACCAGGTGCCCGACACCGGGGCGCGCGTCGGCATGGCGGTGCTCGTGGCGTGCTCCGCCGTGCTGCCGTTCTGGAGCGGCCGGAAGCGGGCGGCGACCCCCAACGGCTGACGGCCCGTCACTCCTCCACGAGCACCCGCTTCGGGCGCGCGATGGCGTAGAAGACGAGCAGCACGGCGAGGATCTGCATCGTCAGCATCGGCGCCCGCGGGTCGGCCGCCGGGTCGACCACGCGCGCCACGATGAGCCCGCCGCACACGAGCGCGCCGGTCGCGGGCACGAACATCGGCACCTCGAAGCGGCCCGGCGGCTCCTGCGGCCGGAGCTTCAGCACCACGAGCGCCATGTTCACCACGACGAACGCCGTCAGCAGCAGGAGCGACGTGGCCGACGCGAGCGCGTCGATGTCGCCGGCCAGCATGAGCCCGATCACGACGCCGAGCAGGACGAGGATGGCCACCCACGGCGTCTGCCGCGTGGCGTGCACCGCCCCGATCGCCTTCGGCAGGAGCCCCTGGCGGCTCATCCCGTAGAGCAGCCGCGAGCCCATGATGAAGTTGAGCAGCGCGGTGTTCGCGACGGCGAAGATGCCGATGCCCGTGAACGCCGCGGGCGGGAACCACGGCGCCGCGCGCCCCACCACGTCGACCAGCGCCGCCTTCGACGCGCCCAGCTCGGCCGGCGTGAGCACGGCGATCGCGGTCACGCACACCGCCAGGTAGATGCACGTCGCGACGACCAGCGCGGTGCAGAGCGCGATCGGCAGGTTCCGCTCGGGGTCCTTGGCCTCCTCGGCCACGTTCAGGAGGTCCTCGAAGCCGATGAACGAGAAGAACGTCAGCACCGCGCCCTGCACGAGCACGCGGGCGAGGTCGCCGGCGTCGGTCACGGTGGGCGGCGGGGTCGTCAGGTCCACGTCGCCCCAGAAGCGCACCCCCACGGCGATCACGAAGAGCAGCCCTGCGACCTCCACCGTGGTGCACACGGCGTTCATCCACGTGCTCTCCCGGATGCCCCGGAACACCACGCCCGCCACGAGCACGAGCACGCCGATCGCGAGCACCGGCGTGGGCAGGTCCAGCCCCACCTTCTGGAGGTAGCCGGCGATCACCCGCGAGCCCGTGGCCATCGACGTGAGCCCCGACGCCGCCACCGCGAGCCCCACGAGCCACGTGAGCCAGGGCCGGCCGTAGGCGTGCGCGGTCACGTAGGCCGCGCCCGCCGCGCGGGGGTAGCGCGAGCCGATCGTCGCGTAGGAGAGCCCGGTGAAGAGCGCCGCGATCATCGCCCCGACGAACCCGAGCCAGAGCAGGTGCCCCATCAGCCCGGCGGCCTTCCCCACGAGCCCGTAGATACCGGCGCCGAGCATGTCGCCGACCCCGTAGATCACCAGGGCCGGGAGCCCCATCGTGCGCTTGAGCGAAGTCATCCGCCCATGCTGGCACAACCTGGACGATCAGTCGGGCGCGTACGTGACGTCCACGGCGAACGAGAGCGCGGAGTGGGAGCAGTCGGCGTCGGGATCGTCGTCCCCCACGGTGACGAAGCCGAAGGAGGAGGCACCCGTGGCCTGCGCCCGCCCGACCAGCGCGCGCAGGAGCGAGTCCTCGAAGTCGAGCGCGATCGGCCCGGGCGTCTCCGCGAACGGCACGGTGCAGGTGGCGAGCCCCTCGCGCGCGCCGAGGCAGTAGGTGTCGCTCTCCCAGTAGTCGTAGGCGTAGCCGGCGAGGCGCGACCAGTCGTAGAGGCGGAACAGCCCGTCCGCCTCGAAGACCTCGATCATGGGCGCGTAGCTCGACGCCAGGATCACGTCCCCGAACGTGAGGAGGAACGCGTCGTCGAACGCGAGGGTCTGCTCCTCGAACGCGAGCGCCATCTCGCAGAGGGCCCCCCCGCCGAGGTCGAGCGCCACGCGCTCCTCGACGCGCGCGCTCACCTCGCCCTGCTCGGGGTCGAGGTTCCCGCCCTCGCCCCACGCGCAGCCGGCGTCGCGCGCCGCGAACGACACCTGCACCCGCTCGCTCGAGGTGGCGCCCTCGCAGCCCTCGCCCGTCGCGGCCACGGGCGGCGGATCGAGCACGATCGTCTGGGCGCAGCCCACCACGAGCGCGAGCCACATCGCCACCTCCGGGCGCATCGTATCCGCGCCGCCGCCGCGACCGCGCGCCCCCGGCGAGACCACGCTACGCTGCCCCGTGCTCCTCCTCCTCGCCTGCACCGGCGCGGTCGCCCCGGACACCCCGGCGCCGCCCGACTCGCCGGCCGACTCCGCCCCCGACACGGCGCCGGACCTCACGCCGTTCACGGTCGACGTCACCGTCACGCTCGACGGCGCGCCCGCCGCCGACACCCTCGTCATGCAGGGCGGCGGCCACACCCGCTGGACCACCGACGCCGACGGCCGCGCCACCGTCACCGTCGACCCCACCATCGTCGGCGACATCGTCGTCCTCGCCGCCCACCCGGAGGCCCGCGCCTACGGCGAGGAGGTCGACGGCCCCGGCGAGCTCACGCTCGCGCTCGAGCGCTTCGACGCCTCCGACAACGAGGCCTACGTCTTCAACGACCCCGGCCCCGAGTCGCACGAGGGCACCAACACCGCCCAGTGCAACCACTGCCACATCGAGATCCACCGCACCTGGTGGCCCTCCGCGCACCGCACCTCCGCGTCGAACCCCGTCGTGCACGACCTCTACGCCGGCACCGCCGCGTCGCTCTCCGCGGACCTCTGCACCGCCGCCGGCGGCGCCTGGGGCGAGGCCACCGAGCCCGGCACCGGCGCGACCGTCGACCGCTGCCTCGTGGGCCTCGGGGTCCGCACCGACACCGACGGCACCGGCGCCTGCGCCGACTGCCACGCCCCCGGCATCGACGGCGCCCTCGGCGGCCGCGACCTCCTGGAGGCCACCGGCATCGCCTACGACAGCGGCGTCCATTGCGACGTGTGCCACCACGTCGCCGACGTCGACCTCGACGCGCCCCCCGGCGTGGCCGGCCGCCTGCGCATCGTCCGCCCGAGCGAGGAGCCCTACACCCCCGGCCTCGGCGACTGGCTCCCGCTCACGTTCGGCCCCTGGCCCGACGTGCTCAACCCCCGCATGGGCGCGGTGTATTCGCCGCTCTTCCACGAGGCGCGGCTCTGCGCGGGCTGCCACGAGCAGGACCAGGAGGTCCTCGTCGACGCGCCGATCGACCTCGCCCGCTGGCCCGACGGCCGCCTCCCCATCCACTCCACGTACGCGGAGTGGGAGGCCGGCCCGATGAACCCCTCCGCGCCGTGCCAGTCCTGCCACATGCCGCCGCTCCCCGGCGTCGGCAACGGCGCCGACATCTACAACGAGCTCGACGACGTCTCCGTCGGCATCGCGTCCGGCTGGGAGCGCCTCCCCGGCGACGTGCGCGCCCACGCCTTCTATGGCCCGCGCCAGCCCGACAGCGGCATGCTCGGGCTCGCCGCCGCCGTGGACATCGCCGCCACCGTGTCCGACGGCACCCTCGTCGCGGACGTGACGGTCACCAACGTCGGCCCCGGCCACGCCATCCCCACCGGCGAGCCGCTGCGCGCCCTGCTCCTGCTGGTCGAGGCGAGCTGCGACGGCGCCGCGCTCGTCCCCACCGGCGGCGACGTGGTCCCCGACTTCGGCGGCGCGCTCGACACCCGCGCGGCCGGCGAGGACTGGGCCCGCTGGCCCGGCGCCGCGGTCGGCGACGTGATCCGCGTCGTCCGCCGCACCGGCGCCTGGCACGACTACACCGGCCACGGCCCCTTCGGCGACGGCACCTTCGACGCCGCCGCGAAGGGCCTCCCCGTCGAGGCGTACGTCGGCGCCGCCACCATCACCGCCGTGGACGGCGACCTCGTCACCCTCGACGCCCCGCTCCCCGACGGCGACATCGCCTACCGCACGGGCGCGACCGGCACCCAGGCCTACGCGGGCGCGCCCGGCTTCGGCTTCGCGCGCGTGCTCGTCGGCGCCGACGGCGCCCGCATGGTGCCGCACTTCGCCGCCGTCGACGTCGCCAGCGACAACCGCCTCCTCCCCACCGCGTCGTGGACCTCCACCCACCACTTCGCCGCGCCCTGCGCCGACCCCGAGGTCCGCGCCACCCTGCTCCACCGCAACTACCCCCTCGCGCTCGCCACCGAGCGCGGCTGGACCGTCACCGACCAGGTGATGGACGAGGCGGTGCGATGAAGCGGGAACTGGGCGCGCCCCCCCGCGAAGACGCGGGGGGTCGGGTGTCCTCCGGGGTCGTCGCTCCGCTCCTCCGTCGGCCCGCCGCGCGCGGGCCGACCGCGGCGGGCTGCTCGCCCTCGCACGGCCTTCGGCCCGCGGCCGTCGCGCGCCCGCCGCGCCCTCCGGCCCCCCTCGCGCGACGCTCCGATCGCCCCGGCCCGTCCCCAGGAGCCGCCCCGAATACGACAACGCTCCCCAGGAGCGGCACCGAGTACGACAACTCGCCCCCCGCGACGCCCGCGGCGGCCAACCCCCTCTCCAAAAACGAGCGTTCGTCCGTTCCCGCCCTACCCGCGCCGGCCCGGTTCGTGGACGTTTGTCGTACTCGGTGCCGCTCCTCAGCCGTCCTGTCGTATTCGACCCGGCTCCTCCCCCTCGTCCTCGCCCTCGCGGCCTGCACCGACCCCGGGAAGGCCCCCGCGGACACCGACTCCGGCGCCCCCGCCGACACCGCCCCCCCGGACACCGCCGCCGCGCGCCCGCTCCTCGCCTCGCCCGCCGAGGCCGCCGACGCCGACCCGGCGGGCGGCGCGTTCCAGGTCGAGCTCCGCGCGGCCGCCGCCACGCTGGAGATCGACGGCACCGCCGTCGAGGGCTTCGCCTACAACGGCCAGGTCCCCGGCCCCACGCTGCGGGTCGACGTCGGCGACACCGTCACCGCGCTGCTCCAGAACGACCTCGCCGACGCCACCACCGTGCACTGGCACGGCCTGCGCGTGCCCGAGGCGATGGACGGCGCCGGCTGGGCGGACGGCGGCGTCGCCCCGGGCACGGCGTTCACCTACACGTTCACCCCGGACGCGCCCGGCACCTTCTGGTACCACCCGCACCTCGACGTGGGCCGCCAGGTCGACGCCGGGCTCTACGGCGCCATCGTGGTCGAAGACCCCGCCGAGCCCGCCGCCGACCGCGAGCTCGTCCTCGTCTTCGACGCCTGGGCCGAGCACGACGAGGACACCGCCGCCGAGGACCACGACCACGCGCTGATCGACCCGCGTGCCACGCTGTGGACGGTCAACGGGCTGGTCGACCCGCGCTTCGTCGCCACAGCCGGCGAGCGCGTCCGCGCGCGGGCGCTCAACGCCTCGAACACGAGCTACCTCGCGCTCCGCGCGCCCGGGCGGCTCCTCGCCACGGACCAGGGCCTCCTCGGCGCGCCCGAGACCCCCGACCTCGTGGTGCTGGCCCCGGGCGACCGCGCCGAATTCGAGTGGGACATCGCCGAGAGCTTCGACCTGGAGACGCTGCTCTGGGTCGCGTCCGGCGGCGAGGCCATCGGCGACCCGCGCCGGCTCCTCTCCGTCGAGGTCGAGGAGCCCGGCACCGCCCCCGCCCCTCTCGACTGGCCCGCCGGGACCACCACCCCGTCCGCCGACCCCGCCCACACCGACCTCGTCTACGTGTTCCAGGGCGGCGGCGAAGGCGACTGGCTCATCAACGGCGAGGCCTGGCCCGACGTGACGCCGAAGACCGCGGCGCTCGGCGCGGACACCGTCATCGAGGTCCGGAACCTCTCCTCCACGAACCACCCCTTCCACTTGCACGGCCAGCGCTTCGAGGTGCTCTCCGAAAACGGCGTGCCCGTCCCTGCGCGCCGCGTCGAGGACACCGTGGACGTCGGCATCCGCGAGACCGTGCGGCTCCTGCTCCACGCCGACAACCCCGGCGACTGGCTCCTGCACTGCCACCTCCTCGGCCACGAGGAGGGCGGCATGATGACCGTGCTGAGGGTCGAGTAGGCGCCGCGGCGACCGCCCCCTCAGCGGCTGATCACGCGGAGCCCGTGGTTGGTGCCCGTGGCGCCGATCCCGGCCTTCACCGCCGTGCGGACCCGGAGGCCGTGGTTGTCGCCCGTGGCGCCGATCCCGGCCTTCACCGCCGTGCGGACCCGGAGGCCGTGGTTGTCGCCCGTGGCGCCGATCCCGGCCTTCACCGCCGTGCGGACCCGGAGACCGTGGTTGCCGCCCGTGGGGCCGGTCCCGGCCTTCACCGCCGTGCGGACCCGGAGGCCGTGGTTGCCGCCCGTGGGGCCGGTCCCGGCCTTCACCGCCGTGCGAACGCGCACGCCGTGGTTGTCGCCGGTGTCACCGATGCCGGCCTTCACCGCCGTGCGGACGCGGAGGCCGTGGTTGCTGCCGCCGCCGCCATCGGGGAGGCGGCCGGCGGAGAGGGAGGAGCGGATGCGGAGGGAGGTGGTGGACATCGTCGTTTCCTTGGCTTCGGGACCGGTCGATTCCGGTCGCGCCCCCCTTGTGCATCCCCCGTGCCATCGCCCGACCGCGGGGAAAGGCCCGTCCGCCCGTGCGCCGTCCCTCTGCCCGGCGTGCGCGCGGGGTGCGCGCGCAGCCGACGCGCATCCGGCCCGGCCCGCCGAGGCCCGCCCGGGGGTGTTACGGGGCCGTCGCGCTACGGGTGGCCCCGCGTGGGGCCTGAGATCACACCGTAGAACCTGACCCGGTTCGGACCGGCGGAGGAAAGCGACATGGCGAACGACACCCCTGCGCCCGGCAGCCGCCGGGTCACCACCAGCGACCTCGGCGTCCCGTTCCGCGAGGTCGTCCTCGGGAACGGCGAGATCCATCGCCTCTACGACACGCGCGGCCCCGCCGTGACCGATGTGCACGCCGGCCTCCCCCCGCTCCGCAAGCGGTGGATCGACGCGCGCGGCCGCACCGGCAACGTCACGCAGATGCACTACGCCCGGCAGGGCGTGATCACCGAGGAGATGCGCTTCGTCGCGATCCGCGAGAACGTCGAAGCGGAGTTCGTACGCGACGAGATCGCGCGCGGTCGCGCCATCCTCCCCGCCAACGTGAACCACCCCGAGAGCGAGCCGATGATCATCGGCCGCAACTTCCTCGTGAAGGTGAACGCGAACATCGGGAATTCGGCCGTCGGGAGCTCCATCCCCGAGGAGGTCGAGAAGCTCACGTGGGCGCTCCGCTGCGGCGCCGACACGGTCATGGACCTCTCCACGGGCAAGCAGATCCACGAGACGCGCGAGGCGATCCTCCGCAACTCCCCGGTGCCCATCGGCACCGTGCCCATCTACCAGGCGCTCGAGAAGGTGAAGGGCCGCCCCGAGAAGCTCGACATCAACGTGTTCCTCGAGACGCTGCACGAGCAGGCCGAGCAGGGCGTCGACTACTTCACCATCCACGCGGGCGTGCTCCTCCGCTACGTCCCGCTCACCGCGAAGCGCGTCACGGGCATCGTGTCCCGCGGCGGCTCGATCATGGCCAAGTGGTGCCTCGCCCACCACGAGGAGAACTTCCTCTACACGGAGTTCGAGCGCATCTGCGAGCTGATGAAGAAGTACGACGTGAGCTTCTCCCTCGGCGACGGCCTGCGCCCCGGCTGCATCGCGGACGCCAACGACGAGGCCCAGTTCGGGGAGCTGCGCACGCTCGGCGAGCTCACGCGCATCGCCTGGGAGCACGACGTCCAGGTGATGATCGAGGGGCCGGGCCACGTGCCCATCCACAAGATCAAGCAGAACATGGACGAGCAGCTCCTGCACTGCCACGAGGCGCCCTTCTACACGCTCGGCCCGCTCACCACCGACATCGCCCCCGGCTACGACCACATCACGAGCGCGATCGGCGCCGCGATCATCGGCAGCCACGGCACCGCGATGCTCTGCTACGTCACCCCCAAGGAGCACCTCGGCCTCCCCGACAAGGAGGACGTGAAGCAGGGGATGATCGCCTACAAGATCGCGGCGCACGCGGCCGACCTCGCGAAGGGCCACCCCGGCGCGCAGGACCGCGACGACGCGCTCTCCCGCGCCCGCTTCGAGTTCCGCTGGGAGGACCAGTTCAACCTCGCGCTCGACCCCGACACGGCGCGCTCCTTCCACGACGAGACGCTCCCCGCCGAGGGCGCCAAGACCGCGCACTTCTGCTCGATGTGCGGGCCGAAGTTCTGCTCGATGGAGATCACGCAGCAGGTGCGCGACCTCGCGGCGAGCCAGGGCACCGACCCCGCGGCCGGCATGGCCGAGAAGTCGAAGGAGTTCGTGGAGAAGGGCGCCGAGATCTACACGAAGTAGGTCTTCTCCTGCCTGGGGCGGGGGGGGCGAGCCCAGGCAGAGGCCCCGGGCGCGCCCCCGCGAGGACGCGGGGTCGGGTGTCCTCCGGGCTCGCGGCGGAGCCGCTCGGTCGGCCGCCCGCGCGGCGGCCGACCCGCGCGGGCTCGGAGTGGCGGCGTGGCCTCCGGCCCGCGACGGATGGCGCGCCCGCGCGGCCCTCCGGCCCCCCTCGCGCGGCGCGGCGGGGGGCTACGAGCTCTCCCTTGCGCATCTCCGGTCCCGTGCGCGGCCCTGCTTCGAGCGGCCGGCGAACGGCCGCGCCGGCGACGGAGAACAGCACGGTGGAGTGAGCGCCGACGGCGTGCCCGTGACGTAGCGCCGGAGATCCCGGTCCATCTGGCGAGCTACGTCACGCTGAGCGTGACGTAGCGCCGGAGATCCCGGTCCATCTGGCGAGCTACGTCACGCTGAGCGTGACGTAGCGGCCGA
>CAYWGD010000003.1:87103-140941 GCA_964457335.1 uncultured Enterobacteriaceae bacterium | reverse complement strand
ATCCCGGTCCATCTGGCGAGCTACGTCACGCTGAGCGTGACGTAGCGGCCGAGATCCCGGTCCATCTGGCGAGCTACGTCACGCTGAGCGTGACGTAGCGGCCGAGATGGGTGCGCATGTGCCGCGCTACGTCACGCGGGCCGCGGGCGGCCCGCCGGGGCGCGGGGGCCTGGGGCCCTCGCCGGGGGGCGTTGCGCGGGGCTCGCCCCAGGGGCGAGCCCCCCGCGACGCCCCCGGCGCTCAGCCCGCGCTCTCGTCGGGCAGTCCGGCCGCCACGAGCCGATCGAGCAGGGCCCGTGCCTTCGCGAGCCCGGAGGCGCGGTTGTCGGCCGACTCGGCGGCCAGCTCGACCGCGGCGCGCGCGTCCGACCACAGCCGCGCGGGGTCCGGGTGCGCCCGCACGGCGTCCGGCCGCTCGGCGAGGCACCGCTCCACCTCGCCGAGGCGCCCGAGGGTGACGGCGGCGTCGAGGTCGGGGGCGTGGCCGGAGCGGTCGAGCACGCGGACGGTGTCGTCGTCGGCCGCGAGGGCGGCCGCGTACCACGCGCTCGTGCCGTCCTCGTCCCGCCGGGCGGGATCGGCGCCGGCGTCGAGCAGGGCCTTCACCACCTTGGCCTGCCCGTGGCGGACGGCGTAGTGCAGCGGCGTCTGGCCGCCCGCACCCGCCGCGTCGACGGGCGCCCCGCGCTCGAGGAGCAGCGTGACCACGGCGCGGTGGCCCTGCCACGCGGCGAGGTGGAGGGGCCCGTCACCGTCGTCGTTGACCGCGGCGAGCAGCGCGGCGTCCGCGTCGAGGAGCTTCCGCACGGCCGCGGCCTTCCCCTCCTCGGCGGCCGCGAGGAGCTCCGCTGGACTCGGCTCCGGAGGACTCGGCTCCGGAGGCCTCGGCTCCGGAGGGCTCGGCTTCGCGGGGGCCGCCTTCCGGCCCGGCCGCGCGCCGAGGCCGAGGAGCCCGATCAACCGCCGTGCCTCCTGCGCGGTGCGGCCCTGGCCCGCCAGGTCCTTCAGCCGCTCCCGGTCGGGGTGCGCCGCGACGGCGTCGGGCGTGTCCCGGAGCAGGGCGGCGAGCCCGTCTTCGTCACCGTTGGCGAGCCGGGCCTCGAGATCGTAGACGGCGCCGGCCTCCCGCAGCAGCGCCACTCCCTCCGGCCAGCCGCCGGCCTTCGTCAGGGGCCGGTCGCCGAGCGAATCGACCGCATCCGGGTCGGCGCCCGCCGCGAGGAGCCGACGCACCGCGCCCCCGTCGCGGGCGAACGCCGCGCCATGCAGCGGCGTGCGTCGCATCCCGTCGCGCGCGTCGGGGTCCGCCCCGGCGGCGAGCAGCGCCTCGACCAGCGCCGGCGCCCTGCGCGCGCTCGCGACGTGCAACGGCGTCTCGTCGTCGTCGTTGCGCATGTGAACGGACGCGGGCTCCGCCAGCAGGAGCCCGCGCAGCGCTTCGAGGCGCCCCCGCTCGACGTGGGTGAAGATCGGATGCATGCGCCAAGGTGCCCCGCGCCCGCCCCGTCAGCCAGCCCCCGGCGAAGCGAGCGTGCCAGCACGTGGAGCCGCCGCCCGGCGCCTCCCCGGTTAGCCGGCCCCATGCTGCTCCTCCCGCTCGCCTTCGCCGCCCCCACGCTCCTCGACGCGGTCGTCACCCGCGCCGGGGACCCGTACCGCGAGCCCGGCCTCCAGTTCACGTTCGCGGTGGGCGGCAAGGCCCGCACGCACCGCTGGGACATCCCCGGGGGCAAGGTGCTGGTGAGCTGGAACGACGAGCGGGGCGAATGCTCGGTCGTCACGACGGTGCCCTACACCGGGACCGACCCGCTGCAGAAGGAGGCCTGGGCGTACTTCACGAACGACCAGTACTGGCTCCTCGCCCCGTCGAAGCTCCGGGATCCCGGCGTGAACGTGGCCGAGCAGGGCGACGATCTCGTGGTCACCTTCGCGCAGGTCGGCCTCACGCCGGGCGACCGCTACACCTTCCACGTCGACCGCGCGACCGGCGACGTGACGGGCTGGACCTACGTGCTCGAGAGCGGCCGGACCGGCAGCTGGACGTGGGCGCGCCCCACCGCGGTCGGCGGGCTCCAACTCTCACTAGAGCGCACAAGCCCGGATCGAACCATCCTTTTCACCGGCGTGCGCAGCGAGGCGATCACGCTCCCCGCGCCCGGCGGCGCGTGCGAGCCCGTCGAGAAGGCGAACCCGCTCCCCGCCACGATCGAGCCCCCGCCGATGTCGGAGCCGTCGCCGAAGTGAAGCCCGGCGCGCGCCCCACACGGCGCCGTTTCCGGCGGGAGGGGGAAATGCGCGGGGCGGAGCAACACCGGGGTGGGGGGTGGGGGGTGGTGCCGCTGCGACACCCCGCGCCCTTCGGTCATACCACACCTTCATCCGCCTGTCAGTGGGACGCGATAGAGAGGAAAATGTCCTTCGCCGATCTGGGGCTGCTCGTGCCCCTCGCACAGTCCCTGGCCACCGCCGGGCTGACACAGCCCACGCCGGTCCAACGTATCGCGGTGCCCGCGCTGCTCGGCGGCGCGAGCGCCGTGCTCGTCGCCCGCACGGGCTCGGGCAAGACCCTGGCGTACGCCCTGCCGATCCTCCAGCGCCTGCACGACATCGAGTCGGCCGAGGGCCTCGTCACGGAGCGTGCCCGGCCGCGCGCCGTCATCCTCACGGGCACGCGCGAGCTCGTCGACCAGACCATGCGCGCCGTGAAGGGCGTCGCCCACGCGCTGAAGGCGCGGGTCCGCGCCGCGTCCGGCGGGCTCACCGAGCGCCAGCAGCGGCTCCAGCTCGCGGAGCCCTTCGACGTGCTGGTGGCCAACCCGCCCCGCCTCGTCGCGCTCCTGAAGGCCGGGCTCGTGCGCCTCGACGACGTGCGCATGCTCGTGGTCGACGAGGCCGACACCCTGCTCTCCCCGGGCCAGCGCCCCGACATCGAGCGCATCCTCGACGCCGTGCCGCGCGCCGCGTCGATCGCGTACGTGTCGGCCACGCTGCCCGAGCCCATCCGCGCGTGGCTCCTGACCCGGCCCGAGCGCCCGGTGCTGCTCCTCTCGAAGGACGCGCACAGCGCCCCCGAGTCGGTCACCATCCAGAACGTCAAGGTCAAGCCCATCGAGCGGATGGACGCGACGCACGACGCGCTCGTCGCGCTCCCGCCGAGCGCCCGCGGCATCCTGTTCTGCAACCGCCGCGAGACCGCCGACCTCGTCGGGGCCACCCTGCGCGATCGCGGCCACGCCGTCGCGGTCATCCACGGCGCGCTCTCGCCCGAGGAGCGCCGCCGCGCGCTCAAGGCCTTCCGCGCCGGCGAGGGCCGCGTGCTCGTCACCACCGAGCTCGGCGGCCGCGGCCTGCACCTCGAGGGCCTCGCCTTCGTGCTCAACTACGAGCTCCCCGAGAAGGCGAGCGAGTACCTGCACCGCATCGGGCGCGTGGGCCGCCAGGGCGCCAAGGGCAAGGTCATCAACCTCGTCACGCCCGACGACGCCCCGCTGCTCGGGCAGATCGACCGGCTCAAGTCCGGCGGGCGCCTGGACACCGGCGAGAAGCTCCGCGCGGCCCGCGAGCGCAAGCCGCCCCCCGAGAAGCCGAAGGCCGCCCCGAAGCGCAAGGGCGGCGGCCAGGAGCGCGGGAAGGGCGGACGCAAGCGGGGTTGACCGGGCGGGATCGTAGGTTCCGTCTGGGCAGCCGCTCCGCGCTGCGGCAGCCTGGGTGCCCGGGAGGAGCGTCGGAGGCTCGGGTGCCCGGGGCCCGATCCGGGCAGGGAGCCGCCGACGTGCACGCCCCGCGCCGACGTCGCCGCAGCGCAACGCGGCTGCCCCGAGGATAGCGGGGAGAACGCCCATGCCCCACTCGATGCGAGGACTCGTGCTGGCGGGGGGCCGCGGGAGCCGCCTCCGCCCGTTGACCCACACCGGGTCGAAGCAGCTCCTCCCCGTGGCGAACCGCCCGATCCTGTTCTACGTCCTCGACACGCTCGTGGACGCCGGCGTGCGCGACCTGGTCGTGCTGCTCTCGCCGGAGACGGGCGACGAGATCCGGCGGGCCGTCGACGCGGCGGCCGAATGGGACGCCGGGATCCGCTACGTCACGCAGCCCGCGCCGCTCGGGCTCGCGCACGCCGTCGCGACCGCGCGGCCGCTCCTGGGCGACGACCCCTTCTGCATGTTCCTCGGCGACAACCTCGTCGGGGAGCGCCTCGGCCCGCACGTGTCCGCCTTCGCGGCCCGCCCGGACCTCGCGGCGTCGGTGCTCCTCGCGGAGGTGGACGACCCGCGCCAGTTCGGCGTCGCGGAGGTCGACGCGCACGGCCGCGTGCGGCGCCTCGTGGAGAAGCCGGCCGTGCCGGCGAGCAACCTCGCGCTCGTCGGGATCTACCTCTTCCGCGCCGCCATCCACGACGCGATCGCCACGCTCCGTCCGTCCGCCCGCGGGGAGCTCGAGATCACCGACGCGATCACGGCGCTCCTCGACGCGGGGCACGAGGTGCGCTTCGAGCGCCTCCGCTCGTGGTGGCTCGACACGGGCAAGAAGGACGACCTGCTGCGCGCGAACGAGGCCGTGCTGGCCACGCGCTTCTCGCCGGCGATCCACGGCGCGGTGGAGGACAGCGTGCTCGAGGGCCCCGTGGGCGTCGCGGCGGGCGCGCGGGTGATCCGCTCCCGCATCGTCGGGCCCGCGGTGATCGGGGCGGGCGCGCGCGTCGTCGACGCGACGATCGGGCCGTTCGTGAGCGTGGGGCCCGGCGCCGTCGTGGAGCGGGCCGAGGTCGCGCGCTCGGTGCTCTACGAGGACGCGCGCGTGCGGGACGTGCGCCTGCGCGACTCGGTGCTCGGGCGGCGCGCGGACGTGCGCGGGCCGGGCGGGCCGCTCACGCTCCTGCTCGGCGACGACAGCCGGGTGGAGCTGGCGCCGGGCTGATTCCTCGCGGCGTCACTGGCGCAACCGCGACACGTTCCACGTGGAACATCAGCCCGGATCGTCCTCGACCGTGAACGCCGGCACCACGCGCGGCCCGGCCACCACGAGCCAGTCGGGGACCGCCATGCGCACCGACCGGGTGCGATCGGCCGCGGCGAACACGATCTCCTCGCGCGCCGCGAGGTCCGCGCCCACGAGGAGCTCCACGTCGAAGAGCGGGCGCCCGAAGGGCGGCACCTCGCCGGGGGTGAGCCCGGTCAGCTCCCGGAGCTCGTCGGCGGTGGCGAAGCGGTAGCGCTGCACGCCCAGGGCCTTGCGGAGCGCCCGCCCTTCCACGCGGCGGTCGCTGCCCACGACGAGCACCACGAAGCCGAGCTTGTCGAAACGCATCACCACGGACTTCCCGCCGAGCGAGAGCGGGGTGCCGCGCGCCGTGGCAGCCTCGCGGGCGGTGCGGGCCTCCGCGTGGCGCAGGAGCGTGTAGGGCCGACCCGCGGCGTCGAGCAGCGCGAGGAGCCGGTCGGCGGGGGACGGGCGCACGGAGAGCGCGTCCACGCCTACAGCCCCGCCCCGCCGCTCGCGACCACTCCCAGGAGCTCGAGCAGGCCGGCGTAGAAGCCGATAGCGAACAGCGTGACCTGCGCGCTCAGCGAGAGGAGCGCGAACACGAGGAGCCCGAAGCCGAGGCCGCGGAGGCGCCGCGCCCGGACCATCCGGTCGGCAGGCAAGGCGCCGCTCTCGATCCGGAGCATCTCCTCGTCCGCCGTGTGCCACGCGAGCAGCGCGAGCACGGCCCCGGGCACGCCGGTGAAGCAGAAGATCCCCAGCGCGTTGAGCGGCAGCGCGATCGCGAGGAGCTTCTCCACCCGCCCGAGGCGGTCGTGCACGGGCGCGGGCGCCTCGGTGGAGAAGAGGTCGTCGGCGCCGCTCACGCGGGGGAGGCCCCTTCCTGGAGGAGCAGCCGCCCGAGCGTCTCGACGTAGGTGCTCGCGGCGTCGGACGCGAGCTCCAGGCGCCCGTCGGGGAGGCGCCGCAAGACGCCGTCCTCCGCGAAGGAGCGCACGGCGTTCTCGAGGTTCACGAGGTTGAGCGACTCGGGCCGGGTGATCTCGTCGACCGCGAGCAGCGTCTTGCCGAAGCTCAGCGCCTCGCGGGACAGGTCCTTCGCGGCGAGCGGCCCCTTGGCGTTCTTCGCGGTGCGGAGCACGAGGAGGTAGGACTCGAGGAAGTTCGCGACGAGGTTCGCGATCTCGCCCACGCGGGCGCGGTCGGCGACGCGGAGCACGTCGCCGTCGCGCACGAGCGCGCCGTAGGCCTCGAGCCCCGTGACCGCGCGGCGCTCGAGCGTCTCCTCGTCCGCGTCGGGATCGAGGACGAACTCGTAGCGCAAGAGGAACTGCTGGAGGCGGAACAGGCGCGCGACCGCGGCGCGATCGACGACGTCCTGCCCGAGCGCGCGCACGGCCCCGGCGTAGAACGCGGCCGGCGCGAAGGCGTGCAGCACGGTGTTCTTGTAGTACTCCAGCGTCACCCGGCGCTCCGACACGATGGAGTAGACACGCCCGTGCTCCTCCGAAAGCTCGGTGATCATCCGGCCGGCGGCGAAGCGCGACAGGGCCTCCTCCAGGATGCCGTCCACGTGGCTCATCCCGCCGCCCTCGGACACCCCCGCGGCCGCGAGGAAGCTCCGGAGCCGCTCGACGCGGGCGCGGAGCTCGGCGTGCCGCAGCCCCCGGCGCGGGTGCGCCAGGACGGCCAGCGCGACGATCGCGGTGGGGAGGGCCACCGCCTCGACGTTGATGCGGTGGAGGATGCGCTCGCCCGCGGCCATGAGGAGCTCGTGGCGGCGGTCCTTCGACGCGCGCATCCAGTCCTCGCCGCTGAAGATCTCCCGCGCGGTGAGCGGCTCCCCGACGCGCAGGTACACCTTGCCGTAGCGGTTCTTGAGCACCCCGGCGGCCTTCGCCACCTGCTGGACGCTCTCCTTCTCCTTGCGCGCGCCCGACAGCTCGCGGGCGTAGGCGCGCTCCTCGGCGATCTGCTCGTAGCCGATGTAGATCGGGAGGAACGTCACCTCGCGATCGGCGCGCGTCGCGTTCGCGGCCCCGTCGAGCACCATCCCGAGCACGCCGACCTTCGGCGGCAGGAGCTTGCCGGTGCGCGAGCGCCCGCCTTCGATGAAGAACTCGATCGGCACCTCCATGTGCACGAGCTCCTGGAGGTAGCGGGCGAACACGACCGGGAAGACGCGGTCGCCGCCGAACGAGCGCCGGATGAAGAACGCGCCGGAGCGCCGGAAGATCCAGCCCAGCGGGAAGAAGGAGAGGTTGTCCCCCGCGACGATGTGGGGGATGACCACGTCGTGCTCGTAGAGCAGGCTCGAGATGAGCAGGTAGTCGAGATGCGAGCGGTGGCAGGGGACGAGCACCGGCGTGCCGGCGCGGAGCGCCTCGCGGATGCGGTCGATGTCCTGCGGGCGCACGTCGATGCCCGAGTAGATGCGGTGCCAGATGAGGCGGCAGAGGTTCGCGAACACCCGGACGACCGGGAACGAGAAGCTCGCGGCGACGCGGTCGTACGTGCGCGCGACGTCGGCGCGGACCCGCTCGGCGGGCTTCCCCGTGGCGGCGCACTCGCGCTGCACGAGCTCGGTGACCTGGCGGCTCTCGAGCACCTGCCGCCGGACCCAGCCGTAGGGCCGCGACCGGGGCCCGCGCACCACGCGCGCCTCGCGGTAGAGCCAGCGGCGGAGCGTGAGGCGCAGCACCTTGAGCTGGCGCGGGCGCGGCTCGTCCCGGTAGCGCGCCACGTAGTCCGAGAGCGGGATGGGCTCCCCCGCCTGCACGAGCGCGTCGCCCTGGCTCGCGATCATCGCGAGCTTCCCGAGCGAGCCCGGGATGTCCTCGAGCCCGAGCAGGAAGTTCCCGACATCCCGGTGAGCGGGCTCCGGAGAGCGGTTGGCGATCACCACGATCGGCACCACCTGCACCGGGCGCTCCGTGCGCGCCTGCGCGTCGAGCAGGGCCGCGACGGGGTCCGGCTCCTCCCGGCGCACCACGAGGTCGCGGAGGTCCTTCTGCGGGGCCAAGAAGAGGCACGTCGGGCGCCCGCTCGCGATGCAGTCGGCGAGCCAGCCGCTCTCGATCGGGTCGAACGCGGGCGTCTCGCCGCGGAAGCGCCGGACGAGGGATCGCCACTGGTCGCCGAGCGGCATCCAGAACGTCGCGTCGATGCCGTTCGTGAACACGGGGAGGGGCAGACCCCGCTCGACCAGGACCCGGTTCAGGGCCAGCCAGTCGACCACGGAGCGCGTGTGGAGCACGTACACGACCGGGCCGCCCGCCGCGGCGCGCCGGATCCGCTCCGCGGAGTGGTCCTCCATGCGGAGCGTGCGGAAGAAGAGCGGAAGCCCGAGCAGGAAGTACGGGAGCCCGAAACGCGGGAGCATCCCGGACCGGAAGGAGTCGGGGCTCGTCGCCTCGACGAGCGCGTGCGGAGGGCGCGGGGCCTGCGCCACGGGGTCCATGCGGGTCACCGGAGCTCCGGACCGTCCGGGGCTGCGGACGTGTCCGCGGCGGCCGAAGTGTCGGACGTGTCGGATGCGTCGGAGGTGTCTGCCGTGTCCGCCGTGTCGGCTGTATCAGATGTGTCGGATGTGTCACCTGAACCGGATGTGTCACCAGAGTCCGCGGTATCCGCCGTGTCTCCCGAATCGGATGTGTCGGATGTGTCACCGGTGTCGACACATCCCGTGGTCACGGCGGGGTCCGCGTCGTCGCAGTCGCCGCCGGTCGCCACCCAGCCGGCCGGCTGCTCGCAGCTCACCCAGACCTCGGCGGAGCCCCCGACGCCGTCGCCGTCCAGGTCCTCCCACCACGCGCCGCGCTCCTCGCAGGGCGGCGCGGGCGGGTCTTCGAGGAGCTCGAAGAGCTTCTCGTAAGCGGAGCAGCCCAGGAGCAGGACGAGCAGCATCCGGGACAGCTAACCCGCGGCTTCGCGGACGGGCCGCGCCGCTCCCGGCTCCTGGCCGGGCTCCGCGGCGAGCCCCTCGGACACCACGTCGTCCCAGGCGCGGACCCAGGGGGCGGGTCGGCGCCCCCGCCAGGCCCGCACGGCATCCGCGAGGTCGGCCACGGACGCGGCGGCGGGCACCACGGTGCCGGCCTCCCCCACGAGCGCGCCGCAGTCCCCGGTGTCGGTGGCGACCGTGGGGGTGCCCTGGGCGCGGTAGGCCAGGATCTTGAGCGGGCAGAACCAGGGCGGCGCGTCCGCCGCGTAGGGCGCCAGCCCCACGTCCATGGCCCCGACGAGGTCGGCGACCCGCTCCTCGGAGACCTGGCCCGCGCGCACGAGGCGAGGGTGCGTCACCGGCACGGGCCCGTCGCCGACGACCAGCCCCGTCGCCTCCGGGAGCGCGTCGAGGAGCGCGGGGAGCCGATCGACGCCGTGCCAGGGCTTCATGGAGCCGAGGAACCCGACGACGAAGCGGCCGTCGAGGCCGAGCGCGCGCCGCGCGCCGTCGCGGTCGCCCCGGCGGGGGACCACCCCGTTGGGGACGTGCCGCACGTCGCGACAGCCGAGGCTCCGGAGCCAGTCGGCCAGCCACGCGCTCACCGCCAGCACGCGCGGGGCCGCGGTGAGCACGTCGCGCTCCCAGGCCTCGGCCCAGGCGCGCAGGCGCACCGACTCGTAGCGCAGGCGCTCGGCCACCGGTGGCGCGTTCACCTCCAGGATCCACGGCGCGCCCGTGGCGGCGTGCACCTTCCACCCGGCGTCCGAGAACAGGCTGTGGCGCTCCCACAGGAGCGAGGGCGCGAGGCGCACCGCGGCGCGCGCGACCCGGCGGGACGCCCACACCTCCGTGTACTCGCGGTAGCGCTCGAGCCAGGAGGGCCAGCCCGGCACGCCGACCGCCACCACGGGCGCGTGCACCTCGCCGTGGGCCCCCCGGTGGTCGACCTCGCGGGCCGCCACCACGGCGTCGGGCCGAAGCGCCGCCGCGACCCCCCGGACGTGCGCCGACGCCCCGGACGGGCCCCGCACGGGGATCCCCGGCGCGGCGACGATGAGGACGCGGCCGGTGGACGCCATGCGTGTCGTTAGCCGGTTCGCCGCGCCGCGGGAGGGGCGCCGCGCACCCGGACGAAAAGGGCGGCTCCCGGTGACTAGGGTCGGAGAGGATCGGAGGAATGGAGCGCGGGCCCCCCGACACGTCCGAGCGGCCACCCCTTCGGGCCTACCTCCTCGTCCCGGCCGTGTACCTGCTCGGCGCCGAGCTGGGCTCCCGCCTCACGATGACACCGGAGGGCATCTCGCTCCTCTGGCCGTCCACGGCGGTGCTCCTCACCACGTTCCTGCGCTACGGAGGCGCGGGCTGGTGGGCCTTCTCCCTGCTCGGCATCGCGGCCGAGGTCGTGGCGGACCTCCGGATCTTCTCCGCCCAGGAGGCGCTGGCGTTCGGCGTCGCCAACGTGCTCGAGGCGACCCTGGCGTGGCGGATCCTCGCCGCCGGGAGCTTCGACCCCAACTTCCAGCGCATCGGGGACGTGGGGCGCTTCCTGCTCGCCGCGCCGCTCGCCGGGGCGCTCGCCGGCGCGACCGTGGGCAGCGGGCTCCTCGCCCTCGCGCGCGGCGGCATGGAGTCGAACGTCGTGGACGCCGCCGTGCTCTGGTGGTTCGGCGACGCGCTCGGGCTCCTCGTCTTCACGCCCGTCGGCCTCGCGCTCACCATCAAGACCTCCCCGGTGGTGCCCGAGCGGACGCCCCGCCCCGTCGTCGACGCCCTGATGTTCCTCGGCGGGCTCCTGGTCCTCGGGCTCATCACCACCACCGAGGAGGGACAGCTCCGCGGCATCCAGCTCCGCCCCTTCCTCCTCCTCCCCTTCGTCCTCTACGGCGCCTTGCGACTGCCCTTTCGCGGCGTGGCCCTGCTCGTGGCGGTGGTCTCGGTGGTGCTGGTCGGCGTGGCGGCGGCCGGACGCGCGCCCTACCCGGGCCCCGCGAAGGAGGTGTGGACCCAGGAGTTCGTCGCCGTGATGGTCATCGTCACGCTCGGCACCTCCGCGCTGTTGCGCTGCCTCCGCGTCGCCGAGCTCGAGGTGCTGGCGGCCAACGCCGCGCTGCGTCGGCAGCTGGACACGCTGGAGCGGACGAACCTGGAGCTCCGGCGCGTCAACTACGTGGCGGCGCACGAGCTCCGCACGCCGCTCCGAGGCATCGGCAGCTTCGCGCAGCTCCTGGCGGCTGAGGTCGCGGGGAAGCTCGGCCCCGTGGCGGACGACTGGCTCCGTCGCATCGTGGAGAACGTCCGCCGGCTCGAGGCCCTGGTCTCCGAGCTCGGCGCGCTCTCGGCGGTGGACGCGGCCCCCACGCGTCGGGAGCCCGTCGACACCGGCGCCCTCGTCGACCGGGTGGTCGCGAGCCTGGACGCACCGCTGCGCGAGGCGCACGGCGAGGTGACGCGCGGGGACCTCCCCACGATCCGCGGCGACCGTGGCCAGCTCGCGATCCTGCTCGAGGAGCTGCTCAAGAACGCGATCCAGTTCCGGAGCGACGAACCGCCGCGCGTCCACGTGTCGGCGCGGCGCGACGGCGACGAGTGGGTGTTCGGGGTGCGTGACAACGGGCTCGGCCTCGCCGCCGAGCACCACGCGCGCGTGTTCGACGTGTTCTGGCGCCTCGGGGACCCCAAGCGGCGCGAGGGGCCCGGCGGTGGGCTCGCGCGGTGCGCCCGCATCGTGCACCGCCACGGGGGCCGGATCTGGCTGGACTCGACGCCGGGCGTGGGAACTACGTTCTACTTCAGCATCCCCACGCAGGAGACGCCGACGTGAGCCTTGCCGGACGGCCCGCGGAGGTGCTCCTCGTCGAGGACAACGAGGACGACGTCGTCCTGGTCCGGCTCGCCCTGGCGCGCTGCAGCCCCGCCGTGCACCTGAGCACCGTCGCGAACGGGGCCGAGTGCCTGCGCCTTTTGCGGCGGGAGGCGCCGTTCTTCGACGCGGCCCGGCCCGACCTCATCCTGCTGGACATCAACATGCCGGTGCTGGACGGCCACGGCACGCTGGCCGCGCTCGACGCCGACCCCTCGCTCCGCTGCATCCCCGTGGTCGTCCTCACCACGTCCGCGCGGGAGGAGGACGTGATCCGGAGCTACCGGGCGCGCTGCGCCGGCTACATCGTGAAGCCGATGGACGTCGAGCGCTTCTTCGAGGTGATCGCGGCCTTGTGCGCCTACTGGCTCGGCGCGGTGCAGCTCCCGGCGCGGGCGCCGTAGCGGTCAGGCCTCGAGGAAGCGGTCCACGCGCTCGAAGGGGATGTGCTCCCCGATGTTGCCGGCGCCGAACACGTCCCGCACGACGCCGGCCTCGTCGATGAGGAAGTCGGCCGGCATCCGGGTCTTGGTGCCGTCCATCGGGCCGGGGAAGATCCCGGCGCGCGTGGCCTCCCAGAAGCGCGGCAAGCTCGCCGGCGAGACGAAGCCCGCCAACGAGGCGCCGACCTCGTAGTCCGCGTAGATGCGCTCCTCGGGGTCGCAGAGCAGCGGGAAGGGCGGGCGCTCGCGGCCGACCCAGGCGCGGACGCGCTCGGGGGGCGACTGGAACACCGCGAGGAGCGCGAGCCCCTGGGCCTGCCACGCCGGCGCGCGCGTCGCGGCCTGGCGGACGCGGAGGTTGCAGAGCGGGCAGGAGGCGTAGCGGTAGAACGCGAGCCACACGCGCCGTCCCCGGTAGTCCGAGAGCGCGTGTGTGGTCCCGTCGGAGGCGACGGCGGTGAAGTCCGGCGCGGGAGCGCCGATGTCGAGGAGCATGGGCCCGACCGATAGCTCTACCGGGCGAGCGTCGCAACGACTCCGTCTGGCGCGTCGGCTCGGCGCGTCGTACGCTCGCGGCGGGAGCGACGCCATGGACGCGATCGTGGGGGGGCCCTGCCCCTGGGACGGCCTCGCGCCGGGGACGGTGGCCTTCTGCGAAGAGCGCCTGTGCGCCGTCGTGGCCGAGCCTTCGAACGCGTGGTCCTCGGTGGCGTACGTGCTCGTGGCGCTCTGGGTCGGGAGCACGCACACGGGGCGCAGCGGCGATCCGCGGCTGTGGGTGCTCGTCTGCGCGCAGGCGCTCATCGGCGTGGGCTCGTTCGCGTTCCACGCCACGGGCTCGTTCGCCGGGGAGCTCCTCGACCAGGTCGGCATGTTCATGCTGTCCTGCCTGGTGCTCGCCTTCGTGACCGGGCGGCTCCTGTCGCTGTCCGCCGCCGCGACGGCCGCGCTCTACGTGGCGATGACGGCCGCGAGCGCGCTCTTCCTGCTCGTCGTGCCGCCGGCGGGCATTCCGCTGTTCGCCGTCCAGCTCGTCGCGGGGCTCGGCGGCGAGGTGCACGCCTGGCGACGCGCGGCCGACCGGGCGCCGTTCCGCCACCTGTTCGCGGGCCTCGGCGTGTTCGGCGTGTCGTTCGTGATCTGGCTGCTCGACATCACCCGCGTGGCGTGCGCCCCGGACAATCACCTCGTCACGGGGCACGCGGTCTGGCACGTGCTCAACGCCCTCTGCATCGAGCGGCTGTACCGCTTCTACGCCGCGGCGCGGTAGGTCTGCCGGAGGGCTCAGGCCCCGAAGGCCTGCTCCAGGTCCGCGAGGAGGTCGTCCACGTGCTCGAGCCCGACCGACAGGCGGATGAGCCCGTCGGCGATGCCGATGGCACGGCGCTTCTCCGGCTCGATGCTCGCGTGCGTCATGAGCGCCGGCACCTCGAGCAGCGACTCCACGCCGCCGAGGCTCTCGGCCAGCGTGAAGATCTTCGTGCTCGCCACGAAGCGGCGCGCCCGGTCGAGGTCGCCCTTGAGCTCGAACGAGATCATCCCGCCGAAGCCCGACATCTGCTTGCGCGCCACGGCGTGGTTCGGGTGGGTCTCGAGCCACGGGTGGTACACGCGCGCCACGTCGCGGTGCTTCACCAGGTGGTCGACCACGCGGAGCCCGCTCTGCATGTGGCGGTCCATTCGGACGTGGAGGGTCTTGAGCCCGCGGAGCGTGAGCCAGCTGTCCATCGGCCCGGGAACGGCGCCCGCGGCGTTCTGGAGGAACTTGATCTTCTCGTAGGCCTCGGTGTTGCTCGTCATCACGACGCCGCCGACCACGTCGGAGTGGCCGTTGAGGTACTTCGTGGTGGAGTGCACCACGAAGTCCGCGCCGAGCGAGAGCGGGCGCTGGAAGTAGGGGGAGGCGAACGTGTTGTCGACCACGACGAGCGCGCCGACGTCGTGCGCCCGCGCGGCCACCGCCTCGATGTCCGCGATCTTCAGCAGCGGGTTGGTGGGCGTCTCGAGCCACACGAGCTTCGTGCCGGCCGGGATGGCCTCCGCGGGGTCGACCGTGGAGAAGTCGGCGTAGGAGAAGCGCAGCCCGAAGTGGCGGTGCACCTTGTCGAAGAGGCGGTAGGTGCCGCCGTATACGTCGTCGCCGCAGACCACGTGGTCGCCGGGGCGCACGAGCGAGCGCACGAGCGTGTCGGTGGCGGCGAGGCCGGAGGCGAACGACAGGCCGTGCTTCGCGCCCTCGAGCGCCGCGAGGCAGTCCTGGAGCGCCGTGCGCGTCGGGTTGTCCGTGCGCGAGTACTCGTAGCCCTTGTGCCCGCCGACGCCCTCCTGGGCGTAGGTGGACACCTGGTAGATCGGCGTCATCACCGCGCCCGTGGTGGGGTCGGGCGCCTGGCCGGCGTGGATGGCGAGGGTGTCGAAGCGGGCGGTCTTGGAGGTGCTCATCAGCGCTCCCGGTGGGCGCCCGTCACGCGGGCGATGTAGTCGATGAGGTCGATGCGGGTGATGATGTCGAAGGGTTTTCCGTCGTGGGTGATCACGATGGCCACCTTGGCGCGCTTGAAGAGCTCGGTGAGCACGCCCACCTCGGTGGTCTCGTCGACGGTGAAGTAGGTGGACTCGACGAGGTCGCGCACCTCGACGTCGCCACGGTTGCCGGTGAGCGCGCGCTCGAGCAGGCGGCTCTCGGTCACGATGCCGAGCACCCGGCCGCCGTCCATGACCGGCACCTGCGAGACGCCGTGCACCTTCAGCACGCCGATGACCTCGGTGACGCGCAGCGACGGCAGCACGCTCACGAGGTCGCGGCCGCGGCCCTTCTGGTCGAGGAGCTCGCGCACCGTGCCGAGGCCGAGCTCGGGCTCCAAGAACCCGTTCTCGCGCATCCAGTTGTCGTTGAAGACCTTCGACAGGTAGCGGCCGCCGGTGTCCGGCAGCATCACCAGCGCCCGCTGGCCCTCGGCGCCCTGGAGCGCCAGCCACTTGAGCGCGCCGGCGACCGCCGCGCCGCTGGCGGGCCCCGCGAAGATGCCCTCCTCGCGCACGAGCCGCCGGGTCATGACGAAGCTCTCCTTGTCGTTGACGCGCACGACGTCGTCCACGTAGGAGAAGTCCATGGTCGAAGGGAGGAAGTCCTCGCCGACGCCCTCCACCTTCCAGGCGTGCGGCTGCGTGAGCTGCCCGGTGTGGAAGTAGTCGTAGTAGAGCGAGCCCACCGGATCCACGCCGACGATCCGGATGTTCGGGTTCTGCTCCTTGAGGTAGCGGCCGACGCCGGTGATCGTACCGCCCGAGGCGAGCCCGGCCACGAACACGTCGAGCCGGCCCTCGAACTGCCGCCAGATCTCCGGGCCCGTGCTCTCGTAGTGGGCCTCGGCGTTCGCGGCGCTGTGGTACTGGCTCGCGTAGGCGGCGCCGGGGATCTCGGCGGCGAGCCGCTCGGCCGTGGCGTACACCGAGCGCGGGTCCTCGTTCGAGACCTCGGACGGGCAGACCACCACGCGCGCGCCGAACGCGCGCAGCACCGCGCGCTTCTCCTCGGACTGCTTGTCCGCGATGACGAAGGTGCACTTGTACCCGCGCACCGCCGCCACCATGGCGAGCGCCACGCCGGTGTTCCCCGACGTGACCCCCACGATCGTCCCGCCGGGCTTGAGCCGCCCGCTCTTCTCGAGGTCGTCGACGAGCCGGCCGGCGATGCGCGCCTTCGACGAGCTCGCGGGGTTCAGCGCGTCGAGCTTCGCGTAGACGGCCGGGGCGAGGCCCTGCGTCACGCGGTGGAGCCGGACGCTGGGCGTGTCGTCGATGCAGTCGAGGACGCTGTCGTAGAGGGGCCGCACGATGCTCCCGGGAGCCGCGCGGCATAGCCCGTCCGCCGACCGTTTTCCACCGCGGGGGGCGCGGGCGCGTCCACGGGGCGCGCCGGAGCGGGCCCACGGGACACCGGCGCGTGCGTCCGCGGCCGAAGCTTCGTATAGTGGGGGCAAGACCGTGCGCCCCCCGAACACCCCCATCGACACGATCTTCGACGAGAAGACGATCATCGGCGAGAGCCCCCTCTCCCCGCCGCCCGTGCGCCGCCCCGTCCTCGTGGTGCTCGAAGGCGAGGATCTCCGCCGCGTTCACCTGCTCGACCGGGACCGCACCGTCATCGGGCGCGGGCCGGACTGCGAGATCGCGCTCCACGACGCCAGCGCGTCCCGCCGCCACGCCGCGGCGTTCCGGAACCCCGAGGATCCGCCCGAGGCGGTGTGGCTCGAGGACCTCCGGAGCACCAACGGCACCTTCGTGAACGGCGAGCGCATCGCCGAGGCGCGCCGCCTCGTCGAGCACGACCGCGTGCGGGTGGGCGCCACGCTCTTCGGCTTCCGCCTCCGCGACGATCTCGAGCTCGAGGGCGAGCGCCGGCTCATCCAGCTCGCCACGATCGACCCGCTCACCGGGCTCATGAACCGCGGCGCCTTCGACCAGGCGCTCGAGCGAGAGTTCGACCGCGCGGTGCGCTACGGCCGCCCGCTCTCGCTGCTCCTGCTCGACCTCGACCACTTCAAGCAGGTGAACGACACCTGGGGCCACCCGGTGGGCGATCGCGTGCTCGCGCAGGTGGCCGTCGCGATCCGCAGCTGCCTCCGCCACGTGGACCTCGCCGGGCGCCACGGGGGCGAGGAGTTCGCCGTGGTGCTCACGGAGACGAACGCCGAGGGCGCCACGGTGGCCGCCGAGCGCCTCCGCCACGCCATCGGCGGGCTCGCCATGGCCGTCGGCGAGGAGCCGGTGAAGGTGACGGCGAGCGTCGGGGTGGTGACGTGGTCGCCGCTCATCGGGAGCCCCGCCGAGATGGTCGAGGCCGCGGACAAGACGCTGTACCGGGCAAAACACGCGGGCCGCAACCGCACCGTCATGACGCGGATGTAGCGCCGGGCGGGCGAAGGCCATCCACGGCGTTAGTCTCCTTCGCCCCCAACCTTTGCCGATGTGCGCCGCACCCTCCCCCGCCGAGCTCCCCGAGCTGAGCTCGAGCGACATCGCGCTCCGGTATCGGGCGCCGTACTGCGTCGCGAACCGGTGGCGCCTGACCGCCACCTACATCGAGGAGCCCGGGGAGAAGCTCAAGCGGCGGTTCGCCTTCCTCGAGACCGCGTTGCGGTACCTCGTCGCGGTCCTCGCGGCCGAGCACGCCGCGCGCGGGCTCGACGAGGTGAAGAGCTGGAGCGTCCTCACCGGCTCGCTGGACGGCCGGCGGATCTCGCTCGGGCTCTGGCGGGACGCCGCGCGGGACCTCTCGGTCCGGGTCCTGGAGTCGCAGGACTGCATCCTGGAGCCCGTCGCGCGCGTCCTCGCGGAGCGGCCCGCGCGCGGGCGGGTCCGGGCCGCGCCGGTCTGCGAGCAGCTGGACCTCCTCCTGAAGCTCCGCAACGAGGACGCGCACCCCGACGCGGTCCCCTCCTTCAGCGCGGCGGCGCTGCTGAAGGACACCGAGGCGCCGTTCCGCGCGTTCCTGGGCGCCTTGCGCGGGATCGGCGAGCTGCCGCCGTGGGTGGTGACCCGGCTCCGCTACCGCGAGGGCGCGTACGAGGTGGAGGCGGTGTGCCTCCGCGGCTCGGACCTCCCCCCCGAGCGCACGCTCGGGGTCGCGGCGCCCATCGAGGAGGGGCGGCCCTTCGTCGTCGCGGCCGACGGCCGCATCCTGTACCTCTCGCCGTTCCTGGCGTGGGGGGCCTTCCCGGACCGGTCGGGCCGCGCTCGCCCGCCCGAGCTCCGGCTGTTCAAGGGGTGGTCGGCGGGCCCGCTCTACTCGGATCCGGTCGGCATGGACGACGCCGAGCGGCTCGGCGACCGGGTGGCGGGCGCGCCCAACGAGTGGCTGCGCGTCGGGCCGAAGGTGGTCGAGGGCGCGCTGGTGGGGCGGCCGGAGAGCCTCCGCGCGCTCCGCAGCCCCGACCGCGCGGAGGCGCCCCCCGTCGTGCCGAACTACGAGATCCTCGAGCCGCTCGGGTTCGGCGGCAACGGGCGGGTTTACCTCGCGCGGTCGTGCCAGCGCGGGGACCTCGTGGCGGTCAAGGTCCTCCCGTCGAGCCTCACCGCGGACCACGCCGGGCATGGCCGGCTCCGGCGTGAGTTCGAGCTGATGTCCCGCATCCGCCACCCGAACGTCGCGCAGGTCTACGACTACGTCCCCGACACGCAGAGCGGGCCGGCGCTCGTGATGGAGCACGTCGCGGGGGAGAACCTCCGCGCGCGCGTGGGCCGGCAGCCGATGCCCGTCCGGGAGGCGGTCCAGGCGCTCGAGGGGATCCTGGCCGGCCTCGCCGCCGCGCACGCCGGCGGCGTCGTGCACCGGGACGTCACGCCCGAGAACGTGCTGCTCGAGCCGTCGGGGAACGTGAAGCTCATCGACTTCGGGATCGCGGTCGCGCCGGACAGCGAGCGCGTCACCCGCACGCTCGACGGGATCGGGAAGCGGAACTTCGCCGCCCCGGAGCAGATCAACCCCTCGGGGAGCCCGGAGCCCACCGCCGACGTGTACGCCTGCGCGAAGCTCCTCGGCTACCTCGTGTCCGGCTCGGTGAACCGGGCCGAGCAGCACGCGGCGCTGCCCGGCGCGCTGCAGGCCGTCGTCCGGCGCGCCACCGCCGAGGACCCGGCGGAGCGCTACCGGGACGCCCGCGAGCTCCTCTCGGCCCTTGAGCGCGCTCGCGCCGCGGGGTGGGAGGGGCCGCCGGTCCAGCCCGGCGATCGCCTCTCGCGGGACTACGAGGTCTCCGCGCTCGGGCGGAGCCTCGGCGGCGGGTTGTGGCAGGTGGACCTCCTGGACGTGCCCGAGGGTGCGCGCTGGGTCGGCGTCGTGGCCGAGCGGCGGCCGGCCGCGGAGGAGAACCTCCGGCGCGCGCTCCGGGCGCTCCCGCCGGCCACGAAGAACCGCCTGGGACACCCGGACGTGCGGGAGAAGGACGGCCTGCAGTGGTGCCTCCTCCGGGTCCCGAGCGTCGACGCGATCGGGGGGGTCTTCGCGCCCGGGGGGGCGTCACCCGACGAGTCGGCCCCCGAACCCGCGCCGGACGCGCCGCCGCGGGAGGCGCTCGCCCTGCCCGAGGCCCAGGTGCCCCCCCACGCACCGGAACATTCGACGGACGCCCGCGGCCGGCCGCGCTGGGCGCCGCCGCCGCCCGCCGAGACCGGCGAGGCCCAGCTCTCCCGCGGCCTCCTCCCGGCCGGCCCGCTCGGGCTCCTCTCCGTCCTCTTCGTCCCGACCTGGCCGCTGCTGCTCTTCCGTGCGCTCGTCGTCCTCGCGGGCCACCGGATCCCGCCGGCCTCCGACGAGCCCCTGCCGCCCTACCTGCCCGCGCTCCGACGCTTCGGGAAGATCGCCGACCCCGGCGCCGTGGCGCGCGCGCTCGACACGCTGGCGCTCGTCGTCGCCATCCAGCGCGTGCTCCGCGGCGCGGAGCCGGGCGACGAAGCGACCCTCCGCGAGCTCTACGCCGACCCCCTGCGGCTCTCCTGGCCGGTGCTCCGGCTCCCGGAGACCGCCCACGTCGCGGAGCACCGCCGGGCCCTCGCGGCGCCGACCGCCCGGCTGGCCGGGCTCGCCGCGGTCCGGACCGTCCACGCGGCGCTCCAGGGCGGCGCCGTGTCCATCCCGCCCAACACCTACCGCCGCGTCAACAAGGCCCTCGTGATGCTCCACCGCCTCGCGCATGCCGGGGCCAGCGGCCTGCCGGCGGGGCAGGTGGAGGCGTGGATGGCGCGGGTGATGGGAGGCGCGGGGGAGCGGGGTCACTCCAAGGAGGCGAGCTCCACCTCGTAGAGCGGCTTGCCGAACTTGTTCTCGACCACGAGGGTGTCGCCGTCGAGGACGACCGCACGTGTCGGGTGAGGTAGTTGCTGATATAGCAGCTCCGGAAGAGGAACTCGCTCCCGAGCCTCTGAACGTACTCGTCGACATCGAGGTAGAGGCGGACGCTGTTCAGAAGCAACCCTTACCGACGGGCACGAGACACCTCCAAGCGCTTCCTCTCGCTCGGAGGAAGCTCCGGCTCGAACGGCTCCAAGGCCGAGACCACAGCCGGGTGGTCCCCGCGACTCCATGCTTCGCGCGCGTCGCGAATGGCGTACTCCAGGTCTTTCTGATGCTCGTACGCACGAGACTCCCGGTCGCTCTGCGCCTCGAGCCTCTCGTAGGCTTCTTGCTCACCCCTCAGCAGGGGAGCGCCGTGGATTCTCAGCACCTCGGCCATCCGGCGGGTGAATCGCTCGAGGGCGCCTGACGTCACGACCTGTACGCACGCGAGATCCGCTGCTTCCGGCGACCCGGCCGCGCGCAGCACTTCTCCGAGATTGAACGTGCGCTCGGCGCCGGGCGCCGGTGCACGGAGTCGACCCAACTCGACCACGAGCTCGAAGGATCGGTGGGCATCGAAACGCACGTCCACGAATGCACCGTTCCCTTCGAAGCGCACGTGCTCTGGCCCCACGATGCGCTCGACAAACCCGAAATCGGCCACCAGGAACGCAAACGCGTCACTGGCGACGGAGGGGAGGTCGAAAGAAGACACGAGTCATCCGGGCGGGTTGTACGCGCCTGTCGCCGCATCATAACGCCAGCCACGTCCCTCGAGGAGCTCCCTCTCGGCATTGAGGAAGCCCCGCGTGGGCTTCCGAGCCCCGGTCGCGGCGTCGCGGTACGAATCGTAGATCGGCTCACCGCGCCGCATCTCGGCACGCAGGCGGCCTTCGTTCTGCTTCCAGTTGGCCTTCGGGCTCCCCTTGTTGGGTAGGTAGAGAAAGCGATCGCCCTCCTTCCAGCCCGTGGCCTTGGTGCTCGTGCTGTCGCCCCATTTGAAGAGGTTCAGCCCCCCTTTCCCACCCGAGGCCCCGTTGCCCGCGGCAGCCGCGACCTTTCGCGCGTCCCCAACCCCCTCGGCCACGCGGTCGGCCTTCCGCGCCGCATCCACCACATCCGCGACCTTGTCCGCCGCCCGGTACGCCTTGATGGCCGTGCCGGCGCCGCCGGGCATGCCGGGGACGACCGTGGCCGCGCCGTCGACGATGAGCCCCACCGCGTCCATCGCGGCGCCGCCCCAGTTCCCCGCGGACAGGTTCAGGGCCAGCGAGCTCACGTCCATCGCGAGGTTGGCGATGTCCCACGCCGTCTCGATGACGTTGCCGCTCGGGTCGGTGTACGCGTACGGGTTCCCGCGGGCGTAGGCGTAGCGGTTGAGGCTCTGCGGGTCGGCCGCGCTCCCCAGGTCGACGCGGTCGGGCGTCACGAACTGCGGCAGGTCCTCGAGGTACGAGCGCGCCCCGAAGTCCGACACGCCGGTCCCGTCGAAGCCCCCGTGCCCCGCCCAGGCGTGGTCCCGCTCCGCGAGGAGGAGCCCCGTGCGGCTCCGCTCGCTCCCGTAGGCGAGGTACTCGGCCGTGCCTCCGACGCTGCCCGCGCTGTCGCTGTTCTGGCGGACGCTGCCGAGCGCGTCCGCGTGTAGCCAGTAGACCGCGTTCGCGCGGTCGGCGCGGACCACCGCCACCGGCAGGTGGCCGACGTAGACGTACACCGCCTGCAGCTGCGGAGGCGCCCGCCCGCCCACCGTGCCGTACGTCGCGAGCAGCCGGCCGCGCGCGTCGTAGACGTAGTACGTGGACTCCGCCCGCCCCGTCCGGGCGTTCGTCACCTCGCGGAGCGCGCGGCGCCCCGAGGCGTCGTAGTGCGTCTCCACCACCCAGTTCGACGACATCGCGGCCGTCATGCGGCTCCGCGCGTCGTACACGAACGACGCGACGCCGTCGTCCGTCAGGTTCCCCACCGCGTCGTAGCCGTGGGCGTCCTCGTGGTTGTAGGTGTAGCTGTAGCCGCTGAACGTGGCGTAGTCGCCGCCCACCTCGGTGAGGTTGCCGGCGTCGTCGTACACGAAGGTCTGCTCGCTGCCGTCGTCCCCGTAGGACACCGCCGTGAGGCGGTCGAGCGCGTCGTACGTGAACGTGTCGGTGCCGTCGAGATCGCTCTGCGTCGCGACGTTGTCGTTGTCGTCGTAGGTGTAGGCGTAGCTCACGTCGTCCGTGGAGCCGCCCACCGTGATGCTCGAGGTGCGCTGCAGGCCGTCCACCTCGCGCGTGAGCGTCACGCCGTTGGCGTAGGCGAGCTCCGCCCAGGTGCCGTCGGGGTGGTAGGTCACGTCGTCCACGACGTCCACCGTCGTGCCGTCGATCTCGACCTCCACGGCCTCCACCCGGCCGCCCGGGCCGTAGCTGGACCGCACCTCCACGTCCCCGTCGAGCGTGATGTCCGCGAGGTTGCCCTCGGGGTCGTACGTGTACCCGACCGGCACGTGGAACCCGTCCGACCACCACCGGCGCCACGCCGCGACGCGCCCCAGCGGGTCGTAGGAGAACAGCTCGCCCCCCGCCTCGTCGATCACGCCCGTCAGCTGGCCCTGCGCGTTGGCCGGGCGGAAGCGCGGCCCGGGCGCCTCCGGCATCGCCTCGCCGTCGTAGCGGTACGTCACCCGCGCGGCCGCCGTGCCGCTGCAGCTCGTGTCGTCGCGGGTCGTGGCGGGGCGACCGCGGTGATCCCAGGTGCTCACCACGTAGTCGCCGTTGCTGTCGTACTCGCAGGTGACGTCGCCGGCCTCGTTGCGCACCGCGGTGCGCGTGCCCGACTGCGGGTCGGAGAGCCACCAGACGTCCCCGGTGCCGTCGAACGCGCGCACCTGGAAGCCCACCTGCGCGCCCGCCGTGTCGTTGACGTACACGATGTCCAGGATCGTCCCGAACATCGCGTAGGCGACGGTGTCCACGCCGGCCGGCGCGTCGACCAGCGCGAGCCGGCCGAGCCCGTCGGTCGTCTGCACGGTGGTGTTGCCGTTGCCGTCGACGAAGGTGGACGACCAGCCGGAATACGAGGTGGTCGTCGTGGTGGTGACGGAGCCGTCGGTGCGGACGACCTCGGTGGGCCGCCCGAGCCCGTCGTAGGTCGTGTCGACGTAGGCGCCGGCGCTCCCGTCGTGGGGCAGGTAGCTCCGGGAGACGCGCCCCATCGCGTCGTACTCGACGTCCGCGTAGGTCGACGCCCCGGTGCCGTTGGGCGACACGGTGCGGGCCAGCCGGCCGAGGCCGTCGAAGGTCCACGTCGTCTCGGAGGTGCCGGTCACCTGCGTGACGGTGTGCGGGGAGCTGGCGGTGTCGTAGGTGATCTCGGTCGGGGCGCCCACGGGGGGCGTCACCGTGAGCAGGCGTCCGGCGTCGTCGTAGGTGAAGTCGGTGACCTGCCCGTTGGCGTCGGTCGCGGCGGTCACGCGGCCCTGGTCGTCGACGACGGCGGTCATCAGCGTGGTGTCGACGCCGCCGTCCACGCCCACGAGCTCGGTGAACTGCCCGAAACGTGTGGTGCGCCGCTCGGTGCGTTGCCCGCCGAAGTCGATGGTGACGTCCACCTCGCCGGTCGCGGCGCGCGCGGTGTAATCGTAGGTCACCCACTGGTCGGGCGAGGGGTTGGTGTAGGTGGTGCCGTCGCTCGACTCGAACTCCCCGAGCGCCTGCGTGTCGATGCGTGTCACCCAACCCTCCTCCCCCGCCTCGGAGGAGTAGGTGGTGGCCGTGTAGCTGTAGACGACCGAGAGGTCGCTGCCGTCGCTCGTGGGGTAGCCGGTCTCGACGGTGGCGGGCGCGCGCACGAGGTTCCAGGAGAGCACGCTCGTGTCGGACTCCCAGGCATAGGTGGTCCGCGTGCCGTCGAGCACGTACGCCTGGGTCGTGTCGTACTGGGGCGCGTAGCCGTAGCGCCACGAGAGCAGCGCGTTGCCGTAGATGTCGTAGTCGCCGTCGTCGACGTACCCGAACCAGGTCACCGTCGCGTCCGGCGGGACCTCGGCGATCGTGGTGACCGCGTCGACGGACGACCAACTCTCGCCGGGCCCGCTCACGGTGTACACCGGCAGGATGCGACGCGCGGCGCTCGACACACCGTCGTAGGGGTTGGTGTCGACCGCCTCGCCCAGCGGGAGCGAGTTCAGCCCGCTGTAGCTCCAGTAGGGCTCGGCCGAGGTGCCCATGTCGTTGACGAAGTACACCTGGGGATCGGAGCCGTAGTAGGTGTACTCGAAGCGCAGCGGCACGGTGTCGGCGGGATCGCCGTACCAGACGGTCGCGAGCGGCAACCCGACCCAGGCCGAGTCGCACGCCGCGTCCAGGTGGTCGTAGTCGGCCACGTAGTAGGAGGAGCCGTCCGCGTCGGTCTCCACCTCGTACTCGTAGTCGAAGCACATCGTGCCGTAGTAGTGGTCGACCACGCTGCCGTCGGGCATGTACACCGACGTGGCACGCCAATGTTGGAAGGGGGTCCCGACGCCGAAACGCGGCGCGCCGTCGGTGTAGTCGTCGTACTCGAACTCCCAGACGGCGACGTTGCCGGCGCCGTCGTCCACCGTCTTGGAGGTGACGTAGCGCGAGTACTCGATGTCCTCGCCGGTGTAGGGGCCGTAGTCGTCGACGTAGGAGTACTCGTAGGTGTCGAGCAGCACGCCGGCGGTGCCGTACACGTACTCGACGGTGCCGCCGGTCGGCAGCGCGATGCCGGTCAGCTCGTCGTAGTCTCCGTCGTAGGTGTAGGTGGTCACCATCCCGACGGCGTCGGTCACCTGCTGGAGCACGCCGTCGGCGATGACGTAGGTGTAGTCGGCGTCGCCGAAGGTCGCCCCGGTGAGCTCGCAGTCCGCGTCGACCCCGAACGTGATGGTGCGGCCGGTGGCGTCGGACACCGCGGAGAGGGCGCCGGCCAGGTCCGTGTCGGCGCAGGCCTGGTAGGTGATCGTGTAGCTGTCGCCGTAGGCGTTCTCGACCGCGATGCCGTAGTAGGCGGCGTCCGCCTGCGCGTCCGACAGGTCGAAGGTGTACCGGACGCCCGCGGTGGTCAGGGCGTACAGCAGGTCTCCGTCCCCGTGGTACACGTAGGTGAAGTCCTTGGTGACGTACACCGCGGTCTCGGTCGTGCTCTGGTCGGGGAGGGAGTCGCGCCAGAGTTGGTCGGTGGAGACGCTCGTGAGCCAGTCGGTGTAGTCCTGGCCGAAGCGGGGCACGAGGTAGGAGTTCTCCGTGTGCCACGCGAAGATGTCCTCCCACCCCGACTCGGACGTGTCGACGAGGCGGTAGGCGAGCTGGTCCGGCCCGCCCGGGAGGCGGATGCGGAAGTGGGTCCCCTCCATCGACTCGGCGTCGTAGGCCACGCGCCCGCCGGGCAGGATCGTCCAGCCGAGCCCCGCCCAGCTGGGATCGAGCCGCTCCAGCTGCTCGTCGCTGACCTTCGACGAGTACTCGCGCGTCACGCACAGGTCGAGGCCGAAGCCGCCCGGCATGCAGAGGTCGCCGTACGCCATGTTCACGGCGCCGCTGAACAGATCGATGGAGTCGTTCAGCCCCGACCCGAGCTGCGCGTGCGAGGGGTCGAAGCCCTGGCGCTGCTGGGGGAGGTCCGCGACGCCCGGTGCGTAGGCCAGGGCGGCGCTCGCGAGCAACGCAAACATCGTGGTCATCAGGGCCCCCGTCCGTAGATGAGCTGGACCGCCGTCCCGAAACCGCCGGCGGCCACCGCGAAGTCGGCGTAGCCGTCGGCGTTGGCGTCCCCGGCCGCGCCCACGTTGGTGCCCGCGCCGCCGTCGATCTCCGCTCCCGCGAACCGCACGGCGTCGGCGAGATCCAGGGTGCCGACGAACGGGTCCGCCACCAGGTAGGCGGCCCCGCGGCCGACCGAGCCGCCCGCGACGTCCGCGCCCGGCGCGCCGATCACGAGGTCCTCCGCGTCGTCGCCGTCGACGTCTCCCGCGAGCGCGAGGCTCGTGCCGAGCCCGTCGCCGGCCGCCTCGCCGAAGAGGGCGTCGTAGGTGGTGACATCGGCGGAGATGGTCACCGGGCCGGGCACCCGGAACACCGCCCCCGCGCCGTCGCCCGCGGAGTCGTCCCCCGGCGCGCCCACGAGGAGGTCGGCGTAGCCGTCGTCGTCGAGGTCCGCGCAGCCCGTCGCGCCCGCCCCGCTCGCGCCGGTGAGCGCGACGCCGATGTCCTCGGCCTCCAGCAGCCCGGCGTGCGGCGCGAGGGCGACGTACACCGAGGACAGGGAGCGCACGAGCACGTCGGAGAGCCCGTCGCCGTCGGCGTCGCAGGCGTGGACGCCGGGCCAGTCCACCCTCCACTCGGCGACCGCCACGTCCTCGGTGGTCACGCCGCTGGAGAGGGAGCCCTCGAGGAGGAACACGCTCGCGTCCCGGCCGGCCTCGCCGACCAGCACGTCCGTCGCGCCGTCCCCGTCGGTGTCCCCGACGGCGAGCGTGCTCCCGAGCTCGCCCGCCTCGTCCTCGCCGCGCAGCGCGAACGACCAGCCCGTCGCGGGCCCCTGCGCAACCAGCACCCGCCCGGCCGGATCCCACCCGGGCGCGCCCGCCAGCAGGTCGTCGACGCCGTCGCCGTCGAGGTCCGCCACCACGACCGTCTCCCCGAGGCGCGTCGGCACGTCCATCGCCCCGCTGGAGAGCTCGAGGTCGGCCTCGGCGCCCGCCGGGGACGCCCCGTAGACGCGCAGACCGACCCCGGCGCCCCCGTAGAGGACCGACACGGCCCCCATCTCGTAGGCCGGGTCGTCGCCGACGATGGTGTCCTCGCGCCAGCCCGGGCGCCCGACGACGAGGTCGGCGTAGCCGTCGCCATCGAGGTCGCCGGCGGCGACGCCGCGGGTGGAGTCGTTCTCCACGCGCAGGGTGCGGTCGGCGTCCGCGAGCGAGAGCGCGCCGTCGAGCGTGCAGCCGTTGTCGGTGCCGTCGCAGTCCTCGTCGGCCCACGTGTTGCAGGCCTCGGTGCCCGCGGGGCTCGACGCGGGGTCCGCGTCGTCGCAGTCCGACGCGTCCCGGGTGTAGCCCTCCGGCGCGGCGCACGCGCCGATCCCCGCCGCGGCGTCGCCGTAGCCGTCGCCGTCCGCGTCGGCGTGGAACGTGCCGAGCACGCCCTCGTCGATCGTCCCGTCGCAGTCCTGGTCGACGCCGTCGCAGGCCTCCGAAGCGCCGGGGAACGCGGTCGCGTCGGCGTCGTCGCAGTCGCCCGGCTCGGCGGCCGCGCCCGCGGGGGCGGCGCAGGCGTCGATCGGCGCGTCCGCGTCGCCCCAGCCGTCGCCGTCGGCGTCCGCGTACCAGCGCTGGATCACGCCCTCGTCGAGGTCCCCGTCGCAGTCGTCGTCGGCGCCGTTGCACCGCTCCGTCCGCCCGGGCGCGCGCGTGGCGTCCGCGTCGTCGCAGTCGCCGCCGGCCGCCACCCAGCCGGCGCTGCGCGCGCAGCGCTCCACCGCGTAGCCGGCGCCGTACCCGTCGCCGTCGGCGTCCGCGTACCACGCGGCGCGGAGCCCCTCGTCCACCGCCCCGTCGCCGTCGTCGTCGGCGCCGTTGCACACCTCGACCGGCGCGGCGGCCTCCTTCGGGTCGTCCCGGGTGCACGCGAGGAGCGCGAGGAGCGCCGCGAACCGCCACACCCTCATGGGATCTCCAGGAACAGGTACGCGGCGCCGGCGTCCCAGGCGGCGCTGTCGTCCCCCGCCACGCCCACGAGCAGGTCGGCGTAGGTGTCGCCGTCCACGTCGCCCACGCCGGCGAGCGCCGCGCCCGCGCCGTCGTCCGCGGCCCCGCCCACGAGCACCGTCCCGGCGGCGCCGAGCAGGGACACCCCCCGCGTCGGGCCGTACAGGAGCCAGGCCGCGCCCGCGCCGGACCCGCCGCGATCGTCGCCGGGGGCGCCCGACAGGAGGTCGCAGAGGCCGTCGCCGTCCACGTCGCCGACGCCGGCGAGGGCGCTCCCGAGCGCGTCGCCCGCGCTGTCGCCACGGAGCTCCGCGACGGCGTCCGCGAGCGTCGCGGGCGTGGCGGGGCCCGCCACCAGGTACACGCGCCCGGCTCCGCGGTCCGCGCCCGGCGCGCCGACGAGCACGTCCCCGTAGCCGTCGCCGTCGGTGTCCCCCGCGAAGGCCACCGCCGCCCCCGCCTCGTCGCCGCTCGCCTCGCCGTCCACGCGGGCCAGCGCGAGCGCCGCGTCGTCCAGCACCCCCGCGGAGACCGGCCCCTCGTGGAGGTAGACCGCCCCCGTGCCGCCCGCCTCCGGCGCGCCGAACACGAGGTCGTCGATGCCGTCCCCGTCGACGTCCCCGACGGCGAGCGCCGCGCCGAGCCCGTCGCCCGCGTCCTCGGCGGGCACCTCGAGATCGACCAGCGACGCCGTGCCGGCGAACGGGCCGAGCGCCACCCACACCACGTCGGTGCCGCCGGCCGCGACGTCGGTCACGCCGTCGCCGTCGAGGTCGCCGAGCGCCACGGTCGCGCCCACGCCGGCGTACGCATCCGGCCCGACGAGCTTCGCCGCGGCGCCCGCGAGCCCGCCTCCGCCGGCGCCGAACACGTACACGGCCCCGGCGTTGGAGCCGCCGTCGTCGTCCCCCGGCGCGCCCGCCACGGCGTCGTCGATTGCGTCGCCGTCGAGGTCGGCGCCCGACGGGCCGCCCACGCCGAGCACGGCGGCGGACAGGCTCGTGCCCGCCTCGTCGCCGGCGCTCTCGCCCCACCAGGTCGCGTCGGCGCCCGCGAGGGAGCCGCCCGCGGAGATCGGCCCCCGGAGGAGGTAGACCGTGCCCGCCCGCGAGCCGCCGTCGTCCGCGCTCGGCGCGGCGACGAGCAGGTCGGCGTACCCGTCGCCGTCGAGGTCGCCCCCGCCCGCGACCGCGCCGCCCGCGCCGTCGCTCCCCGCCACGCCCGGAAGCGTGGCCTGCGCGTCCGCGAGGGGCACCTCCGCGCTCGTCGCCTCGCAGCGGGGCGCGTAGCCGTCGCAGTCCTCGTCGATGGCGTCGCCGCAGACCTCGGTGGCGCCGGGGTTCGCGGCCGCGTCCGCGTCGTCGCACTCGAGGCAGCTCCCCCACCCGTCCGCGTCGGCGTCGAACTCGGCGTCGACCGTCCCGTCGCAGTCGTCGTCGACGCCGTTGCACACCTCGGCGACCCACGAGCCGACCGCCGCGTCGCCGTCGTCGCAGTCGCCGCAGAAGGGCGTCTCGCCGTCGGCGTCGCCGTCGCGGTCCTGGATCGTCACGACGCGGAGGCGCTGGGCGAACACCACGCTGCCGCTGGCGGCGTCCACGAGCACCCCGTCGCCGTCCGGCTCGCCCCACACCGCGCCGCCCGCGTCGAGCCCGCCCCGCTCGTGGCCGCCGGACCCGTAGGAGTCGGCCACCACCGTCTCGCGCTCGATGCCGATCGCGTACTCGCCGCCGGCCGCGAGCGTCACGTCCAGCTCCGGGGACGAGTACCACCCGGGCCCCCCGCTCACCGACACCGGCTCGCTGGCGGCGTAGGGCGTGTACACGGTCCCGGTGCCGTGCTCGTAGACGCGGAACACGAGGTCCGCCGCGCCGCCCGGGTCCACGTACACGGAGACCGACGTGAGCGTCACGGTGCGCTCCACCGTGTAGACGTTCGCGGCCACCGCCCCGAGATCCTCCGCCCGGTTGGCGCGATCCCCGAACGCGAGCAGCGCCGGCCCCTGCGAGACGTCGACGCCGCCGTCGCAGTCGTTGTCGACGCCGTCGCAGGTCTCGGCGGCGTTCGGGTTCACCGTCGCGTCGGCGTCGTCGCAGTCGTCGCCGGCCGGGCAGAGCGCGTCGTCGAAGGCGCCGTCCCCGTCGAGGTCGAAGCCCTCGTCGACCGCCCCGTCGCAGTCGTCGTCCACGCCGTCGCAGCGCTCGACGGCGCCCGGGACCACGTCCGGGTCGGCGTCGTCGCAGTCCGCGCCCCCGAACGCCTGGTCGGCTGCGCCGTCACCGTCGCGATCGTGGGAGAGGTGGGCGGTGAACGATGCGGAGGCCGCCTCGCCCGCGGTGTCCGTCACCGTGACGGTGACGACGTGCTCTCCCTCCGAGAGCCCGGTCGCGTCGAGCGCGGCCGCCCACCCGCGGCAGCGATCCGCGCAGCGGAGCGGGCAGGGGCCGGGGAGCCCGTTCCGCGGCGCGGACACGCCCCCGATCGGCGCGCCGTCGACGTCCCAGCGCACGCTGGCGACGGGGCGGTCGGAGCGCACCCACGCGGCCGCGTGCGTCGTCACGTCGAGCTCGGCGGGCGGCTCCACGAGCGCCACCTCGGGCGGGCGCTCCACGCGCACCCGGGCCACGTCCGTCGCGATCTGGCCGGCGTCGTCGACCGCGTCCGCATGGACCGCATGCACGCCGGGCCGCGCGGAGCAGGTGTCCCACGTGGCGGTCCCGCCCTCCGCGAGCAGCTCGCCGTCCACCCACAACGAGAGCGACGCGAGCGCCCGATCGTCGGTCGCCTCCGCCTCCACCACGATCACGTCGTTCACGGCGGGGCCGTCGCCCGGGGAGAGCAGGGTGACGACGGCGGGGTTGTCGATCGCCACCTCGACCAGCGCCGCGTCCGTGTGCCCCGCCCGATCGACCGCGACCGCCTCCACGACGTGGTCGCCCCACGCCCAGCCCGCGGTGTCCCAGCTCCAGGTGGTCTCGCCCGCGCCGAGCTCCGCGACGAGCTCGCCGTCCACGGAGAGCCACGCGCCCTCCAGCGCGAGGTCCTCCTCGACGGTGGCCACGACCTCCACGACGCCGGAGAGCCAGGCCTCGTCGCCGGGGACCTCCAGCGTCACCCGGGGCGCCTGGCCGTCCACCCACACCCGCGCCTCGGTGCGCGAGGCCTGCCCCGCCGTGTCGGTGGCCACCGCCGCGACCGTGTGGAGCCCGGTGGGCGCGTCCCCCCAGGTGGTGGTGAACGGCGCGGCCTCGTCGACCACGAGCGGCTCGCCGTCCACCAGGAACTCCACCCGCACGACGCCGCCCGCGTCGGAGACCTCCGCGACGAGGGCGAGGTCCCCCGGCGCGTAGGCGTCGTAGCCGGGCGTCGACAACGTCACGACGGGCGGCGGGTCGCAGGCGGCGCGCGGCTCCACCCGGATCTCCCGTCGGGTGGTCACGCGCCCGCCGTCGGCGGCGAACCAGGTCGCCCCGAGGGTGTGCGTCCCCTCGGCGAGCCCGCCCGCGTCGAGCGTCCAGCGGCGCGGCAGCCCGTCGGCGACGGCGCGATCGCCCCCGTCCACCGAGAAGGTCACCGGGCCCTCCGCGAAGGCCTCCAGCGGGACCTCGCCACACACCGTCTCGCCTTCGGCGGGGTTCACGAACCGCGTGTCGCCCGGCGCGCTGCCGTGGTTCGACACCCACACCGCGGCCGTGTCGGTGCGCTCGCCTCCGCGCCCGTCGCGTGCGCGCACGGTCACGACGTGGTCGCCGTCGTCCCACCGGCGGGTGTCCCACTCCACGCTCCAGTCGCCGGACGTGCGCCCCCCGACCTCCACGCCGTCGACCTCGAAGACGACCGACTTCGCCTCGCCCGCGTCGGCCGTGAGCGTCACGCCGCCCGAGACCGTCTCGTCGAGACCGGCGAGCTCGACGGTGTCGGGCAGTCGCGACACGTCCGCGCAGGCGAGGAGCAGGAACATCAGAACGCCCCCCCGAACAGGTAGACGGCGCCCGCCGAGGAGCCGCCGGTGTCCACGCCGGTGCCCGCGACGAGGAAGTCCGGCGTGCCGTCCCCGTCCACGTCGCCGGCGCCCGCCACCGCGTTGCCGACCCCGTCGCTCGACGCGGCGCCCGAGACGAACACGCCCGCGTCGGCGAGGTCGCCCGACCCGGCGACGGGCCCGTACACGAGCCAGGCGCCACCCGCGCCGCTCGCCGCGACGTCCGCCCCGTTCGCCCCGATCAGGAGCTCGGCGAAGCCGTCGCCGTCGAGGTCGCCGGGCCCGGCCACGTCGTACCCCGCGGAAGAGGACGCCACGCCGAGGAGCTTCGCGTCCGCCGCGGTCAACGACGACGAGCCCGACATCGGGGCCAGCACGACCCAGGCCGCGCCCGCGCCGGTGCCGCCGTCGCCGTCGTTCGAGTCCCCGACGAGGAGATCGTCGAGGCCGTCGCCGTCGATGTCCCCCGGGCCCGCGATGCGGCGCCCGATGCCGTCGCTGGAATCCTCGCCGAGGAGCTTGGCCTCGGCAGCCGAGAGGTCGAGCGTCCCGATCGGCCCGCCCAGGACGAGGTACACCGCCCCGCCGTTGAAGTACGTGTCGTCGTCGCCCGGCGCGCCGATGAAGAGGTCGTCGAGGCCGTCGCCGTCGACGTCCCCCGCCCGGCAGAGGCCGTACCCGGCGTAGTCGCTGGAGTCCTCTCCGACGAACACCCCGTCGTAGGCCGAGAGGTCGAGGGTGCCGGTGACGGGCGCGGAGAAGACGTAGGTGTACCCCCCCGACCGGCCGCTCCCCATCAGCGCCTCCGTGGCGCCGTCCCCGTCGAGGTCCGCCATCGCCACCGTGATGCCGGCGTAGTGGTAGGCGTCCTCGCCGACGAAGGTGACGAAGGCGTCGGCGTCGTCGCCGGTCCCGGCGAGGTCGCCCGACCAGGCGAGGGCCCCGCCCGCGTCCCGGCCGCCGGTGGCCATCGCCGGCGTCCCGAGGAGGATGTCCGGGACGCCGTCCCCGTCGAGGTCGCCGCCCACCGCGAGCGGGACGTAGTCGCCCATCCCGGCCGTGCCGGTGGAGCGCTTGGCGTCCGCGGCGGAGAGATCGAGGGACCCGGTCACCGGGCCGCGCACGACGTAGAACGCGCCCGCGTCCGTGCCGCCGTCGTCGTCGTTGGGCGCCGACAGGACGATGTCGGCGTAGCCGTCGCCGTCGAGGTCCTCGCCGAGGGCCAGCTCGTAGCCGGCGTAGTCGCTGGCGTCCTCTCCCACGAGCACGGCCGTGGCGTCGGCCACCGTCGTGTCCGCCTCGAGCCGGCAGCCCGCCGCGACGCCGTCGCAGTCGTCGTCCACCGCGTCTCCGCACACCTCCTCGGCGTCGGGCCGGACGTCCGGGTCCGCGTCGTCGCAGTCCTCGCACGAGGGCCAGCCGTCGCCGTCGGCGTCCCAGCCCTCGTCGACCTCCCCGTCGCAGTCGTCGTCCACGCCGTCGCAGGCCTCGGCGGCGCCGGTGTACACCGTCGCGTCGGCGTCGTCGCAATCGGTCGCGTCGGCGACGTACCCGGCGGGCGCCGGGCACGTGGTCGCCGGGATCGCGGGGTCCCCGAAGCCGTCCCCGTCGGCGTCCGCGTAGTACGCCTCCGACCCGACGGCGGGATCCGTGTCGTCGCAGTCGGCGTCGCACACGCGGATGCCGTCGGCGTCCGCGTCCTCCTCGCCGGCGGCGCTGCCGTCGCAGTCCTGGTCGATGCCGTCGCAGGCCTCGGAGGCGCCGGGCCACGCCGCCGCGTCGGCGTCGTCGCAGTCCGCGTCGCACAGGCGCCAGCCGTCGCCGTCCGCGTCGGCCTCGTCGGCGGCGCTGCCGCTGCAGTCCCCGTCCTCGCCGTCACAGGCCTCGACCGCGCCGGGGAGCACGCCGGCGTCGGCGTCGTCGCAGTCCCCGCACCGGGCGCTCACGCCGTCGGCGTCCGCGTCGCGGTCGTCCGCGTCGATCACCGCCACCGTGACGAGCTGCCACGCGAGGCGGGCGGGGTCGGGATCGGCGAGCAGCGGGTCGTCCCCGAGCTCGCCGGCCGCGAGGGAGGCCTCGATCGCGCCGGCGGGGGTCACCCCGGCGTCGCTCGCGAAGGCCGCCGCGGGGTCGATGTACACGTCGGAGGTCCCGTCCACCTCGACCGCGAGCAGGTAGGACCGGCTCGACAGGAGCGGGATCGCGAGGCCCTCGGCGGTGTACCAGCCGACGGCCCCGTCCCCGACGAGCTCCGCGGTCGCCGTTCGGCTCCACACCGACAGCCCGGTGGACTCGAACACGACCAGCGTCGTGTCGGTCCCGCCCGCGGGGTCGAGGTACATCGCGAGCTCGGTGAGCAGGCTGTCCTCGTCGACCGAGACGACGTTGCCGAAGAGGTTGTCCTCGACCGCCTCCGCGGAGACCCCGGCGCCGAGCGTCGCGGTGCCGCCGCCCGGGGTGGAGCCGTAGTCGGTCCAGCCGTCGCAGTCCTCGTCGCGCCCGTCGCAGGCGTCCTCCGCGACGCTGGGGGAGACGGTGGCGTCGCTGTCGTCGCAGTCGTCCCCGCCGGCGCAGGCGTCGGCGTCGAGGTGCCCGTCGCCGTCGGCGTCGAAGTCCTCGTCCACCCCGCCGTCGCAGTCCTGGTCGACGCCGTCGCAGGCCTCGGCCGCGCCCGGGTGGACGTCGGCCGCGGCGTCGTCGCAGTCGTCCCCGCCGGCGACCGACGTGACGTAGCCGTCGAGGTCGGCGTCGAGCAGCACCTCCACGGCCGCCGTGGCGGTCACCACGGCGCCCGTCGCGTCCACGGCGGTGACGGTGAGCACCCCGGGCCCGTCGGCCACCCCGGCGAGCGAGGCCTCGCCCGACCAGGAGAGGCACAACTCCGGGCACGGGAGGCCGCAGGCGGAGTCCGCCGCGCCCGCGAGCGCGCTCGCGACCCGCACGCCGTCGATGTCCCAGTCCACCCGCGCGACGACATGGTCGTCGGTCGTCCACGCCCCGAGCGTGGCGCCCGGCACGAGCACGGTGTCGGCCGCGAGCGTGATCTCGAAGGGCTGGTCGACCACCACGTCGATCGACGCGCTCGTGACCTGCCCCCCGAGGTCCGTGGCCTCGGCCGTGAGCGTGTGCGCGCCCGGGGCCGCGGCGCAGGTGTCCCACGTGGCCTCGACCGTCGTGTCGTCCACGCGGAGCGCGGAGCTCGCGATCCCCTGGTCGTCCCCGATCGCGACGTCGAGGAGCACCACGCCCGACACCGTGGCGCCGCTCGACGGCGACGACCAGGCGACGGTCGGCGGGTTGTCGACGGTCACGGTGGCGGCGGCCTCCGCCCGGTTCCCCGCGCGGTCGACCACGCTCCAGCCGACGACGTGCTGCCCGGCGGGCGCGCCGCCCGTGTCCCAGACGCAGGTGTAGGGCTCCGCCACGAGCGAGCAGAGGACCGTGCCGTCGACGGACACGTCCACGCCGGCCACGCCCTGCGCGTCGCCCACCACGGCGCCGAGCGTCACCGTGCCGGAGACGACGGCGCCCTCGACGGGCGTGAGGTCGTCCACGGTCGGGGGCGTCCGGTCGATGCCGACGCGCACCTCCGCCCGCCCCTCGGCGTCCGCGCCGGACGCCACCACCCGGACGTGGTGGGCGCCCTCGGCGAAGGCCGACGTGTCCCAGTCCACCGACCAGGGCGCCTGCGTGACGCGCGCGTAGAGCCCGTCGTCGACGAACCACGCGACCTCGCGGACACCTTCGCCGGGGTCCGCCTCGAGGGGGACGTCGCCCGCGATCCAGGACCCGGGGGCGGGCGACGTGATCGTGATGCCGGGGACGGGGGAGCACCCCTCCTCGGCGCCCGTCACGCCGACGGTGCGCTGGACCACGTCGCCGTCGGCGAAGCGCGCGCGGGCGCGGAGCCGGTGGGCGCCCGCGGTCGTGGGCCACTCCCAGCGCCAGGGCGCGGTCGAGACCGTCGCCTCCTCCGCGCCGTCGAGGAGGAACGTCACCTCCTCGGCATCCTCGGCGACGGACGCCTCCACCAGCAGTGTGCCGCAGACCGTCGCGCCGTCCGAGGGCTGCACGAAGCGCACGTCCTCGAGGTCGCGGTCGCCGTTTTGCACCCAGACGTCCACGGCGCCTGCGGCCGCGGCGTCGGCGGTGGCGGAGAGCCGGTGGTTGCCGTCGAGGACGGCGGTCGTGTCCCACGCCAGCGAGAGGGGGGCGGCGCCCTCGCCGAGCGGCTCGCCCTCGGCCTCGACGGCGATGGAGCCGTCCGCGCCGCCCGTGACCCGGACCTCCGCGGTCCCCGCGAGCACCTCGCCCCAGGCGGGCGCCTCGAAGCTGAGCGCGGCCTCGGACACGTCCGGGATGTCCCGGCTGCACGCCGCGAGGAGGAGGAGCGTCACGGACCACCGGCGACGAGGAAGGCGCCGCCCGTCTCGGCGCCGTCGCCCGCGAGGCCCGGCGCGCCCACGAGCAGGTCCGCGATCCCGTCGCCGTCGGCATCGCCCGTCGCGTCGATCGACCAGCCGGCCGCGCCGTCCACGTCGTCGAGCACCAGGAAGGCGTCGGCCTCGTCGAGGGCCCTCGTGCCCGCGACGAGCGGCCCGGCGACCACGTAGACGACCCCGCCGTCGGTGGCGCCGCGATCGCCGGACGGGGCGGAGACCACGAGGTCGGCCACGCCGTCGCCGTCGACGTCCGCGCCGCCCGACACGTCCGACCCCGCCGCGTCGCCCCCGTCCTCGGCCTGCAGCCACACGTCCGCGTCGGCGAGCGATCCGGTCGCGCTCGCGACCGGCCCGAGCAACACCCAGGCGCCCGCCCCGCCGCTCCCGACGCCGATGTCGTCGTAGCCGTCGCCGTCGAGGTCGCCCCCGCCCCAGAGCGCCGTCCCCGCGAGGTCGCCGGCCGCGATCCCGAGCCACGACGCGTCGGCGTCGGCGAGGGCCAGGTCGCCCGCGCCGCCCCCGCCCGACACGAGGTAGACCTTGCCTGCCGAGGCGGCGGCCTCGTCGCTGTAGGGCGCCCCGACGAGGAAGTCGCCGAGCCCGTCGCCGTCGACGTCGCCGGCCTCGGAGAGCGCGGCGCCCGCGAGGTCGCCGGCGGCCTCTCCGGTGTAGCTCGCGAGCCAGGAGTAGTAGGTGACGCCGAGGCCGTAGGACGACTCGCACCCCCGGTAGACCTTCCCCGCCGAGGTGCCGCCGTCGTCGTTGTACGGCGCGCCGACGACGTGGTCGTCCGCGCCGTCGCCGTCCGCGTCGTCCACGCCGGCGACGGCCCAGCCCGCCATGTCGTCGTCGACCTCCTCGACGCAGAGGAGCCCGCCCTCGGAGTAGGCCTCTCCGAGCTCCATCGAGTACGGCGTCGGGATCGCGTAGGCCGCCCCCATCCCCCCGACGAGGATCCACGGCCGCCCGTCCCCCAGGAGATCACCCGCCGCCGCGACCGCGATGCCGCCACGCAGGGAGACCTCGCCGAGCAGCGTGAAGTCGGCGGAGGTGATCGGCTCGGTGCCGGCGTGGCCGCCGTAGAAGCCGTAGACCGCGCCGCCCTGGCCACCGTCGTAGAGCCCGCTGGCGTCGTTCCCGGGCGCGCTCACGAGCACGTCGTCCCGGCCGTCGCCGTCGAGGTCCCCCGCGAACGCGACGGCCCAGCCCGCGAGGTCGCCGGCGGTGTCCCCCTCCAGCACGAGGGCCGCGGACGCGCCCAGCTCGTAGGTCCCGGAGAGGCGGCCGCAGACGGTGTCGATCCCGTCGCAGTCGGCGTCGATGCCGTCGTCGCAGCTCTCCGCGCCCGCGGGGCTCCGGGCCGCGTCGGCGTCGTCGCAGTCGGTGTCGTCGGCGACGTAGCCGGCGGGGGCGTCGCAGGCCTGGGTGGACGCGGCGCGGTCGCCGTAGCGGTCGCCGTCGAGGTCGGCGTACCAGGTCGGCGCGTCGGCGGCGCCGGACCCGTCCACGGCGCCGTCGCAGTCGTCGTCGGTCCCGTTGCAGACCTCCGGGGCGCCGGGGCGCACGGCGCCATCGGCGTCGTCGCAGTCGGAGGCGTCCGCGACGCTCCCGGCCGGGGCGTCGCAGCCGGCCGTGGCGGACGCGGGGTCGCCAAAACCGTCCGCGTCGGCGTCGGCGTGCCAGGTCGTGCCGACGGCGTCGGCGTCCGCGTCGTCCGCGTAGCCGTCGCAGTCCTCGTCCACGTCCGCGGCGTCGCACACCTCGACACCGTCGGGCTTCGCGAGGGCATCGCCGTCGTCGCAGTCCCCCGCGACCGGCGTCCAGCCCTCGGGCACGGGGCACGCCTCGAGCGCGCGGTCGGCGTCGCCCCAGCCGTCGCCGTCCGCGTCGGCGAAGACCTCGATCCCGGCGCCGTCGTCCACCTGCCCGTCGCAGTCCTGGTCGACCCCGTCGCAGGCCTCCGTCGCGCCGGGGTGCACCTCGGCCGAGGTGTCGTCGCAGTCGTCCGCGCCGGAGACGTGGCCGGCGGGGGCTTCGCACGCGTCGGTCGCGCGCGTCGCGTCGCCGTGGCCGTCGCCGTCGTCGTCGGGGAACCACGTGCCCGCGTCGGCGACGTCGGGGTCGGCGTCGTCCCGGAGCCCGTCGCAGTCCTCGTCGGCGCCCCCGCAGCGCTCGACAGCGCCGGGGTGCGCGTCGGCGTCGGCGTCGTCGCAGTCGCCGCCCACGGCCGTCGCGCCCTCGGGCGCCAGGCAGGCGATCACGGTCTCCGCGCCGCCGAACCCGTCCCGATCGACGTCGACGTACCAGGTGGCCATGTCCGCGGCGCCCAGGTCCACTCCGCCGTCGCAATCGTCATCCACCCCGTTGCACACCTCCGGCGCGCCCGGGAACACGTCCGCGGAGGCGTCGTCGCAGTCGCGAGCCGCGGGATGGCCGTCCCCGTCGACGTCGTGGGGGTGGTCGGAGCGGGGGTCGGTGCCGGGGGTCGCACCGCATCCGACGAGGAAGGCCAGCATCACCAGGACGGGGGGACGGCGTGGCGTCGGCAGCGGAGTGGCGGTCGCCATCGTGTCCCGATGGTACCACTCTCGCGTGGCCGGGGTGCGCGGCCGGCCCCGCGCGCCCACCCCGCTCCGATCCGCTCCCGGTGCCTACCAGACGCCCCCGAGCACGAGGCTCGTGCTCCCCGCGTACGGCGCCACCCGGGAGTCCCCGGGGGTGCCGACGAGCAGGTCGGGCCGCCCGTCGCCGTCGACGTCGCCCACGGCCGCCACCTCGGCGCCGCCGTAGCGCTGGTCGCCCAGCAGGGTGACGTCTGCGTCGCCGAGGCCGACGGAGCCGCTCACGCCGTGGTGGTACACGAGCACCGCGCCGTTGGTGGCGTGGGCGGTCGCGGCCACGGCCACGTCGGCGAACCCGTCGCCGTCGATGTCGCCGGGCCCCGCCACGTCGTAGCCGACGCCGTCGGCGGCCCCGCCCTGTACGCGCCCGGGCGCGGACGACGCCCCGACCTCGCCCCGCACGGTGCCCGACCACACGTCCACCCAGCCGCGGCGGCCGCCGAGGGGCGCGCCGATCGCGAAGTCGTCGAGGCCGTCGCCGTCGGCGTCGCCGAGGCTCGCGAGGCCCACGCCGTAGCCGGCGGAGGCGGTCTCCCCCCAGAGCACGGCGTCCGCGGCGGACAGGTCCACGCTCTCCGCGAACGGGGCCCGGACGAGCCAGACCACGCCCTCGCCGCTGGCCGTGCGCTGCGCGTTCGTGCCGGCGATCAGCAGGTCCCCGAGCCCGTCGCCGTCCACGTCGCCGGCGGAGGAGACGACGTAGCCGGCGCGCGCGTCGTCGTCCGCGCCGGTGAAGGTCGCGGCGGCGTCCGTGGCGGCGTCCACGTCGCCGGTGACGTCCCCGGACACGATCCACGCCTTGCCGTCCCCCGCCTCGGCGTAAGGCTCCCCGACGAGCACCTCGCCCACGCCGTCCCCGTCGGTGTCCCCGAGGGAGGCGACGGCGTACCCGACGTACCCGCTCGACTCGGACGAATCGGTGAGCTGCGCCGCGGCCACGTCGTTCAGGTCGCCGGAGCCGGGCATCCCCCGGACGATCCACACCTTGCCCGGGTACGAGTAGACGCCGGCCTCGCCGCCGTGGGGATCGCCGATGACGAGCTCGCCGAGCCCGTCGCCGTCCACGTCCGCCACGGCGTCGCTCGCGTACCAGGGAGCGTCCGGCGCGGAGGCGTCCGACAGGAGCGCGACGGCCGAGGCCTCGAGATCCACGGACGTGCTCGCGAGCGCGTCCGCGCCGCTGACCACGAAGAGGGGGCCGTAGGAGACGACCGCGAGGTCGGGGAAACCGTCCCCGTCGAGGTCGCCGGCGGGCGAGGGGGTGCTCGCGTAGTCGTACCCGGACGAGCCGAACAGGAGGCTCCGGGTGGCGTCGCCGAGCGAGATCTCGCACACCCCGCCGTCGTCGTACTCGCCGTCGCCGGCGCAGTCGTTCTCCTGGGCGTCGCAGAGCTCGGGGGCGTCCGGGTACACCGTGGCGTCGGTGTCGTCGCAGTCGTCGCCGTTGCCCACGCCGTTCTCGAGCGCGCACGCGGCCGTCAGCGGGTCGCCGAAGCCGTCGCCGTCCGCGTCGGCGAACACGGCGCCGACGCCCTCGTCGATCGCGGCGTCGCAGTCCTGGTCGACCTCGTCGCAGGTCTCGACGGCGCCGGGGTGCACGTCTCCGCGCGTGTCGTCGCAGTCGGTCGCGTCGGCGACGCCGTCGCAGGACACGGTCGCGGGGTCGCCGAAGCCGTCGCCGTCCGCGTCGGCGTAGGTGGTGCAGGGCAGGGAGCCCGTGTCGGCGGTGTCGGCCGTGTCGGCCGTGTCGGCGGTGTCGTCGGTGTCGGCGGTGTCCCCCTCGCCCGTCTCGCCAGGGCCGGTGTCGTCGGCGGGGGGGTCCTTCTCCCCCTCGAGCCCGCACGCGGCGAGCGAGAGGAGCGTCGGGAGGCAGAAGAGGCGGAAGAGGGGGCGGGCGGTGGGCAGGAGCATGGGCGGTTCCTCGGTTTCGGCAGGCCCGCAAGCAAGCGTCGTGCCACCCGCACGGACACGACGATCCGCGGGTCCCGGGCCGGGGAGCCGGGCGTTCGTGTCACGCCGTCGGGCGTCCGCCTGTTGGTGGCTGTGGGAGCCCGTCGGGCGGGCCCTCCGTAGGTTCGGGACGTCGAGCCGCCCTTCGCGGCCGCCGGAGCCCACGATGTCCGCGAACGCCCACGCCGAGGTCGCCACCCGCCTCTCCGCCCGCCGGAGCCCGGTGATCGCCGTGCTCGACTCGGGCCTCGACCCCTTCGCGGCGCTCGCCGCCGGGACGCGCGTGGTCGCGGCGCGCTCCTTCCTCGACGGGCACCCCTTCGTCGACGGCGCCGGCACCGGCACCGCGTGCGCGAACGCCGTCGCCGATACCTTCGCGGGCCGCTGGGGCGCCGACGGCGCCTGCGAGGTGCGTCTCGTCGTCGCGCAGATCGTCGACGCCGACGGGATCGTGCGCGTGGACGCGCTCGCCAAGGCCCTGGGCTGGGTGCGCGCCCTCGGCGTGGACGCGATCGCCATCGGCTGGGGCACCATCCCGCCCGAGGAGGTGCAGGGCCCCGCCCGCCGCCTCGCCCGCAGCGGCGTCCGCCTCCTCCGCGCCGATCAGCCCCTCCGCGAGCTGCTCGGGGCCGGCGTGGCCGCGTAGGCGCGCGTGGACGTTCCACGTGGAACGTCCGGCGGCGCCCCTACAGCTCGTCCGCCCGCTCGGCCTGGGTGCACGCCCCCTGCGCGGTGGCCGTCACGTCGAGGCCCATGAGCACCTCGATCGTCGTGTCGTTCTCCGGGAGCGTGCCGTCGGCCTGCGTCTCCACCGTGAGGGACTCGGCGACGACGTAGTCGGTGAGGTCCACGCCATCGAGCGTGAGCGACACCGTCTTCTGCCCCTCGGGGAAGTCCTCGCCGTGCGCGATCCGCACCGGGTCGAGCCCCGGTGAGGCGATCCAGATGGAGAGCGACGAGACGAAGGAGAGGTCCTCCCCGTCGGGCGTCGAGAGCGTGAGCTCGGTGACGTACACGCTCGAGATGTCCCCGGGCGCGACGCCCTGGTTCGCCAGCTCCTGCTCGATGTTCACGGAGAGGTCGTCGAAGCCGCCGAGGGTGAGCGTGGTGAGGAGCTCGCCGACGAGCCCGCCGCCCTCGACGACGCCGCTCCCCTGCTGCTCGATGTGGATGGTCAGGAGCTCGCCGACGCAGGCGGTGCCGAGGAGCCCGATCGCGAGGCCACGGACGTACTGGTTTCCCTTCATCCGTCGAAGCTATCCGGCGAGCGAGCGGGTGTCCGATCGCCTTCAGAGGTTGTCTCCCGGGCCCCGGCGTAGGAGGCGGGCGTCACTCGGAGCCCTCCGTGCCTCGCTTCCTCCCGCTGCTCGCGCTCTTCGCCCCGACGCTCGCCCAGGCGAGCGCCTTCACTGCCGACACCCTCTGGGTCACCGTGCAGTACGGCGGCATCGTGTCGATCGAGCTCGCCCGCGACGCGGCCGGCGTCCCGAGCGCCACGGCGGTCCGGACGTTCACGACCGCCCCGACGCTGTCCGGCGGCGCCTCCCCCGGGGTCGACTTCTACGACGGGCTCCTCTACTACGCCTCGTCCGACGGCCGGATCTACGAGGTCCAGGCCGACGGGACCGCGACGGTGTACGCCTCCGGGCTCCCCGCGAGCACCTCCTCGCTCGTAGGCGTGAAGTTCGACGCCGACGGCTGGCTCCTCGCCGCGAGCTACAGCCCCGCCGCGCTCTACCGCCTGCCGCCCGGCGGCGGGAGCGGCCCCTGGACGGCCGCGCTCGCCTCGCCCGAGGTCGCGGGCGTCCACAACGCCGACCCCGACCCCGTCACCGGCGACGTGTTCGTCGCCGACTACGGCGCCAACCGCGTCCGCACCTACGCCCCCGCCACCGACACCCTCACCGGGTCGGTGTCGCTCGCCGAGCCCACGGGCATCCTCGGCGGCTGCGACGGGCTCGCCTACGTGAGCCAGCACTTCCGCGGGACCGTCGCGGTGGTCGACACCGCCGCCGGCACCTCCCGCACGCTGCTCTCCGGGCTCTCCTACCCCGAGGGTCTCGCCAAGGACGCGTACGGCTGGATGTACGTCGTCCAGAACAACGGGGCCGTCGTGCGCTTCGACGCCGCCGGCAACCGCGCCGTGCTCGCCTACATCGGCGCCGACGCCGACCAGGTCGTGTGGTACGGCGGCGGCACGGGGACGAGCTTCGAGGCCGCGTGCGGCACCGCTGATCCCGACGCGGACGGCGACGGCGTGCCCGACGACACCGACGCCTGCCCGGGCGGCGACGACACCGTCGACACCGACGGCGACGGCGTCCCCGACGCCTGCGACACCTGTCCCGCCGACTTCTTCAACGACTCCGACGGCGACGGCACCTGCGACGGCGCGGACCCCTGCCCGCTCGACGCGCTCGACGACGCCGACGCCGACGGGCTCTGCGCCGACGCCGAGGGCCCCGGCTGCGCGGAGGACCCCGACAACGACCTCGACGGCGACGGCGTGTGCGCGCCCGCCGACGCCTGCCCCGCCGACCCCTGGAACGACGCCGACGGCGACGGCACCTGCGGCGACGTGGACGCCTGCGACGACCTCGCCGACGCCGACGGCGACGGCACCGGCGACGCCTGCGACGCCTGCCCGCTCGACCTCTACAACGACTCCGACGGCGACGGCGCCTGCGACACCGACGACCCCTGCCCGCTCGACGCCGCCGACGACTCCGACTGGGACGGCGCGTGCGACACCGACGACCTCTGCCCGCTCGACCCCGACGACGACCTCGACGCCGACGGGGTGTGCGCGGACGTGGACGCCTGCCCCGCCGACCTGCTCAACGACGCCGACGGCGACGGGCTCTGCGAGAGCGACGACAACTGCCCCGGCGTGGGCAACACCGACCAGTCCGACCTCGACGCCGACGGCACCGGCGACGCCTGCGAGCCCGACGCCGACGCCGACGGCGTCATCGACGACGACGACGTGTGCCCCACCGCCGCCGACCCCGACCAGGCCGACGCCGACGCCGACGGCCAGGGCGACGTCTGCGACACCGACGACGACGCCGACGGCGTGAACGACGCCGCCGACCGCTGCGCCGGCACCCCGCCCGGCGCGCCGGCCTCGACCACCGGCTGCTCCATCGACCAGACCTGCCCCACGACCAGCGCCTGGAAGAACCACGGCGCCTACGTGAGCTGCGTCTCCCACGCCGCCACCACGCTGGTCCGCGAGGGCGTGATCGGCACGGGCGAGCGGGACGAGCTCGTCACCGCGGCCGCGGACTCGGACGTCGGGCGCCGCTGAAGGCTCTCGGGCCCTACTCGCCGGCGAGCACCACCCCGAGGTCGACGCGCCACACCACGCCCGCGCCGTCGGGCCGCGCGTCGGTCACCCCGTAGGGGTCGGCCACGACGAGCTCGTCCACGCCGTCCCCGTCGAGGTCCCCGGCGGTCAGCGCCCTCTCGCTCTGAAGGCCCGCCCAGCGCGTCGTGGCGTCAGGGCGGGCAGAGGGCGGGGTCCCCCGGCGGGGGGGCGGTCCGCCCGTCGTGAGCGGGCTCGCACTCGCAGGCCAGGAAGAGGAGGAGCATGCCTGATGCTACCCCGGCCCTACCTTGGGTGCATGACCGCTCCGCTCGACTCCACCACCCTCCTCTCCGCGCCCCCACCCTGGACCCTCGAGGGCCACGCCCTGGTCTGCCTCGCCCGCGCGCGGGACGGGCGCAGGGGGCTCTTGGCCTTCGCGCGCTACACCGCGTCGCCCGTCGGCCCCTACGACGAGGTCTTCTGGGTGAGCGGCCGCCTGCCGCCGCTGTCGGTCGACGCCATCCGGGTCTCCACGGGCGCGAGCGTGGAGGCCGGGCGCCGCAACTGGGGCATCCCCAAGCAGCTCGGCGCGTTCAGCTGGGAGGAGACCGGCCTCCGCTGGGCGGTGACCGTCGAGGCCCCGGGCGCGGACGCGCCCTTCGCGCGGGTGGCGGTCGAGGGCTTCGGCCCCGCCGTGCCGCTCACGGGGCGGCTGCTGCCGAAGCTGCTCCGGCGCTTCGAGCAGGTGTGGGAGGGGCGCCGCTACCGCTTCGAGCCGGGCGGGGCCGCGCACGTGCGACCCGCGCGGCTCCGCGAGGGGCGCGTGGACGGCGAGGGCTTCCCGAACCTCGAGATCCTCGCGGCGGCGCAGGTCGAAGGTTTGCGCCTCGTGCTGCCGGAGCCCACCGTGGAGCGGGCGTAGGAGGCCGATACACGGTGATACGGCTCACCTGTGTCAGTGAGCCGTATCACCATGTGTCAGCGTGTCAGGAGCAGCCGCTCGTCGAGCCGCAGCTGACACACTTGAGACACGCGCCGTTGCGAACCATCGTCATGGCGCCGCACTCGGGACAGGCGTCGCCCTCGTAACCGCGGGCCTTCGCGTCGCGGACGAGCGCGGCGTGGCCGGTGACCGTGACCACGGGGGTGACCCGCACGGGCTGCGCGGCACGCGGCACGCCGTTCGGCGCCTTCTCCACGACCGCGGCGCGGGGCGCCTCGTCCACGTCGACGGCCACGTCGGAGAGCATCACGTTCCGCACGGCCACGACCTCCTCGTCGGACCACGCCGGCTCCTCCGTGTGGAGGGCGTCGTGGCGGAGCGCCTCGGGATCGACGTGCGCGAGGTCGTTGCGCCCCAGGTACGTGATCGCGAGCTCGCGGAACATGTAGTCGATGATGGACGTGGCCATCTTGATCTTGTCGTTGCCGCGGACGATGCCGTTCGGCTCGAAGCGCGAGAACAGGAACTGCTCCGCGAACTTCTCGAGCGGCACGCCGTGCTGGAGGCCGATGGACACGGCGATGGCGAAGCTGTTCATCAGGCTCCGGAAGGCCGCGCCCTCCTTGTGCATGTCGATGAAGATCTCGCCGAGCGTGCCGTCCTCGTACTCGCCGGTGCGGAGGAACACCTTGTGGCCGCCGACGACGGCCTTCTGGGTGTAGCCCTTGCGGCGGTCCGGGAGGCGGCGGCGCTTGGCGAGGTAGCGCACGATGACGCGCTCCGCGAGCTGCGTGGCCTGGGTGACCGGCGTCTGCGCGTAGAGCTCCGCGGGGGAGGCGGCGATCGGCTGCTTCTCCGGCGCGGTGTCCACGTCGAGCGCGGCGAACAGGTCCTGCGCGAAGAGCGACGAGAGCGGCTGGGAGAGCTTGGAGCCGTCGCGGTAGATCGCGTTGGCCTTGAGTCCGAGCCGCCAGGAGAGCAGGTAGGCCTGCTTCACGTCGGCCACCGTCGCGTCGTTCGGCATGTTGATGGTCTTGCTGATCGCGCCCGAGATGAAGGGCTGACAGGCGGCCATCATCCGGATGTGCGCCTCGTAGCTGATGAAGCGCACGCCGTTGCGCCCGCAGCGGTTGGCGCAGTCGAACACCGGGTAGTGCTCGTCCTTGAGGAAGGGCGCGCCCTCGACGGTCATGGTGCCGCAGGCCCAGGCGTTCGCCGCCTCGATCTGCGCGGAGGAGAAGCCGATGGCGGCCAGCAGGTCCAGCGTGGGATCGGCCAGCTGCTCGGCCTTGAGCCCGAGCACGTCGCGGCAGAAGGCCTCGCCGAGGCTGTGGCGGTTGAACACGAACTTGATGTCGAACGCGGTGGGGAGCGCCTTCTCGAGCCGGGCGAGCGTGGCGTCGTCGAAGCCCTTCGCGCGCAGCGTCTCGTGGTTCACGCCCGGGGCGCCCTTGAGCGAGCCGCGGCCGCGCGCGTAGTCGACGATCTCCTTGATCTGCGGCTCGGAGTAGCCGAGCTTGCGCAGCGCGGGCGGCACGGACTCGTTGACGATCTTGAAGTAGCCGCCGCCGGCGAGCTTCTTGAACTTGATGAGCGCGAAGTCGGGCTCGACGCCGGTGGTGTCGCAGTCCATGACGAGGCCGATCGTGCCCGTGGGCGCGATGACCGTGGTCTGGGCGTTGCGGTAGCCGTGCGCCTCCCCGAGCGCGAGCGCGGTGTCCCAGGCCTTGCGGGCGGCCTCGAGCATGTCGACCGGGCACTTGTCCGCGGCGATCGGCACGGGGCGCACGGCGAGGCGCTCGTAGTCGGTGGCGCCCCACGCCGCGCGGCGGTGGTTGCGGATGACGCGGAGCATGTGCTCGCGGTTCCGCTTGTAGCTGGGGAAGGGCCCCTTCTCCTTCGCGATGCGCGCCGACTGCGCGTAGGACTCGCCGGTGAGCACCGCGGTGAGCGCGCCGCAGATGGCCCGGCCCTCGGCCGAGTCGTAGGGCAGGCCCATGACCATGAGCAGCGTCCCGAGGTTCGCGTAGCCGAGGCCGAGGGTGCGGAAGTCCCAGGAGAGCTTGGCGATCTGGGCGCTCGGGTACTGCGCCATGCCGACGCTGATCTCGAGCACGGTCGTCCAGATGCCGATGGCGTGGACGTAGCCCTCGAGGTCGAAGACGCCGTTCTCCCCCTCCCTCGTGGCGGGGGTGAAGAAGCGCATCAGGTTCAGCGACGCGAGGTTGCAGGCCGTGTCGTCGAGGAACATGTACTCGGAGCACGGGTTCGAGGCGTTGATCCGGCCGTCCTCAGGGCAGGTGTGCCAGTCGTTGATCGTCGTGTCGAACTGCACGCCCGGGTCGGCGCAGGACCAGGCGGCCTCGGCGATGTCGTCCCAGAGGTCCTTGGCGCGGAGCGTCCGCTTGATCTTGTCGGACGAGCGGTAGCGGAGGTGCCACTCCTCGTCGCGCAGCATCGCGTCCATGAAGGAATTGGGCACGCGCACGGAGTTGTTGCTGTTCTGCCCCGACACGGTGGCGTAGGCCTCGCCGTCCCAGTCGGTGTCGTAGGTGGCGAACTCGAGCTTCGTGAAGCCCTGCTTCGCGAACTGGATCGTGCGGACGATGTAGTTGTCGGACACGCCGTCGGCGCGCGCCTCCTTCATCGCGCCGCGGAGCGCCTCGTTGAAGCGCGGGTCGAAGCGCTTGCTGCCCTCGAGCTCCGTGCCGGCGCAGGCCGCGAGCACGGCGTTGAGCCGGCGCTCGATGAGCTTCGAGCCGGTGACGATCGAGGCGACCTTCTGCTCCTCCCGCACCTTCCAGTTGATGAACTCGTCGATGTCCGGGTGATCGAGGTCGAGGCACACCATCTTGGCGGCGCGGCGGGTGGTGCCGCCCGACTTGATGGCGCCGGCCGCGCGATCCCCGATCTTGAGGAAGCTCATGAGCCCGCTCGAGCGCCCGCCGCCGGAGAGCCGCTCGCCCTCGCCGCGGATGCGCGAGAAGTTCGTGCCGGTGCCCGAGCCGTACTTGAAGAGGCGGGCCTCGCGCGTCCAGAGGTCCATGATGCCGCCCTCGTTCACGAGGTCGTCGGCCACGGACTGGATGAAGCAGGCGTGCGGCTGGGGGCGCTCGTACGCGGAGCCGGAGGCGACCACCTTCTTCGCCTTCTCGTCCCAGTAGTAGTGGCCCTGCGCGGGCCCGTCGATGCCGTAGGCCCAGTGCAGGCCGGTGTTGAACCACTGCGGCGAGTTCGGCGCGCAGATCTGCGCGGCGAGCATGTACCGGAGCTCGTCGTAGAAGGCCTTGGCGTCCTCTTCGGTGGTGAAGAGGCCGTCCTTCCAGCCCCAGTAGGTCCAGCAGCCGGCGAGGCGGTCGAACACCTGCCGCGCGTCGCGCTCGGGCCCGAAGCGCCGGTCGGCGGCGAGCTGGCCGAGGGACTCCTGGTCCGGAACGCGCCGGGCGAGCCACGCCGGGATGCCCTTCTCGTCGACCACCTTGGTGGCCGCCGGCACGCCGGCCTTGCGGAAGTACTTCTGCGCGAGGATGTCGACCGCGACCTGGCTCCAGCCCTCGGGCACCTGCACCGCGTCGGCCTCGAAGACGAGCTTGCCGTCGGGGTTCCGGATCTCGGAGCGGCGCCCGGCGAAGGTGAAGGCGTCGTAGGGATTGTCGAGACCCTTGGTGAAGCGGCGAGTGATCTGCATGGGGACTCCAGGCGGGGGCGTGCGGCGCGGACGGGGGGCAGGGACGGGGGGAGAAAGGCGGACGTCGGGCGGGAGCCCGGACCCACGAGCACGCCCGCACTGAGGGCGGCGGGGTCCGAACGCCAGCGATCCTAATGGGGCCCTCCGGCTGAGGTCAAGCCTCCGACCCCCACATCTTGGGGTTTCTGTTGACGTGTCACACTACATAGTGTGTCCACACCTTGTCCCTACCGCTACCCCCCTTTATCCGCAGGTTGTCCACAAGCGCGCCGAGCGGGCCCCGCCGGGCGCGACGTGAGCGCGCGGCACACGGTCGTCCACGGGACGCATGGCGACGAAGAGTTCGAGGTTGTCCGCCGCTCGCGCCGCGCGAGGGGACCGGAAGGCGGCCGGGGCGCGACGGGCGGGGCGCCGGAGGCGGCGTGGGGTTGGCAGGCCCCGGCCGGTCGGCGGGCGCGCGGCCCGCCGACGGAGGGCGGACGCCCGACCCTGGAGGGCACCGACCCCCGCGTCTTCGCGGGGGGCGCGCCCGTCAGTGGATGTTCGGCCGCGCCGTGAGCGTGAGGAGGTGCTCGTTGGCGAGCCGGAGCTGCACGGAGAGCGCGTCGATGAGGCCGCGGCGGAAGGCGCGCCCCTCGGGGGTGCCCTCGCTCTCGAGCGCGCGGAAGGTGCTGCCGGTGATGCGCACGAGGTAGCAGGGCTCGATCGCGCGGCAGGTGGCGGTGCGGCTGCGCGCGTCGGCGAGCGCGACGACGCCGAACACGTGGCCGGGGCCGAGCGTGGCGACCCGCTCGTAGCGCTCGGTGCCGACGTTGCAGTACACGCCCACCCGGCCTTCGCCGATGATGTAGGCGTCGTCGCCCTCGCGGCCCTCGTGGACGATGGTGTCGCCCGCGGCGAACGCGGCGAGCTGCAGCCGCGCGGCGACGGCCTTGAGGATGTCGTCCTCGCGGCCGGCGAACCCGTGGGTGGCCTTGAGCACGTCGACCACGCGGGGCGCGGGGCCGCGGGGGAGCTCCGCGCCGACGCCGAGCGCGCGGCCGAGCTTTCCGAGGATGCCCCGCTGGTTGCCCGGGCCGAGCGGCTCGCCGGGGGCGCGGCCGGCGATGCGCTGGTCGGTCTCGCGCAGGCGCGTGGCGATGGTGCGGACCGCGAGCTTCTCGAGGTTGCGCGCGATCGGGTTGTCGCCGAGACGCAGGAAGCGGAGGCCCTCCTCGTCGAGGATGAGCACCTTGGCGGCCGTGCGCGAGGTGACGGTGGCCGAGCGGCGGTCGAAGCTGCCGAACAACGCCATCTCGCCCGCGAGCTCGCCGCGGCCCATACGCGCCAGGGGCACGCCCCCGAGCGTCACCTCGAGCTCGCCGTCCACCACGATCAGCATGCTCCGATCGGGCTCGCCTTCCTCGAGCAGCACCTCGCCGGGGCCGACCTCGTAGTGCTTCAACGCCGCGAGCGCCTGGGCGCGCTGCTCGGCGTCGAGCCCCACCAGGATCCCGGTGCGCTCGATGTCCTGGACGTCCATCACCGCTCCTTCGCCGCGATCGCGCGGGCCTGATCCCAGCCCGTCACCCGGGCCCGGGCCTCTTCGCTCGCCTCTTCCAGCTCGAGCTCGTGCAGCCGCGAGCCGTCGAGCACGGAGGCGAGGTAGCTCACCGCCGCCACCGACACCCCCGCGATGGAGATGCCCTGCCACTGCTCGAAGCGCGCGTCGTCCTCGTCCTCGGCGGCGGCGTAGGCGTTCGACGTGGCGATGGCCAAGGTGGTGATCCCCGCGGCCTGGGTGAGGGAGTAGGCCGCCCCGCGCACGGGCTTCCCGTGCAGGTAGACACCGACCCCGAAGGGAGCGAGGGTCCATGCCGGGGGCGCGGCGAGGGCGGAGGAGACCAGGGCGAGGGCGAGCATGTCTCGCATCTACCCCATGTACGCGGCGATCGGGTAGCGAGAGTAGTGGCCGTGTAGGTGCGCCGGGCTCCGCGGCGGGGATTCGAGGGATTGTTAGGAGGCGACGCCCTGGGGCACGGCCTTGACCTTGGCCTTGCCGTCCTCGACCACCACGCGGAACTTCACGCCGTCGCACTGGTAGGTGGACTTGATGGTGCGGACCTGCTTCTTGAGCGCGTCGCGCACCGCGTCGAAGGACAGGTCGGTGCTCTGCCCGCACTTCGCCCGCGCCTCGAGGTACTTGTCGTACACGAGCTTGTAGGCGCGCTCCTCTTTCTCCTGCGCCGCCTGCCGCTCCTCGAGCACCTGGATCTGGGACGGCGAGAGCGCCTCGGGCTCGGCTTCCCGCATGCGCTCGCGCGCGTCGGCCCGGAACCGCATCTTGGGGTGCGTCCCCCGCTCCATCAGCGTGAGGTTGCGCTGCCAGTAGAGCTCGAGGCTCTGGAAGCGCGACTTGAGCGTCTGGTAGCGAAAACGCTGGACCGAGTTCTTGATCGGCTCGTCGAGGAAGTCGCGCATGGCGCGCCGGAGCTCTTCGCGCTCGCGCAGCGGCTCCACGCGCTCGAGCCCCGAGAAGTACTTCTCGTAGTTGATCTTGAGAAGGAACATCTTCTGCTCGATCTCGTCCAACCGCGCCCCCAGCCCGCGGTCCACCTTTTCGATCCGAGCCATCGCCGCTCCCTGGCGGCACGATAGCATCCCTGGCCGAGGCCCCGATGCCGGTCCGTGTCCTGGTCGTCGACGACGAGCCCGCGATCCGCGAGCTGCTGGCGGAGTACCTCCGCGGGCGGGGGATGGACGTCGCGGTGGTGCCCGACGGCGAGCAGGGGCGGGATGCCATCGGTCGCGAGCCCCCGGATCTCGTGCTCACGGACCTGAAGCTCCCGGGGATCGACGGGATCGAGGTGCTCCGCGCGGCGGCGTCCGGCGGGGTGCCGGCGGTGCTCATGACCGGGTTCGGGACCGTCGAGACGGCGGTGGACGCCTACGCGGCGGGCGCGCGGGACTACGTGCTGAAGCCGTTCCGGCTGCGGGACCTGTACGCGGCGCTGGAGCAGGCGCTCGCGGACGCTGGGCGCGACCGGCGGCGCGCGTGGGCGGAGCAGGCCTTCGCGCTCACGGTGGCGGCGCACGAGGCGGCGGAGCCCGAGCAGGCGGACGCGCTCGTGGCGCGGCTGGTGGAGCTGGTGCGGGCGCTGCCGGGCGCCGAGCACGCGGCGCTGCGGTCGGAGACGACCGGGGGCGGGAAGCCGCTCGGCGGGCGGCGGTGGATCGACGCGCCGCCGGTCCCGGAGGCGCGGGCGCTGATCGCGGCGGTGCACGCGGCGCTCCTGCGCCTCGGGCGGTGACCGTGGGGGCCCCGGAGGCCGTGGAGGTCGCGGAGGTGGGGGCGTCGGAGGGGGCGGAGGCGGCGGAGCCCGTGGCCGCGGAGACTGGCGGCGCGGAGGATGGGGGCGCGGCCGCAGAGGCGGCGGTGCGCGTGGCCGCGGAGACTGGCGGCGCGGAGGATGGGGGTGCGGCCGCCGAGCGCGGCGTCGCGGTGCGGGCGCTCCCACCCGCGCCGATCTGGGAGGACCCGTTGGCGGACTCGCGGGCGCCCCGGTCGTCGATCACCGTGCACGCGGTGGGCGGCGCGGGGATCGACACGACGCTCGCGCTGCCGGTGCCCCTGGTGGAGCTCGCGTGGGGGGACGCGCGGCTCCAGGTCGGGCTCGCCACCGCGCTTTTCCTCGGTTTTGTCGGGGACGGGCCGCTCATCTTCGACTTCGAGACGTTCGACGGGTGGTTCGCGCTTCCGGTCGACCTCGTGGCGGGGCCCTGGTCGGCGCGGCTCGAGTGGGCGCACCTCTCGGCGCACTACGGCGACGGGGTGCGCGACAACGCGGTGCTGCCCGCGAACTTCGAGGCCTACAGCCGGGAGTGGGCGCGGCTCTGGGGCGCGCGGCAGCTCGGGCCGGCGCGGGTGTACGCCTCGGCGTGGGCGCTGTTGCACACGCTGCCGGAGGCCGAGCCGTTCGGGTTCTCGGCGGGGGTGGAGGCCGAGGGGCCGTGGAGGTTGGCGCCGTACGGCGCGGTCGACCTGCGCGTGGCGCAGGAGGACGGCTGGACGCCCGCGGTGGGCGGGCAGGCGGGGGCACGGCTCGTGGCGCGGACCCACCGGCTGCGGCTCGGCCTCGCCGGGCGCTACGGGCCGGAGGACACGGGGAAGTTGCGGCCGGGCACCGAGGCGTGGCTCGGGGTGGTGCTGGCGTACGACCGGGTGGACGAGGAGCGGCGGTGAAGGGGGTGGGCGTGGCCGAGGAGGGCGCGCCCGGGATTGGCGGGGGTGCGCCCGGGGAGGGCGGCGCACGCGGGGATGGCGGTGGGCCCGGGGATGGCGGGAGTCGGCGCCAGGCGCGCGTGGCGGGCGCGGTGGGAGCCGCGACGGCCGGAGGCGGAGGGCCGAACGTGTCGGCGCTGACGGAGGTGCCGGCGCAACGACAGCTCGCGCAGGCGGCGGTGCTCGGGGGCGGGAGCGGCGTGCTGCTCGCGGCGCTGTTGCTGCGATCGCCGTGGGCCTGGGGGATCGTGGCCGCGGGTGGGGCCGCGCTCGCCGTGGTGCTCGCCGTGCCTGCGCGGTGGGCGCTCCTGCGGCTGGGGCGGCGCTACGACGACGGGTTCCTCGCAGCGACCTCGGGGATCCTGTACGGCCTGGCGGGGAGCGCGTGGGGGAGCGCGGCGAAGGCCGTGACTGAGCTCTGCGTGGAGGCCGCTGCGGGCACGCGCGGCGTGGTGGGGTCGGAGCCGTTCTTCGCGGACCTCGTGAACGGCGCGCCCTGGGCGATCCCGTGGGGGCTCCCGTGCGGGTTCGGCTTCGCCGTGTTCGGGTGGCTGCAAGGCGTGTCCGTCCAGCACCGGTGGCCCACCTGGGACCTCGTGGGGATCGGCATCGTGGCGGTGGTGCTCGCGTTCGCGCCGCCGGCGCTGCTGTACCTGGTGGGGCTGGTGACCTGGTTGGTGCTGAAGGCGATCTGGGTGCAGGGGTTCCTCGGGCTGCCGCCCGGGGCGGGGTGAGGCGCGGGCGGGCGGCGGGCCAGCCGCGGGCGGCGGGCGGGCCGCGGGCGGCGGGCGAAGTTGGAGGATGAGGCGGCATCGGGCGAGTTCGGCCGGGAAAGGGCGACGGAACTCGGAGGATGAGGCGGCA
>CAYWGD010000003.1:49890-87003 GCA_964457335.1 uncultured Enterobacteriaceae bacterium | reverse complement strand
GCATCGGGCGAGTTCGGCCGGGAAAGGGCGACGGAACTCGGAGGATGAGGCGGCATCGGGCGAGTTCGGCCGGGAAAGGGCGACGGAACTCGGAGGATGAGGCGGCACCGGGCGAGTTCGGCCGGGGCGCGGCCGCCGGGACCCGAACCCCGCGGGGCTACAGCCGGCCGCGAACGACGTACGTGATGCGGAGGGGCGCGGCGGAGGCGCCCTGCGGGAAACGCCAGGCCGCAACGGCCGCGCCCATACACGACTCGAGCGCCCGGTCCGGCTCGTCGAGCGGCGCGATCCGCACGTCGTAGGGCACACCGTCGGAGCGGACGGACCAGACCGCCTCGAACCGCCCGTCGAGGTCGGGCCGCTCGCCGAGCCGGCGGTCGACGCAGCGCCGGATCGCGGGCCGGCCCGCGTCGATGACCGCCTTGGACCGGGCGTAGCGCGCGGCGTCCGAGAGCGGGGCCGGATCGCCGACCGGCGCGGCGGCGACGGAGTCGAGCGGCGGATCGGGGTCGGGCGGGCGGGGGTCGCCGCCAACAGGCGCGGAGGGCGGCGCGGACCGTGGCGCGACGGCGCGCTCGGCCGACGGCCCGCCGCCCGGAGGCCCGGAGGGCCGATCGCCGGGGTTGCACGCCGCCAGGACGAGGAGGGCGGCGACGAGCGGCGCGGCGGGCACGGGTTCAGCGTACCCGGGAACGTCGGGCGGCGGCCGGCGGAGGCGCAGCGAGGGAGGAGCGGCCTCGAATACGACAACCGTCCTCAGGAGCGGCACCGAGTACGACAACGGAGCCCTGGGCGGCGGAACGTGAACGGGCCGACTCCGTGAAAGGGACGCTTGGTCCGTTCGAGGCGGGTGGCGGAGGCCGGACGGACGGGACGGTTGTCGTGCTCGGTGCCGCTCCTCACCGGCGGTGTCGTATTCGGGCCGGCTCCTGGGCGCGGCAGGGCGCGCACCGAGCGATCGCGGCCCTCGTCGCGCCGCGTGAGGGGCCCGTACGGCGGCCGCGCCCGGCGCGGCCGGTCCGGCGTGGGACGGGGCGCCGGGAGGCGCCCTGTCCCGCGCCGACCGAGCGCGGAGCGCGAAGCCGGGAGGGGACCGACCCCGCCGCTTCGGCGGGGGCACGCCCGACCGCGCCCGCCCTACCCCACGTCCCCGCGCAGCAACGCCTGGCCGGCGCGGGCGAGCGTGTCCCGGCCGAGGTCGGGGAGCCAGGGGAGGCGCCGCACGGCCACGTCGGGCAGGAGCGCGCGGAGATCGACGTGGTTCGAGGAGGTCGAGGGGTCGGAGGCGGGGGCGGGGCCGGTGAGCACGACCCCCGCGAGGGGGAGGCCCGCGCGGCGGACGGCGTCGATGGTGAGCAGGGTGTGGTTGAGCACGCCCAGGCGGTCGGCCGCGACCACGAGCACGGGCCAGCCGAGCGCGACGCCGAGGTGCGAGACGCGCCAGTGCGCCGCCAGCGGGACCTCCCAGCCGCCCGCGCCCTCGACGAGCGTGACGTCGCCCTCGTTGGCGCGCACCCACGCGAGGATGGCGTCGGGATCGACCTCGACGCCCTCGAGCGCCGCGGCGCGGTGCGGGGAGAGGGGCGTGCGGAGGCGCAGGCAGGTCGCGGGCGCGTGGCCCGCCGCGAGGCCGAGGAGCGTGGCGTCCTCGCCGTCGTGGCCGGGCTCCACGCCCGAGGCGACGGGCTTGAGCGCGCGCACCCGGCTGCCGGCGGCGGCCAGGGCGGCGGCGAGCGCGGCGGTCACGACCGTCTTGCCCACGCCCGTGTCCGTGCCGGTGATCAGGAGGCCGCGATCAAGGCGCACCCGGGGTCTCCTCCGCGTCGGTCGCGGCGTCGGGCGCGGCGTCCCCGCTCGGCTCGGCCGGCTCGCTCGTGCCAGCCTCCCCGTCCTTGGGCTTCCGCGGCGCGACCACGTCGAGCACGCCCTCGGCCACCTTCGCGAGGCCGCCGCCGAGGCTCACGAGCCCGGCCGCCAGCGGCGACCAGCCCTCCTCGGGCACGACCGGGTCGTCGGTGTGGGCCCGCGCCTCGCGGACGGCCTCGGCCGGGTCGAGCGGGTGCGCCTCGAGCGCCTTGCCCGCGGCGTTCAGGATGCGGCCGAGGTCCTCCCCCACCTTCTCGAGCGCCTCGTCGGCCTCCGGCGAGATCGCCGACTCCGGCGGGAGCGCCTCGCGGCCGATGGCCTTCGGCCCCAAGAGCCGCCCGGTCACGCCGGTCAGCGCCCGCCCCAGGCTCTCGAAGCTGCGCTCGAGCTCGCTCTTGTCCCGCGACATCGTCACTCCTGCTCGAAGAGGTCGTCGCATCGGCGCGCGCGCCCCTGCTCGACGAGCCACGTAAGGTGCGTCCGGACCTGCACGGCGGCAAGGCCCAGGTCCACGCCGGGCACGCCCGCGTACACGACCCGGGCGATGCCGAGCGCGTCGAGCGGCCCGCGCTCCAGGGCGGCGAGGATCTGCTCGCTGCGCACGTGGCGATGGGCGATGTACTGCGCGAGCAGCGCGGGGCCGTCCTCGATGCGGGGCCCGTGGGCCGGGAGGAGCGCCCCGCCGAGCGTCGCGACCCGGGCAAGGCTCGCGAGGTAGGTCTCGAGGTGCCCCTCGGGCTCGATCAGCACGATGGTGCCGATGCCGGCCACGAGGTCACCGGCGATGATGTCCCCCGTCTCCTCGACGCGGAAGCAGAGGTGCCCGTCCGCGTGCCCGGGGGTGTGCAGGCAGCGGAGGGTCGCCACGCCGGTGTCGACGGTGTCGTCGTCCTGGAGGCGCACGTCCACCGGGAAGGGCAGGCGCGCGTCCGCGTGGGCGTACACCCGCGCGCCGGTGCGCGCGACGAGGTCGGCCACGCCGCCGACGTGGTCGCCGTGGTGGTGGGTGAGGAGGATCGTGTCCACGCCGTCGCCCACCCAGGCGGCGAGCCGCGCCTGCTCGTCGGGCCAGGGCGACGCGGGGTCGATCACGACGCGGCCCACGCGGTAGCAGTTCGTGTGCGTCGCGGGCGGGACCGTCGGTGTGCGAACGGGGAGGACGTCGATCACGCCGGCCTCCTAACCCGGGGCGGCGGCGGCCCGGGGCGCCGCCTTCAGCCCGCGACGGTCCACGCCGCGGCGAGCACCGCCACGACGCCGAAGACGGCGACCGCGCCCACCACCCACTGGTCGGGGACGGGGTCGCGCACGACCGGGTGGGGCCGGCCCTCCTCGTCGCGGTCGAACACGTCCGCGAGCACCTCCGACACGGGGCGCGCGCGCGCGGCGGAGGGCTCCTCGGGGTCCACGGCGGGGAGGGCGTCGAGGTGCTCGCGGAGCGAGGGGCCCGCGAGCGAGTCCTCGGCCTCGTCGAGGAACGTCGCCTCGTCGAGCGCGCGGCCCGACGAGCCGTGGGCGCCCCGGGGCTCCCGGCCCGCGCGGAACTCGCCGGTGGCCTCCCAGTCGGGGTCGTACACCTCGGTGGACTCGCGGTCGGCGTTCGCGACGGCGCGGCCCAGGGGCGAGGCGCCCTCGAGCAGGGTGGCCTCGGCGTCCCCGACGTGCGGGGGGAGCACGAGGGGCTCGGGGCGACGGGCGATCGCGGACGCGGCGGCGGGCGACGGGCGCGGCTCGGGGGGGAGCTCCACCGCGGGGGGGGCCGCGGGTCCGTCGGCGAACAGCGGGTCCTCTTCGAGGTCGACGTCGTCGGCCGAACCCTCCGTCTCGATGGCGTCCCCCGCGTCGTCGGGCGCCGCGTCCGGGTTCGCCTCGACCGCCGCGCGCCGGATCTCCACCACGGGCTCGGGCACGAACACGAGCGTCTCGACGCCCGCGCGCACCTCGGGGGCGGGGGCCGGCGGCTCCTCGACGGGCGGGGGCTCCTCGTCGACGAGCGCGACGAGCATCTCCGTGCGGTCGTCGTCGAAGGCGACAGGCCGGAGCGGCGAGACGGAACGGACGGCCCGGCTGGTCCAGGGCCGCGCGTCGGCGGCGCCATCGGTGTCCGGTCGGGGGTCCGGCCGCTCGGGGACGGCCGGCCGCGCCCACGCCGCGCCGTCCGGCGGGCTCACGGTCGCGACCTTCGGGGCGACGCCCTCCGGACGCGCCCAGGCATCCGGCGCGGCCGGGGCGGGAGTGGCCAGCTTGGGGGCGACGCCCTCCGGCCGGGCCCACGCCTCGGTCGGGGCCCGGGCCGCGCTCGTCGACGCCGCGGCGACCGTGGCGGCGGGGGCAGGGGCGGCCTCCACCTCCACGGGCGCGGGCGTGCGCGTCACGGGCGTCGGCCCGGGCGGCAACGAGCGGCGCGACGGGCTCGGCGGTGGGCGCCCCAGCGGCGGCCGCGCGACCTCCGCCGTGGCCTCCGCGGCCGCGGCGAGCGCCGCCGGCGCGACCGGGGCGATGGCGTCGTGTCGGGGCCAGGTGGACGGCAGGAACTCGTCGGCGTCGACGGTGAGCGGCGGGCCCGGCGGCGGCGCGGCGGGGCGCTCGATCAGGGTCGGCACGTGCTCCGGCGGGGGCTCGATCGCGGCGGGGGCGAAGAACGACCCGGTCGGCGCGACCGGCACGACGGGGGCCCCCGGGACGCTCGCCGCGGCGGCCCGCGCTTCCAGGTGCGCGGCCCGCGGGCCGAGCGCCGCGGCCACGCGCGCCTCCACGGGCACGACCGCCCGGGCCTCGCCGGGCGTGGCCAGCCGGCCGGGCTCCGGCGCGTCGAGCGAGGCCGCGAGCTGCGCGCTCCGGGCCCCCAGCTCCGCGCGCCGCGAGCCGCCCCCGACGGTGCGCTTGAGCGCGAGGAGGTCCTTGATGAGCCGCTCGTCGCCCTCGTACCGGTTGGCCGGATCCTCCGCGAGCGCCCGCGCCAGCACGCGCGTCGCGGCGGGCCACCGGGCCTGCAGGAGCGCGAACGCGACCTCCACCGGGGCGTCGCGCGCCTCGGCGAGCACCTCGGGCGCGTGGCGCAACAGCTCGACCCCTAGCGCCCCGAGGAGCCACTGGTCCGTGCGGGGGTCCTGCACCCCGTGCTGCTGCTCGGGCGCGAGCGGCCAGCCGTGCGACGGGTCCGGGTCCGCGAAGCCGTGCAGGACAACGGCGCCCGCCGGCGTGATGCCCACGACCTCGGGCGAGAGCGTGCCGTGCACGATGCGGCCCTCGTCGCGGACCATCGCGTGCGCGTGCCGCAGCGCGTAGGCGAGCTCCACGAGGATGTCCAGGCTCGTGGCCGCGTCCAGGTCGATGCGCCCGGCGGCGACGAGCCGGAGCGCGTCCGCGAGCGTCGCGCCGTGCACCCACTCGAGCGCCACCGCGCCGTGCCCGGTGTAGAGCGCCGCGGCCTGCGGGATGCGCTCGTCCTGCAGGAGCCGCAGGGTGTCGTACTCCGCGCGCAGCCCGTCCAGCAGCGCGGCGTCCGCGCCCGGGTCCGCGAACCGCACCGCGACCTCGCGCGGCGCCCGGTTGCTCGAGTCGCGGCGCAGCGCGCGGAACAGGCTGGTGTGCCGGCCGCGCCGCACACGCTCCACGAGCTCGAAAGGACCGACACGATCGCCGACACGGGCCAAGAGGGCTGCTCCCGGCGGGACGATACCCAGTTTGGGAGGATCCTGCTCTACGGGTCCCCCGGCACCCGCCTCCGCGTCGTCACCCACAAGCCGTCCGGACGCGGATGTCATCGCTTCCAAGCCGATTGGTGCGCACCACCATCCAAGTCGCGACGCGCGAAACAACGCACGCCCGCTGCCAGATCGAGCGCGACGCGGCGGGCGCGTTGGGGCGGCCCGCGTCGCGACGTCGAGCTCAGATCGAGCGCGACGCGGCGGGCGCGTTGGGGCGGCCCGCGTCGCGACGTCGAGCGCACCACGCGGAGCGGCTACGCCAGGAGCGCGTGGGCCGGCTCGGGGCCGTCTCCGAACACCTTGCGGTAGGCGCGCACGTTCAGCGCGAGCAGGAAGGCCGTGCCGATCACGGGGATGTAGGCGCTCACCATCGCGCTGCCCAGGTAGACGAGCGCCCACACGACGTGCTCACCGGGGTTGGCCATCGCGTGGCGCGCGCAGCGGGAGAACGCGGCGAGCGCGCCCTGCCGGTGGAGCGCGACCATCGTGGGCGCGAAGCTGAACAGCACGGCCGGGACCAGCGCCCCGACGTAGCAGAACAGCATGCCGAGCAGGCCCGCGAAGGCGACGAGCGCCGCGACGACCAGCGAGGAGCCGATGTCCTGGGTGGCCGTGGAGAACGCGCTGTTGAACGCGAGCGTGCCCTCCCCGCGCTGGTGGGCCGCGATCGCGCGGTTGAGGCTCGCGCCGAACGGCGCGCCGACGGCCGACGAGACGGCGATGAAGAACGCGAACGCCACGAACGCGAGCCCGAAGGACCCGAGCGAGCCGACCGCCGTGATGAGCCCGCCGACGTCGCTGTCGCCGGCCGCCTGGCCGAGCGCCGCGCTCCCGATGATGCCGCCGAACAGCACGACGTACATGCCGACCATCCCGATCATCCCCGCCACCATGCCGACCGGCATCACGACGACGAAGAAGCCCACCGCCGCGAGCACGTAGGGGCCGATGTTCTTGATGAGGTCGTCGAACGTCTCGCTGAAGAGGGCGCCGATCGGGGGGAGGGAGCCGCCGGGCTCGTGCGTGGGCGTGGACATCTCCGGCTCCTATACCTGGGCAGCCGGCTCCGCCGCTGCGGAAGCGCGGGTACCCGAGCCGGCGTCGGCGGCTCCCGCGCCCATGCGCTACAGTGCGGGCCATGTCCCGGAGCGTCCGCATGCGCTGGTCCTCGTGCACCCTCATCGCCCTCGCCTTGGCGGCCTGCACCGGCCCTTCCGGCGACGAGCCCGGCAAGGACGACGCCGACGCCGACACGGACGCCGACTCGGACGCCGACTCGGACACGGACACGGACACCGACACGGACTCGGACACCGACGCCGACACCGACGCCGACACCGATTCCGACACCGATGCGGACACGGGCCCCCCGCCCGTCGAAGAGTGCACGCCCACGGACATCTGCGCCGGCGGCGCGTGCCTCCACGACGTCGCCTTGACGGTCCACACGATCACCGGCACGGTGACCTGGAACGGCGCCGCCCCTCCGCGAGACACCGCCGACTTCACCGAGGACTTCCGCGTCACCTTCCGGGACGCGAGCGGGCGGACCTACAACGGCCACGGCGAGGACGGTGGGACCTACACCGCCTACCTCCCCGCGGACACCTACGACGTGGCGCTGACGCTCTACGAGTCGGACGCGGAGTGGGCGTGGGGGTCGTCGTTCCCCGTCGGAGGCCCGCTCGTCGTCACGGGCGACAGCACCCTGGACGTGGCCGCCAGCGCGTACGCCATCACCGGCGCGGTGAGCTGGAACGGCGCCGCGATCCCCGAGGACGCCTCCATCTACCTCGACGTCCGCTTCACGAACGCCGACGGCGAGGAGTACGTCGCCGGCGGCGACGCCTCCTCGTACACGGTCCGCCTCCCGGCGGGCACCTACACGGCCAGCATCCAGCTCGACTACGTCAGCGACGAGACCCTCTACACCGAGTCGGAGATCCCCGTCGGTGGCCCCTTCGTCGTGACGGGCGACGGCACCTTGGACCTCGCCGCGGAGCTCGACGCCGTGCACGGCGCGGTGACCTGGAACGGGGCCGCCGCCCCCGCGGACCGGAGCGACGACGAGGACGACTTCCTCGTCGAGTTCACCGACGCGGACGGCCGCACCTACTCCGCGTCCGGAGAAGCCGGCGCCTACGCGACCGTCCTCCCGCCCGGCACCTACTCCGTGACCGTCGCGCTCCAGGACATCAACAACAGCGCGCGCTACACCGAGTCCCCGGTGCTCGTCGACGACGCCCTGGTCGTGTCCGGGGACACGACCGCCGATCTCGCCGCCGTGGTCCACACCGTCGAGGGCGACGTGACCTGGAACGGCGCCGCCGCGCCCGCCGACCTGTACGACAACGACGACGACTTCTCCGTGGTCTTGACCGACGCGGCCGGCCGCACCTACACCGGCGTCGGCGAAGACGGCGCCTACACGGCGCTCGCCCCCGCCGGGACCTACTCGGTCGACCTCGTGTTCGCCGACCCCTCCGACATCGCGCTGTACACGCCGGGGACCCTGCGCGTGCAGGACGGCCTCGTCGTCGGGGGCGACACCCGCGCCGACCTGGCCGCGGTGGCCTACAGCGTGACCGGCTTCGTGAGCTGGGGCGACTCCCCCACGGGCCCCGACTTCCACATCTACTTCACCGACACCGAGGGCCGCACGTACGCCGGCTACTTCAGGGACACGGACGACACCGGGGCCTACGCCATCGCCCTCCCGCCGGGCACCTACGCCGTGAGCGTGGACGTCAACAACCCGCCCAACTACAGCGACTACGCCCGGAGCCCGGTGCTCGTGCACGAGGGCCTCGTCGTGTCGGGTGACACCACCGCCGACCTGCCCGTGACCGTGTACGACGTGACGGGCGCCGTCACCTGGAACGGCGCGCCCGCGCCAAGTGACGACTCGGACAACGGCGCCGACTGCTTCCTCACCTTCATCGACGAGCGCGGCTGGGAGTTCGACACCTACTGCGAGAACGGCGCCTACTCCACCCGGCTCCCGACCGGCGCCTACAGCATGATCTTCGCGCTGAACGACCTCGAGGAGGGCGCGCCCTACACCGACGACGAGCTCCCCCTCGCCGAGTGCGTCGAGGTCACGGCGCCGTAGCGGGCACCGGAGCCGCCGACGCGCCTCCGGGCACCCTGGCCGACGCACCGGCCGCCCGTCTTCGGGCGGTCCGGGTGCCCGACCCTCTCCCTACAGGTTCCGCCGGTACGCCCCGCCGACCTCGTAGAGCGTCCGCGTGATCTGGCCGAGGCTCGCCACGCGCACGGTCTTCATGAGCTCGGCGAAGAGGTTCCCGCCGTCGAGCGCGGCCTGGCGCAGGCGCGCGAGCGCCGCGGGGCCCTCGTCGGGGTGCTTCGCCTGGAAGGCGCGCACGGCGTCGATCTGGGCCTGCTTCTCCGCGGGGGTGGCGCGGCGGAGCTCGACCGGGGGCGGCTCCCAATCGTCGCCGAGCGTGTTTGGATCCTGGTAGGTGTTGATGCCCACGATGGGGAGCGAGCCGTCGTGCTTCTTCTCCTCGTAGTAGAGCGACTCTTCCTGGATCTTCCCGCGCTGGTACTGCGTCTCCATGGCGCCCAGCACGCCGCCGCGGGCGTCGATGCGGCTGAACTCGCCGAGCACGGCCTCCTCGACGAGATCGGTGAGCTCCTCGACGAAGAAGCTGCCCTGGAGCGGGTTCTCGTTCTTCGCCCAGCCGAGCTCCTTGTTGATGATCATCTGGATCGCCATCGCGCGGCGCACCGACTCCTCGGTGGGCGTCGTGATGGCCTCGTCGTAGGCGTTGGTGTGGAGCGAGTTGCAGTTGTCGAAGAGCGCGAGGAGCGCCTGCAACGTGGTGCGGATGTCGTTGAACTGGATCTCGCGCGCGTGCAGGGACCGCCCGGAGGTCTGCACGTGGTACTTGAGCTTCTGGCTCCGCTCGTCGGCGCCGTACTTGTCGCGCATCACGACGGACCAGATGCGCCGGGCCACGCGGCCGATGACCGTGTACTCCGGATCCAACCCGTTGCTGAAGAAGAAGCTCAGGTTGGGCGCGAAGTCGTCGATCTTCATGCCACGCGCGAGGTAGTACTCCACGAAGGTGAAGCCGTTCGCCAGGGTGAACGCCAGCTGCGAGATGGGGTTCGCGCCCGCCTCGGCGATGTGGTAGCCGGAGATCGACACCGAGTAGTAGTTCCGCACGTCGTTCTGGACGAAGAACTCCTGGATGTCCCCCATGAGCTTGAGCGCGAACTCGGTGGAGAAGATGCACGTGTTCTGGGCCTGGTCCTCCTTGAGGATGTCGGCCTGCACGGTGCCACGCACGGTGGAGAGCGTCTTCGCGGCGATCTGGGCGTGCTCGTCCGGGGTGGGCGCGCGGCCCTTCGCCTGGGTGAACTTGTCCACCTGCTGGTCGATCGCGGTGTTGAAGTACATCGCGAGCAGGATCGGCGCCGGCCCGTTGATGGTCATCGACACGGAGGTCGACGGGTCGCAGAGGTCGAAGCCCGAATAGAGGATCTTCATGTCGTCGAGCGTCGGCACGCTCACGCCGGACTCGCCGATCTTGCCGAAGATGTCCGGGCGCTCGTGCGGGTCCTCGCCGTAGAGCGTGACGCTGTCGAACGCGGTGGAGAGCCGCTTGGCCGGCTCGCCCTGGCACAGGTAGTGGAAGCGCGCGTTGGTGCGCGCCGGGCCGCCTTCCCCCGCGAACATCCGCTTGGGATCCTCGCCCTGGCGCTTGAGCGGGAACACCCCGGCCGTGTAGGGGAAGTGCCCGGGGAAGTTCTCGAGGCCGCACCAGCGCACGACCTCGCCGTGGTCCTCGAAGCGCGGCACGCTGATGCGCGGGATCTGCAGCCGCGAGAGCGACTCGCTGCGCAGCGGCTGGCGGATCTCCCGGCCGCGCACGCTGTACACGTACTCGGCGCCCGCGAACGACGCGCGCAGGGTCGGCCACTGGTCGACGATGCGGGAAGTCTCCGCGTCGACGGCCACGGCTTCACGCGCGGAGAGCACCGCCTCCTTGGCGGCCCCGTGGACCACCTCGGCCGCGGCCGCGAGCTGCCAGCGCTTCCGGGCCAGCTTCGACTGGGCGTCGACCCGCGCGCGGTAGCGCTTCGCCGTGTCGACGATCTCGCCCAGGTAGCGGGTGCGGTCCGGCGGGAGGATTCGGCGCCGGGGCGGGCTCGCCTTGGTGCCGGGGTCGGGGATGCGGCTCTCGGCCGTGGCGAGGGTGTCGAGCCGGGTCAGGAGGTGGCGGTACACCGCGTTGACGCCCGGGTCGTTGAACTGGCTCGCGATCGTGCCGAAGACCGGCAGCTCCTCGTCGGGGGTGTGGAAGAGCTCGCGGTTGCGCTTGACCTGCTTCCGCACGTCGCGGAGCGCGTCCTCCGCGCCGCGGCGCTCGAACTTGTTGAGCACGACCAGGTGGGCGTTGTCGAGCATGTCGATCTTCTCGAGCTGGCTCGCCGCGCCGTACTCGGGCGTCATGACGTACATCGACACGTCCGCGAGCTCGACGATGCCCATGTCGCCCTGGCCGATGCCGCTCGTCTCGACGATGACGAGGTCGTAGCCGGCGGCCTTGCAGAGCCGCACCGCCCCGGCCGTGGCCGCGGAGAGCTCGCCCTTCTCGGCGCGCGTCGCGAGCGAGCGCATGAACACGCCGGCGTCGAGCGCGTTCATGCGGATGCGGTCGCCCAGGAGCGCGCCGCCGGTGCGGCGCCGGGTCGGGTCGATGGAGAGCACCGCGATCTTCCGGTCGGGGAAGTCGAAGCGGAAGCGGCGCACGAGCTCGTCGGTGAGCGAGCTCTTGCCGGCGCCGCCGGTGCCCGTGATGCCGAGGACGGGCACCGCGCGCGGCGGGGCTTGGACGAGCTCGCGGAGGTCCTCGGGGAGCACGCCTTCGCCCGCCCGCTCCTTCTCGAGCCAGGAGATCGCGCGCGCGAGCGCGCCGACGTCGCCGGCGACCACCCCGCGGGCGAGCTCCGGCTCGGCGCCGGGGGTGACGCCGACGTCGGTGATGTCGAAGTCGGAGCGGCGGAGCAGGTCGTTGATCATGCCCTGGAGCCCGAGGCGCCGGCCGTCCTCCGGGGAGTAGATGCGCTCGATGCCGGCGGCGTGCAGCGCGCGGATCTCCTCGGGGACGATGACGCCGCCGCCGCCGCCGAAGATCTTCACGTGGCGGGCCCCGCGCTGGTCGAGGAGCTCGCGCATGTACCGGAAGTACTCGACGTGGCCGCCCTGGTAGCTGGAGATCGCGATGGCCTGCGCGTCTTCCTGGATGGCGGCGTCCACCACGTCGGCGACGGAGCGGTTGTGCCCGAGGTGGATGACCTCGGCCCCGCCGGCCTGGAGCACGCGGCGCATGATGTTGATCGAGGCGTCGTGCCCGTCGAAGAGCGAAGCGGCGGTCACGATGCGGACCTTGTGGGTCGGGACGAAGCGCGCGGTCTCCACGGGGACTCCGGGGTGGGCCGGGCGATCTAACGCGGTGGGGTCCGCAGTCGGGCAGCCGCTTCGCGCCGCGGCGACGGGGTGCCCGGGAGGCGCGGCGACGGCTCGGGTGCCCGTGCGCCCGTTCAGAGGAGCCCGTAGCCGATGTTGGCGCAGGCGCCGCGAAGGGTGTCGAACAGCACCGGATCGTCGAGGCGGCGGTTGAGCGAGGGGGAGGCGGGGAGGGCGCCCCGCGCGGGCGCCCAGAGGGCCTGGCAGAAACCCTTCCCGTTCATCGACGAGCGGTAGAGGACCCCGTCCACGCCGGGGTAGGCGGCGTGGAGCGCGCGCGCCCACCGACGCGCCCGACCGTGGGGGCCCGTGGCGATGGCGGCGGACGCGCCGATGCGCGTGATCCACGTCCCCGTGAGGTCCAGGAGCCGCAGCGGGCGGGCGGGGTAGAAGCCGACGAGCGCGGGCGCGCCGCGGGTCCGGTGCACGACGCGGAGGTCCTGGAACACCTCGGCGAGGCAGGTGTCGAGGTCCCCCGCGGCGTAGAGCACGGCCCGGTCGGCCTGCACGGACGGAGGCGGATCGTGCGCGTCGAAGCGGCTGCCCGTGGGGCCCCACTCCCGGAAGGTCTCCCAGGTGGTGGGGTGCTGCCCCCCCTGGAAGTACACGCGGTAGAACTGGGTCGTGCGCGTGACGACGGCGATCTCCGGAGGGATCGCCGTCAGGACCGCGGCGTCGGGCGGCTCCGGTAGCTTGGCCATGTGCGGGCGGTTCTCCGGGCGTGGCTACGCGAGGTCCGCGGCGAGCGCGGCGACGGCCTTGGGGCTCCGACCGGACCGCAGCCAGTCGAGCGGCGTCACGGGCGTCTCCTCCTCGTCGACGTAGAGATCGGCGTTGGGGATGGTGAGCCAGCCGAACAGCTCGACGGCCGAGATGTCCGCGGGGAGCTTGGGCGCCACGTCCGACCAGCCGGGCAGCTCGCCCTCCTCGGTCAGCTGGAAGCTGGGCACCCTCCAGCCCTGGCGCGTCTCGACGCCGAACAGGGTGCGCTTCTGGAGGCGCTGCCGCACGCGCGCCTCGGTCACGCCGAGGCGCGCGGCGACCTCCGCGGTGGTCAGCGCCGTCTTGAGGATGGCCGCGTGCTCCGCGATGCCGCGCACGAGGGGGTCGGCGATCCCGAGGTCCTTCGGCTCGGGGTCCACGCCCCCCTCCCGGAGGAAGGCGCGCTCCTCCGCCGTCAGCCCCGTGCCGCCTCGCGGATAGAGCACCGCCCGGTGCGTGCGCAGGGCCTCGGCGACCGCGGCGTCGAGATCGTCCGGGCCGACCTGCACGCCGTGGGCGTGGAGGAAGGCGAACGCGGCAGGCAACATGGGACCTCCTTTCGGAGAGTAGCGCCGAAAGCCTGCGCAAGCAACCGGGGGGGGCACCGGAGCCGGCGACGCCCGCGCCCCGCACCGACGTCGCCGCAGCGGCTCGGCCGGCTGCCCGGATCAGGCCCGCGAGTACGCCGTGCCGGCCCTCAGGCGGGCTCCAGCACCCGCGCCGGACGCTTGCCGGCGAGCGCGCGGCCGCGGCCCTCCAGCTCGATCGCGTCGTGGGCGCAGAAGATCCGCAGCTCGTCGCCGTGGTCGCGGACGAGCTCGCGCAGCCGCGCCTGGTTGGCGAGGCGCGCCTCGCGGTCGACCTCCATGAGCGCCTGGTAGGCGGCGAGGCCCGGCGGGCACGAGGGCTCGCGCGGGGACATCTCCTCGCGGTGGAAGTAGGCGTCGCCGGCGTGGAGCAGCCACCGGTCGGGCCCGCGCACCGCGACCCCGGCGTGCCCGGGCGTGTGGCCGGGGAGGGGGACGAGCAGGATGTCCGGCGGGAGGCCCGTGAGCGCGCGCACGACGGGGAAGCCGAACCAGCGCTCGCCGTCGGCGCGGTAGGTGCGCCAGCGGACGCCCTCGTCCCACTGCCGCGGCCGGTAGCGCCCGCGGGCGACGAGCGTGGAGCGGTGCGTGGCCGCGTCGAGCTCGGCGGCCATCAGGTGCACGTCGGCGTGGGGGAAGTCCTCGATGCCGCCGGCGTGGTCGAAGTCGAGGTGCGTCAGCACGATGTGGCGCACGTCCTCGGGGCGGTAGCCGCGGGCGCGCAGCTGGGCCACGGCGGTCTCCTCGGACCGGAGCGCGGGTCGGAGGATCCCGGTGAACGTGCGGGCGAGGCGCGGGTGGGGCTGGGCCACGTCCTGCGTGCCGAAGCCGGTGTCGACGAGCACGAGCCCCTCGTCGAGCGGCACGACGAGGCAGTGGCAGACGAGCCGGGCGGTGAGGCCGCCGGAGACGCCGTCCACGAGCGAGCCGCCCCACGGGCACAGGGTGCCGCAGTTCAGGTGAACGATGTCGTACATGGGTCCCCCCAAAGGTGGACCCGTCGGGGGGGGTTGGTCGTCCCTGTCGGAGGGACCTGCCTTTCTACTCGCCGCCCTGGCCGCCCGCGGGGCTGCCGGACACACACACGGCCATGCCGCGCACCACGCCGCTCTGGGAGAGGCGCACGGTCTCGCTGCCGTCGCTCGGGGAGCGCCCGACCACCGCGCCGGCGCCGCCCGCGAAGGGGTTCTCGGCGGTCCAGATCACGCCCTCGGCGAGGCCGAGCCCGGCCACCTGGTCGGGCACCGCCCAGCTCTGGAGCGCGGAGGCGTCGAAGAGCGAGATCGCGCCGACGGAGGGCGCGCCGCTCGCGTTCACCCACGCGAACCAGGCGGTGACGGACATCGGATCGAGCACGGCGACGGTCTGGCGCACGTCGGAGGCGGAGTCGTCGCGCTCGAGCCCGGCGGAGGCGAAGGTGTCGAGGGCGACGGCCTCGAGCCCGCCGTCGGCGTTGAGCGTGGAGTCCGGGTTCGCCGTGGAGCGGTGGTGCACGTGGACCTTGTCCGCGGCGATCAACATCTTGCCGCTCGGGTAGGACCCCGCGAGGTCGACCGACCGGACGACCGTGTTGTCGTCCGGGTCGATCTCGAGGAGCTTCGCGCCGTTCAGCGTGGCGCCGCCGTCGCTCTGCCGGGCGACCGTCACGTACACGGAGGCACCGGCCGGGAGGATGCCGTTGGCCTCGGGGATGCCGTCGGCGTCGGCGTAGGCGTCGAGCGTGACGAAGGGGCCGGCGGTGCCGGCGGCGTCGTAGGTGGAGAGGCGCGACTTGCCCCAGTTCGCCACCCAGAAGCCGCCGAGCACCGAGGCGATGTCCCGGGGCTGGAAGTTGCTGCCGAGGCTCCACTCCGCGTAGGTCGCGTCGTCGGGGTCGATGCGCACGATGCGGTCGTTCAGCCCGTCGCTGCCGCGGGACTCGAGCACGAAGATCGAGTCCCCGGCGCAGTCGAGCACGGAATCGCCGCGCACGGTGAGCCCGGAGACGGTGTTGCTCGACCCGGAGATCGGGTCGTAGAGGACGACGCTCGAGGGGGTCGTGCCGCTGCCGCTCGCGCCGTCGACCAGGAAGGCGACGAGCGTGATGCCGGTGTAGCCGGTGTCGATGGCGGGCGGCAGACCGGTGTCGGTGTCGCTCGTGTCGGTGTCCGGGTCGGTGTCGGTGTCCGGGTCGGTGTCGGTGTCGTCCGTGTCCTTGCCGGTGTCCTTGCCGGTGTCGTCCTTGCCGGTGTCGCCGTCAGGGGCGGTGTCGTCGCCGCTCGCATCCTTGGACGCGCCGTCGTCGGGACCGTCGCACGCGGCGACGAGCAGGAGGAGGGGGAGCAAACGCATCGGGCCTCGGGTGTTCAAGCGTGTGTAGGCGGTCGGGACGCGGAGCGTCAAGGCGCTGTCGCCATGCCGCCACGGGCGCGCGCGGATCACGCCGCCCGCGACAGAGGGCGCCGATGCCGGACCGGCCCCGCGACGTACACCGCGCGCTGCTCGAGAAGTGGCGGGCCCCGGCCCGGTGGGCCCGCACTTCGCGGACGCGGAGGCCGCGGTCGGCTCGCTCGCGGCCGAGGGGGCGTGGGCGGACCTCGGGTCGGGCGCCGGCTTCCCCGGGCTCATGCTCGCGGAGACCTCGCCGAAGGCCCGGGTCACGCTCGTGGAGCGGCGCCAGAAGCGGCGCGCGTTCCTCGAGGCGGTGGCCGCGGCGGCGAAGCTCGGAAATGTGACCGTGGCATGCGCCGATTCCGCGACACTCCCGGCGGGGGCCTTCGACGGGATCGTGAGCCGCGCGTCCCGCCCTCCCGAGGGGATGATCGAGGACGTACGCCGTTTATTCAAGGTTGGCGGCCTCCTCGTCCTGCTGCTCGCCCAGCAGGCGATCCCCGAGGCGCCCGACTTCGAGGTGTTCCACGTGGAACGCTACGCCGTGGAGGGGCGTCCCCGGGCCGCGGTCGCGCTGCGCAAGAAGGGCTGACACGCGCGTCCGGTCCCGTTCGAAAGCACCTCTCCGACGTGACGGTCGCGCCCGCGCCTGTTAGCATTGACGTGGCAAGGCCCCTTGCCGCCCCTCCGGCGCGCCGCGCACCGCCTCCCCGCGGTCCGACGCGCCCGACTCCCCGCCTCGGAATGCCACAATGTCGCGCATCATCGCCATCTCCAACCAGAAGGGCGGCGTCGGCAAGACCACGACCGCCGTGAACCTCGCCGCGGCCCTCGCGCGCGCCGGCCGGCCCACGCTGCTGGTCGACCTCGACCCGCAGGGCAACGCCTCGAGCGGGCTCGGCTACCCGCGGGACTCGGTGGAGCACGGCGTGGCCGAGGCGGTCCTCGGGCTGCACCCGACGAGCCAGGGCATCATCGAGACCACCCAGGAGGGGCTCGACCTGCTCCCGGCCACCCCGGCGCTCGTCGGTGTCGAGGTCGAGCTGGTGAACGTCCCGAACCGCGAGCGTCGGCTCGCGATCGCGCTCGCCGACCTCCCGCGGGCCTACGAGTACGTGATCGTCGACTGCCCGCCCTCGCTCGGGCTGCTCACGCTCAACGCGCTCGTGGCGGCGGACAGCGTGCTGGTGCCGCTGCAGGCGGAGTACTACGCCATGGAGGGCCTCGGGGAGCTCATCCGCACCATCTCGGCGGTGCGGCGCGGCCCGAACCCGCGGCTCGTCCGGGAGGGCATCGTGGTGACCATGCACGACGCGCGCACGAACCTCTGCCGGGAGGTGGAGCAGCAGGCGCGCTCGGTGTTCGGGGCGGAGGTGTTCGACACCGTCATCCCGCGGGCCGTGCGGCTCGCGGAGGCGCCCAGCTTCGGGAAGACCATCTTCGCGTACGAGCCCACCTCGAAGGCGGCCGTGGCCTACACCACGCTCGCCGGCGAGCTCGCCCGCCGCGTGGCCTCCGGCCGCGCCGAGGCGCTCGGATGAGCGAGCCCAAGGGGCGCGGCCTCGGGCGAGGCCTCGCCGCGCTCCTCACGACCGACACGCGCGAGGCGGCCCCCGGGGCCCCGCCGGCCGACACGTTGGTGCACCTCCCGATCGACGCGCTCCGGCCGAACCCGGAGCAGCCGCGCGACACCTTCGCGCCCGCCGCGCTGGAGTCGCTCGCCGCGTCCATCCGCGAGCACGGCATCCTCACGCCGCTGGCCGCCCGCCGCGACGGCGACGGCTACGTGCTGATCGCCGGGGAGCGGCGCTGGCGGGCCGCGCGCCTCGCCGGGCTCGAGCGGGTGCCGGTGTTCGTGCGCGGCGCCGCGCCGACGCTCGCGGAGCAGCTGGAGCTCGCCCTCATCGAGAACCTGCAGCGCGAGGATCTCGACCCCGTCGAGTCCGCGCTCGGCTACCAGCGGCTCGTGCAGCAGTACGGCCACACGCAGGAGCAGGTGGCGCAGCGGGTGGGCAAGGACCGCGCGACGGTCGCGAACGCGCTCCGGCTGCTCAAGCTGCCGCCCGCGGGGCTCGACGCGCTCAAGCAGGGGCGCATCTCCGCGGGGCACGCGCGGGCGCTCCTGCCGGTGGAGGACGCGGAGCAGTTCGCGGTCGCCCTCGCCACGGTGGTCACGCGCGAGCTCTCGGTGCGCGCGACGGAGCAGCTGGTGCGGGGGCTCAAGAAGCCGGCCCCGTCCGCGAAGAAGCCCGACCGCGGGCTCACGCGGCTCGCGGACTCCCTCACGCGGTCGCTCGGGAGCCGGGTGGCGCTCAAGCCGAAGGCGAAGGGCGGCGGGCGCATCGTGATCGACTACGGCGACGCGGAGGAGCTCGACCGGCTCGTCGGGCGGCTGAAGGGATGAAGAAGCCGCCGGCCGGGCCACTCGCGGCGCTGCTCGGGCGCGGCGCCCAGTTCGGAGGGGACCTCTCCTTCGAGGGGCGCGTGCGCGTGGACGGCACGTTCAAGGGGCGCATCTTCACGGAGGACACCCTCGAGATCGGCGAGCCGGGCGTGGTGGACGGCGAGATCGACGCCGCGGTGCTCATCGTGTCGGGGACGGCGGCGGGGAAGATCCGCGCGCGCGACCGGCTCGTGCTGGAGGCGACCGGCACGCTCAAGGGGCAGGTGGACGCGCCGTCGATCGAGGCCCACCCGGGCGCGAAGATCGACGCCGTCGTGCGGATCGGCTCGTGACGCGGCCGCTCGTGGTCGGCATCGCGGGCGGCACCGCGTCGGGCAAGACCACGCTCGCGCGCCTCGCGGCCGCGCGCACCGGCGCCGCGCTCGTCACGCACGACCGCTACTACTTCGACGCCGACGCCTCCACGAACTTCGACCACCCGGACGCGCTCGACACCGCGCGGCTCGTCACGCACCTCGACCAGCTGCGCGCCGGCGAGGCCGTGCACCTGCCGGTGTACGACTTCGCCACCCACCGGCGGGAGGCGGTCACGGAGCGGCTCGAGCCGCACCGGCTCGTGATCGTCGAGGGCATCCTGGTGCTCGCGGAGCCCGCGCTGCGCGCGCGCTTCGACCTCGCGGTGTTCGTGCACGCGGCGGCCGACGTGCGGCTCATCCGGCGCGTGCGGCGCGACATCGCGGAGCGCGGGCGGGACCTGGAGAGCGTGCTCACCCAGTACCTCGCGACCGTGCGCCCGATGCACGAGACCTTCGTGGAGCCCTCGGCCCGCCACGCGGAGCTCGTGCTCGACGGCGAGGGGGCGCTCGAGCGGGAGCTGGAGCGGCTGCTCGCGCGGCTGCCGGGGTAGCGGGCTAGCGCTCCTGGCCCACGGGCGGGGCCTTGGCGTTGCTGCCGGGGGACACGTTCAGCGGGAACTCGAAGCGACCCCACGCCTCCCCGTCCTCCACCACGACGGCGACGACGTAGCGGCCGCCGGGGTCGTCCTCGGAGCCGTGGTAGGCGAGCACGCCCGTCGGCGAGATGCTCATGCCGGGCGGGGCGTTCTCGAGGCGCCAGGTGAGCGCGTCGCCGTCGGGGTCGGTGGCGCGGAAGGTGAAGCCGTCGACCTTGTTCACGTCCTTGGGGCCGGTCTCGAACACGGGGGGCCGGTTGCCGATGGTGACCACCTCGCTGTCGCTCTCGACCTCGGTGGTGCCGTCGTCCGCGACCACGCGCACGCGCACCTTGTCGCCCTTCGCGAAGCGCCCGCCGAGCCGCTCCGACGCGATCCCGACCACGGGCACGTCGTTGACGTACCAGGTGAAGTCGAGGTCGATGCGGGCCTCTTCGGGGTCGGAGGCCTTCACGTCGGCCACGAGGGTGTCGGCCGCGTTCGGGGCGGTCGGGGAGAGCGTGATCGCGTCGATCGTGGGCGGGCGGTCCCTCGGCGCGCGCGGCTCGGCGGGGCGCGGCGCCTCGGTGGTCGGGTCCGTGGGGGCCGCGGTCGCGGGGGCCGGCGGGGGCGCGGGCTCCGGTGTCGGCGTTGAACAGGCGGAAAGAAGCAGCGCACCCCACATCGTTTCCCTCATGGACTGTCGGAGAACGGTGAGTATAGAAGCGCGGGAGACCGTCTGGATGGACCTCAAGCTCACGTTCCTGGGTCGCGTGGCGAACCGGTGGCGGGTCCACGTGGACCTGCCGCCCGGCTTCCGTCCGCGCGGGCTGACGGTGGGCCTGTGGGGCGAGGACGACAAGCCGCTCGGCCCCGCCGTGGTGGCGCCGCCCGGCGTGGAGGGCGCCTGGGAGGCCGAGCTGGCCGGCCCCACGCCGCTGCCGCCGGGCACGCTCGTCCGGTGCATGGCGGACGTCGACGGCGGCTCGCCGATGGTCTACTGGCTCGGCGTCGACCGGCGCCGCGGCCTGCACGCCTTCCTGCACGCGGACGGGCGGCTCCCCGTGGAGTCGGAGTGCGCGGGCGCCGCGTTGGCCACGCGCGAGGTGGACCGCCTCGCCAACGCCTTCCCGTGGGTGCGCCCCGAGCCCCCGCCCGCGACGCCCAAGGCCGCCAGGACGTGCGTGGACCTCCCGAGCGACGAGGACCCGCTCAGCCCCGAGCTCCGGGCGCTGCTCAAGGAGGAGTTCGGGGTGGATGTCGACAATGACGACGAGCTGATGGACTTGATGAAGAGCTGATCAGCGGGTCGCGGTGGCGAGGATGTGCGCGCTCGGGGGCGACCGTGTCGCTGTGCGCCGCGGCGGGGTCGCGGTGTCAGGTGACGGGGAGGCGGACGCGGAACTTCCCCACGCCCAGCGAAAGTGGAAACTCGTACCTTGAATTGTTAAGTCGTACACAACGCTCTGCCCGATCTGCGCCGACGGGATCCACCACAGGATCAGCCGAGAATTTTCGTACACTGTCCCGGCACCATTCCGGCATCGCCAGCACGCGTGTGAGTGAGGTTGCGCCCGCTTGCCGGGCCCGCTCGAGCTCAGCTTCGGTGGCGAGGTCGCCGCCGACCCATAGGCAGCAGAGTCGGGCGAGGTACCAGTTGCGCGAACTGCCGCTCGTCCCCGGAATGAGCCTCGCGTACGTATCCGGTGGGGCCACGGAAAGTCCGACCCGGAAGGGCTCGGTGAGCGTCACGCGATGAACCGGGCGCTCGTTGGGCCCGCCTCTCCCCTCGGGCGTACCCATCCAGAAGGATCCTGGCTCGATTCGGACCACCTCAGGTGCCGGACCCATCGACAGCCCCGCGTCGTTGAACAGCTTCTCGGCCGGCATCTGGAGCACGTGTTGAGCAAACGCAAGCACCCGCACGTCCGTTCCAGGTCGGACCAGTGCAGTCAATGCGGAGTGCAGGTCTGCTCCGTGACGGCTCGCGAGCCCCTCCAAATCCGAGTATCGCCACCCTGGATCGGCGAGGAGGAATCCGAGCGCCCGATCCGGTTCCAGGACGGCGGACCGGAGAGCCTGCCGCGCCAACGCGGGGGCGACCTGGCGCAGATCCTTCAAGAGTGGAACGGGATCGGTGGACAACCCACACAGCAGCGCGTGCACCTCCCCCCAACGGGCGGGATCCGGCGCTCGCTCGGGATCGCGCCCGGCCTCCTCGAACGCCTCCACCGCCTTCGTCCACCCCCGCACGAACTTCCCGATCCGCTTCGGCCCCTCTACCTGCAGCCGCTCCGCAGCGAGGAACTCCCGCAGCGAGCGATGCAGGTACCGCCAATCCGCGTTCACCCCGTCGTGCGGGCCCAACACGCCGCTGTTCGTGCCGATGTCGTCGATCAGCGCCGGCTGTGCGCCCCAGGTGGTGTCGATCTTTCGGCCGAGACGCTCGTCCTCCAGCCGGAAGTCCCACAACCGCTCTGCCAACACGCTCCGCGGCCAGGACTCCCCGCCCTCCTCCTGCAACGTCAGCGACAGCCGCTGGAGCAGGTCCCGCGCGAGGTCGGGGTCGCGCACGCCGCGCGGCTCGACGGCGTAGCCGCGCTTCAGCAGCAGGTCGATGGCGGTCGCGAACAGTTGGGTCCGCCGCCGTGGCAACCCCGTGCCCGCCGCGCCGGTCTCGCGGGCGACCAGCGCGAGCAGGGACAGCAACAGCGGGTTGCGGCCCAGCTCGGCCAACGCCGGGTCGGCCCGGAGGGCGTCGACCAGGACACCGGCCCGGTCGGGCCCGAGCAGCCTCTCGACGAGGGCCTCCATTCGCTCCACATCCAGCGGTTGGAGCTCCGCGCGCACGAAGCCCTCGGGGATCGCGCGCAGCCCCTCCACGACGGGCCGGCCGGTCACGAGCGCGGTGACACCCGGGTGCGCGCGCAGGAAGGCGACGATCTGCTCGCGGAGGGTCTCCATGCGCGCCTGGGCGACCTCGTCGAGGCCGTCGAGGAAGAGCCACACCCGCCCCGCCGGGAGGGCGCGCAGGGCGTCCGCGAGGCCGGGCATGCCGTGCTCCCCTTCCACGATCGCGAACGGGTCCATCGGCTTGTCCGCGTGCCGCGCGAGCGGGAGGTAGACGGGGACGGGCGCGGCGGGGTCGGCGGCGAGCGTGCACGCGAGGTGGCGCACGGACGTCGTCTTCCCGGCGCCGGGCTCGCCGAGGACGGCGCCGCGCGGGTGCTTCTCGAGGAAGGCCCGGAGGGGCAGCTCGCGGTCGGGGAGCTCGGCACAACGCTCGTCCACGGCGAGCTCGACGTGGATCTCGGTGAGGGCGCGCTCACCGGCACCCTCCATCAGCGGAATGGCGCGGTCGAGGGTGGCGAGCACGCGGGAGCGCCAGCGCCCGAGGATGTCGTCGGGGTCGGGGCCGACGGCGGGGGCGTAGCGGCGGGCGTCGTCGCCCAGCCAGGCGCGGAGGGCGTCGACGGGGGAGCCGGCCCACAGCGCCTCTTCGAGGTGCGCCACGTCGACGAGCGGCTCCGCGGCCTTGGAGCGGAGCACCGTGAGCGCGCGACCCGTGGCGTAGGCGTAGCCGGCCACGACCGCGGCGGCGGCGATCTCCTCCCCGTGCCGGCGCTTGTTCACCGAGCTGGGCGGGAGCACCCACGCGACGCGCCCCACGTCGCGGAGCGACTCGGAGAGGCGCGCGAGGGTGGCCGGGAAGTCGAGGACGAGTCGGGGGTGGAAGGCCTCGCCGAGCTGCTCCGCGACGGTCCCTGACGTGCGGGTCCTCGGGAGGAGCACGCGCGGCTCGCTCCCGGGCGGCGGGCAGGGAAGCGGCGGACCCCAGCGCGGGTCGGCGAGGACGCGTCGGATCGTGGCGATGTCCTCGCCGTCGGGGTTGACGAGGAGGTCCTTGAGCAGCGCGCCGGCGAGCCAGGCCGGCCGGGCCTCACCGGCCGTGAGCAGCGCGTAGGGCTTGCCGAGCCCGAGCGCGTAGCCGAGCTCGAAGGCCATGTTCGCGTTCGGCTCGTCGACGATGGCGAGGACGCGGTCGGCGGCGGCGAGGTCGACGGCGACGGCGTCGTCCCAGAGGCGCCCGTAGCCGCGGTCGCCGAGGAGGGGGCGGACCCGGACGTCCCCGCCCTTCCGGAGCCGGGCGAGCGTGTCGTGGAGCGAGACGAGCTGCGTGTCCCAGGCGACGAAGGTGGTCGGCACGCGGCGATGCTACGACCACGGACGCGGGAGGGCGAGCCTGGGTTCGCGCGACGGGGGCCGGAAGGCGCCGCGGGCGCGAACGGGCCCGGGGCCGGAGGCCGCGAGGGGATCCACGGCCCGCGGCGGTCGCCCGGCGCGCGGCCGGGCGACGGAGGGCCTCCGGCCCGACCCTGGAGGACACCGGACCCCGCCCGTCTTCGGGCGGGGGCGCGCCCGGATCGGCCTGGACGCGGCCCTCGGGAAGATCGAGGAGCAAGGACGGGAGCCTGTTTCTCCGCGGGTGAGGCTCGGCCGGGTGCCGCGGGTTAGGGGGGGCCGCTGCGGAGAGCGTGTGGCCAACATCGTCGTCGTCGGCGCCCAGTGGGGGGATGAGGGGAAGGGCAAGATCGTCGACCGGCTCGCGGCGGCGAGTCGGTGGGTCGTGCGGTTCCAGGGCGGGAACAACGCCGGGCACACGCTCGTGGTGGGCGGCGAGAAGGTGGTGCTGCACCTGATCCCGAGCGGGATCCTGCAGCCCGGCTGCACCTGTGTGATCGGGAACGGCGTGGTGCTCGATCCGGTCGTGCTGTTCCGCGAGATCGACGCGCTGGCGGCGCGCGGCCGGCCGGTCGGGCCGGACCGGCTCGTCGTGAGCACCGAGGCGCACGTCATCCTGCCGTGGCACCGGGCGCTCGACCAGGCGCGCGAGAAGGCGCTCGGCGACAAGCGCATCGGCACCACGGGGAAGGGCATCGGGCCCGCGTACGAGGACAAGGTCGGGCGGCGCGGGGTGCGCGTGGCCGACCTGTTCGACCGCGAGGCGCTGCGCGACCGCATCGGCGGGCTGCTCGCGGAGCACAACCGGCGGCTGGTCGAGTGGTACGGGGAGCCGCCGCTCTCGGTGGAGGGCATCCTCGCGGAGGTCGAGCCGCTGGCGGAGCGGCTGAAGCCGTACGCGCGGCCCGTGGTGCGGCTGCTCGCGGAGGCGGTGCGCGCCGAGGCGCCGATCCTGTTCGAGGGCGCGCAGGGCACGTTCCTGGACGTGGACCACGGCACGTACCCCTTCGTGACGTCGAGCTCGACGGTCGCGGGCGGGGCGTGCGCGGGGTCGGGCGTCGGGCCGACGGCGATCGACGAGGTGCTGGGCATCTGCAAGGCGTACGCGACGCGCGTGGGCAGCGGGCCGTTCCCGACGGAGCAGGACAACGCCGTCGGGGAGCGGCTGCGGACCGTGGGGCACGAGTTCGGCGCCACGACGGGGCGGCCGCGGCGCTGCGGGTGGTTCGACGTGCCGATGGTGCGGCATGCCGCGATGGTGAACGGGCTCACGGCCCTCGCGCTCACGAAGCTCGACGTGCTGACGGGGATGGGGCCGCTCAAGGTGGCGGTGGAGTACGTCGGGAGCGAGGACGTGCCGGCGGGCGCGGCGGCGCTCGCGCGCGTGCAGCCGCGGTACGAGGAGGTCCCTGGCTGGGACGAGGATCTCTCCCAGTGCCGGACCTGGGAGTCCTTGCCGGCGGCCTGCCGGGCGTACGTGGAGCGCATCGAGCAGTGGACGGGCGTGCCCGTGGTGATGCTCGGCGTGGGGCCGGGGCGCGACGCGCTGATCGTGCGGGGCGGGGGGGTGTGGGCGTAGGGGCGGGAGGTGCCGCACCCGGGTCCCGACAATCGGTGGCGCGTCCCGTTCGACGGGGAGTTCCGCGTCGCCGACGCACCCACGCGCCACGTCTTCGACGACGCCGAGGCGCGGCTCGCCGCCGCCACCGCGCGCCTCGACGCGCTGCAGCGCAAGCTCTACGCCGACAACCGCTACGCCGTGTTGCTGGTGTTCCAGGCGATGGACGCCGCCGGCAAGGACGGCACCATCCGCGCGGTGATGCGGGGCGTCGACCCCGCGGGTTGCCAGGTGACCGCCTTCAAGGCGCCGTCGGCCGAGGAGCTCGACCACGACTTCCTCTGGCGGGTGGTGCGGGCGCTCCCGGAGCGTGGCCGCATCGGCATCTTCAACCGGAGCCACTACGAGGAGGTGCTCGTCGCGCGCGTGCACCCCGAGCTCCTCGAGGCGCAGCGCCTGCCTCGGAGGGAGCGCGACCTCTTCGAGGAGCGCCACGAGTCCATCCGGGACCTCGAGCGGCACCTCTACCGGAACGGCACCATCCTGCTCAAGTTCTGGCTCAACGTGGGGCGGGAGGAGCAGCGCGCGCGGTTCCTCGAGCGCATCGCGGACCCCGACGCGCGCTGGAAGTTCGCCGCGGGGGACGTGGCCGAGCGTGCGCACTGGAAGGCCTACATGCGCGCGTACGAGGACGCGCTCAACGCCACCTCGCGGCCCTGGGCGCCCTGGTACGCCGTGCCCGCCGACGACAAGCCCACGATGCGCGCCATCGTGGCCGAGACCCTCGTGGAGGCGCTCGAGGGGCTGCCCTTGCGCTGGCCCAAGCCCGACGCCGAGGAGGAGGCCGAGATGGAGCGGCTGCGGCGGGCGCTGGAGGCGGAGTAGGGCGGCGGGGGCTCGGGGGGCGGGGCAGCCGGACCGGCCGCGGACGGCCGGCCGCTGCGGCGGCGGCGGTGCCGGGTGGGGCGGCGGGGGCTCGGGGGGGCGAGAGGCGGAGCGTGCGCCCGGCGGGCTTGACGGGGCGTGGTTCGGCGATAGATCGCGCGGGCCGGGCCGCTAGCTCAGTCGGTAGAGCATCGGACTTTTAATCCGCTGGTCGCGGGTTCAAGTCCCGCGCGGCCCACACTTCACGATCCCATCGTCTAGCCAGGTCAGGACAGCGGGTTTTCATCTCGCCAACACGGGTTCGAATCCCGTTGGGATCACCATTACTTTCGGGCGTTCAACGTAGGTCGATGAGGCCGACCCCCGATGGGATTCGAACACGCGGCCCGCGCTTGGGCGCTCCCCGTTGCGCGGCGCGCCCTCATCCAGGCGCCCGGCCCCCGATCATGATCCGGCCCACGTCGACGTACGGCCCCCGATCGAGCGCTTCGTAGGCGACGCTCCACTCGATCGGATCGCTCTGCATCGCGGTGAGCTGCGCCCGCGGGACGGCCCACACCTCGTCGGTGCCGGGGATGCGGTGGACGAGCCGTTCCTCGTCCACCGCGTCGAGACGGACCCGCCGCGTCGGATGGAGCCCAACCCCCGGCAGGCGCCGCATCGCGTCGAGTTGCAGTACGGCGAGCCACACGTCGTGCAGGCCGTGATCGAAGCACAGGAGCTTCTCGCGCAGGGCGTCGAGCCCGAAGACGGCGCGCACGACGAAGCCCGCCGACCACTCGCGCACCAGGGGCGGAGCGAAGCTGATCATCGCTTCCTTCCAGTCCTCGTGCGGCTCGGACTCCAGGGACCGCCACTCCCGCTCACGCGCGGGCGGGAAGCACGTGATCCACTGCTTCCGGTCGAAGTCGATGTACACGAACGGCTGCTCGAGCCGCTGACGTGTCCCGCACATCGGGCACGTCACCCGCTGGAACGCTCCGTCGAGGATCTGGCGGCGAAGGTCGGGCCGTCGCCCGCCGTTCAGGGTGACGGCGACCGACCGCTCCGTGCTGTTTCGACACGAGGCGCAGGAGATCGCGCGCACGCCGAAGGTGGACACGCTACCCACCACCGTGGGTGCGACCCGCCCGAAGCTCGACCTCCCCGTCACGCTTGAAGATCGCGATGACCTCGGTGGCGGGGTTCTCCCCGGTCCCGTACCAGAAGCGCACCCCCGGGACCCCGTCCTCGGTCGTCTCGGCGGGGACGCTCACGCCCTCCACGCCGAGACGCGCAAGGTAGCTAGCGCGCGCGGGGTCCGTCACGAGCTTCGGTTCCTCGTCGAGGTCGAGGGTGAGCAGCATCGCCTCCGCCACGTCCTGCGCTGGCACGGTGCGCGCCGCGCCGTAGCCCCAGGCGCGGGCGATCGCCGCGCGCTTCTCCCCGGGGTCGACCAGCACCCTTCCCTCGACGACGAGCGCGGAGGACCACGACTCGCCTCCGACGACCACGCGGTACAGCTGCACCCCGGGGACGACGGGCGTCGCGAGCGGGCTCACACGCACATCCTCGACGTCCACGTGGCGCGCGCCGGCGACCTGGCTCTGGATGTCCGGGATTGTGGGCGGCATCGGCTTCTCCGGGTTCGGCTGCGCCAGGCACGCGGCAATCAGGAAGACCACGCTCATCGGGAGCCCGTGAGCCCGTCCACGTGGACGTCGAACCAGGCCTTCGTGTCCGGGTCGATGCGCTCGAGCGTGGAGTGATCGCACGTGCCGTCCGCCTTGGGTTCGTAGTAGGCCGCGTATGCCTCGGCGAACCACTCACCGGGGGCCCGGAACTGGTACTGCGACACCTTCCGACCCCGCGCCTCGACCGCGTACGAGGTCCACTGAGAGCCGTAGGAGCGTTGGAAGATCCGCCCGTTGAGCGGCGCGCCTCCGTCGGGGAGGTGGTTGTACCAGGGGTTGTCGACGGCCTGGCCGAGCGCGGCGAAGACGGGATCGCCGTCTACCGCCGCCTGGTCCGCGGCGGAGAGCGCTTGGTACTCGGGGAGCGCCTGGACATCCGAGAGCGCGTTCGCCGCGTTGGCGGGGGTCGCGTCCTTCTGCAGCTGCGCGACGATCGCGTCCTTGGCGGCCGAGTTGGCGATCCCTGCAGCGGCGGCGGCGACCATCGCCCCGATGCAGTCCGCCACGCTGGAGCCGTAATCGGCCCAGCCCCCGCCCTTCGCCTTGCCGATGCAGTACTGGGCCGCGCCTCCGATCTGCGCGTCCACCGCGTGCCCCACCTCGTGTCGCACCACCTTGTTGAAGCGGTTCACGCCGTGGAGCGGGTCCTGCTCCCCGACGCCGAAGATGCCGTCGCCGTCGAGATCAAACTGGGAGTTCTGGGTTCCCGACATGTTGCTCGGGTTGTAGTTGAGGCCAGCCCCCCGGAAGTCGGGGTTGTCCTCACCGTTGGTCTGCGAGGCCTAGTCGTCGTACCAGCCACTGTGGTTGCCTGCGTTCGTTCCGTCGGGCTTCTGGTAGCGGATCCACTGGAGCAGTTCGGGGTTGCCCTCCACATGCGCGGCCGGCAGGGTCTCGAGCACCGCCCAGGATTGCCGGAGCCCCGTCTCGTCCCACTGGGCCCCGCCCGTGCCGCGCACGTCCAGGTTGAACCGGATGGAGAACGCGAGCGTGAGGCGCGTCAGGTCGTTCCCGGCGCCATCGAAGATGGACTCGAGCACCGCCTTGTCGGCCGGAAGGAGCGCGCTCCGGCGGCCCTGGAGGCCCTCCATGAATCGCACCTGCAGGGCTGGGCCGAGCGCCGCGAGCACCTGCCCTCGCTGCTCGGCCCCAAGGGCGCCGAGCACGGCCATCACCGCCTGCACGTCGGCATCGGTCGCGGTCCACTCGAACAGGCCGTAGCTCAGCACGTCGGCGAGAAAGGGGGCGATGCGCTCCGGCCCCAGGGCGACAGCGACCTTGCAGAAGTCGGGGGTGGCGACCGCGTCACTGGGGAGGTTGGCGAGGAGCCGGGCGACGTCGATCCGGCCGATGGCCGCCTGCAAGCCCCGCATGGGGAGCGCCGCGAGCCTGGCCAACGCGGCGCGGGCGTCCGCGTCGGTGATGGCCCAGTCGACAGCGCCATACGAGAGCAGAGCCTCGATGTTGCCCACGGCCGCGTCCGTCTGCTCCGTGAGCTCCCGCTCTCGCTGCTCCACGAGGTCGTGGAACTCGGCCTCGCGCACGTTGATGGTGGCGTCGGGGCTCATCGGGAGATCGCCGACGTAGTCGTCGGGGTAGATCCGGAAGTCCCCCCACTCGGTGCACACCTCACGCGGCACCATGGCCGGCGTCTCCCCTCCCGCGCCGCCGCCCGCCCCCTCCTGGGGCGGCACGCGGATCACGGGCAGGTCCAGTACGTCCCCCACGAGGATCATCTCGCCACCGCGGAAGACACTCCGCGGGTTGGCGCGCAGGATGTCGCGCCAGTACCGGCCACTGCCGTAAGTCGTCTCCGCGATCCCGTAGAGGGTGTCGCCCCGCTGGACGGTGTGTCGGGTACCCCCGCGAGGTTCTCCGGTCGAGCCCCCGCCCAACGCCTCGACGCGCGCCTGGTTGCCAGCAGTGGTGCTGGTGGTCTGTTGTTGTGGAACGTCCTCCCGGGGCGAGTGCCGCGCCTCCGGCACCACCTCTTGCGACTGCGCGGGCATGAGCACCTCTGGAGGGCTGTCGGGGTGATGGTACCACGGCGCCATACGCCACGGACAAGAGCGTCTTTGATCAATCACGTGCTCATGCGCATCAGGACGGACGATCACGGCTCGCCGAACGCGTGAGCACCGAGGCTGCGGGAACGGGCCGTCAGCCGGGACCGCAGGAAGTCCCTTCGCTCGCGGTCATCCGGCGCCCCACCATTTCCCCTAGCACCCCCGCGTTATCACGGCACCAGTTCTGAAATCGTCCCTTTAGGCTCACCACTACTTTCGGGCGTTCAACGTAGGTCGATGAGGCCGACCCCCGATGGGATTCGAACTCCTGCCTGCCGGCTCGGGAGCCCGCGAGGAGCAGCTTCGCCTCCAGCTCGTCCGTGAGGGCGCGGAGCTCCTCGAGCTCTCACCGGTCCGTGAACGCCAGCTCGAAGGCGAACCGGCCCCGCCACCGTTCGCCCGTGGCGAACCGCGCGAGCCGGCCGCGGACGCCGAGATGGCCTGCCGCGTCGATCCGCTCGATGGAGAGCGCAAACTCGCCTGGCGAGATCGACTCGATCGAGGCTCGTCCATCCATTCGCTCGTACAACGTTCGAACCTGCGCGAGGAACGCGGCCATGGCTTCACCGAGCACCCAGACGTCGCCGGTCCCCGTGAACGTGCCATCCCGGACGTCGACCAGGAGGAGCAGATCGCCGCCTCCTGGCTCGGCGGAGAGCACGTCGAGCGTGACGACCGGCCGGCTCATGTTCGCAACCAGTCCTTCAGGACAATCCCTGAAATTCTCTCGTAGTGTCTCCGCTTCCCTGTCACGAGCGTGGCCCCTCGACTCAACGCAATCGCCGCGATGAAGAGGTCGGCGTCGGCGACGATCTGCCCCGCTGTCGCCAGCCGGGCCTTCACCTCGCTAAACAGCCGCGCGCTCGCGAGGTCCGGCGCGAGCACCGGAAGGGTGTTGAGGAACCGGACCACGAGGGCGGCGTTCGCGCCGGGCTTCGCGGACTTCGCCGCGCCGTAGAACAGCTCCGAGGCCGTGACCCAGGTGGTGGCGAGCTCGTCGACCTCGGCCGCGCGTCGCTCGAGAACCTCCTCGCGCCCCCGGAGGACCCCGATGCACGTGTCCGTGTCGAGCACCTTCACAGGTCAACGTCTCGGCCGGGGCTGCGCGCGGCATACAGGTCCGCCACCTCTTCCTCGAAGGTCGTGTCGCTCACCCAGCCGCCGGCAAGCGCCCGCCAAGCCTGAACCTGGCGCTGCGCCCGCTCCTCGGCGGTCTCCCGGGCGGCGAGGCCCCCCTCGATGAGCACCAGCGCCTCCTGGTTGAGACTCCGGCGCTCGCGCGCCGCGGCCGTGCGGAGCCGGGCGACCGCGCCGGCGGGCGTGGAGGCGCCGGCCCTGGTCCACTCGCGTCACCCGCGGGTGCTCGACCGGGCGATCGCGCGGCAGCGGCTCGGGCCCACGGCGCGTGTCGCGCTGGCTCGCGTCGCAACAACGCTCAGCGAGGTGTGTCGCAGCCCTCAACGCCTCGATTCTGTTCGGCAAACGCCGCGACCCCGCCCCGCGTGCTCGCGCCACACCTCCCGGCCCTCGCGTCCCGCCGCCCTACCTCCGTCGAGGGCTTCTCTGGCGTACGCGAGCAGGAGGGTGAACAGGGGGCGACATGGCCCCGGATCCGTGCGCTGCCCAGCCTCCCCCATGTACGTCCTGTCGGAAGGGACGGGGGGTGGTAACGTCGGCCGATGAAGGGTTCGCATTTCGTCGTCCGCCCCGCGCTCCGGACGCGGGCCAGATGAAGCAGTGCCCCGCCTGCGGCCGCGAGGGGCTCCCCGAGAGCTGGGTCTGCCCCGCGTGCGGATTCTCCCCTCCACGGGACGGGCGCGCGCTCCTCTTCGCCCCGGTGCTCGCCGAGGCCGACGGGGGCTTCGACGCCGCGCTCTACCCACGGATGGCGACCGTCGAGGACGCCCACTTCTGGTTCCAGGCCCGGAAGCAGCTGGTCACCTGGGCGTTCGGGGCGTACTTCGCGGAAGCCCGGAGCTTCCTCGAGATCGGCTGTGGCACCGGGCTCATGCTCGCCGCGCTGCGCGAGGCCCATCCCACGCTGCGCCTCGCCGGGGTGGAGGCCCATCCGGACGGCCTCCGCTTCGCCGCGAGGCGGCTCCCCGAGGACGTTCAGCTCTGGCAGATGGACGCGCGCGCCCTCCCGCTCCGCGGCGCCTTCGACGCGATCGGGGCCTTCGACGTCATCGAGCACATCGAGGCCGACGAGGCGGTCCTCGCGTCCTTCCGGCGCGCGCTCGTCCCCGGCGGCGGCCTCCTCCTCACCGTGCCGCAGCACCGCTGGCTCTGGAGCCCCGTCGACGACGCGGTGCGGCACGTGAGGCGCTACACGCGCGTTGAGCTCGTGGAGAAGCTCGGCCGCGCCGGGTTCACCGTGGTCCACGTGACCTCGTTCGTCTCGCTCATCCTGCCGCTCGTCGTGCTCTCGCGGCGCCTCCTGGCGCTCGCGGTGCGCCTCGGGAAGCAGGAGGTCGATGCGACGCACGAGCTGCACTTGCCACAGGGGCTCAACGGCTGGCTCGGGCGGGTCCTCACGTTCGAGCGCGCGCTGCTCCGGCGCGGCGTCTCGTTCCGGGCGGGCGCCTCGCTCCTCGTGGTGGCCCGCGCCGCCTGAACCCGGGCGCAGGTCGTAGCGCGCCCGCGCCTGACGCCCTGAGGGCGGGTGGCGGAACCATCGTCAGGCAAGATGCACGACGTGCCTTGGGGCCCTGGCGTGCTGGCGGGTGTTAGAGCGCGCGCCACAGGAAGTTCGTTCGCGCCCCGTCCTTTCCGGAGAACCAAATTGAACGAGCCGTCTTCCCCCTTGCGCCGCTATCGGTCGGAGATCGATGAAGGGCTCCGCAAGGCCGTCCTCCACATGGGAGAGGAGTCGAGGCTCCGCGCGGCCTGCGAGCAGGCGCTCCTGTCGGGCGGCAAGCGGCTCCGTCCCGCGATCGTCCTGGCGGTGGCGGAAGCGCTGGGCGCCCAGCATTCCGTCATCAAGGCGGCCCTGGCGACGGAGTTCTTTCACACGGCCTCGCTCATCGCCGACGACCTCCCGTGCATGGACGACGCGGAGGATCGGCGCCAGCGTCCCACGCTGCACCGCGCCTTCGGTGAGGACATCGCGCTCCTCGCCACCTACGCGCTCATCGCGGAGGGTTACCGGTTCGTCGCCGCGAACGCGTTCGAGCTGAAGCGGCTTCGGCCGGAGCAGCCGTGGGAGCGCGTCGGCCTCCTCGCGCTGGAGAACGCCACCCGCAACACGGGCCTCCAGGGAACGACCGGCGGCCAGTACCTGGATCTGCACCCGCCGGCCGAGCTCGACGGCACGCTCGCCAAGCTCATCCACATGAAGACGACGACCCTCTTCGAGATCTCGTTCGTCTTCGGGTGGCTCTTCGGCGGCGGCGATCCGGATCGCCTCTCCGGGGTCACGGAGCTCGCCCGACACCTTGGCCTCGCCTACCAGATCGCCGACGATCTGGACGACGTGGAGGAGGACGCGCGGGTCGGCCGCCGGGTGAACTATGCGCTGACGTTCGGCGTGGACCGCGCCCGGCAACAACTGTTCGAGTCCGTCGGCTCCTGCGAAACGCACCTGGCCTCCCTCGGGCTGCGCGGGGAGGTGCTGCTCCAGCTGTCAACCATGCTGCGGCAACGCGCCGAAGCGGCATGAGCGCAGCGAACACGCTTGGGAACGGCTTCGGCGTCCGGACCCTGCGCGTCCTCCGTCTCCTCCTCACCCGTCGGGACCTGGGGGGGGCGGCGCTGCTCGTCGTCCTCGTCGGCGTCGCCCTGGTCAACCGCGTGCTCATGTGGCTTGAGGACCGGCTCGTTCCGGGGCTCGCCACGGTGCCCCTGGATCGCATCGTGTTCCTGCTCGGTCACCACCGAAGCGGCACCACGAACCTGCACAAGGCGCTGCGCCAGCACCCGGACGCGCGCTGCGGCACCATGTACGACGTGCTGTTTCCGTCGCTCGTCCTCAAGCGGCTCTTCGGCACCCGGCCTGCCCACTGGCTCCGGCGCAGGCTCGATCGAAGCGCGGCGAGCCGCTACGACAGCGCAAACCACGCCGTCGGGCTGGACGAGGAGATCGAGGAGCACCTCTGGCTCCTGCACCGCCTGCGCTCCGAGGCGTTCCTCGTCATGTTCCCCTCGCTCCTGGAGGAGCCGGGCCTCATGGCGGACTTCGTGGAGGTGACCGACGAGGACTTCCACTTCGTGTCACGCTGCCTGCGGCGCATGCTCTACGACACGGACGGAGAGGCGACCTACGTCGCGCGCCCGCTCCTGTTCACCATGCACGTGCGCGCGCTGCTCCGGCACTTCCCGGGCGCCCGGATCGTGCTGTGCGTGCGCGAGCCGGCCGCCGCCATCCGCTCCCACGGCGCCATGACGCAGGCCCAGCTCCGCTGTCCGGTGGATGATCCGCGCCTCGCGGCCTGGAGCGAAGGCTTCTACCGATTGGCCTCGGTGACCCAGTACCAGGCCATGCTCGAGCTCCTGAACGATCCGACGGCCCGCGGGCAGGTGTTCCCGGTCTCCTTCGACGACCTCCAGCGGGACACGCCGACCGTCCTTCGGCGCCTCCTCCAGGCGCTCGGCCTCCCCGTCGTCGATCTGCCGGCGGTGCGGTCCGAGACGCACGCCGCGGGGGCGGCGCCGGAGCTGATCGCACGGGCCCGCATCGAGGCGGATCTCTCCCGTGTCTACGCGCAGATTGCGCCGTATCTGTCCGGAGGCCTTCATGGATAGCAGGAAGGCCGCACTCGCGGATTGGCTCGGGCTCTTCCGTGTCCGCAACTACCCGAACTACCTCGTCGTCATCGTGGCGGCGCTGGCGGTCTCCGGCGGGAACGTGCCGGTGAAGGCGCTGGCGATCCAATTCCTGCTCTTCGGGCTCTGCCTCTACAACGGCATCTACATCGTCAACGAGGTGTTGGACGTCGATCTCGATCGACGCCACCCCGTGAAACGTCATCGCCCGGTGGCCTCGGGGCGCATCACGCAGGCGCAGGCGCTCCTCCTCGCGGGGTGCCTCTGGGCCATCGCGTTCGTGGCGGCGGACCCGGTCTACGCCCCCCTTTATCTTGGATTCATCGGAATCAACCTGCTGTATTCGCTCGTCCTGAAGCGCCGCGGGTTCCGGAACGTCATCGCGGTGACGAGCGCGCTCCGCGTCTCCCTCGGGTTCGTCGTCGCCGGCCAGCCTCCGCTGGCGGAGCCGGCCCTGATGCTGCTCTGCACCTTGTTCATGGCCTCGGTGCAGCAGGTGAAGTTCCATGCGGAGGGGACGATCGGCCATCGCCACAGCGGCGCGAAGCTGCTGGGGCTCGCCTCGGCGATGGTGCCGGTCGGCATTGTCTCCGCGCCCGCGCACCCCATCGTGGTCGCGTGGACGGCGTTCGCCATGGTGGCCTGGGTCTATGTGCCCTGGCGGTTTCCGCGCGCCGCCCGCTGGCTCATCGGGGCGGACGTGCCCGAGCACACGCGCTCCGCGTCGGACCAGCCGCTTCCGGACATGGTCGTCTTCGACGTCGACGGCACGCTCTGCGACAGCATGCGCGCCATCCAGCAGGCCGTGAACGAGATGGCGCCGAAGATGGGCTTCGCGCCGGTGACGGAGGAGCGGTACCGCGAGTTCCGGACGTTGAGCGTGTTCGAGATCCAGAAGGTGCTCGGTCTGAGCGCGTGGCAGCTCGCCCGCCTGGGGCGCCACGCGCGACGGACCCTCTACGAGCGGATGGACAGCCTGAAGCCCGTTTCCGGGATTCCCGAGGCCCTCCAGGACCTCCGGCGACGCGGCTACCGGCTGGGGATCGTCTCGTCGAATCACGAGCGCAACGTGAAAGCCTTCCTGCGCGCCCATGGGATGGACTGCTTCGACGAGATCGTGACCCACCGGGGGCTGGGGAGCGGCCTGCGACGCAAACGCGTGCAGCTTCGGGCGCTCATGGACGCGTGCCGTCACGAGGCCGGCCGCTTCGTCTATGTGGGGGACGAGATCCGGGACATCGAGGCGGCGCGCGCCGTGGGGATGCCGGCGCTCGCGGTGACGTGGGGCGCGAACACCGCGGAGGCCCTCGCACGGGCGGCGCCGACCTCGTTGGTCGAGACGCCCGGACACCTCTCCGAAGCCGTCGGGAGCGCGCTGGCCGACCCTCCGCAGCCGCGTGCCGCGCAGGGGTAGCCTCGCCGCCCCGCCGATGAACGTCCCGCTCCTTCTGCGGGGTGGGCCATGCGGTCGGGGTCTCGTCGGGCTCGGACGCGCTGCTCAGCGTCCGGGCCGCGCCGTCCAGCCTCATGACGGGCCCGAGGACCTCACCGCAACACCGGAGCTTCGGGGCCCACACGAGTCAAGACCAGCTCCGCTGGACGCGAAGGTCGCTCGATCGTGATGAGCACGTTGCCCTTGGAGACGGCGCGCGAGCCCCGGGACACGGTCCCGTCCGGCCGAGCGGTCCAGCCCTTCGCGATCAGGCCGCCCAGGACGGCATCCGCCGCGGCGTCGGCGGTGCCTACGTCCCGGTAGGTCACGCGAAGCTCCCGCTCGTCCGAGGAGGAGACGAACGCCCCTTCCAGCGGGAAGCCCAGTTCGGACCAGGTGGGGCGAACCTCCGCGTCCAGCTCGGCGCACATGTAGCCGTCCTCCTGTCGGAGTCGCGCGCTCCGACCCTGGCGTTCGAGCCACGTCGCCCTGCCCTCCGTCCATCCACCCGCTCGGAGTGCGGACTGCCAGCTCGCGAGCGTGGGGGCGCTCGGCGACCCGGTCCCGACGCACACGCCGTTGCCGTCTCCGAACACGTCGGGAGTCACGGCCGCCAGCTTCGCCCCGGGCAGGACGAGCGTCAGGTCGAACTCCTGGGGAGTTGGCGGCACGGCAGCCGGCGCCGGCCGAGGAGCGCGGACCCCTCTCACGCCCGGAGCCTGCGGCGGGGGCGGCGTTCGCAGGATTGTCACCCCCTCCTTCTCGCGTCCGAGGAAGTCGGCATCGATCGATGCGCGCCCAAGCGCGATCCGTTCGGACTCCTTCACGAAGCCGGTCAGGCCGCGAGCATCCTCGGGTTGCGCCTGCCAGCCGAGCTCGAGGAGGGAACCGCGGAGCGAGTCGAACAACGGGCTGCCATCGGGGTCGATTCGCCAGTCCCAAACGGTCAGATCGGCGCTCGCCTCGCCCGAGAGACGCGCCGGGAGCGCGACGTGTCCACCGTCGGGCAGTTGGAGCAGGACCGAAGGGCCGGCCGGCGACGCATCCCTCCACGCTGCGCGGAGCCGGACGTAGGGGGTTGTCGGCGGCGCATGTGGATCGGGCGTCGCCTGCGGCGTCTGCATGTACAGCCGGACCTCGCCCCGGTCGTAGGCGCGGCCGATCGCGACTGGCGCGGTCGTCCATCCCGCCTTGCGCAGGCGCGCGTCGGCAGCCGCCAGCCAACCGCTCAACGCGGCGGTCTCCGCAACCCGGACCTCGAGTTCGTTGGGCGCACGCTCCGTCACCATCGCGGCGTCGAGCGGGAGCCCAAGGCTCGCCCAGCCGGGCGGGAGCCCGTCGTCGAAAGCAACTTCGGCCCTGCCACC
>CAYWGD010000003.1:0-49790 GCA_964457335.1 uncultured Enterobacteriaceae bacterium | reverse complement strand
GGCTCGCCCAGCCGGGCGGGAGCCCGTCGTCGAAAGCAACTTCGGCCCTGCCACCCGAGCGGGCCTCCACCCGGAGCTTGTACTGGCCCCGGACCCACCAGTCCCCCGTGCCCGCCTTCCAACCTGCCGCGGCGAGCGACGTGTCCCATGCGGCCTTCCACCCCTCGGCGTCGTCGAGCGTCACCGTGAATCCGTGGTCGTCGAAGTCCATCGCGTCCGTGTCGAACGCGAGCGTCGGGCCATCGGGCACTTCGACCTCCCAGGATGCCTCGGCCGGAGCGCCCGCGACACCGGGCGAGCCGTCTCGGAGCAGCGCGACTGTCTCCTGCCCGAAGCCGGCGTCGAACAGCTCGATCCCGAGCCGGTTGACCCCGCGCCGCCAGACGGTCGACACGGCGCGTTCGGAGACGCCGGGCTTCACCCCCGGCGCAGGCATGCCGCCGGCGGACGTCCAGCCCTGCGCCGAGAGGGGGCCGACGAGGTCGGTCAGCAAGGCCGCACCATCGCCACCGGGACGCGCGACGCGGGGCATGCCGTCCTCGAAATGCACCGCGCCAATCAGCGGCAGCTTCGTCCCGTCCGCGAGTACGACGCGAAGGGTGAGGCCCGCGTCGCTGGCTCGGGCAAGGGAGATGACGCACAGAAGGAACATGGGCACCTGGCCGGATGGCGGATCGGGTAGCGGGGCGGCTACGCCGCCGCACGCGTCAGTCAGGGATGCGGAGTGCCCGCGAGCGCCGGAAGCTGGCCGATGGGCGAGCGCGGGGCACCGGAGGACGAGGACAACGCTGCGAACCGGGGGTGAGGGCACGGGATACGCGGGAGCCGCAGATGTATTCGGCGCTCTGGCGGTTCCGCGCCTTCTCGGCCCTCGGCTTCGATGGGACCGGCACGGTGCGGGCGCTCCCCGGGCGCGCTGGCGCGCCTCTTGCACGCGCTCGGCGGTGGAGACACCAATGTCCATCCTCCCCGCCCTCGCCCTCCTCGCCGGCTGCGAGCACCAGTACATCGCCATCCCCGACGCCGAGGTGATCGAAGGCACCCCGCAATACGCCTACACCAACGTCTGGGTCGGGCAGACCGTGCCGACCTACACGTTGACCGAGGGCAGCCTCGATCTCGCGCTCGGCAGCAGCGCCACGGTGGAGATCGGCTTCGCGGGGGAGTTCGAGTTCACCGTCACCGAGATCGTGCTCATGGGCCTGAACACCGGCGACAGCGAGCTCGGCATCCACTGGCGCTACGTGCTGGACGAGGACGAGATCGCCGCGCAGAAGGCCGAGATCACCATCCACGCGCTCTCGGAGGCCCCGACGAAGGAGTGGTGCACGCCGAAGCGCCTCGGCACCTGGACCTGCTACCGGGTGGCGGACGAGGGCATCAACGGGCTCGGGCTGTCCGCGGCCGGGGACGACTCGATCTCCCTCTTCGCGGAGGTCCCCGTCACGCTCGCCCCGCTGGAGAGCGCGGGCGAGCCCGGCGTCTGCGACGGGTACACGGTCGACGACTGCTGCGGCGGCTCCGCCGGCATCAGCGCCGTGGAGTGCGCGTGGGATCCCGCCTGCGACTGCCCCGACGGCACCACGGACGTGGGCTACTCTGGGGACGGATACCGTCGCTGCGACTGCCCGGGGTGAGGGAGCGCTCGGAGCGTCCCCCGCAAAGACGCGCCCCGTAGCCACCCGAGCCACCGCCGCTCGCCCGGGCACCCCCGTCCCGCAGCGGCGGCCGTCCGCGGCCGGCCGGCTGCCCGGCTCCGGTCCTGGATCCGTGTCAACGCGCACACGCTGTGTGCCACCTCCCCACCGGATCGCCGCGTGAAGCGCGCGCCAGGCGCCTTCGGCGAAGGACCAGGTGTCGACGCGGGCGCCGGTGTTCAGCGAGAGGTGGTCGCCGGCCGCGACTGGAAGGTACGCCCGGTGGAGCCGAGGACCCTCGTGCGCCACCTGCCCCGCCCAGCGCGCGCGCAGGCAGTCGGCGTCGTCGCCCGAGAGCTGGGCGAGCAGGCCCTCGACGGGTCGAGGGCGTCCCAGAGCTGCACGAGGTCGGCGAGGCGCTCCCCCACGGCCGCCAGCGACCCGTGCTCCGCGACGAGCGTGTCGAGGTACGACGCCCAGCTCGGCTGTCCGGAAATTTGTCCGCGCGGCTCCATGGGTGGCGACGATATCCCGGGGGCGAGAGGACAAGACCATGTCTCGCACCATCCTGATCGGCGACATCCACGCCTGCTACGACGAGCTCCTCGAGCTACTCGACGCGGTCGGGCTCACGCCGGGCGACACCCTCGTGAGCGTCGGCGACCTCGTCGACCGCGGCCCCCGGCCCGCGGAGGTCGTCGAGCTGTTCCGAAATCGGCCGAACAGCGTCGTCCTCTGCGGCAACCACGAGCGGAAGCACGTCCGCGGCGTGCTCTCCTACTCCCAGCAGGTCGCGCGCCTGCAGATGGGCGAGCGCTACGCCGAGCACGTCGCCTGGTTCGCCACGCTGCCGTACCACTACGAGACCGACGAGGTCCGGGTCGTCCACTGGGGCCACTTCCCCGGTGTGCCGCTGGGCGAGGTCCCGGAAGACGTCCGGGCAGGCACCACGTCGGGCGACGCGAAGCTGCGCGAGCGGTACGGCGATCGTCCCTGGTACGAGCTGTACGAGGACGAAAAGCCCATCGTGTTCGGCCACAGCGTGGTCGGACCGGAGCCGCTCGTCCTGCGCGACCGCGTGTATGGGCTCGACACCGGCTGCTGCCACGGCATGCGCCTCACCGCGCTGGTCCTGCCGGAGCGGCGGATCGTCCAGGTCCCGGCGCGCGAAGATCATTGGGCGCGGGTACGCGAAGAGTGGCAGGAGCCGGTGCTGCGGACCAACCCGTGGCCGGGCATGACCTTCGAGCAGATCGCGAAGAAGGTACGCTCCTTGCGGGACCCGGAGCTGACGGGTGGGTTTCTCGACCGGGTGGAGGCCTGGGCGGCGGAGGTGCGTGCCGCCCTGCCGGCGCTGGCCGAACGCCTCGACGCGGAGGTCGCCCGGATCGGCGACGAGGACGCGGAGTTCGGGCGTGTGGCCGCCGCGCACCCTGCGGGCTCGTGGCTGCTCCGCCACCGCGCCGGGAAGCTCTCGCGTGAGCACCTGGGCTGCACTTCACCGGCGCAGGTGTTCCAGCTCGCTCGGGCGCTCGGGGTGCCGCTGGAGGTTGCGGGGGAGCCGTAGGCGCGCCGCTACCCCAGCAAGCACCGCCCGAACCCGTGCACCTCCGGTAGGTCCGCGACGTCGACGCGCCTGAACCGGTCTGCCCCCGCCCACAAGCGCACCCCGTCGGGTACGCCCTGGTACACACTCGCGACCACCCCGAAGGTCCGCGCGCGGTCCCGAGGCCAGCGCGCGGACGCCGCGATCTCGTCGAGGCGCCCAACCTGCTGGTGGCTGCGGTCACGCCACCGGCGGGCGAACTCGAGGTCGGCCAAAAAGTGGAGCTTCTGGCGGTTGCAGCGGTCGTGGGCGAGGAGGAGGTTGTCGACGCCGTCGTCGGGGTAGCGCGACCACGGGAGGAAGTGGTCCACCTGGCTCGGCGCGCCCGAGAGTGAATCCCCGCAGTAGAAGCAGAGGCCGTTCTGGAGCGCGCGCAGCGGGCGCTGCAGCGTCGAGAGCCCCACACGTTCGGTCCCGAACAGGAAGGCGTCGAGCTCGGCCTCGGGCAGCCCGTTGATGGCGCGCACCATCACCATCCACTGCTGCTGGACGAGCGGACGCACGACGGAAGAGAGCGCGACGAGAGACTCGGCAGCACCGGGCTGAAGCAGGATGCGGTTGTCGAACGCGTCGTCGACTCCGTGCTTGTACCGAGCGAACGCCGCGCGCGACACGTCCTCCCCCCAGCCGATGACGTAGATGAAGCGCTCCTCGCCGCCGCCCACGCGCTGGAGGCGCGGCAGCGGGTACTCGACGAGGACCCACTCCACGTCGTCGAGGAGCCGGTCGAAGCCGACCGGGGCCGTTGGCCCCGCGCGAGGCGGAGAGACGAGGTCCGGGTGGGCCTGCCGGAACTCGGCCACGAGCCTGGCGATCGTCGCCTGCCCACCCCGGTTCTGCCCGAGAACGCGCTGGAGAGCGGGGTACGGCCGCACCTGCGGCCAGTACAGCTCGACGACCCGCCGCGCCAGCTGGGCCGTGGTCACCGAGGTCGGCGGGTGGCCGGCCTCCACGCAGAGGTCGATCAGCCCGAGCAGCACGGCGTACTTGTAGGTCGACGAGAACCCGCCCTGCGCGAGCACCTGCAGCAGCTTCTCGAGGAACGGAAGCGTCACCGGCGCGTCCAGTAGTCGGCCTTCTCGGGGAGGACCCAACGGACGCCGCCGCGGGGATCGGGCCGGTCGCCGTGGTAGCGCGGGATGACGTGCACGTGGAGGTGCGGCACCGTCTGCCCGGCGGCCTCGCCCGCGTTGAAGCCGACGTTGTAGCCGTCGGGCCGGTGGCTCTCGTCGAGCTGCCGCTTCACCTCGTCGACGAGCGCCATCACGGCGGCCTGCTCCTCGGGCGTGGCGTCGAACCAGGTGGCAACCGGACGCCGGGTGATGACGAGCGTGTGGCCAGGGCTCACCGGGAAGCCGTCGCGGATCGCGAAGGCGAGATCGTTGGCGGCGACGTGCTCGGAGGCAGGGCAGGTGAGGAAGGGGCTGGACACGGCCGGAACAGTATCGCCCCCGGTACTGGATGCTGGCAGCTCGCGCCGTTGGACGCCTTCGACGAATACGGCAATCCGGCGGTCGGCAGGCAGGTCGTCACGGCACGGCGCCGACCTCCAACCAAACGTCCGCCCACGTGGCGCGGTCGGTGGCGAAGCGCGCGGACTTCAGCTTTGCCACGACGCACTCGTCTCCGGCCTCGTTCAGCGTGGAGTCGGCGACGGCGACGCCCGCGACGGCCCCGCCCGAGACGACCATGCGCAGCGACACGTGCCCCGTTCCACAGCTCGAGAGCCGCGCCGGGAGCGCGCGGATCTGCCCCTCTGCCCCGGCGAGCCCGGGACCCAGACGAGCGTTGCCCGCGGGGGCGGGTCCGCCCCAGGGCGCCCCGCGTAGCGCGAGCCCCACGGCGACGTCGTCGACGACCTTGCTCCACTGCGCGCCCGCGGCCGTGCCCCGCGTCGCGGCGAGCGTGTCGGCGAGGAGCATCCGCGCAAGGACGTACTCGGAGGGGATCATCGCCGCGCGGAGATCGGCCAGCCGGCCTCCGAACGCGGGGTCGGGTCCGTGGGCGTCACAAGCGGCCAGGATGAGCGCGCCGCGTTTCTCGGCGGGCGCCTCCGCGATGGTCCCGATCGCCTTCGCGTCCAGGCAGTGACCCGGACAGACGGCGAGCGCCGTGGCCTGGTAGCGGGCCCGGACGGCGGGATCCGCGTGGGAGAAGCCCAGCGCCAAGGGCTCGCCGCACGCCTCCGGCACGAGCCCTGCGCGCGGGTCCGCCAAGCCGTCGGTCGCGATCATCACGGCAATCTCGGGGTTGCCGACGTGGGTGATCGCGTCGGCGATGGCCTCCAGGCGCTTCTCGTCCGGGCGGCCGGCGCCGCACGACAACACGGCGATCGCCAGGATGGACACGGGCCTGCGCATCATGCGGTTCCTCTCCGACCTGGCGACAGGGTACATGTTCCCGATGGCCCCTCTGCTCGTCCTCCTCGCCTGCCACGAGGACGAGCCGGCGCCCCCGGCCGCCCCGGCGGCGCCCGTGGAGAAGCCCGTGGAGAAGCCCGTGGAGAAGCCCGTGGAGAAGCCCGCGCGCTACCCGGCGGTGGCCGCGGGGCCCGCGGACGCGGGCACGCTCTGGTACTTCCAGCAGTCGGGCGGCTGCGCGCTCGTGCGCGGCGACCGCGCGACGAAGGTTGCCGACGTCCCCACGCGGGACGGCCTCTGCGGCGGGCCGCTGTCCATCGGGCCCGCGGGCGCGGCGGCGTTCCTGCACCGCGGCAGGGTCTGGTCCCTGCCCCCGTCTGGTGCCGAGCTGCTGGAGCTGCCGAAGCCGAGGGACGCCGCGGGGATCGCGGCCCAGCCCAGGCTCGCGGCCGTCACCCCCGACGGGCGCGCCGCGACCCTGGACATCGTCCCCGACACCCGCGTGGAAGGGAGCGCCGACCTCGTGTACGAGGGGCGCCGCTGGCCCGTCCCCCCGGGCGACGCGCCGGCCGTGCTCGTGCGCGGCTGGTCGTGGACGGGCGACACGTGGAGGGTCGAGGGGGTGCGCGCGACGCGGCTGAAGGAGGTCGTAGGGGACTACGACATCGATCCCGCCGACGCCGTGGCGTTTGGCTGGCACGTCGGATCGCGGTGGCCGGCCTCGTCGGGATGGGAGCCGCCCGAAGGCGCGGCCGCGTGGTTCGTGGGGGCGCACCCCGACGCGGCGAGCGACGCGCTGACGTGCATCCGGTTCGGAGAGCGCGCCGTCTGCGGGCGCGACGAGGAGGAGGGTGACGGCCGGGGGCTCGGCGTGCCGATGGCCGTGTTCAGTGCTTCGGAGAGGGTCGACGTCACGCCGTCGCCGGGCTTCCATCGGCTCGACGGCATCGCCATCGTGGACGACCGGCTGTTCGTACGCACCGACGCCACGCTGGAGGTCTTCGAGCTCGAACGCGGGGGCCTGGTGCTCCGGGCGGACGGCGTCACGGAGGTGGGGCTGTGGTCGCCGGCGTGAGCGATCCGGTCGACGGCGGCGGCTCCCCGAGCAGACCGCCCGCCCCCTACGCACCCCCCCGCCGCGCCACCGCCAACGCACCGACAACGGCCGAACCGCCGAACTCAGCGCCCTCGCCCACCCAGTCCTCGTCCATCTCCACCGCGCGGAGCACGACGGGGGCGCCGTCGTAGGCCCGTCGGCCGCCGGGGAGGAGGAAGGTCCGGACGAGGTAGGCGACGAGCGAGCGCTGCTCGAGCGCGGGGTGGATGTGCGGGGAGACGAGGCGGCGGTGCTCCGCCGGGAGCAGGCTCCAATGCAGGCCGGGCTGGAGGTGGTGGAGGGTGTGGTAGCCGTTGTTGAAGGTCCACCAGTTGACGAAGCGACCGGTGAAGTTGCGGGAGTGGTTCCAGGGGTGGCTCGCGTCGCACCCGTCGTGCTGGATCAGGTTGATCGCCATGATCCCCCACGCGGCGTACTGGTGCGGCAGGAGCACGTAGAGGACGAAGCTCTGCCAATCCAGCCAGAGGAGCGTCCCGACGAACGCCCCCAGCGCGAGCGCCTCGAGCAGGAGCTGGCGGAACCAACGCGGCCGGGCGGTCGCCATCGCGCGGACGTAGAGGACGTTCCCGCGCATCACGGCGCCGCTCACGAGCACGTGGAACAGGAGCACGTTGAGGAGGTGCACGCGGAAGCGGGCCTTGGCCGTGCGCATGGCGTCCCGCGGTGTCTGGGTGTAACGGTGGTGGGACAGGTTGTGCCCGGGGACGAACGCGCTCACGGGGTGGCCGTAGGTCAGGGTGAGCAGGACCTGGAAGACCGCGTTGTGCCAGCGGTCGGTGAACACGGGCACGTGGACGGTGTTGTGCGTCGCGACGGCGCAGAAGAACGCGAACCAGCAGGTCAGGATCCACAGGGGGACGGCGAGGATCCAGGGCAAGGCGGTGTTCCATTGGAGCGCCACGAGCCCGAACCAGGCGGCGACGAACGCGAGGGTGCGGAGGTCCGCGGAGTTGCGCAACATGTCAGCCTCCGGACTGGGGGCGGCCCGCGCGGGCGTGGTCGCGCAGCGCGGTGCCGAGCGGCTGGACGAGCAGGAAGAACGCGAGGCCGGCGACGCCCCCGGCCGTGCTCACGGCGCCGAACACGGGGGGCCGGAGCGCGAGCGCGGTGCACGCCGCGGCGCCGCCGACGATGGCCAGGACGCCGAGCACGAGCCGAGCGAAGCGCGCCACCTGCCCCCGGATCCGCGCCGCCTCCCGCAGCGTCGCCCAGGCGACGAGCACGGTGTTCAGCCACAGGATCGCGAGGGCGACGAGACCCAGGTGCGCGTGGGTCAGCACGACGCCCTCCGCGCGTCCACCACGTCCACCGGCGCGCCCAGGACGAAGGTCCGGACGAGGTAGACGAGCAGGCTCGGCTCCACGAGGCGCTCCGACACGTTGGGCGCCACCATCCGCGCGTGGAGCGCCGGGAGGTCCGACCAATGCACGTCGGGGCGCATGTGGTGGAGGGTGTGGTAGCCGTTGTTGCACATCACGTAGTTGAAGGCCCGGCCCACGAAGTTGCGGGAGTGGCCCCAGGCGCTCGCCGTGTCGCAGCCGGCGTGCTGGATCAGGTTGATGCGGAGGATGTTCCGGGCGCCGTAGAGCTGCGGCAGCACGAGGTAGAACAACGCGGTCCAGAAGTCCCAGGCGAGCAGGGCGCCGGTCAGGCCGAACGCGAAGGCCATCTCGAGCTGGTACTGCCGCGTGAACGCCCGCCGCCCGCGCCCCCACCGCCGCACCCCCGCGAACGTGTCCGGGCCGGCCACGTTGGGGAAGTGGAGCAGGTCGAGGAGGGGGTGGCCGAGGTCCACCTTCCCGGGCGCGGCCCAGTCGGGCTGGTCGCCGTCGGCGAAGTGGTGGTGGACGAGGTTGTGGGAGGGGACGTTGGCGGAGGCGGGGTAGAGCGCGCCGAAGGAGAGGACGCAGCTCCACAGGCGGTTCAGCGTGCGGCTGTGGAACAGCCCGCGGTGCTGGTGGTTGTGGATGACCACGGTGTTGAGGAAGCTCGCGGCGCAGGCGGCGGCGTACACCCCGACGTTGCGGGACGCGGGCACGAAGAGGAGCGTCGCGAGCAGGGCCAGGTACACGGCCACGATCACCACGGAGCGCGCGTCCGCGGGGTGGCGGAGGAGGCGGGTCACGCGCGCTCCCAGCGGGCGGGGTTGAAGAGCCCCGGGCGCGCGTGGTGGTTGGCGTGCATGTAGATGCCGAAGAAGAGGCGGTTCCCGAACCAGAAGAGGCCCCGGTCCAGGTTCACCGGCTTGAAGTCGCCGGTCGGGGACGCCGCGTCGTGCGTCGACCAGTTGAAGTGGACGAGGTGGAAGAAGCCGACGATCGAGGCGGGGACGAAGAGCCCGAAGAAGGCCACGGGCCCGCAGAAGCGGTACCAGGTGGCCACGAGCAGCAGGTTGGTCGCGTACGACACGCGGGCGCGAATCCGCTCGTAGCGGCGGTTGGCCAGGGTGTCCCCGTGCCGCTCGAAGAAGATGGCCTGGAGCGTGCGCTCGACGTTGACGACGGTGCGCGCCAGGAACGGGAGGTACCGCGGGTGGAGCGGGTGCGGGTCGCGCGCGGGGTCGTCGGAGTAGCGGTGGTGCCGCTGGTGGATGACCTCCCAGGAGGCGAAGCGCGTGAGGATGACCATGCCGCACAGCTCGCCGACGAGGCGGTTGACACGCCGCGGGAAGCTCTGGTGCACGGCGTTGTGCACGAACACGCTGCAGAGGATCTGGGCGTAGCAGGCGACGGGGAGCAGGAGCGGCACGGCGACGCCCCAGTCGGCGAGGAGCGGGGCGTGGCCCACCGCGGTCATCGCGCCCCAGGCGAGCACGCACATCGCGGCCCACACACCGTCGTAGGCGAGGTAGAACCAGCGGTGGCGCCGGAGCTGGGCGCTCGGCGGCAAGGCCAGCTCGCTCCAGAGCGAGCGCCAGGCAGAGGGGAGGCCTTCCCCAGGTCGGGTCGTCGTCGTCGGCACGGGCTCTCCGGGTGCGCCGGGGGACGAGCGCAAGGGGCGTGCCAGCGGGACCCCGCCGGGCCTACCCGAGCGGCGCGGCGCGATCAGCCCGACGGGACGCCCGTGATCGGCCGCCGACACGCCCCGCCCGCCGCCCGGGGAGGATGCGCGCGCTTGCGCGCGAGCGGCGCGCGCGCTCCGGAGCGGCCACCGGCCGCGGGGCGTCGACCCGATCTTCCGAGCTTCTCCCGGCGTCCGCGGCGGAACCCGCCAACGGCACGGCGCGTGCACAACCTTCCCGGGCGGAGGCACGAGCGACCATGTGGCGAGCGGGACTGGGGAAGGCGGACATCACCGTGTACGAGCCGGGGATGTGGATGTTCGGGTGGGGCATGCCCGAGAACCTCTCCCTCGGGGTGGCCATGCCGCTGCACGCCCGCGCGCTCGTGGTGGAGGACGCGGGCGGCCGCGTGGGCCTCGTCGTCTGCGACCTCGGCTTCATCTCCCAGTCCGTGCGGCAGGCCGTCGTCGACCGCGCGGGCGCGCTCGGCCTCGACGAGCACCACCTCCTGCTCTCGGCCACCCACACCCACAGCGGGCCGAACGGCTTCTCCCAGTACATGTTCTACGCGGCGACGGCGCCGGGCTTCTCGCGGCGCGTGCACGACGGCATCGTCGACGGCATCGTCGCCGCGCTCGAGCAGGCGGTCGCCGCCCTCGCCCCCGCCCGCCTCCGCCTCGCCGCCGCCGAGCTCCCCGTGTCCGCGGGCATCGCCGCCAACCGCTCGCTCGACGCCTACAACCGCAACGTGGACGTGACCCCGCTCCCGCCCGAGCGTGCCGGCGAGGCGATCAACCGGCGGATGGTGGTGCTCCGGGTGGAGGACGCCGCGGGCCGGCCCCGGGGCCTCGTGTCCTGGTTCCCCCTCCACGGCACCTGCGTCCACGCCGACAACACGCGTCTCCACCCCGACCACAAGGGGGTGGCGGCGGCGTGGTGCGAGGACCGGGCCGCGCGCGCCGGCTCCGAGGGGTTCGTGGCCCTGTTCGCGCAGGAGGCCACCGGCGACGTGACCCCGAACCTGCACTGGGACCCGCGCCGCCGCGTGATGGCCGGGCCCGGGGGCGACGACGCGGCGCACGTCGTTCGCGTGGGCGAGACCCAGGCCCGCTTCGCGTGGGGCCTCCTCCACGCGGCCGCCGGCAGCCCGCCGCTCGACGGCCCGCTCGGCGGCGCCCTCCGCTACACCGACCTCTCCCAGCAGCCCGCCGACCCGCGCTTCGCCGGCGAGCCGGGCGTGGGCGGCGCCCTCGCGCGCGTGGGGCTCGCCTTCGCGCAGGGCACCGCCGAGGGGCCCGGGCCGCTCCACGGCGCCGCGTGGCTCAACCGCTGGTTGTGCGCGGCGGTCGGCAAGAAGAACGCCCGCGCGGACACCCCCGAGTGGCTCCGCCGCCACGCGGGCAAGTACCCCTGGTACGACCTCGGCCACGGAGTGGACGGCAAGGTCCTCGGCTTCCTCTCGACGATGAACCTCGTGCTCGAGGTCGTGCCCGAGCCGCGCGTGGCCTGGTACCGCGCGACCGTGAAGAGCGGGCGCCTCGGCTCCCGACCCTGGCTGCCGCAGGTGCTCCCCGCGCAGGTCCTCCGCCTCGGCGCGCTCACCGTCGCGGCCGTGCCCCACGAGCCCTCGACCGTCGCCGGCCGTCGCATCGCGGCCGCGGTGGCCCGCGGGCCCGACGAGACCGTGGTCGTCAACGGGTATGCCAACGCCTACGCCGGCTACCTCGTGACGCCGGAGGAGTACGATGTCCAGCATTACGAGGCTGCCTGTACGATGTTCGGCCGCTGGAGCCTGCCCGCCTGGTGCACCGCGCTCTCCGACGTGCGCGACGCGCTCGACGCGGGGGACATCCCCCTCGGGCCCCTCCCGCACCGCTTCGGCGAGGCCGACGGCCTCGGCCCGCCGCTGACACTCCCCCGCCGCATCGCCGCCAGCCCCCCTCCCTGACCCCTCTCCCGCGAGCAGCCGTGACCGACCTCCCCTGGCGCGACCCGACGGGCCTCTTCCACCCCCGTTCGGAAGCGGAGGTCGTCGCGCTCGTGCGGTACGCCCGCGCCCACCACCTCCAGGTGCGGGCGCGCGGCGCGCGGCACTCGATCCCCGCGGCCATCCACACGGACGCCTTCCTGGACGGCGCTCCCGCCCTGGAGGTGGCCCTCGACCGCATGACCGCGCTCACCTGGGACGACGTCCGGCGCCGGGTCACGGTCGGCGCGGGGTGCCGCCTGGGAGCCGATCCCCGCGACCACACCGGCACCACGCTGGCCCAGACGAGCCTCGGCTGGCGCCTCGAGCAGCGCGGCTGGGCGCTCCCCGACCTCGGCGGCGTCAGCCACCAGGCGGTCGCGGGTTTCGTCGCGACCGGCTCCTCCGGCGGCACGCTCACCCACTCCGTGCTCGACGCGGTCGTCGCGTTCCGGCTCGTCGACGGCACCGGGGCCGTCCACGCGCTCTCCCGCGAGGCCGACCCGGACCGCTTCGACGCCGCGCTCGTCTCCCTGGGGCTCCTCGGCGTCGTCACCGAGGTGACGCTCCAGTGCGTGCCCCGCTACGACATCGTCGGCGACGAGCGGTGCACGCGGCGCGCGGACGCCGCCATCGACCTGTTCTCCGACGGGCCGGACGGCCTCGCGGCGGCGCTGCGCGAGCACGAGTACCTGCGGCTCTTGTGGTGGGCCCAGCCCGACGTGGACAAGCTCGTCGTGTGGCGGGCCCGGCGCGCCACGCCCCAGGACACCCAGCCGCCGCGCCCCTACGTGCAGATGCCGCCGATGCTGGGCTCGTCCACGCTGACGCTGGCGCTGGCCGGACGGGCCCTGGACCTCGCGGCCCGCTGGCGCGACGCCCGGCTCCTCCGCGACGCGCCGCCCACCGCGCTCGACCGCTTCGTCGAGGCGCGCGTGTTCCCGCTCCTCTACAACGGCTTCGTCCCCGTGGACCCCGCGCCGCGCCCCTTCCGCGCGAGCTGGCGGGAAGGCCTCCCGATGGACGACCAGATGGACGCGCGGCTCATGCCCGTCACGTTCACGGAGCTGTTCGTCCCCGTCGCGCGCGCCGGCGAGGCCCTCCGGCGCATCCGCGACCTCGTCGCGCGGGAGGGGCTGCGCGCGGCGGGCACCTTCACGATCGAGATCTACGGCGCCCGCGCCACGAGCGCGTGGCTCGCGCCCTCGCACGGCGCCGACCAGGTCCGCATCGACCTCTTCTGGACCCCGCGCCCCGGCGCCGACCCCGACCGCACCTGGTTCCCCCGCTACTGGGACGCCCTCGCCGACCTCGGCGCGCGCCCCCACTGGGGCAAGCACCTCCCCGTCGCGCCTGACGCGCTCCGGGCGGCCTACCCGCGCATGGACGCCTTCCTCGCGCTCCGCGCCGCGCTCGATCCCGACGAGATCTTCCTCACCCGCCACTGGCGCGCGCACCTCGGGCTCCCCTCCCGGGAGGCGCGCCCCGCCCCGCCGCCGCTCCCGCCCAACACGCTGGAGCCCGAGCGCACGGGCTGGAACCTCCCGATGCCCTTCCGGCTGCGGCCCACCACGGTCGGATTCGCCGAGCGCGCGCGCTTCCGCTTCGACCACGCGGCGATCGTCGACGCCCCGGCCGACGAGGTGTACGAGCGCCTCGTCCGCATCGCGGACGGCGCGGCCTGGTACCCCTGGTTCCGCGGGGTCGAGTGGCCGGCCGGGCCCCCCGACACCGTCGGCGGCGTGCTCGACGTGAGCCTCGCCTTCGCGCGCATCCGCGCCCGGGTGATCGCGATCGAGCCGGGGCGCAGCTTCGTCGCGTCGATCGATCGGGCGTCCCTGCCGCTCGCGACGGAGATGCTGGAGGTCGTCACGTTCACGCCGCGCGCGGACGGCCGGACCGACCTCCGGTGGACGATCCACTACGACATGCTCGCGTGGATGGTGCCCTTCCGGTGGATGGTCGCCCCGTTCTTCGACGACCTGTTCCGCCGGGCGACGCGGGGGCTCGCCCGGTGGTTCGAGGGCCGGCGGGCCGCGGGGTAGGCGGCGGAGGATCTGCGCGCGCCCGCCCAGTACGCCGCGCGCGGTCGTCCCCTGTCCGCCCGTCCGTCCGCCCGCGTCCCAGGGCCATGTCCCTCCCCGCGCGCCCGCTCCCGGTCCTCCTCCCCGACCCCACGTTCTCCACCACCACCCGCGAGGTGCTGACCGACGGCCGCCCGCGCGTCGCGTGCACGGCGCGCTTCGGCGTCACGCTGGAGCGCTGTCGCGGGGACGCCGACGCGGGCCTCGCGCTCGCCCGCGCCGTCGTCGAGTGGGTGGCGGCCGCCCGCGACGGCCTCGCCGCCCAGCTTCGCCTCCGCGCCCTCGGCGAGGGGCTGGTGGTCGAGCTGCTCTTCGACGTCACGCGGCCCACCCGCGAGGAGGCGGCGCGCCGCGCCGAGGTGCGGGCCCAGGAGCTCGCCCAGCTCCTCGAGTCGGGCGCCGCCGGCCGCTTCGTGCCGCGCGCCGAGCCCCCGGTCCCCGAGGAGCGCCCCGGCCGCGCCGTCGTCCGCGTCGCCCGCCCGGGCGGCCCCGGCCTCCCCCTCGCCGCCGCGGCGCTCGACGACGGCGCCCTCGGCCGACTCGTGCCGCTCCTGCTCGGGTGCGGCGCCACCGTCACCGTCTCCTGCCGCCGCGCCGCCGGCTCCCGGGTGCTCGACGCGCTCGCCCGCCGGACCTCCGCCGCCCTCGCGCGCGCCCGCGGCCGGGCCGAGGGGCTCGTCTTCGACGGCGACCGCGCCCGCATCCGCCACTACCCCGAGGACCTCGTCGACGACCTCGACGCCGCCCGGACCCACGCGCGCGACGCCGCGTGGCTCGATCGGCTCGCCCAGCTGGCCGTGGAGGTGCAGGTGGCCGTCGTCTCCTGGCCGACGCGGGGCCGCGCCGAGCCGATCGCGCCGCTCCTGCAGCAGGTCCACCACGCGCTCGTCCCCTCGCTCGACCTCGAGTGGGTCGAGCTCGGCGGCACCAGCGCGGCCACCGTGCTCGCCGGGCCGGGGCCTGCCCTCGACCTGCCGCTCCCCCGCCACGCGGAGGACGACGTGGTCCTCGCCCCCGCGCCCGACCGCGCGATCGCCGAGCGGTGGCTCCCCGCGAGCGTCGCGAGCCGGCTCTTCCGCCTCCCCGCGCCCGGCCCCGACGGCCTCCCCGGCCTCCCCGTCGACCCGCTCCCCGCCCGCCCGGTCCCGCAGCTCCTCGCCGGCGTGGCGGGGGACGCGCCCCGCCTCGGCCTCGCCGTGAGCCCCCGCCGCGACGCCGAGGCGCGCCTCGCCGACGCCGACCTCGCCCGCCACCTCTACGTGAGCGGCAAGACCGGCGTCGGGAAGAGCACCGTCCTCCGCACGCTCCTGGTCGACCTCGCGCGCGCCGGCCAGGGGGTCGGGCTCGTCGACCCGCACGGCGACCTCGCCGACGAGCTCGTGGCGGCCATCGACCGGCCCGTCGTCGTGTTCGACCCCGCCCAGCCGGGCTGTCTCGGCCTCGATCCGGTCGGCCACGACGGCACCCCCGAGGGCATCGAGCGCGCCGTCGAGGACCTCACGAGCATCCTCTTCCGGCTCTTCCCCGGCGAGATGATGGGCCCGATGTTCGACCGGCACGCCCGCGCGCTGCTCCTGCCGCTGCTCGTGGCGCGGCGCGGCCTCTCCGACGTCACCCGGCTCGCCAACGACGAGGCGTTCCGGCGCACGGTCCTCGCCCGGCTCGACCGGACCGACCCGCTCCACGAGGAGGTCCGCGTCTTCTGGACCGAGGAGTACGCCGGCTGGGGCGCGCAGATGAAGGGCGAGATGGCCACCTACACGGTGTCCAAGTTCGACACCCTGCTGAAGAGCAGCTCCCTGCGGCGCGTGTGCGACCCGGGGCGCCCGCAGCTCGACGTGGCCGCGATCCTCGACCAGGGCGGGGTGCTCGTGGCGCGGCTGCCCGAGGCGCGGCTCGGCCCGGTGAGCGCCTGGTTCCTCGGGATGATCCTGATCGCGCGCCTCCAGGCGGCCGTGTTCGCACGGCGCCCGTCGAACCGCCGCCCGTTCACGCTGGCCATCGACGAGTTCCAGAAGTTCGTGGGGGGCGCGGGCTTCGGCTACGTCGAGAACGAGCGCACCCTCGCGCCGCTGCTCTCCGAGAGCCGCAAGTTCGGGCTCCGGCTCGTGCTCGCGCACCAGTACGCCGCGCAGCTCGACGAGCGCACCCGCGACGCCGTCTTCGGCAACGTCGGCAGCATCGCCTGCTTCCGCGCCGGGGCCCGCGACGCCGAGCTCCTCGCCCGCGAGCTCGGGGGCGGCGTCACCCCCGAGGAGCTCCGCGGCCTGCCGCTCTACCACGCCGCCGCGCGCCTGCTCGTGGCGGGGGAGCCGACGCCGGTGTTCACGTTGCGGACGATCCGGTGACGGTTGCGCCGGGGCGCGATCGGCGGGTTCTTCTTCGGGGCAGCCGGCCGGCCGAGGACGGCCGCCGCCGCGGCGGCGTGGGTGCCGGGGAGGGGCGGCGGTGGCTCGGGTGCCCGGGCGGGGCACGCGATCTACGGGGTGGCGTCCGCGGTGGCGCCGGCGGACTCCTCCCGGCAGCCGAGGGCGACGACCTGCTTCGACGGCGTGGGCGTGAACAGGCACGCGAAGGTCCGGCCCGGCAGGCCCTCGCACTCGCTCACGGTGCGCCAGGCGTCGCCCTGCGGGTGGGGCGCGACCGCCTTGCACACCTCGAACACCTTGCTGGGCTCGAACGGCGCGGCCTCGAAGGCCTGGGGTTGCGCGGCCTCCGGCTCGGGCGCCGGCGGCTGGGGCTTCGGGGCGACCGACGCCGCGAGGGGGGCGGGGTCGGTGGCGGCCTCGAACATGCGGCCGAAGCCCACGACGCCGCCGGCGATCAGGGCCGCGACGACGGCCCCGATCACGAGGCCCCGCGTGGCCTCCCAGGCCGTCTCGAGCCCGTCGAGGGTCCGTTCGAGGAGGGACGGCCGGGTCGGCGCCGGGGCCGGCGTGGGCGCCAGTCGCTTCCCGTCCTCGGCCCGCGCCCGCAGGTCGGCGATCACGTCGTTCTTCTGGTTCAGCGTGTCGAGGAGGAGCGCGATGCGGGCGTCCCTCTCGCGGGTCACCTTCTCGAAGGACTCGATCGCCTCGTTCCGCTGCGCGAGCTGCTCCAAGAGCTGGTTGATCCGGGTGTCCTTCTCCTGCAGGTGCGCGTTGGCGCGTGCGAGCTGTTCCTTGTTGAGCCCGACGCGGCCCTTCAGATCGTGCAGGAGCGCCTCGTCCCGCTCGCGGTCGCGGCGGATCCGCTCGGCGGCCTGCTGCTCCGCCTGCACCGCGGCCCGCGCGGCTTCCACCGCCCCGCTCAGCACCTCCCGCTGCGCCTTCTCCTCCCCCGCGGCCCGCGACACGACCACGAGCTGCTCGGCGAGCTGCTCCTTCTCCCGCCGGAGCGTGTTCGCGAGCTCCTCGATGCGCTCGACGTGCGCCCGCAGCTCGTAGACCTCCTCGAGCACCCGGTGGCGGGGGACCGCGGGCGCGTCGGCCACCCTGGCCAGGAGCGCCGTCACCTGCGCGTGGAGCGCCTCGGCGCCGGGGCGCTTCGCGAGCGGCCCCGTCATCGCCTCCACGAGCCCCCGGAGCGCGGGATCCTGGAGCTTCTTGGGCCCGAGCGCCTTCCAGCGCCCGACCTCCTCCAGCGTCGCCATCTCCCAGAGGACGAGCGCGGCCGCGAACACGTCCTGCGCCGCCGTCGGCTCCGACCCCGGCTCCAGCGCGGGGTCGAGGTAGGCGGGCGAGCCCACGAGCGTGCCCGTGCGCGTGATGTCCCCGCCCGGGTCGTGGACGACGCCGAAGTCGGCGATCACCAGCTCGGGGAGCTGGCCCTCGCCGGCCGCGCGGATGAGCAGGTTGCTCGGCTTCACGTCCCGGTGGACGAAGCCCAGGCGGTGCACCTCCGCGAGCCCCTCCAGGAGCTGGGCGAGCCACGTGAGCACCAGCTTGCGATCGAGCGGCGCGCGGAGGCCGCGGGCCTCCGCGAGGTGCTCCTTGAGCGACCCCCGGCACACCGGCATCAGGATCCCCCGGCGGCCGTCCCGGAGGCGGTGCAGCCGCACGGGCCCGAGGATCCGCGGGGACGCGTCGAGCCGCTGGAGCGTCTCGTACTCGCGGTCCAGCCGCGCGAGCAGCACCGGGTCGGGGGTCTTGAGGAGCTTCAGCGCCCGCATCCCCTGGTCGGGCGTCTCCACCTCGTACACCACCGAGTGGTTGGTCTGCCCGAGGATCCCGCGCACCTCGAAGGGCCGGAGGACCAGCGCGTCGTTCTCGATGGTGCCGCGGAGCTTGAGCAGCGCGTGGGGGCGCGGCTCGCGCACGAGCGCCTCGGCCCCCTCGCGGAGCACCAGGGGCCGCGTCACTGAGCGCTCCATGAACCCCTGCCACGACTCCACCGCGAGCTGCCCGCGTTCGCCCTGCTCGATCCCGTGGAACAGGTAGAGGCCGGCGCCGGGGCCGGGGTGCATCCAGGGGTCGATCAGCAGGAACTTCGAGCCGTCCGGGTGGACGCAGTACAGCCGGTTGGTCCCGATCGCCTGGGGCCAGTTCGCGTGCCGGGGCTCGTCGTCCTTGAGCCCGTGCAAGAACTCGGCCTCGCCGAACCCGCGCCCGTCGTCGGAGTCGGTGATGCGGAAGCGGACCAGCCGGTGCCGCGCGCAAAACGACATCTGGTCGATGGCGTCCCGCACCGCCGCGCGCGCCTCGCGGCAGTGCTGCTCCCGCTCCTCCGGGGTGGGCTCCAGCTTCCCGTGCGCCGGGGGGTTCCGGTACTTGTGGTTGATCTTGCCGAGCAGCCGGACGAATTCGGGCCCGACCAGGTCGGGCTCGAAGAAGTGCTCGGCGCGCCGCGCCCGCAGGTCGAGCACGTGCTCGAGCAGCGTGCGGTACCCGCCGAACGTCGGCTCGAACGGCCGCCCCGTCTCCCACGCCGGGAAGAGCCCCTTCTTGCCCGCGAGCGCGCACTGCTCGGCCAAGAGCCAGGCGAGCGCGGTGCGCAGGGCGGTCTCCGCGGCGAACCAGAGCACCGGCAGGCTCGGCCGCTCCCACATCACCTGGCGCCACGCCTCCGCGATCGGGCGCGGGTAGGTGTGGAGGATCAGGCGATCCACCCGCTCGGAGTTGGCGTCGGAGGTGGCCATCGGGACGCGGACTCTACTACGCGTCGCCCGCGGCACGTCCGACCGGACGGCTGATGTACACTCCGCGCTTCCCGACGCATGGAAACCGGAGAGCTCCACGACCTGCTGCTCCAGATGCAGACCCGCCTGCTCCGCCTCTGCGAGCAGCAGGCCCGGTCGCGCCCCGGGCTCGACGCCGAGGACCTCGCCCAGGGCGCGGTCGTCCTGTTCGTCGAGCGCGCGCCGCGGTGGTTCGCGCAAGCGGTCCAGGTCTCGCTCGAAGCCCAGGCCTGGACGCTGCTCAAGACCTGCGTCCGCAACCTCGTCACCGACCACGACCGGGAGCCGAAGCCCACGTCGCTCACCGGCCCCGACGACGAGGCCGAGGCCGGGCCGGGCGAGCTCCCCGATCGCGACGGCGAGAGCGGCGGCCCGCCGCCGAACGCCGAGACCACGCTCCTCCACCACGAGGACGAGCGGCGCCGCGGCGGGGCCCTGGTCGAGGAGATCGAGGCGGTGGGGAACCCCACCTACCGGCTCCTGCTCAAGTGCGTCTACGTGCCCCGGCTCCTCGATCGGGACGACTTCCGGGCCGCGGACGCCCACCGGGTGAGCGGCGCCGCGGCGTTCGCGCGCCCCTGGGACGAGGCGGCCGCGCTGATCCTCGCCCACGCCTCGTCCGAGCTGGCCTCCTCCGGGGCACCCGCGCACCGGGACGCCTGGCGCCGGTTCCTCGCGTCCTGTTTCCGCATGACCGGCGATCCCTGGCGCGAGCCGCTCTCGCCGCAGGCGCGGGGCTGGGTGGACAGGAACCTCTCCCGCGCGCGGGCGGCGCTCGACCTCTCCGGGAAGGAGGAGGAATGAGGGCCGTCCGCCACGACGACGGGACGATCCTGCCCATGCAGGCGAACGGCCCGGGGACCAACGACTGTGTCTCCCACACGCTCCGCCACTTCGTGCGCGAGGGGAGCCACATCGCGGCCGTCGCGGCCGGCGAGATCGACGCGCCGACGGCGCAGGCGCGGCTCCTCGCGCAGGGCGTGCCGATGAAGGAGATCGGCGGCCTGCCGATGGGCGAAGCACGGCTCTCGAGCTTCTGGTCGAACCGGAAGCACTACGACCTCGTGCTGCCCCTCCACGAGCACGGCTACGCGCCGCGGTACCTCGCGATCGCGCGGAGCAGCCCGCTCCCGGAGCGCGCCGGCTCCCGCTGGATCTTCCAGGACCCGGCGACGCCGAAGGCCGTGCGCATCGTGGACGAGGCCCACGACGTCATCGTCTGCGGGTCCTGGCAGCGCGGCAGGCAGACCCTCGCCATCCGGACGACGCTCGACCGCGCGCGGTTCGTCGAGCCCAAGCCCCCTCCCGCCACGGATCCCGCGCTCGCGCGGCTCCGTGGCATGTTGCGCAACCGATGACTGTCCGCTCGTGCCCGCCCGGCGCGTCTCCCCCTCGAGGCCTGCCATGACCCCTGACCGCCAGACGCACCTGCTCGTGCTCGTGGACGCCCTGGAGGCGCGCCTCGGGCGCCCCGGCCAGGACGCCGACGGCTGGCTCGGCACGGTCGACCTCCTGGCGCGCGTCGCGGCCTACCCCGACGAGGAGCGGCGGGTGGTGGGTCCGCGCGTCGTCCACCTGCTGTCGAGCCGACGGGAGGCGTGCGCCCGGCTCGCGCAGGCGCTCCCGCCCCAGGTGAGCTTCGAGTCGCTCGTGCGCCGCGGCGAGGCCCTCGCGGACGGCCACGCGGGGGCGGACGACGACGCCGTCGACTGGGCCCTCGACCTGCTCCGCCTCGCCGGCGCCGCGCCGTCGCTCCCCCCGTCCGTGCGGCCGGAGGCGCTGCGCGTGCTCCGGAGCGGCCGCTCGATCGTGGAGATCTCCCCCGAGGCCTTCCACGCGCTCCCGCAGATCGCGGTCCAGCGCGTGGAGCTCGAGTCGCCGCGCGCCCAGCCGCTCGTGTGGGAGCTGCTCGAGGCGTTCGGGGAGGTCTTCGTCCGAGCGGCCGAGCAGGCGGAGGAGCCCACCTCCGGGCGGCTCCACCCGCGCCTGCGCGAGGTGCTCCGCGAGGGGCACACGCTCCTCGGGATCCCGGCGGCGGGGTGGCGGAGCGCGGTCGACGCCGCGTCCGCCGCGATCGAGAACTACCAGCGCCGGCAGGCGGAGGACTCGGCCACGGCCGCGTTCCGCGCGGCGCGGCGGTACGTCGTGTCGCTGGAGCGCCCGCTCCTGGAGATCGCCGGCGCGGCCCACGGCGACGAGGCCGGCGAGCCGGTCGACCCCGATCGCTGGCAGGTCGCGTACGAGGACGCCTCGTTCGGCATCGACGTGGCCGAGGTGCCCGCCGGCGACGGGAAGAGCGTGCTCGTCGTCGCCGTCCGCGCCCTCGGCCCCGAGGACGTCGACCTGACCGAGCCCAGCGCCATCACGATCGCGGGCCCCGGCGGGCCGCCGGCGCTGCGCGTCCGCTACCGGGCCAGGCGGCTGTGGGAGGCCCAGCTCGGCCCCGGCGGGCCCTGGACGATCCACGTGCGCGGGCTCGCCGAGCCGGTGGAGATCGCCCTCTCCGGGGCCGGTGCGTGACCGGCCCGACCCGGCACTGCACCCCGAACGAGCTCGCGTCGCTCCTCGCGCGGACGGACACGCTCCCGAAGGGCCGGAGGCAGGCGTGGGCCCGGGAGCTCGGGGGGATCGCGCGGCGCGGCCTGCCCGGGTCGCTGTCCGGCGCGGACCTGTCGCTGCTCGAGCGCTCGCTGGCGCTCTTGCGGGAGGCGGGGCTCGACGACGCCGATCTCCGCGCGGTGATCGCGCTCTGGGGCCGCCCGCGCCCGGCCGTCGGCGAGGCGTTCTTCCCGGTCGTCCTCGGCGACGGCACGGGGCTGATGTGTGTCCTCCGCGTCGGCTGGAAGTCGGTCCTGGGCGAGCCGCCCGCCTGTGACGCCGCGTTCTCCGAGGCCGTCTCGGACGCGCGCCGCTGGTGCGTCCGGACGCTCCGCCACGGCGTCGAGCCCGGCGAGGCGCTCGGCTGGAGCGTGCTCCCCGCGGTGCCGCTCGAAGGCGGCTCGGTGGGCTTCGCCGCGCTGGCGGCGTGGTCCTCCTTCCTCTTGGCGGCCCCGCTCCCGGGGGACGCGGCCTGGACCGGGTGCCTGCGCCAGGAGGGAGGCGGGCTCGCGGTCGCGCGCGTGCCGTCCGAGACCCTCGCGGCGAAGGTCGCGGCCGTGGAGCACATGGGGCTCGCGACGCTCCACCTCCCCGTGCACAACCGCGACCAGCCCTCGGCGGGGCTGCGCGTCGTCCCCCACGCGAAGGTCGAGGACGTGGCCCGCGAGGGGCTCGCCTTCGCGTGGCGCGTCCCGCCGCCGCCGCCGGGGACCCACGCGGGTGTCGGGGAGCTCCCGCCCGCGGCGCACCGCGCGATGAGCGTGCTGGAGGCCGCCGACCGGCCGCTCCCGGCGGACGTGCTCAGCCGGGCGATCTTCCACCCCTCCGCCTGGCGGCACGCCGCCGGCATCGGGACCGCGCACCTCCACGAGGCCCTCCGCCCGCTCGGCGAGGCCGTCCGCGAGACCGAGGGCGGCTATCGCCTCGACCCGGACGCCCCCATCACCCTCGGCCGGCACGCCGACCCGACCTGGGAGGCCGACGCCCACCGCGCGCTGGCCGACCTGGTGTCCGACCCCGTCACGGGCACGGAGCATCTCGCGCTCGCGGGGGAGCTCGCCCAGGCGCGTGCCGCGCTCCGGACGCTCCTCGAGGACCCCCGCGAGGGTCGGGCGGTGCTGGAGCGCCTCGAGGGGCGGCTCGGCTGGGACCGCGTCGAAGCGCTCCTCGTGGAGATCGAGCCGCGCGGTGGGCCTGGGCTCGCGCGCCTGGGCTGGGCGGGGCTCGGGCTCCCCTGGCCGTTCTCGCGGGCGGCCGCCGGCCTGTTCCGGTCGCGGGAGCCGACCGACGCGCTCTTCGCGACGCAGGCGCTGGTGGAGTGCGTGCTCCACGGCCTCGCGGCCGTCGCCGTCGCGCTCCGCTGCACGGACCGGGAGAAGAACCTCGAACGGCGCCCGTCCGTCGGCGACCTCGCGCGCGCCGCGCTCGAGCTCCTCCAGCCGGGCGGGGAGCAGCACGCGGTACGGGACGCGCTCGTCCGCGCGCTGGCCCCGGAGCGGCAGCGGCTGGCGGAGCTGGGGGGCCGGTTCAACGACGCCCTCCACCGGCCGGGCTCGTTGTCGCGGCTCGCCGCGTCGCCGACGTGGGCCTCCGAGCGGCTGGAGGGCCTGCTGCCCGACGTCACCGCGCTGGTCGAGGCCCTCCGCCGGGAGCTCGCCCCCATGGCGTTCGGGCCCCGCGCCGACGCGGGCGAGTGGGACCTCGTGTACGCGGGCGGCAGCCTGCCCCTCGGCCGGGCGGTCACGACCTCCGGGAGCGGCGGCGCGCTCTTCCACCGGGGGCACCTCGACGGGCGCCCGCGGTACTGGTCGTTCGAGTCCGTGGAGTCCGCCTGGCCGGACGGCGCGCCGTTCCACGCGACCGCCCCACTTCCGGCGCCGCTCGCCCGGGTGAACGCGCTCCCGGCGCCCGTGGCGTGGGTGGAGGCGGTGCGGACCCGCGACGCGACGCCGATCGGTCGGCTGGCCCGCCTGGACGAGCACGTGGCCGCCGTGCTCCGCCTCGCCTGGTTCGGCGCCGTCGTGGCGCTGCCCGGGCGGCTCGCCGCGCCCATCCGGGACTCCGAGCACAACTGGCTCACGCGCATGAACCACCGGAACCTGCTGGAGGAGATCCTCACCTGCGAAGGCGCGGAGGTCCCCGCGGCGTTCCTCTGCCGGGAGCCCGCCCGCAGCGCGATGTTTCGGCTCGTGGACGGCCTCGAGCGGCTCGGTCACGCCCCCGGGCCGCTCGATCGGCACGAGGCCCTCCTCACCGAGCTGGAGGGCTGGCTCTCGACCCTGCACGTCGAGGCGCCGTGGTCCGCGGGCGAGCTCGTGGCGCTGGATGGGGCGCGCTGGCTCTCCGTGATGGGGACCCGCCCGACGGACGCGACCCAGCCGCCGCTCGATCGCCCCGGCGTGCCCGGCGAGGTCGTGCTGGTCGAGGGCGACCGGGCGTTGAGCCTCGGCCCCTTCGCCGTCTACCGCGAGGGGCGCGTCTGGCTCCTCCGCGAGGCCCCCGGCGCCTCCACCCGGAAGGCGCTCGCGCGGTGCCGGGGGACCTTCTACAGCGCCGGCAGCGCGCTCCCGCCCGCGACGCGGGAGTGGGCCTTCGAGCCGGACCCGTCCGGCCCCTGGAGCACGCGCGTCGGGGAGCGCGCGGGGGGCTGACGGGCGGCCCGAGCCTCTCAAGCGGCCACCTCCCCCTCGCACGCCGCCGCGAGCCGCACGAGCCGCTCGGGGTCGGACGGCCCCGCGAGCCAGTCGAGCAGCACGTCGTCCCACGCGAGGCCGCGCTCGCCCATCGAGCGGCGGACCCGCCCGAGCAGCGCGGTGTCCACGCGGTCGACGAGCTCCTCGTCCACGGCGCGGACCGTGTACGCGGCCTCCTCGCCGGGCACGCGCTCGACGAGCCCCGACTTGAGGAGGACGGAGAAGACCCGCCGGAAGGGCGTGGCCCAGGCCTCGCCGAGCGACGCGACGACGCCCGCGAGGTGCTCGGCGCGGGTGCCGGCGCCGCGGTCCCGCATCGCCGCGACCACCTGCCCCAGCTCCTCGGGCGTCACCCGGTGCCAGCCCCACACGCGGACCAGCTGGCGCCACGCCTGCGCCCCGTCGATCGCGTCGCCCGGCGCGGCCTCGTCGGCCTCGGGCACGGGCGGGGCCACCGGGAGCGGCGGGGCGAGCGCGGGCGCGGCCGGCGGCGGAGGGACGGGGCGACGCGCCACGACACGCACCCGCGGCCTCGGCCGCGCCGTCCCGAGGTACAGGAAGTCGACGCAGGAGCTCTCCACCGCCTCGCTCAGGCACGAGCGCGGCCCCGCCCCGATCACCCGGCACCGACGCTCCCGGAGGCGCCGGAACAGCGGCGCGAAGTCCGAGTCGCCGGTCGCCAGCACGAAGGTGCGGAGCCCGGCGTCGAGGGCGAGCAGGTCCATCGCATCCACGGTCATGTGGATGTCCGCGGAGTTCTTCCGCGCCGCCGGGTGGTGCACCTGCACGAGCTCGAAGCCGAGGCGCGTGAGCGCCGGCGCGAGCTTCCCGCAGACGGCCCAGTCGCCGTAGGCCCGCCGGTACACCACCTCCCCCTCCCGCGCCGCGCGCTCCACGAGCGCGTCCAGCGCCCCGTCGCCGAGCGACGTCAGGTTCTCCGCGTCCACCAGGATGCCGACCACGTTCTCACCAGTCATCTGAACCTCCGCTCCTCCCGACGCATCGACGGGATCCGAGCGGACAGCGGTTAGAGGCGCGACGGCGCGTCCTCCGTCGGGGACGCCGCCGGGACGAACGCCCTGCGCCCGCTCCTCCGACCGCTGCTCGTCGCCGTCGGGCTCCTCTCCCTGGGGCTCGGCATCCTCGGCGTGTTCCTGCCGCTGTTGCCGACGACGCCGTTCCTGCTCCTGTCCGCCGCCTGCTTCGTCCGCAGCTCCGAGCGGCTCCACCGCTGGCTGCTCGAGCACCCCTTCCTCGGCATCTACGTCCGCGACTGGCAGGACGGGAGAGGGATCCCCGCCCGCGCGAAGGCCGTGACGCTGGCCCTGCTCTGGACCACGATCCCGACCTCGGGCGGCCTCCTGTACGCACGGCTGGGGCTCTCGACGGCGTGGCTCGCCGCGGCCACCGTGCTCGCCGTCAGCGCCGTGTCCGTCACGGGGTGGATGTTGTTGCGCGTGCCGACGCGGCGGTAGCCGCCAGCCCCCGCACGCACGCGCCGAAGCACAGGACCAGCGCCAGAAACGCCGCGTTCGGCAGCGCCGGGTGCGCCCCGACCCGCGGCCAGGCCGCCGGATCGTTCATGAACGGATCGAACGCGCGCTGGAGCACGAAGAGGCCGAACACCCCCCGCGCGGTGCGGACGTGGCCACCGCGGAGGAGGCCCGCGATCGGGATCAGCAGCAGCACGGAGGTCGCCTCCCAGCCGAGCGGGGACGCCAGGATCGCCGCCGCGATCACCACGCCGGCGCGCAGCAGGTCCAGCTCGCGCGACGGGGCCGAACGAACGGTCCGGACCAGCGCCACGCCCCCGACGCCGGCCAGGATCGCGGAGAAGCCCGCGTGGATCCCCCGGAGCCGCTCCGGGGAGAGCTCGGCGTACGGCACGGTCCATCGGTTGGGGTGGAACATCCGGAGCAGGACACCGCGCAAGGATTGGTTGCCAGGGTGGGGATGGTGATCGCGGTACTCCCAGAGCGCGGGGAGCACGTCGACGAAGAACCGGCGCGTGGACCCCGGCGACGCCGCCTCCCCGAGCGCCAGGAGCAGGACCAGCGTGGCGCAGCCCACCCAGAAGGTCCGCCAACGCCGCGCGACCAGGGCGACCGCGAGCAGGCCGGCCGGGAAGAGCTTCACGCCCGCCGCCAATCCGACGAGCCCCCCCGCGAGGCGCTGCCGATCCGACCGCTCGAGCGCCACGACGAGGAGCCACAACACGACGTTGTTCACCTGGCCGACGAACAGGGTGTTCCAGGTGGGCGGGAAGAGGATCGCGAGCAGGAACAGCGCGCCCCGGCGGGCGGGCGTCGCCCCGGCGTCGGACGCCATCCCGACGAGCCGGCGGGCCGCGTCGACGAGCGCCGTGGCGCTCAGCACGCTCCAGAGCAGCGCCGCGCCCGTCGGCGGGAGCGTCGTGAGCGGGGTGAGCACGACGGCCAGCGCCAACGGGTAGATGTAGTCGCTGCCCGGGACGAAGGGCACGCCGTCGGCGGCCGCGAGCGCGTCGGCCGCCCGCGCGTCGTACGGATCGCCCCCCCGCACGACAGCCAGGCTTGCATAGTGATAATCGTAGAAGTCCAACAGGAAGAAGTCGCGGATCGCCTTCGTCGGGAGGAGCGCCGCGCCGACGAGGAACGCGGTCAGGAGTGCCCATGCGACGAGCAGGACGCGGCGGGGGATGGCGGGGGCGTTCGGGTTCACGGGCAGCCGGGAGGAGGGCTTGAGCGCGCCGGCGCCGGGCGCCGAACCGGGGTGGATCGTACAACGCTACGTCCTCGCCGAGTTCGCCGGGCTCGCGACCGACCGCGTCGCGTCGGACCTCCGCGCCGCGCTCCCCGCCGACGCGGACGCACGCGTCCAGGAAGCCCGCGCCGCGCTCGACGTCCGGCCGGGCCCGGGAGGGTGGCCCACCCCCGTCGCGCTCGCATTCGACGCCCTCCTGAACGAGGACCCGGCCCACCACCTGCACCTGGTGTTGCGCCTGAAGGACGCCTTCGAGGCGCTGGTCCGCTACCTCGCGACCGTCGCCGTCGCGGACGTGCTCGCGCAGGAGGACCCCTCGCCGGGCCTGCTCGCGCACCTGTCCAAGGAGCTCCGCGAGCCCGCGATGGGGAGCTGGCTCAACAGCACCCGGCTCGCGATCAAGGCGCTGGAGGAGCGCGCCCGCACGCGCGGCACGCCGATGTTCGTCGCGGAGCTGGCGGAGCTGCGCCGCCGGGCGCTCGGGAAGGAGCCGCAGGACTTCGTGGAGTTCCGCAACCTGTTCTCCCACAGCGCGCTGCCGCCCGACGAGGAGCTCGCCGCGAGCTTCCACCGCATGCTCCCGGTGTGCCTGGGCCTCTACCGGGCCGCCGCGCCGGTGCTGGAGCGCTACCCGCTGGTGGCGGTGGGCGAGGGCCGCATCTGGTACGGGCGCGGCACGGAGCCGGACGAGCGCGAGGGGACGCTCGCCGGCGCCGCGCCGGAGGACGTCGTCCTGCTGAGCCCGACGGGCGGCGCGCAGCTCGTCCTGCCGCCGCTCCTGGCGTGGCGCACGTGCCACCCGGCCTCGGACACGCAGGCGTGCGGCGCCGACAAGTTCCTCTTCTACAACAAGCTCGGAAAGCGGGCGATCCACTACCAGGACTACAAGCAGGGCCACTACTGCGCGGACGCCGGCGCGTTCCCGTCGTTCGTCGAGCGGCTCCCCCTCCACGAGTGGGCGTCCTACCTGCGTTGGTCGCCGTTCGCGTCGCTCATCCAGGACGGCGCCGCCGGGGTGGTGGAGCGCGGCGACGTGCTGAAGCGCATCGACGACTGGCTCGACAAGCAGGACCACGGGGCCCTGCTCGTCGCCGCGGGCCCGGGCATGGGCAAGACGAGCCTCTTCGCGTCGCTGTGCCTGCGGGGGTGGCCCGACACCGACCTCGTCCCGCTCTTCGTGTCCCTGAACCGCTGCGATCCCGACAAGCTGCTCCGCCAGCTCGTCGACGGCCTCGTCCAGCTGTTCGGCTCGCCCGTCGACAGCGCGAGCGCGGACGAGCTCGTCGATCAGCTCGACGAGCGCCTCGCCCGCGCGTCCGACCTCCTGCGCGGCGCCGGCCGCCGCCTGGTCATCGTGATCGACGGGCTCGACGCGGGGCTGCCCGACGACCCGCGGGCCCCCGTGCGGGAGACGCTCCTCCGCTGGCTCCCGGAGCGGCTCCCCTCCCGGGTGTTCCTCCTCTTCGGCGGGCGGCCCACCCAGGGCGTCACCCGCTACTTCGACGCGCTCGCGTTCCCCGCGGAGCGCATCGACCTCGCCCCGCTCCCGTGGTGGGCGGTGCGCCAGATCGTGGCGGAGGGGGGCAACGAGTACCGCGTCACCGACGCGTTCGTGGACCGCGTGTTCGAGCTCTCGCGGGGCCACCCGATGTACGCCCGGATGGTCGCCGACGAGCTCGCGCACGGCCGCCTCGCGATCGGCGACCTCCGCGCGCTGCCCGCGAGCCTCGTGAAGCTGCTCGACAACACGGTGGCGCGGCTCGCCGGCGCCGACCCCGCGGCCGCGCGCCTCCTCCACCTCTTGGCCCACGCGCGGGAGCCGCTCGACCACCGGCACCTCTCCAAGGCGCTGGGGGACGGCGAGGTCGGCCGGGCCCTGGACCGCTGCCAGGAGGTGCTCGTCGCCGAGCAGAACGCGCGCGGCGAGACCACGTGGCGCCTGTTCCACGACCTGCTCCACGAGCGGGTCCGCGCGCACGCGGAGGCGACGGGGCAGTCCACGGACGCGCGCGCCCGCCTCCTCGTCGCGGTCGGGGGCGATCCGACGCTGGCCCGTTGTGTCGCCGAGCGGGCGCTCCCGCCCCGGGAGGCGCCCGTCGGGCCGCTCGTGGACGCCGCGTCGGGCCTCTCCACGACCGCCCAGATGGTCGACGAGTGGCTGACGATCCCGCTCGAGGACGCCGCCGAGCTGCTGCTGGCGCTGGTCGAGCACGGCTCGCCGGCCGCCGTCGCCGCCGTCGCGCGGCGCCTCTGCCGGTTCCCGAAGAACGAGGCGCAGCCGCTGCGCGGCCTCCTGGCGCAGCTCACGGGTCGGGCGGTCGACGGGGCGCACGTCCCCGCCGCCACGGTCGCGGTGGAGACCTGCCTGGGCTTGGCCGACCCCGCGCTCCTCGCCGACCTGCCCGACCTCGCCGATCCCATCGCGCAAACGCTCGCCGCGTTCACCAACCACGCGGACAAGGGCGTGCGCGCAGCGGGGATCTTCGGGCTCATCCGCCTCGTCACCCCGAACTTCGAGCTCTACGAGCGGATCCAGCGGACGCTCGCGGGCGAGGCGCTCTGGTGGCGGATCCCGCGCCTGGAGCGCGTGGAGCCCCTCGCGATCCTGCTGCTCGGCACGTTCCTGGAGCACACCGACGCGCGGGGCTCGTCGAGGGTCGGCGCCTCGCTCGCGGGCGTGGCGAGGGACCTCGCCAACCGCGTGGTCGGCCTGGACGTGTTCGCGTGGGTGGCGTCGAGCGTGGCCGCGCGCATCGTGAACGACATGCCGGACGACTACGCGGTGGTGAACCTCGCGGAGCTCAAGGCGTTCAAGCGGGAGCTCCGCGAGGATCCGGCGTTCGCCGCGCTGCTCGCCCGCCTCGTGACCTTCGTGGATCCCGACGGCGGCTCGACGGAGGAGCTGCGCGCCGTGCTCCTCGCGATCGTCGAGATCCTCCCCCGCCACCCCTCCACGATGCTCAACCTCCCCTTCGAGCACCCGATCGTCGCGCGCGCGATCCGGGGCGACGAGGGCGCGCTGGAGCTCGCGTACGAGATCTGGCAGCGCACCCGGGACACCGGCGGCATCATCGGCCAGGACTTCGTCTACCTTCTGCGCCTCGTGGCGATGGGACGCCGCATCCACGGGGGTGCCGAGCTCGGGACGATCTGGCGCGACCGCGCGGTCGAGGCCACCGAGCACTTCTACTTCGAGCGGGGCGCGCGCTTCCGCGGGGCCGACGGGCACGTGTACGCCCCGGGCTCGCTCATCGCCGCGTTCCCCTTCCTCTTCGGCTACGGCGACGCCGGCCGGACGCTCCTCGACCGCGTGATCGACGACGCCTGGACGCGCCCGGAGGACCCGGCGAGCCCGCGCCACCTGCAGCGCGACGCCCTCCTCCTGCGCGTGCTGGAGATCGAGAGCGTCGAGTACGGGACCTGGGATCCCGTGGCCCGCGACGTCGCCTTCCACGGGCTCGAGCGCGTCCTCACCCGGCACGCGGACCACGTCGTGCGCTCCGCGAACGACACGTACGGGTGGCCGCGCATCGGGGCCATCCTCGCTCGGATGCGGACCTACTACCCGGAGCAGGTGGACACCCTCCTGGCCCGGATCGACCCCGCCGCCGCGCGCGAGGCCCGCGCGTGGATGGGCAAGGCCAGGGTCGGGGACGAGGTGGGGGCCCTCCTGGGGGTCCGCGCCGAGCGCCTCGCCGCCACCACGCTCGGCGCGCCGCGGGAGCACGGAGCGCTGCGCGCCAGCTGGGCCGCGTTCCTCGCCGACATGGTGCGCCCCGTGTCGGTGGAGGCGACCCTGCGGGCGATGACCCGGCGTCTGATCGTCGAGCTCCGGCAGGTGGCGGCGTGACCCTCTCCCACTGGACCGGCTCCCACGGCGGCCTCCCGCCCTTCGACCGCATGCGCCTCGACGACCTCGAGCCCGCCCTGCTCGCGGCGATGGACGCGCACCTCGCCGAGCTCGACGCGATCGCCCGGAACCCGGCCCCGCCGAGCTTCGAGAACACGATCGTCGCGATGGAGCGCGCCGGCACCCGGATCGAGCGGGTCGGGGTGTGCCACGGGGTGTGGCGGTCGAACCTGTCGAGCGCGGCGTTCCGCGCGCTCGACGCCCGGCTGGCGCCCGCGCGGGCGGACTACCGCGCCAGGGTCGCGCAGCACGACGCGCTGTTCGCGCGGGTGCGCCGGATCCACGCCGACTTCGCGCGCCGCGGCGCGACGCTCGCCGGGGAGGCGCGCGAGCGCTTCGCCGCCATCGAGCGGCGGCTCGCCGAGCTCTACGTCGCCTTCCGCGGCCGGCTCCTCGCCGACGAGGAGCGCTACGTGCTGCTCGACGAGGACCAGCTGGGCGGGCTCCCCGACGCGGTGCGCCGCAGCGCCGCCCGCGCGGCCGAGACGCGCGGCCACGCCGGCCGGTACGCGATCCTCAACACCCGCTCGGCGGTGGAGGCCTTCCTCACCGCGTCGACGGAGCGCGCCGCGCGGGAGGAGGTGTGGCGCGCGTTCCACCGCCGCGGGGAGGGCGACGAGGGCCCCGACAACCGCGACGTCGCCGCGGAGATCCTCCGCCTGCGCGCCGCGCGCGCGCGGCTGCTCGGCTACCCCGACCACGCCCGCTTCGTCCTCGACGACCGCATGGCCGGGACGCCCGAGCGCGCCCGGGCGCTCCTCGACGAGGTCTGGCCCCACGCGCGGGCCCGCGTGGGCGAGGAGGTCGCCGCGCTCCAGGCGATCGCGGATCGCGACGGGGTGACCCTCGCGCCCTGGGACTACCTCCACTACGCCGACCGGCTGCGCAGGGAGCAGTACGCGCTGGACGCCGCGGAGGTGCGCCCGTACCTCGGCCTCGACTCGCTCGTCGCGGCCATACACTTCGTGGCCGAGACCGTGTTCGGGCTCCGGTTCGCCCCCGCCGACGGGGTGCCCGTGTTCCACCCGGACGTGCGCGTGTGGGAGGTCACCCGTCGGGACGGCGGCGCGCTCGTCGGGCTCTGGTACCTCGACCCCTTCGCGCGCCCCGGGAAGCGCTCCGGGGCGTGGGCCACCGCCTACCGCGGCTACGCCGACCTCGACGGGCCGCGCCTTGTGCTGGCCGCCAACAACGCCAACCTCCTCCCGCCGGCGCCGGGCCAGCCGGTCCTCGTCTCCTGGGACGACGCGCGCGTGTTGTTCCACGAGTTCGGGCACGCCCTGCACCTGTTGCTCGCGACCGCGCGCTACCCCACCCTCGGCGGCATCGTGCGCGACTACGGCGAGCTCCAGTCGCAGCTGTTGGAGCGGTGGCTCCCGACCGGCCCGGTGATCCGCGGCTTCTTGCGCCACCACGCCACCGGCGAGCCCATGCCCGACGCGCTGGTCGCCCGGCTCGCGCGCGCCGCCACCTTCCTCCAGGGCTTCGCGACCGCCGAGTACCTCGCCTCCGCCTACCTCGACCTCGCGCTCCACCTCGCCGACCCCGACGGCCTCGACGTCGGCGCCTTCGAGCAGGCCCTGCTCGCGGAGCTGGGCCTCCCCCCGCAGCTCGCCCCGCGCCACCGCCCGGCGCACTTCGCCCACGTGTTCGCCGACGAGGGCTATGCCGCCGGCTACTACGGCTACCTCTGGGCCGACGTGCTCACGGCCGACGCCGCCGAGGCCTTCACCGACGCGCCGGGCGGGCTGTACGACGCGGACGTGGCCCGGCGGGTCGTCGAGCACCTGTTCGCGCCGCGCGACGCCGTCGATCCCGCCGAGGCGTGGCAGGCGTTCCGCGGCCGTGACCCGGACATCGGCGCGCTCCTGCGCGATCGCGGGTTCCTGCCCTCCGGCTAGACGCGCGCGGCATCCGGTGGGGATGGCCCGGGCGGCCCGGCGGCGGGCCACGGCACGCCGCGCCGGCCGTCCGGGGACCGCCCGCCCTCCGCGGTCGCGGCGCGCTGTCCGCCCGCGTCCCGGCATCGCGTCTCCGGACCACCCCCGGAGCCCGCATGTCCCGCCTCCTCGCCCTGCTCGCGCTGTCCGCCTGCCACTTCGAGCCGCCGCGCGCGCCCCACCACGTCGGCGTCCTCGTGGACCGCTCCTCCAGCGTCCCCGTCGAGAGCGCCTGCGCCCTCGCCCGCGCGCTCGCGGAGACCGGCGCCGCCCTGCCCGACGTGGACAGCCGCGCCGCGCTCCTCCTGTTCGCCACCGGCGACGGCACCCGCTCGCTCGAGCCCCTGGGCCGCTTCGAGATGCCCATCCGTGCCGCCGGCGAGCGCCACGCGCAGGCCGCGCTGGACCTCGCCGGGCTGCTCACCCGCGTCGACGACGCCTGCGCCCCGCTCGTGGGGGCCGACGTGTCCCCGCTCTACCTGAGCCTGCGGGACGCGGTCGCCGAGCTCCGTGGCCTCGGGTGCGACGCGGAGGCGCCCTGCACGCTGCTCGTCGCGAGCGACCTCCAGGAGGGCTCCCAGCGCGAGATCCGCGCGCGCCTCGCCGGGCGGAAGGTCAAGGGCCTGCCCCCGCCGATCGACGCCACCGGCGTGGCGATCCAGGTGTGCGGGGTCGGGGCCACGCTCGACCCCGCCGGCGGCCGCCTCGACGCCGCCCTCCGCGACCGCACCGAGGCCGTCTGGCGCGAGCTCGTCGACGCCCCGGAGGGCCTCGCGTTCCAGCCCACCTGCCCGACCGTGTCCGCCCGATGAGCGGCCCCGCGTCTCGTGCCTCGGAGGTCCCCATGCAGCGCCGCGATCCCATCCCGTTCCCCGACGACCGCCGCGCCCGCTTCGAGGCGCGCTGGGGCGCCGCGCGGCGGCGCGCCGTCGAGGACGCGCTCCGTCGGCTCCCGGCCGACCGCGCGGCCGACCCCGAGGGGGAGGCCCGCCTCCAGGCCGCGCTCGCCGCCGTCGCGACGCTCGGCGTGGGGGTCGCGCACCACCTCGTGGTGGCCGGCGCGGGCCCGCTCGCGCACCTCGCCGTCCTCGCCCTGAACGGCGTCGCCCTGCCGATCCCGTTCCTCGTGGCGTGGGCCGGCCGCCGCGGCCCCCGCCGCGCGTGGCTCGCCGCCTGCCTCCTCTGGGCGCCGGTGGCCCCCGCGCTCCTCGCGTGGCGCGTCCTCGCGCAGGGCGCGTCCGTCGGCCTCCTCCCCACGATCGGCCTCGTCACCGCGCTCCTCGCGCTCGGCGTCGGCCTGCTCGCGCACGCCCACCTCGCCGTCGTGAGCGCCCGGGACGCGCGCGCCCGCCGCGTCGCGGCCGACCGCGCCCGCCTCCTCTCCCACCTCGCCTGACCTCCGGAGCTCCCCATGGCCAACCCGCTCACCGTCTTCCTCCCGCGCCACCTCGGCGCCGGCGCCGCCAACTCCCTGTGGAACAGCTCCGCGGAGGAGCGCGGCCGCGCGGCCGCCGCCGCCGAGGTGGAGGTGGACGACGACGCCCTCGAGGTCCTCGACGCCAGCGCCGTCGCGTGCGGCGGCGCCGTCGCCGCGGCGCCCTTCGACCCCACGCGCCCCCACTCCGTCGACGCCCGCATCCAGGCGCGCCTCGACGACGTGGCGGCGGGGCTCGACGAGGCCGAGCGCGAGCTCTGCGTCGCCCGGACGGCCCGCGACGACGCGGACGCGCTCCTCGCGGCGACCGACGCCCCGCGCGGGCTCTGGGACGCCTTCGCCTTCGTCGCGTGGCTCGGCCTCGCCGGCGTCGGCGGGCTCGTCTTCGAGCCGACCCTCGCGCTGTTCGTCGACGCGCGCGTCGCCGAGCGCATCGCGGGCGAGGGCGTGCCCCTGCCGATGATCCACCTGGGCCTCGGGATCGCGCTCTCCGCGGTGCTCGCGGGCGGCCACATCGGCGCGGGCCGGGCCGGCTTCCGCGCGTGGGCCGTCGCCGGCGTCGCCGCCGTCGAGCTCGCGATCCTCGGCTTCGCGGCGTGGTCCCGCGCGGCGCTGCTCCAGGCCGAGGCCGCCACCGGCAACGCCGTCGCGGCCCTCGCCCGGGTCGGCGCCGCCGGCGTGTCCTCGGTCGCCGACGCCGCCGCCGCGCGCACCTGGCTCCTGTTCGGCATGGAGGCCCTCGTCATCGCGTCGAGCGTCGGCCTGGGCCTCACCCTCGCGCGCCAGGCCGCGCTGCGCGCCCGCCGGGGCGAGCTCCGGGCCCGCGCCCGGGGCGCCGCCGCCGAGGTCGCGCGCATCGAGGCCCGCCGCGCCGAGCTCACGACCGAGCGCAAGGCCATCGAGGCCGCGCTCGAGGAGCGGGAGCGCAGCTGCCGGGCCGCGGAGCGCGACATCGCGCTCGTCCGCGAGGCGCAGCGGTACGGCCTCTACGTCCAGACGCGCGAGAACCACGCCGCGTCGGTCGGGGTGCGGGTCGGCAAGGGCCGCCTGCGGCTCGTCGGGGAGGGGGAGGGCGGCTGATCGGCCCCCTGCGGGCTCGGCCTCCGGCCTCGGCTCGCGCGCCGTGCCGCCTCCCGGCGGCACGGCGCGCGGAGCCGGGCGGCGGAGCCGCCCGCCCTCCGGTCGCCGGCCGCGGACGCCTCGGGGGACCCCACCCGGGCGTCGCCGCCCGTCTCGGCCGGCAGGAGCCGGGTCGAGTACGACTCGGCGTCCCAGGAGAGGCACCGAGTACGACAACTCGCCGCCGGCGGCCGGGTGCGCGCGGATGCCCGAACGAGCCAACGCCCGTTTTCGAGGAGGCTCCCCCTCCGACCCGGCCCCTTCCGGGCCCACTTGTCGTACTCGGTGCCGCTCCTGCCGACCGTTGTCGTGTTCAGGTCGACTCCTGGGGCGTGCGGCGGCCGCGTCCGCCGCGCCGGCCCCGCCGCGCCGCCTCCTGCACCCCGACGGGCCAGGTGCCCGCGCGATCACCCCCGGCCCGCCACCCACCCCGCCACGATCCGCGTCACCTCGGCGGGCGCGAGCCGCGACCCGTAGTTCCACGGGGAGCCGCCCACCTCGCGCCGCCCGCCCCAGTTCTCGCTCTCCGGCCCGGGCGCGGGGAGGCGCGCGGGCGGGCCGTGGGCGTGCTCGGCGGCCGCCAGGAGCCCGAGGAGCGGCCGCAGGTCGTCGGGCGCGCGCGGGTGCGACGGGTTCCGCCCGACGGTGTAGCGGACGCCGCCGCGCGGGTGGTCCCCGACGAACACCGCCACCCGCCCCGCGGGTCGCGCGCGGTACACCGCGCCGGGGTGCACCCCCTCGGCGAGCCCCCGCATGTCGGCGACGATCACGTCTCCGACGAGCCGCACGCGCCCCTCGAGCAGGCGCGCGTGGCGCCCGGCGGGCGTGCCGCTCCGGCCCGGCAGCGCGCGTCCCTCCGCGATGCGCGCCGCGACGAGGCGACACAGGCGCGCGAACTCCGAGGGCGGCCCCGCGGCGAGCGCGGCCGACACGAAGGCGTCGAGCCGGCGGCCGCGGCGGTTGGCCTCCCGGCCGAGCCGCGGGTGGGGCCCGAGGTGATCGCACCACCACGAGGCGGCGAGGAGCGCCTCCCGGGCGCGCGCGGGCAGCGCGTCGGCGCCGCCGCCTAGCACCGCGACCACGCTCGCGAGCGCGTCCGTGTCCGCGAGGGTGGTGCCGACGCCGTCGAACGCGCCGGGATCCACGCTTCCGGGCATCGCCTCGAGGTTTACGGGCTCGCCGCTCTGGTGGTGATCCCACGTCACCGCGGCGCCGGGGACGGCCCCGTCCACGGAGAGGTAACGACGGCACGCGCCCGGCACCTGGTCGCGCCGCGTCGCCACGAAGATCGCGAGGCCCCCGTACCGCGCCTTCACCCGGACCTCCCGCAGGCGGCCCGAGTGTAGCAGCGGCCGGTCAGGCGCAGGACACGGCGAACACCGCGGCCTCGCACCCGTCCGCCGTGCCGGCGGACTTGTGGAAGATCGCGGGGACGAGCGCGCACCGGGCGCCGTCGGGCGCGTCGTAGGTGACCGTGTGCGTGCCGCGGAGCGCGTCGTCCGCCTCGTCGGTGGACGTCGACTCGCAGGACCAGCCGACACGACCGTCGACGACCGCCTCCACGGAGTAGCGCACGGCGCCGCCGGGAGGCACCTCGAGCTGGAAGGTGATCGACGCGCCGCTGTCCGCCGTCGACGCCTCCCACCAGGACGCGGCCTCGTCCCACGTCGCGGCGCCGGTGCCCACCGCGTACATGCTGGACGCGGGCGCCGCGCCGGGCGTCGTCCACGTGATCGTGACGAGGCCGGCGCCGCCGGTGTCCACCGGCGGCGCCGTGTCGGGCGGGGCGGTGTCGGCCGGCGGGGCGGAGTCGGCCGGCGGGTAGGGGGTACCGGTCTCGTCGACCGCGGTGTCGACCGGGTCGGCGTCCGCGGGACCGCGGACCGGGTGCAGGAAGCTCTCGGAGCAGGCGAGGAGGAAGCAGAGCATTCGTGTGGTCTCCGTCCCCCGAGACGCACGCCGTCTGCCCGCCGGACAGTCCCCCTGTACGGCCCCTCTCACCCGGCCGGCGTCGTCTCCGGCGAGCGCGCACGCCGGGATAGAGCCTCCCGATGCCCCTGTCGCCCCCGACCCCCGGCCGGGGTCCCACCGTCGACGACCTCCAGGCGCACCGGGCCGCGCTGACCGGCCACTGCTACCGGATGCTCGGCTCGGTCACGGAGGCCGAGGACGCCGTGCAGGACACGCTCGTGCGCGCGTGGCGCGGCCTCGACCGCTACGAGGGCCGCGCCTCGCTCCGCTCCTGGCTCTACCGCATCGCCACGCGGGTGTGCCTCGACGCGCTCGCCGAGCGCGCCCGGCGCGCGCGCCCCGTGGACCTCGGCCCCGCCGGCACCATCGAGGGCCCGCTCGGCGATCCGCTCCCCGAGCACGCCTGGGTCCAGCCGATCCCCGACGACCGCGCCCTGCCCGTGGACGCCGACCCCGCCGAGCTCCTCGCCCTGCGCCAGAGCATCCGGCTCGCCTTCGTGGCGGCGCTCCAGCGCCTCGCCCCCCGGCAGCGCGCGGTGTTGCTCCTGCGCGAGGTCCTGGACCTGCCCGCCGCGGAGGTGGCCGACACGCTCGACACCTCGGTCGCCTCGGTGAACAGCGCGCTCCAGCGGGCCCGCACCACGCTCGCCGCCCGCGACGCGACCCCCTCGGCGCCGCCCGACCCCGCGCTGCTCGGCCGCTACGTCGACGCCTTCGAGCGCTACGACCTCGACGCCCTCACCGCGCTCCTGCACGAGGAGGTGGCGCTGTCCATGCCGCCGTACCCGCTCTGGCTGCGCGGGCACGATTCGGTTCGGGGGTGGCTGCTCGGCACCGGGATCGGCTGCCGCGGCTCCCGGCTCCTCCCCACGCGCGCGAGCGGCGCGCCGGCCTTCGGGCAGTACCGCCCCGCCCCGGGCGGCGGACACCTGCCCTGGTCGCTCATCGTGCTGGACATCGTCGACGACCGGATCGTGGGCATGTGCCACTTCCTGGATACCGAGGCCCTTTTTCCGCTGTTCGGCCTCCCGCCCGCGCTGCCGCGGTAGCCTCTCCCGGAGATTTTTTGCCGCGCGACCGATGAGTCCGCGTGCGACGTCCGGTCTCTGCCTGTGAACCCCGACGCCCCTGGAGGCACCCATGACCGCTCCCACCCCCCGCAAGGTCTTCATCAACCTCTCCGTCCGCGACCTGAAGCGCTCCGTCGACTTCTTCACGAAGCTCGGCTTCACCTTCAACCCGCACTTCACCGACGAGAGCGCCACCTGCATGATCATCAGCGAGGAGGCCTACGCGATGCTCCTCGTCGAGCCGCGCTTCAAGGACTTCACCACGAAGCAGATCTGCGACACCTCGAGCCGCACGGAGGTGCTCATCGCGCTCTCGTGCACGAGCCGCGCCGAGGTCGACCAGCTGGTGAAGATCGCGGTCGAGTCCGGCGGCTCGCACGCCATGCCGCCCCAGGACCTCGGGTTCATGTACGGGTGGAGCTTCTACGACCCGGACGGCCACCACTGGGAGCTGGTCTACATGGACCCGAGCGCGATCCCGGCGGAGTAGCCGCGCGCCTCCGGCCGGGCGAGAATCCCCGGATGCTCATCCTGCTCCTCGCCTGCGCCGTCCCCTCCGAGGACACGGGGAAGCCCGGCACGCCGCCCGACCTCCCCGTGTCCGACTGCGGCGGGCCCACCTACGAGTGGATGCCCGTCGACACGATGGGCGAGGTGCTCGAGGTCGAGGAGATGACCGAGTGGAGCCTCACCGCGGAGTCCATCCGCGGGCTCGTCGGGCTCGCGGGCATCCGTGACACCACACGGGTGACGAGCGGCGCGCGGGCGTGGCGCGTCCGCTACCGCACGCAGGACCGCGGCATCCCGGCCGAGGCCACCGCGATCCTCGCGGTGCCGGACCCCGCGCCCGCCGAGCCCCCGAGCCTCCTCTACCTGCACCCGAGCACCGGCTTCGAGGACTTCTGCGCGCCGTCCGGCCGCGACCTCACCTGGGCGGGCGTCCCCATCGCGCTCGCGGGCATGGGCTACGCCGTGGCGGCGCCCGACTACCTCGGCCAGAACGGGTTCGGGGCCGAGGCCGCGGCCCGCCACCCGTACCTGTTGGCCGAGCCCACCGCGGTCGCGAGCCTCGACGCCTTGCGCGCGTTGTGGCGCTTCGACGCGCTCGGCGTCACGCCCTCGCGCGCCACCGCGCTGCTCGGCGCCTCGCAGGGCGGCGCGGGCGTCGTGTGGGTGGAGCGGTACGCCCCCGCCTACCTGCCCGAGGCCGACCTCGTGGGGATGGTGGCCACCGTGCCGCCGCTCGACCTGGTCGGAATGGCGCGGGGCGGCGCCACCACGCTCACGGTCGCCTCCCTCGCCCCGCCGCTCTTCCTCACGAGCGCCAACGGCTGGCATGCACGCGGCGCCGACCTCGGCGAGGTGCTGACCCTCGAGGGGCAGGCGCGCGTGGAGGAGAGCATGGCGACCGACTGCCCCTCCGCGGTCCTGCCGGAGGACGTGACCTCGCTCGACCAGGTCTACACCTCCGAGTGGCAGGCGGCCGTCGCGGACGGGAGCTTCGCGGACAGCGACCCCTGGGGCTGCTTCCTCGCGGAGAGCAGCGTCGCCACCGCGGCGCTCGGGCCCGGGCCCACGCCCGCCTTCGTCGCGTTCGGCGCCGCGGACGACGTGAGCCTCGGCGACGTGCACATGGCGGCCCTCCCCTCGCTCTGTGACGGCGGCGCCGCCATCGAGGCGATCGCCTGCGAGGGGCTCGGGCACACCGACACGGTGAAGGCCACCTTCGACCTCCAGCTCGACTGGCTCGCCGCGCGGGTGGCGGAGACCCCCCTCGCCGGCACGACCTGCGGCACGATCGAGGTCGTCAGCTGCGAATAGCGGACCGTTCCACGTGGAACGCCCTCGGGACGAGGGGGGGGCGTTGCGGGGGGGCTCGCCCCCCCCCCCCAAGAAGAACAGGCCCAAGCGCACGAGCGGCTTGTACTTGATGCGGTGCGGGCGATCCGCCTCCGCGCCGAGGCGACGCTTCTTGTCCTTCTCGTAGTCCTGGTAGTTGCCCTCGAACCACACCACCTGGGAGTCGCCCTCGAACGCCAGGATGTGCGTGGCGATGCGGTCGAGGAACCAACGGTCGTGGGAGGTCACGACCGCGCAGCCCGCGAAGCCGAGGAGCGCGTCCTCCAACGCGCGGAGCGTGTCGACGTCGAGGTCGTTGGTGGGCTCGTCGAGGAGGATGACGTTGCCGCCCGACTGGAGCATGCGGGCGAGGTGCACGCGGTTGCGCTCGCCGCCCGAGAGCGTGCCGACCTTCTGCTGCTGCTCGGTGCCACGGAAGCCGAAGGCGCCGCAGTAGGCGCGGAAGTTGATCTCGCGGTTGCCGACCTTGATGACGTCGCGGCCGCCGCTGATCACGTCGTACACGGACTTGTTGGGGTCGAGGGAGTCGCGCGACTGGTCGACGTACCCGAGCTTGACCGTGTCACCGACGCGGAACTCGCCACCGTCCGCCTTCTCGGCGCCCGTGATGATGCGGAACAGCGTGGTCTTGCCGGCGCCGTTGGGGCCGATCACGCCGACGATGCCGCCGCGCGGGAGGTTGAAGTTCAGGTCGTCGAAGAGGAGCTTGTCGCCGTAGGCCTTCTTGAGGTGCGAGGACTCGATGACGAGGGTGCCGAGCCGCGGGCCGGGCGGGACGATGAGCTCGGCCCGGCTGCGCCGCTCTTCCGGCTCGTCCTGCAACATCTCCTCGTAGGCGTTGATGCGCGCCTTGGACTTGGCTTGACGGGCCCTGGGGGACATCTTGATCCACTCCAGCTCCCGCTCCAACGTCTTCTGCCGGGCGGCCGAGGACTTCTCCTCCTGCGCGAGGCGCTTCTGCTTCTGCTCCAGCCAGCTCGAGTAGTTGCCCTCCCAGGGGATGCCGTGCCCCTGGTCGAGCTCCAGGATCCAGCCCGCGACGTTGTCGAGGAAGTAGCGGTCGTGCGTGATCGCCACGACGGTGCCCGGGTACTCGTGCAGGGTACGCTCGAGCCAGGCGACGCTCTCGGCGTCGAGGTGGTTGGTGGGCTCGTCGAGGAGCAGCAGGTCGGGCTGCTCGAGCAGGAGCCGGCAGAGCGCGACCCGGCGCTTCTCGCCGCCGGAGAGCTGCGCGCAGCTCTGGTCGGCGGGGGGCACGCGCAGCGCGTCCATCGCGATCTCGAGCTTGCGGTCGAGGTCCCAGGCGCCGGCGGCGTCGATCTTGTCCTGGAGCTCGGCCTGCTCGGCGAGCAGCGCGTCGAAGTCGGCGTCGGGGTCGCCCATCGCGACGCCGATCTCCTCGTAGCGGACGAGCAGCGCCCGGGTCTCGGCCACGGCGGGCTCGATGTTCTCGCGCACCGTCTTCGTCTCGTCGAGGCGCGGCTCCTGGGGGAGGTAGCCGACCTTCACGCCGTTCGCGGCCCAGGCCTCGCCGGTGAAGTCCTTGTCCACGCCGGCCATGATCCGGAGCAGGGTGGACTTTCCGGCGCCGTTGCCGCCGAGCACGCCGATCTTCGCGCCCGGGTAGAAGGAGAGCCAGATCCCCTTGAGGACCTCCTTGCCGCCCGGGTAGGCCTTCCGGAGGTCCTTCATGACAAAAATGTACTGAGCCGCCATTGTGTGCGTCCTGAAAGCCGGCGTACCTATCCCACCCCTCGCGCTCTGGCACCGCCTCGCCACGTGGCACCGGCGGTGTTACGCGCGGCCGTCCCTCGCTCGGAGAAACCGTATGTTGCGTCTCGCCCTCTTCTCCTTCCTCCTCACGGGCTGCGCTCAGAAGAGCGAGCTCGACGCCGCCAACGAGCGCATCAAGGCGCTCGAGGAGAAGGTCGCCCAGCTCGAGAAGGCCCCCGCGGCCAAGGGCGCCGCCGCCTCCGCCGCTTCCTCCGAGGAGGAAGAGGCCGCCGGCAAGCTCATGCAGGAGGTGCAGGAGGCCGTCAAGGGTGGCGACTACGCCACGGCCAAGACCAAGCTCGCCGACCTCACCGGCAAGTACGCCGCCACGCGCGCCGGCAAGGCCGCCACGCGCATGGCGTCCGAGATCAACCTGATCGGCACCGACGCGGCGCCGATCGAGGTCGACAAGTGGTTCCAGGGCAAGGCCGACTTCTCCGGCTCCAAGGCCACCCTCCTGGTCTTCTGGGAGGTCTGGTGCCCGCACTGCAAGAAGGAGATGCCCCAGCTCGCCGAGGAAGAAGGCAAGTGGAAGGAGAAGGGCGTCCAGATCGTCGGCGTGACCAAGGTGACGAAGTCCGCCACCGACGAGAAGGTCTCCGAGTTCCTCAAGGAGAACAAGATCAAGTACCCGGTCGCCAAGGAGAAGGACGGCTCGATGTCGAAGGCCTACGCGGTCAGCGGCATCCCGGCCGCCGCGCTCGTGAAGGACGGGAAGGTGATCTGGCGCGGCCACCCGGCCCGCCTCGACGACGCCACCGTCGAAAAGCTCCTGAACGGCTGATCGGATGCGCTGGGAGATCGCTCCGAAGCTCCGCTTCGACCTCGTCGCCTTCGCCGGGATCAACCTCTCCGGCGAGCGCCGCGTGGTCGAGGTGCACGCCATGGGCGGGCGCCAGGGCGATCTCCAGCCCGAAGATCTGAAGAGCTGCGCCATCGTCGGGCCGATCGGGCTCCGGGTCGTGTTCATGACGAGCGACGACCCGGAGGATTGGCAGCGGCACAGCTGGCGCTGCGTGCGGCTCCTCGCGGGCCACACGTTCTCGACCAAGGAGGGCCGGCCGTGTGTGCGCGTGCCGGACCTCGACCTGCTCAACACCTTCGACGCGCGGCGCACGGACCCCGACTTCGAGGAGAGCTTCGACGAGGCCGAGGGCCTCGACGCCCCCGGGTGGACCTTCGGGCACGCCGGGAAGGCCCCGCTGAAGACGAACGTGCGGGCGATCAAGGTCGACCTGCTCGCCTGACGGCCCGCGCCTCGACCCGCGCGCCTCGACCCGCGCGCCTCGAGGAAGCGGGCGCGCCCCGGTCAGCGTCTCAGGCGCCGCGCACCCGCCGCACCGCCTCGAGGAGCTCCTCGGCGAGGAAGGGCTTGTTCACGAACACCGTCCGCCCGAGGGGACGTACACCCAGGCGGTCCGCGGTGTAGGCCGACACGAAGACGACCGGCAGGTCCGGGCGGCGCGCGCGGGCCTCGTGGGCGAGCGCGACGCCGTCGGTCGGGGCCATCACCACGTCGGTGACGAGCACGTCGGGAGCGCGGTCGTCGAGGAGCGCCAGGGCGCCGGCCGCGCCGCTCGCGGTGCGCACGACGTGGCCCGCGTCGGCGAACACCAGGGAGAGGAGCTCCACGATGGCCGGGTCGTCGTCCACCGCGACGATGTCGAGCGCGCGCATGGCCGCACGACTACCGCAAACGGGGGCCGGCCGCCAATCCCGGGAATTACGTACGAGTGTCACCCTGCCGATGCGGGGCCCGGCTCAGGCCCCGTCGAGCGCGGCGAGGAAGCGGGTGGCGAGCTCGCGGTAGCCCGCGGCGGTGAAGTGGATGCCGTCGTCGGCGCCGAGCTGGGGCTCGGCGCCGCGCCACCGCGCCATGCTGCCGGGCCCGCCCGTGGCCTCCTGGAGGTCCCAGGTGACGCAGCCGTACGCCGGGCCGACCTCGCGCTGCACGCGGGCCACCCACGCGGTGTGGCTCCAGATGGCGAACGTCGTGCCGGAGACCTTCCTGGCGCGGTCACTCGGGCCGATCAGGACGCACGCGGCGTCCGGCAGCACGCGACGCATACGCGCGAGCACCTTCTGCAGCGTGGCGCGGTACTCGGCCTCGTCGAGCCCGCGGTCGTTCGCCTCGTTCGTGCCGTAGGCGAGGACGGCGAGGTCGACCGGGCGGCGGGCGAGGTAGGCCGCCTGGAGCGACTCGTCCCAGGCGAGCCAGGACGAGGCGGTGCGCCCGGTGACGCCCATCGCGTCCACGATCACGCCGGGCACGTCGCGCTCGAGCACCGCGCCGAACACGCGCACCGGCCCGTCGCCGGCCGGGTAGACCGCGAGGCGGTGCGGCCCGTCGGGGACGTCGACCACCGCGGCCCCGGGGCCCAGGTCGCCGCGCGTGGGGACGCGCACCGGGGCGGCGGCGTCCACGAGGAGGTCGAGCGCCCCGCCGCCGGGCTGCCGGAGGTAGAGCACCTCGAAGCGGGTGACGGCGCGGCCGTGGGGGTTCGTCCGGGTGGTCTGCACCCAGCCGAAGCTGGTGGGCGCGAGCCCCTCGACGCTGATGCCGCCGGGGCCGTAGAGCCCGTCGTCGCGGCCGCCCACGCGGTTGTGGAAGTCGCTCGTCCAGGTGCCGCCGGTGCAGAGGTTCACGTCGGTGGCGCGGTAGCCCTTCCACGGCGCGGCGGGCATGACGAAGCCGTGCCCGGCGTCGCCGTAGCGGTCCTGGAGGAGGCGGCGGAGCTCGCCGGTGAAGTACTCGCCCGCCACGTGGGAGGCCCCCCAGAAGGAGAGGCGCGTGTGGCCGTCGTTGCGGGCCGCGCGCGCGAGCACCGCGCGCACCTTCGCGAGGTCCTCGGGGCGGCCACGGAGCGGCTCGGGGGCGATGCGCGTCACGTCGAAGGGCGCGCCGAAGCCGAGGCGCTCGCGGATCTCGGGCGGGAGGTCGGCGTTGGGCGCGTCGGGCGCCACGTCCACGCGGAGCATGCCCGCGGTCTCCGCGGTGGCGGGCTTGCTCTCGACCGGCGGGGTCGGCGGCGTGGGCTCGGGCTGGCGCGGGGCGCCGGGCGCCTCCGTCTTCCCGACGCTGGCGCACTCGTCCTCGGGCGGGCCGGCGGCCTCGACGCGGAGCCGGGTCACCCACGGCGGGTCGGCCGGGCGCGTGATGGCGGTCGGCGGCGGCGCGCCCAGGACCGCCACGGCGACGGGCGTGGACGCCTCGCTCGGGTCGGGGCGCGAGGCCAGGACCAGCGCGGTCGCGCCGAGGAGCGCGAGGGCGACGATCGCGGGGCGGGGCGGGGTCACGGGGTGACCGCCGGGGGGACGGAGGGGGCGGCCGCGTCGGCTGGGGGCGAGGCGGGGGCGGGGTCCGCGGAGGAGACGGCCGCGCCGGCGGGCGGGGTGCGCGCGGGGCCGCCGGCGGCGACCCAGCCGTCGTAGCCGTGCTCGATCGCGTCCGCGAGGAGGTTGCCCATGATGTCCTGGCCGGCCTTGGAGAGGTGGTTGAGGTCCGTCCACGCGAGCGGCGGCTTCAGGGTCGACCACCGGGCGATGGCGTCCGGCCCGCCCATGGCGGCCCAGGCGTTCCAGAACGCGCACCCCTCGTTGGCCGCCGCCTTGCGCTGCGCCTCGACGAGGCGTGGCAGGTTCGGCTTGGTGCGGGCGGCGCCTCCCTCGCGCGTGCCCTGGTCGATGGGCGTGATGATGAGGCAGGCGGCGTCCGGCGCCCCCGCGCGCAGGCGACGCACGGTGTCCGTGAAGTAGGGGACGTACCCGGAGCCGTCGCCCTTCCCGAGCGCGGGCAGGCCGAGCTCGTTGCCGCCCAGCATGACGACGACGAGGTCGGGATCCCGCTGGGCGACCTGGCTGGCGAGGTGCTTGCGGGAGTGCTGGGTGAACGAGCGCGAGCCGACGCCCACCACGCCGAGCGCGTCCCACACCACGCCGGGGCCCCGCGTCTCCATCACGACGCCGTAGAAGGGCACCGGGGCGCCCGTGGCGCCGAACGCGACCTTCTTGTAGCCCTCCGGCACGTCCACGACGTGGCGGAGGTCCACGGTGGACTCCCCGGCGGCGCTCCCGCCGCCGGCGGCGTTCCCGTCGATCGTCGCCCACCAGCCGCCCCGCTCGGCCCCGCCCTGGTACCAGAGCTCGAAGCGGTGCATCGTCGTGCCCTTCGGCGCCGTGACGGTGAGCGTCGCGTCGGCGGCCGCGGTGCTCACGATGCCGCCGTACGAGTAGCGGCCGTTGCCCCCGCCGAGGAGGAGGCTGACGGTGTCCCAGGTGCCCGCGCGGTCGATCGTGACGTCGCGGCGGAAGTTCCAGCGGGGGTCCATGCCGGCGGAGAGGTAGCCGGGGCCGCCGTTGCCGAAGCGCCGCTGGAGCCGGGAGCGCACGGTGGAGGTGATGCCGTCGGCGGCGATGGTGGAGTCGCCGTAGTGCGACGCGCGGGCGAGGCCCTCCCCGCCCGCGGCGCGGTGGAGCGCGCGGTAGAAGGGGTCCATCCCGCGGTGGCCCGCGTCGACGAGCGCCGTGGCCACGCCGGGCGGGCGGGCGGGCATACCCGCCGCGCTGGGGAGGGGTGCGGGGGGCTCCGTGACGGCGCCCGTGGCATCGAAAGACCCGGCGTCGGGCGCCGGGCCGCCCGCGTCGGTCCCGGGAGCGGCCGTCGGCGCGAGGGCGACGCCGGGCGACACACCCGCGGTGGAGGCGCCCGTGGTGGAGGCCCCCGCGGTCCCGTCGTCGGGCACGGGATCGGCTTCCGTAGGGATGTCGGCCGGGGGGGCGCCGAGGTCGGTCGCCATCGCGAGGCCGTTGACGCCGTCCTCCACCACGCGCGGGGCGCCGCCCCGCGGCGCGAGGGCGGCGAGCACCGGGAGGGGCTCCCCCGGGAGCCACGGCCGGTAGGCGGACAGCGCCGGGTGGGCGTAGGTGACGCCCACACACGCGCCCGCCGTGGCGAACGCCGCCACGAGCGCGCGGATGCCGCTCCGGTCAGAAGTCATAGTAGATGAAGGCAAGGGTATCTCCGGGTCCCCAGCGCACGCACGCCCAGCCGGCCACGACGAGCGCCACGCCCCAGGCGGGCGCGGGGAGCAGGGCGAAGCGGGCCCGCGCGGGGCCGATCCAGGACCGCGGCGTGAAGTGGGCGGCGTAGCCGAGCACGAGCACGAGCCAGGCGTGGGGCGCGAAACGCGGCATCACCAGGGCGACGTTGCCGAGGGCGCGGGTGATGTCCAGCGCCTGCGCGAGGTCGTCGGCGCGGAAGAGGATGCGCGCGAGCACGACGAAGTGGAAGGTGAGGAGCCATCGCCAGGCCTTGCCGAGGGTCCCCGGCTCCGGCAGCGTCGCGCCGGGCCCCGACTTCTTCCACCACCGGTTCAGGCTCACCGCGCAGCCGTGCAGGAGCCCGTACACGAGGAAGGTCCAGTTGGCCCCGTGCCAGAACCCGAGGATGAGCAACGTGACGAACGTGTTCCGATAGGGGCGCCAGCCGCCGCCTCGGGACCCGCCCATCGGGTAGTAGACGTAATCGCGCACCCAATCTGAGAGCGTGATGTGCCAGCGCCGCCAGTAGCTGGCCACGGACAACGCCTGGTACGGCCGATCGAAGTTCTCCGGCACGCGGATGCCGAAGAGCCGCGCGGAACCGACCGCGAAGTCGGTATACCCGGAGAAGTCACAGTAGATCTGCAGGCTGTAGGCGTACAACGCCACGAGGACCTCGAGCCCGGTGAAGCTCGACGGATCGGTGAACACCGAGTCGACCATCCCCAGCCGCAGCACGTCGGCGACCAACACTTTCTTGACGAGGCCGGTCCCGAGGCGGGCGAGCGCCTCCCCAACGTCGCCGCGGGACAACGACCGCGGGCCGGCGAGCTGGGAGAGGAGCGTCGACGCCCGCAGGATGGGCCCCGCGACGAGGTGCGGAAAGAATAGGAGGAAGGTTGCGAAGCGAGTGGGATCCTTCTCCGGCTCCTGCCCCCGCCGCACGTCGATGACATAGGCGAGGGCCTGGAAGCTGTAGAACGAGATGCCGATGGGAAGGTGCGTGGCGGGCGGCGCGGGCGCGTCGGGCCACAAGATCCGGATGTTGGCGAGCAGGAAGCCCGCGTACTTGTAGTAGAGCAGCGGCGCGAGCAAGAGGAGCGCCGAGAGCCCGACGGCCCGGCCGCGCTTCTCCTCCGTGAGCCCGCCGACGTAGCGCCCGAGCCCGTACGCGAGGGCGATGACCACCCCGAGCAGCAGCGTGTCGACGGGGTTCCAGGAGGCGTAGAAGACGAGGCTGGCGACGAGCAGCCACCCGGTACGCAGCCCGTTCCGCTGGAGCGCCCAGTGGACGAGGGCGACCAGCGGCAGGAACAGGAAGTAGTCGAACGTGGGGAAGAGCATCGTGTCGCCGGACGGCCGGCAGCAATATCCGGGCCAGCCCCGCGAGGCCCGGAGGGCCGTCTTCGCACCGCCGACGGGCACGCCATTCTACGGTTCGTAGACGTCCCGACACCCGGTTGCACGTCGAGCGGCGGCGAGCGCCGATGGGACACCGCGCCACGTCCGACCAACCTACGACATCAAATGCGTTGCCTTTTCCAAATCAACCCGCTATACGTTTGCGGGTCCCCTGGCGTCGTCGATTTGGACCCCAACACGCGGAGAACACCTGTGTCTACCCCCCTCGAGAACCGCCCCTGGTGGAACGATGTCGTTTCGAAGCTGAAGAGCCGCAAGCTGCGCGATCTGGCCCGGGAGCACAAGGTGTCCGTGGCCGAGCTGCAGGCGGCGTTGGAGCGCACCGGGCATCTACCCAGCAAGGTGGCAGGCGCCGAGGCGGCTGGCACACCGACCAACCCCGTCGAGGCCGCTCCCGCGGCGCCCGCGCCGCGCGCCCGCGGCGGCCGCAAGCCCGCCGCCGCGAAGGCCCCCGCGGCCGCGAAGCCGTCCGCGAAGGCCGCGAAGGCCCCCACCGCGAAGACCAAGGCCGCCGCCGAGGCCCCCAAGGGCGAGGGCGGGCGCGCCAACGAGCGGCTCGAGGCGATCCGCCACCTGCTCGGCACCATCCCCGACGGCGTCGCCGCCGAGCGTGCCGGCGTGGCCCGCAAGACGGTCGTGGAGTTCCGGAAGCGCCACGGCATCGACCGCTACCGCGGCGAGGGCGCCGAGGCGGAGGCCGAGGCCCCGAAGGCGGCCAAGGGCGCCAAGGCCGCCAAGGCCGCGAAGGCTCCGAAGGCCGCCGCGAAGGCCCCGAAGGCCGCGAAGGTCGAGGCCGCCGAGGTGAAGGCCCCGGCGCCGAAGGAGGAGGCCCCGGCGGCCGAGGCCGCGCCCGCGGCGCCGGCCACCGAGGCGCCGAAGGCCGAGACCGCGAAGGTCGAGGCGCCCAAGGGCCGTGGTGGCCGCCCTCGCAAGGCCGCCCCCGCCGTCGCCGAGAAGCCCGCGGCGCCCGCCCCCGAGGCCGTCGCGGCCCCGGCCGCCGAGGCCAAGGCCGAGGCGCCCGCCGCCGAGGCGACCGAGGAGGGCCGCGCCGAGGCCGGCAAGGGCACCGGGCGCGCGTCCAAGTTGGATGCGTTCCTCGACGTGGTGGGTGTGCGCCCCGACCGCGAGGTCGCGGAGCTCTCGGGGATGACCACGGAGAACGTGCGGATGTACCGCCTCCGTCGGGGCATCGCCGCCCAGTGGCGGGGCGAGGGAGGCGGCCGCGCCGCCGCCCGTCGTGGCCGCGCCCCCGCGCCCGCGATGGCCGCGCCGCCGCCGGCGCCCGCCCAGG
>CAYWGD010000002.1:274359-282230 GCA_964457335.1 uncultured Enterobacteriaceae bacterium | reverse complement strand
TCCTCGTCACCCAGCCAGAGCTCAGCCATCGCGTCCTCGGGGGCACGGATCTATCTCGCCCGTACGGCACGACCGGGGGGCGTTGCGGGGGGGCACCCCCCGCCCCGAGAAGATCCAACCCCAAAACCGCGTCGATCTCCTCGGCGGCTACCCGATCCGGTGGATCCGCGGCACGAACCCCGCCTCCTCGGCGGCGGCGCCGAACGCGCGGACCGCGGCCACGTCGAGGCGACGGCCCTGCGCGAAGGGCGTGGCCCGGCCGAGCCGCGCGGCGATGAGCGGCTCGAGCAGGCAGGCGTAGACGGCGTTCCAGCCGTACCCGGCGACGAGGTGGAACAGGTAGCCCCAGCCGTCGCGCCGCCAGCCGTTCGGGAGGGCGACCGACTCCCCCGCGAGCACGGTGACGCCGCGCGGCGCCGGCCCCGACAACGTGGGCGGCAACGCGACGTCGACGAGCGTGGCGCGGGGATGCAACGCGCTCGGCGCGAGCACGCCGCCGGTGGTGTGGGCGCCGACCACCACCTCGTAGGCGGCCACGTCCATCGGGTCGACGGCGACGAGCATCCCGTCGGCCGCCAACACGTCCGCGATCGCGCGCCCGACCGCCCCGCGCCCGCCGAGCACCGCCACGGGACGCCCGCCCGCGACCCGCCGGACGATCGAGGTGGCGGCCCAGGCGGTGGCGGCGTTGCCCGTCGTCACCGGCAACCCGCACGCCTCCGCGAGCGCCGTGCCCCGCCCCGCGACGACGGCGAGCACGCTGCCGAGCCCCACGTGGCCGATCGGCGCGGCGATCTGCGCGGCGCGCTCCATCCACGCGAGCGCGCGCGCCTGGTCGGCGAGGAGCTCGTCGGGGAGGAGCGGCACGCCCACGACGACGCCCTCGACCTCGCCGAAGCCGATGCGGCAGATCACCGCCACGTCGTCGATCGTGGGGCGGTCGGTGACGAGCAGCCGCGGTCGGTAGGTGCGCAACGCCTGGAGGCGCCGCGCCGCCGGGACGAGCGGGTGGACGAGGAAGGCGAAGCGCGGCCGCGCCACGCGCCGGTCAGGCCTTGGCGGCGCGGAGGCCGGTCACGACGTTGTAGAACGTGCCGACGCGCATCAGCGACGAGACCTCCGACACCTTCAGGCCGGGCCGGAACTCGGCGGGCGGGACCTCGGGCATGTGCGCGGCGAGCCGCGCGAGCGCCGCCGGGGTGAGCACGCCGCCGACCTCGTACGTCTCGCCCTCCGGGAGGCCTTCCTTGCTGGCGGCCTCGATGCCGCCGCGCGGGATGCGCACGTCGAACGCGCGCTCCAGGCGGAAGGCGATGTCGAGGAAGTCGAGCGACTCGGCCCCGAGGTCCCCGATCAGGCGGGAGTCGTAGCGGACCTCCTCCTCGTCGAGGCCGAGGGCCTCGGCGATGCAGGAGCGGACCTTCTCGAACGTGGCCTCGTCGACGCCGGCGGGCAGGGACATCGCGGTCTCCAGGAGGCGCGAGTTTTAGAACGAACCCGCGCCGGTGTCATCGCCTCTCCACAATCCCCTGACAGCCACCCGCAGGCTTTCGTGCTCCCCCGCAGGCTTCAGCGCCGACGCACGCGCAGCCCGCCCGCGTCGATCTCCTTGAGGCCGGCGAGCCACGCGCGCGCGACACCGACGGGGACCGCGGCGGCGCCGAGCTCGCCGAGGGAGGTCTCCATCCCGTCGATGGAGGGCACGCCCGCCTCGACCACGAACTTGCCGACCTCGCCGGCCACGAGCACCAGGAAGGCCGCGCCCTCGGAGCAGGGCCCCCCGACGAGCGCCTCGGCGCCGATCAGCGCGTCGGCGCCGCCGGCCACCGCGAGGTCCACGCGCCCCTCCGCCACGGCGTGCACGGCGTTGCAGAGCGCGACCGCGCCCCCGAGCCGCCCGTCGCACCAGTTGCCGTTGTCGCCCTGGAAGTCGAACTGCGCGGAGGCGTAGCCGAGGATGTTGTTCGAGAGCCCCTTCACGAGCCACAGCGGCGGGATGAGCGGCACGGCGCGCTCGGCGAAGGCCGGGAGCGAGAACGGCGTCCCCATCGCTTCGAGCGCGGGCGCCATGTCCTCCGCGTCGCCCGACTGGGGCGAGGCCCCGACGTAGAGCCCCCGCCGCTCGGGCGGCACGGCGCGCCACGTGGGCCAGTCCTCGAGCGCGGCGTACACCGCCGCGACGCCGAGCTGCACCGCGCGCGTCATCGTCTTGAGGTGCTTGCGGGGCACGCCGTGCTGGGCGGGCTGGAGCCCGGGGACCGGGCCCGGGTCGGCGGTGCCGAGCCCGCTCCCGCCGATGCCCGCGGGGCAGAACAACGAGGCGGCGACGAGCGAGACGGGCCTCACGCGGCCCCCATCGCGTCCGCGAACGACAGCACGGGCAGGGCGCGATCGATCCGGCGGCCGAGCCCCGCGAGGGTCTTGCCCGGCCCCACCTCCACGCACCGCTCGGCGCCCAACGCCTTCAGGCGGTGCACGCACTCGACCCACCGCACCGGCTTCACTACCTGCTCCACGAGCCGCTCCCGCACGTCGTCGACCGTTTCCGCCACGTCCGCCATCGCATTCTGGACCACCGGGAAGCGCGGAGGGCGGATCGTCACCTCCGCGAGCGCCGCGCGGAGCGCGTAGGCGGCGGGCCCGAGCAGCGCGCAGTGGAACGGGGCGCTGACGGCGAGCCGCCGCGCCCCGGAGCCCACGGCCTCGCACACCCGGTCCACGGCGCCGACGTGCCCCGCGATCACGGTCTGCCCGGGGCAGTTGTGCCCCGCGAGCTCGACCACCTCGCCGTGGGCGTGCGCCTCGCACAAGGCGCGCACCTCCTCGGTCTCGAGCCCCATGATCGCGGCCATCGCGCCGACACCGAGCGGCACGGCCGCCTGCATCGCGCGCCCGCGCAGCCGCACGAGCCGCACGGCGTCCGCGAAGTCGAGCGCGCCGGCGACCACGAGCGCGCCGTACTCCCCGAGCGAGTGCCCGGCCGCCAGCGAGGGCGCGAGGTCCGGCCGGGCCTTCGCGAGGGCGCGGGCCATGGCGATCGACGTGGTCAGGAGCGCCGGCTGGGTGATCTCCGTCTCGGCGAGCCGCTCGGGCGGACCCTCGCGCACGATGGCGGACAGCCGGTAGCCGAGCGCCTCGTCGGCTTCGGCGAAGGTGTCGGCATCCAGCCCCGCGTCCATCCCGACGGACTGGCTCCCCTGCCCGGGGAAGACGAAGGCGACGCGCATGGGCTCCTGCGAAGGGCGCGTGAGCATAGCGCAAACTGAGGCGCCATTCAGGGCGCGCCGATCACCACCGCGCAGTTCTGCCCACCGAAGCCGAACGAGTTCGACAGGATCGCGCGGGGCCGCTTCGCCACGTTCGCCACGAGCACGTTCGCGGGGCACTCCGGGTCGGGCTCTTCGAGGCCCACGGTGCCGGGGAGCACGCCGTCGCGGAAGCAGGCGAGGCAGAGCGCGAGCTCGACGGCGCCGGCCGCGGCGACGGTGTGGCCCACGGCGCCCTTGAACGAGCTGACGGGCACGTCGCCGAGCACGCGCCGCACGGCGAGCGCCTCGGCGCGGTCCCCCACCGGGGTGCCGGTGCCGTGGGCGTTCACGTAGTCGATGTCCGCCGGCGCGAGCCCCGCGTCCCGGAGCGCGCGCGCCATCGCGAGCGCGGCCCCGTGGCCCTCGGGGTGCGGCGCCGTGACGTTGTAGGCGTCCGCGCTCGTGCCCGCGCCGAGCCAGCGGGCCAGGATCGGGGCGCCGCGGGCGCGCGCGTCCTCGGCGGCCTCGAGCCGCAACACGGCCGCCCCTTCCCCGATGAGGAAGCCGTCGCGGCGCCGGTCGAACGGCCGCGACACGGTGGTCGAGAGCGCGCCGAGCACCACGAAGGACAAGAGCCCGATGGGGTGGATCATCGCGTCGTGCCCGCCCGCGAGCGCCACGTCGACCTCGTCGCGCGCGATCGCCCGGGCGGCCTCCGCCATCGACATCGCGGCCGCCGCGCACGCCGAGAAGCTCGTCTCGGCCACGCGCGCGCCGTACGCCTCCGCGATCACGCGGGTGACGCGCTCGGGCGCGTGCCGCCGCGGCGCGGGCCGCGTGGGGTCGAGGTCGCGCGCGAGCGCCGAGCGGTCGAAGCGACCGTCCCGCAGGTGCGGGTAGAGGTCGCGGGCGACCTCGTCGGGCGTGAGGCTCGAGAGCCCGGTGCCGAGCCACACGCCGCGGCGCCCGCCCACCGGCGCGCCGACCATGGCGTCCGCGGCGGCCGCCCAGGCGAGCGCGCCCTTGCGATCGTCGGGAAACTCCGGGTGCTCGGGCACCCCGTCCACGCGCGCGACGAGCGGCACGCCGAGCGGCTCGGCGTCGGGATCGGGGCTGCCCCAGGAGCGATCGGGCAGCGCCGGGGTGGAGCCCGCGGCGCACCTCAGCCCGACCGCGGTGACGACGACCTCGCGGCCCTTCAGCGGACGCACTCCTTCGACCCCCCGTCGAAGCACCGGTACGTGCCCGCCTCGGCGCCGGCCACCTCGGCGAACAGGCGCGTCCGATCCTCGAGCATCACCTTGACCGAGCATTTCTGCGCCGACGTGGCCGCGAGCCCGACGCTGCCCGCGCCGGAGACCTCCGTGCCGTCGCACGAGACCGTGATCTTCGCCGTGTCGGGCGCGGCGGACACGAACGTGAGCCCGCCCTCCACCGACGCCGGCGCCGCCGCGGGCGCGGGCACCGCGGGCGTCGCGGACGCGCCCGCCGTCTTCGTCGCCTCGGTGGGGCCGGAACCCCCGCCGCTGAGCAGCGCGCCGCCGACCAGGACGGCGCCGCCCACGACGATGAGGCCGCCGACGAACACGAGCGCCAGCACCGGCAGGAGCCACGAGCGGCGCGGCGCGGGCTCCTCGTCGTCGAGCGCGGACCGCTCCGGGCGGGGCTCGGCGCGGGGCGCGCGGACCGGCTCCGGGCGCGGTTCGGGCGGCCGCGCGACCGGCGCTTCGATCGGTCGCTGCGGGCGCTCCGGTACGAGCGGGGCGATCGGCGGGTCGGCGCTGGGCGGGGCCGGGTCGAGCGTGCCCGCCTGCATCCCGGGCGCCGTGTCGTCCGGGCCGCTCGGGCGCGGCGGCGGGGCCACGACCGTGGACTCCTCGCCGAAGGCCGCGGGGTCCCCGGGCAGGTCGTCGTCCACCGGGGGCGCCCGGAACGCCTGGGTCGGCGCGTGCTCCGACTCGTCGGGGATCATCGTCGGGGCGGAGCGCAGGTAGCCCCCGGCCCGCTCCGACGCGACGACCACCCCCGGCGACGCGGCGGGCTGCGCGGGGGCCGCCGGGCGCGCAGGGGCCGGCGCGGCGACCGCCGGCGCGGCGACCGCCGGCGCGGCGGTGGGGGCCACCGGGGCGCCGAGCCGCTCGTGGGCCTTCTTGACGTACGGCGCGGACGGCGCGTCCATCGCGCTCGCGGAGGGTAGGAGCCCCCGCGGAGGCGCGGCGACGGGCTCGGGCCGGGCGGGGGTCTCGTCGATGACCTCGACGTCCTCGTCGAGGTGCGCGGTGACCATGGGCCCGTCCACCGGGGCCGGCGCGCGCGCCTGGATCTCCTCGAGCGCCGCCTGCCGGAGCAGGTCCCAGCGCTCGTCGGTCTGCGGGATCGCGGCCGGCACGGGGTCCTCGGCGCGGAGCACCACCCCGCCCTCCTCCGAGGACTCCACGTAGGTGTCGTCCGCCTTGAACGACGCGCTGTCCTCCGAGAGGATCGAGTCGGTGAGCGGGTTCGGCTCGCGCGGCGCCTCGCGGATCTCCTTCACGAGCGGCGGGATCACCCGCTCCGCCCACTCCGTGATGCCCTCGCCGTCGAAGCCGCGCGCGAGCGCCCGGGCGCGCTGCACCACCTCGGCGGCCGACGGCCGTTGCTCGTGGTTGTAGGCCAGCATCTGCTGGACGAGCTCCACGACCGTGTCGCCGCTCAGCCCCTCGAGGTCGCACCGGGTGCGGAGGTACACCATCCGGTCGGCGAGGAACTGCGCGTGCTTCTCCGGGCGGCCCTTCGCCTTCCCGAGCTTCTCCAGCGCCAGGAGCTCGTACAGCGTGGCGCCGAGCGAGTACACGTCGGAGAACGGCGTCTCCGGCTCGAAGAACAGCCGCTCGGGCGGCATGTAGTCCACCGAGCCGAACTGCAGCTCCTGCGTGTGGCTCTCGCGGTGGTCGAAGTCGGCCCGCGCGACGCCGAAGTCCAGCACCTTCACCGTGCCGGACTCGTCGACCATGATGTTCGACGGCTTGATGTCGCGGTGGATGACGCGGAGCGGCTTCTCGCCCTGGTAGGGCGGCCGGTTGTACGCCGCGTCCAGCGCGCTCGCCACGAACGCGGTCGCCTCGAGCGCGACGCGGGGCGGCATGCGCTCGCCGACCTCGGCCACGTGGTTGATCGCGCCCTTGAAGTCGATCGCCTCCAGGTACTCCATGATGACGGCCACGCGGCCGCCGATCGTGGTGAGGTCGATGACGTCGACGATGTTGCGGTGCCGCAGCCAGCCGAGCAGCCGGGCCTCGTCGCGCATGCGCTGCGCGATCTCCGCGTTCTCGCTCCAGCGTTGGTGGAGGAGCTTGATCGCCGCGAGGCGCGAGAACCCGTCGGCGTGCATGACCTTCGCGAGGTACACGCTGCCGAATCCCCCGGAGGCGATCTCCTTGAGGAAGTGGAAGCGACGGGTGGACTCGCGGCTGGCCACGGAAGCTCCAGGGCGGCGGGAGAGACTACCACGCCGCCCGCGCCCGCGCGCCCGCGGCTAAGCTCGCTCCATGCTGCTCGTCCTCGTGCTGGGCGCCCATGCGGGTCCGCGTGCCGACGCCCTCCGCGACGCCCTCGCCGCGACCCGCCTGACCGGCCTCTGGGTCCGCCCGGCGCAGGCCTGGGGCCGTGACGGGCCGGTCGGCGCCGACTGCGCCGGCGTGCGCGTCACCGCGACGAGCCCGGCCGGCGCCGCCACCTGCGTGCGCTCGGACGCCGGCGTGGCGTGCGCGCCCGTCGCCGATCCCGACGCCGACCCCTCAGACCTCTGCCCCGCCCTGGTCGAGCCCGCCCCCGCGTGGCTCGCCCCGGTCCTCGCCGCGGTGGACGGCCCTGATCGCGTCTCGGTCACCACGCAAGCGGGCGCCGCCCTCGTGCACGCCGACGCCGCCGTGTGGCTCGCCGTCCCGACGCCCGACGGCCTGCGCCTCGCGCGGCGGCTCCTGTGGGGGACCCGCGCGCCCACGCCCACCATCACCGCGGTCCACGACGCCACGCCGCTCACCGGGGGCCCGGCCTGGGGTGTGGAGCTCACCACCGAGGACGGCGGCACCGGCGCGCGCACCGTCGAGCGGTGGCTCACCGTCGTCGACCTGGCCACGACGATCGCGCCCCCGATGCGCGTCGGCGCCACGCTCTGGTCGGCCCGCGTCGTCGACGGCGCGCGCGTCGGCGGCGAGACCGTCCGCGTCGAGCTCGGCGCCACGTTCCTGCCCGGCCTCCTGCGCCTCGCGATCACCCACGACGACGGCGGCCCGGACGACGAGCGCCGCCTCCTCTGGATGACGCGCGAGAACACCGGTGACTGGCGGGTCGCGGGCGCACGGCTGGAGCGCGTCGTACCATAGGGCACCGGGCTCTTGGGGCAGGGGGCGCCCGCGCCCCCCGCAACGCCCCCCGGCGGGGGGCGCGCAGCGTCCCCCGCACCCCCGGCGCTCCGCGCCCGGACTCGAGCTCCGTCGCTCGAGACCGAGTGCGCGACCCGCCGACCGAACAGGCGCCCTGCGGTCATGGAGGCACCACGTGTCGAACACGTCCCCCCTCCACGACCGCCCCGCGGTCATGGAGGCACCACGTGTCGAACACGTCCCCCCTCCACGACCGCCC